>NZ_JARUBO010000005.1:6485726-7127635 GCF_029626235.1 Micromonospora sp. WMMD1120 | reverse complement strand
CGATCGCGCCCTCGGTGAACGACGGCGTCTCCGCCGGCAGGCCCGAGGCCAGGATCTTGTTGGTGTTCTCCTTGGACTCGGTGACGTTCGGCTGGTTGAACGGGTCGATGCCGAGCACCACGCCGGCCACCGCGGTGGCGTACTCCCAGGCCAGGAACTGCGCGCCGAGCGGGCCGTTGACGGCCACGTCCGGGTTGGCGCCGCCGCCGGGCATCTCCCCGGCGGCCAGCGCGCCGCCGTAGCTGACCGTCAGCACGTCCGCGCCGGTGGCGCCGGGGCTCTGTGGCGACTCCACCACCACCGGGAGGATGCCCACTCCGGCCTTGCCGGTCGACTCGGCGATCAACTGCTCGGCCCAGTCGCCGAGCCCGTCGATGCCGGTGCCGTCGGAGACCAGGGCGACCTTGTCCCGGGCCAGGGTGGCGGCGGCGCCCAGGGCGGCGCCCAGCGCCAGCGCCGGGTTGTCCCGGTCCGCGCCGAGCGACGCGGCCAGCGCGTCGGCCTGGTCGAGCAGCTCCGACACGTCGACCCCGGCCAGCGCCGAGGGCACCAGGCCGAACGCGGTGAGCGCGGAGTAGCGGCCGCCCACGTTCGGGTCGGCGAGCACGGTGAACGCGCCCATCTCGGTCGCGGTCTGCTCCAGCGGCGAACCCGGGTCGGTGACGACGACGAAGTGCCGGCCGGCCTCCGCCTCGGTCATCCCGGCGTCCAGGAACGCCTGCCAGTACGCGCGCCGGTGGCTGTCGGTCTCGACGGTGGAGCCGGACTTGCTGGCCACCACCACGACGGTGCGCTCCAACCGGTCGCCGAGCGCCGCCCGGACCTGGCCCGGGTCGGTGGTGTCCAGCACGGTCAGCGGACGACCGAGCGTCCGGGTGATCACCTCGGGGGCCAGCGACGAGCCACCCATGCCGGCGAGCACCACGTGGTCGAGGTCGGTCAGCTCGGCCTTCAGCTCGGCCAACTGCGCCAGCAGCTCCCGGCTGCGCTGGTGGGTGTCCACCCAGCCCAGCCGGATCTTCGCCTCCGCCTCGGCGTCCGGACCCCACAGGCTGGCGTCCTTGCCGGCCAGCCTGCCCGGCACACCGGCCTTGACCAGCGCGTCCCGGGTAGACGCCGGCGCGGTCTTGTCGACCGCGTCCGCGCCGTACACGGCCAGCCCGGCGGCCGCCTCTACCGGTCCCGCGAGCAGGTCACTCATGCCGTCACTCCGCTCCGCCGCGTGCCGTGCCCGCCGATTCGCTCGCTCATGCCCCACCGGCCTTCTGGGCGGCCTGCGCGTTGCCGGTGGCCGCCTTGTTCGGGGCTCCGGTGCCCTGCTTCGCCGCGTCCAGCGACTTGCGCACGCCGTCGAGCAGCTCCTGCCAGCTGACCTCGAACTTCTCCACGCCCTCGCGCTCCAGGGTGGCGATCACGTCGGACATGTCGATCCCGACCGACTCCAGGTCCGCGAAGACCTGCCGAGCCGCGTCGTACGAGCCGGTGACGGTGTCGCCCCGGGTCTCGCCGTGATCGGCGTACGCGTGGATGACCGACTCCGGCATGGTGTTGACGGTGCCGGCGGCGATCAGCTCCTCGACGTAGATGACGTCGCGGTAGTCCGGGTTCTTCGTGGAGGTGGACGCCCACAGCGGCCGCTGCGGGTGCGCCCCGGCGGCCTCGAGCGCCTTCCAGCGGTCCGAGGAGAAGACCTCGGTGTAGCGCTCGTACGCGAGCTGCGCGTTGGCGACGGCGGCCTTGCCGCGCAGCGCCTTCGCCTGGTCCGAGCCGATCTTCTCCAGCCTCTTGTCGACCTCCGAGTCGACCCGGGAGACGAAGAACGACGCCACCGAGCCGATCGTGGACAGGTCGTGACCGTTCGCCTTGGCCTGCTCCAGACCGGCCAGGAACGCCTCCATGACCGCCGAGTAGCGGTCCAGCCCGAAGATCAACGTCACGTTGACGCTGATCCCCTCGGCGAGCGTGTCGGTGATCGCCGACAGGCCCTCCTCGGTCGCCGGGATCTTGATGAAGAGGTTGGGCCGGTCGACCAGCCACCACAGCGCCTTGGCCTCGGCGACCGTCTTGTCCGCGTCGTGCGCGCTGCGCGGGTCGACCTCGATCGAGACCCGGCCGTCGACACCGTCGCTGCCGTCGTACGACGGGCGCATCACGTCGCAGGCCCACCGCACGTCGTACGTGGTGAGCATGCGCACGGCCTCCTCGACGTCCACCCCACGGGTGGCGAGGTCACGCAGCTGCCAGTTGTACTCGTCGGCATCGCTCAGCGCCTTGGCGAAGATCGTCGGGTTGGTGGTGACCCCGGCGACGTGCTTCTCCCGGCGGAGCTGGTCCAGCCCGCCTGAGCTCAACCGCACCCGGGAAAGGTCGTCGAGCCAGACCGCCACGCCCGCGGCGGTCAGCTCATTCAACTTGTCGGTCATGCCGTCCACGCTCCCTCAGTTGCCGGTCGTGAAACCGGTGATGTCGCCCACCCGAGCCAGCGAGGCGTGCGCCGCCGCCACGATCCGGTCGGGGGTGAACCCGAACTGCTCGAAGAGCACGGTGTGCGGAGCGCTCGCCCCGTAGTGCTCCAGGCTCACGCTCTCGCCCAGGTCACCGACGATGGCGCGCCACGACATCGCGATGCCCGCCTCCACGCTCACCCGTGCCTTTACCCCGCGTGGCAGAACCGACTCCCGGTAGGCCTCATCCTGCTCGTAGAACCACTCCTGGCAGGGCATCGAGACCACCCGGGTCGGGGTGCCGTCGGCCTCCAGCCGCTCCCGGGCGGTCAGGCAGAGCTGCACCTCGGAGCCGGTGCCGACGATGATCACCTGGGGCTTGCCGTTGGACGCCTCGGCCAGCACGTAACCGCCCTTGGCCACCCCCTCCACGCTACCGAGGACGTCGCGGTCCAGGGTCGGCAGCGGCTGCCGGCTCAACGCCAGCGCGGTGGGCCGGTCGGTGTGCTCCAACGCCTGCCGCCAGGCCCAGGCCGTCTCGTTGGCGTCCGCCGGGCGGACCACGTCCAGGCCGGGGATCGCCCGCAGCGCGGTCAGGTGCTCCACCGGCTGGTGGGTCGGGCCGTCCTCGCCGAGACCGATCGAGTCGTGCGTCCACACGTAGGTCACCGGCAGCTTCATCAGCGCGGCCAGCCGCACCGACGGGCGCATGTAGTCGCTGAACACCAGGAAGGTGCCACCGTACGGGCGGGTGCCGCCGTGCAGGGCGATGCCGTTGAGGATCGCGCCCATGGCGTGCTCACGGATGCCGAAGTGCAGCGTGCGGCCGTACTCGTGGCCGGGGAAGTCCTTGGTGGCGTGTGACGCCGGGATGAACGACGGCTCGCCCTTCATCGTGGTGTTGTTGCTCTCCGCCAGGTCGGCGGAGCCGCCCCACAGCTCCGGGAGCACCGGCGCCAGGGCCTCCAGCACCTTGCCGGAGGCGGCCCGGGTGGCCACACCCTTGGCGTCGGCCGGGAAGACCGGCAGCGCGTCGGTCCAACCGTCCGGGAGCACCCGACCCGCCAGCCGCTCGTAGAGCGCGGCGCGCTCCGGGTTGGCCGCCTTCCAGGCGTCGAAGGAGGTGGTCCACTCCTGCTGGGCGTCCGCGCCGCGACCCATCACCGTGCGGGCGTGGCCGAGCACGTTCTCGTCGACCTGGAAGGTCTGCTCCGGGTCGAAGTCGAGGAGGCGCTTGGTGGCCTTCACCTCGTCCGCGCCGAGCGCCGAACCATGGATCTTGCCGGTGTTCTGCTTGTTGGGCGCGGGCCAGCCGATGATGGTGCGCAGCGCGATGAAGGAGGGGCGACTGGTCTCCGCCCGGGCGGCCAGCAGCGCCGCGTACAGCGCCTCGACGTCCTCGTGGTAGTCGCCCTGGTCCGCGTCGCCGCTGCGCCAGTCGACGGTCTGCACGTGCCAGCCGTACGCCTCGTAGCGGGCGGCCACGTCCTCGCTCTTGGCGATCCGGGTGTCGTCCTCGATGGAGATCTCGTTGTCGTCGTAGATCAGCGTCAGGTTGCCCAACTGCTGGTGCCCGGCGAGGGCGCTGGCCTCGTGGCTGATGCCCTCCTCGATGTCGCCGTCCGAGGCGATGCACCAGATGTCGTGGTCGAAGACCGACGCGCCCGGCTCGGCCTCCGGATCGAACAGGCCGCGCTCGCGGCGGGCCGCCATGGCCATGCCGACCGCGTTGCCCAGGCCCTGACCGAGCGGGCCGGTGGTGGTCTCCACGCCCGGCGTGTGCCCGTGCTCCGGGTGCCCCGGAGTCTGCGAGCCCCACTGCCGCAGCGACTTCAGATCGTCCAGGCTCAGCGGGTAACCGGACAGGAAGAGCTGGATGTAGAGCGTCAGGCTCGAGTGTCCGGCGGAGAGCACGAAACGGTCCCGGCCGGGCCAGTTCGGGTCGGCCGGGTTGTGCCGCATCACGCGGTTGAAGAGGAGGTACGCGGCGGGCGCGAGGCTCATCGCGGTGCCCGGATGGCCGTTGCCGGATTTCTCCACGGCGTCCATGGCCAGCACGCGGACGGTGTCGACAGCCCGGCGATCGAGGTCGGACCAGTTCAGTGCGGAGTGCTCGGGTCGTTTGGCAGCCACGATGGTTTGTGCTCCTCGGCAGATGGGCGGAACCCTCACCGATGACCTTATCGAGCGTGCCTAAACGTGCGCCCGGGGATCTCATCATGGTGTGCGCTACGTGACGATCTGACTGCGCGACAGCACCCGGTGGTGTGACGGCCCGCACCGTTGTCGGGTCGGCCGGGCAGCCAAAACGACGACGCGTAGTGTGTGGGTCGGTGTGCGGACCCGAGCGGGCTCCGCCGAACCGATCTCCCCATGGCGATGCCGGAAGGTGGCAATCCGTGAGCATGATCACCGAGCGCCCCGTGAGCAACCCGGCCGGGCAGCATCCGGCGCGGGCGGCCGAGGGCCCGGTGGCCCGGCGGGACGTACGCGCGGTCATCTCGGCGTACGTGGCGCTCACCAAGCCCCGGATCGTCGAACTTCTGCTGGTCACCACCGTTCCGGCGATGATGCTCGCCGAGGGTGGGCTGCCGTCGCTGTGGCTGATGGCGATAGTGCTCATCGGCGGCTCGCTCGCCGCCGGCGCGGCAAGCGTGCTCAACTGCTACATCGACCGGGACATCGACCAGCTGATGCGGCGTACCAAGCGTCGCCCGCTGCCGGCGCACACCGTGTCACCGCGCAGCGCTCTGGTCTTCGGCCTGGTGTTGGCGGCGGTGTCGGTCGTCCTGATGGCGACGTTCACGAACCTGCTGGCCGCGGGTCTGACGCTGGCCGCGATCGCCTACTACGACCTCGTCTACACCCTGTGGCTGAAGCG
Source organism: Micromonospora sp. WMMD1120 (assembly GCF_029626235.1). Lineage (NCBI taxonomy): Bacteria > Bacillati > Actinomycetota > Actinomycetes > Micromonosporales > Micromonosporaceae > Micromonospora > Micromonospora sp. WMMD1120. Next base: position 7,122,310 of record NZ_JARUBO010000005.1, on the reverse strand, counting down.
CTCCACCCCGGCCAACACCTTCTGGGGCGGCGCCTGCGGGGCCGCGCCGGTGCTGATCGGCTGGGCGGCGGTCACCGGCTCGCTGGCGCCGGCCGCCTGGGGGCTCTTCGCGGTGGTCTTCTTCTGGCAGATGCCGCACTTCTACCCGCTCGCCATGAAGTACAAGGACGACTACGCCCGTGCGGGCATCCCGATGCTGCCGGTGGTGGCCTCGACCCGCCGGGTGAACGCCGAGATCCTGATCTTCGCGTGGCTGACCGTGTTGACGTCACTGGCCGTCTGGCCGCTGGGGTTGAGCGCGATCTACGGGGTGCCGACCCTGGTCGTGGGAGCCATCTTCATCGTGGAGGCGCACCGGCTCTGCCGCCGGGCGACGCGCGGCGAGGCGGTCAAGCCGATGCGGTTGTTCCACTGGTCGACGACGTACCTGACGATCGTCTTCGTCGCCGTCGCGCTCGACGCGTTGATCTGATTCGCTCTCACGTTTCTGTCGTCGGTGGCTTACCGGGATAACCGCCGACTAATCATGCTCGTAGATGAGTTGTCCGGGTTTAACATCACATCAGAGTAACTTTCAGCATGAGTCGGATCGGCTCAACCTGCGCCGGCTGCGGGAGGTTTGCCGGGTGGTTTCGCCCGTACAAGTCGGATAAATCCGGTCAGGTTACCTGTGGTCAGCCTTAAACCCTTAGGTAATTGGCATCACAAAAGGTTCATGGTTCTCGCCCAACGGTGTGCAAGTCTGCTTAGGCTTCGCGTTATGGCAGATGGTTCCGATACGACGCTGACGGCCGAGCAGACCGCCGGCGAGCAGGCGCACCACGGCCTGGTCGCGGGCCTCAAGGCCTTCGCCGCCGGACACGGCGGCGCGAAGGCGGTCATCGAGTACGTCGGCAAGCGTGGCGCACGAATCGTCCTGGTGGGCGCCGACGGGGAGTGGGGCGACCAGTTCGCCGACGACACCGTCACCGCCCGGGAGGCGTGCGCCAAGGCGGGAGTCACCGTCGAGAACGCCTGGGAGCGTGAACTGATGGACCAGATGCGGCCGAGCAACGACCTCTGGCGGTCGATGGCCCGACGCACGATGGCCCGTTGATATAGACACCTGAATTGACCACCAACCACCAGTCGACCCGGGGGGAACCCCGGGTCGCTCTCGTCACCTGGGCCGAACTGGTCGACCTCAACGGCGACGACCAGCTGGTCCTGTCCCCGCTCGCCGCCCGTGGCGTCGCCGTCGACATCGTCGTCTGGGACGACCCCGCCGTCGACTGGGTCCGCTACGACCTGGTCGTGCTCCGCTCACCATGGGACTACGCGCTGCGCCGGGACGAGTTCGTGGCCTGGGCGGCATCCGTGCCCAGGCTGGTCAACCCGGCCGACGTGGTGCGCTGGAACACCGACAAGCGCTACCTCGCCGAGTTGGCCGCCGCCGGGGTGCCGGTCGTACCGACGACCTGGATCGAACCCGGGGAGACCTGGCAGCCGCCCGCCGAGACCGGCGAGTACGTGCTCAAGCCCTCGATCAGCGCCGGCAGCCAGGACACCGGCCGCTACGACCTGGCCGACCCGGAGCACCGGCGCCTGGCCGCCGCGCACGCCCGTCGGCTCTCCGACGCCGGCCGGGTGACAATGGTGCAGCCCTACCTGCCCGCCGTCGACACCGAGGGTGAGACCGCCCTGCTCTACCTGGCCGGTCCGGACGGGCTGACCTTCAGCCACGCGATCCGCAAGGGCCCGATGCTGACCGGTCCCGACCTCGGCCCGTCCGCGCCGGAGAAGGCCGAGGAGATCAGTCCCCGTACCCCCGGGCGCGCCGAGCTGGCGGTGGCCGAGCGCACTCTCGCGGCGGTCCCCGGCGGCACCCGGGCACTGCTCTACGCCCGGGTCGACCTGATCCCCGGCCCGGACGGCGAGCCGGTCCTGGTCGAGTTGGAGTTGACCGAGCCGTCGCTCTTCATCGGGTACGCCGACGGAGCCCCCGATCGCCTCGCCGGGGCGATCACCACCCACCTGACCCGCCGCCCCTGAGCCGGGCTGGCCTGGGCGCTTGTCACCCTGGTTGGTCTCGGCCCTTGAGTGAGGGCTGGGTTGGGCGCGCGTCGCCCTGGTTGGTCGCGACCCTTGAGTGGGGGCTGGGTTGGGCGCTGCCGTTTCCTGCCACGCGCTGCCGTTTCCTGCCACGCGCTGAGGCCTTCTGCCGTGCGTCGCGGGCCGAGACCCGCGGGGGGCGTCCCAAGATCCGCGCAACTTCACCGGAGTTGCGGCCTCACCGCACGATGAGCCAGCACTTTCCCTGATGTTGCGCGGATCTTGAGGCCGATGGCCCAGTGCGCGGGCGCTACCTGGGGTTCTCGAGGTCAAGATCGCGCAACATCCCGGATGTAGTGGCCTGGGCGTGTCGGTGAGGCCACTACATCGTGGTTCGAGCACGATCTTCGGCGCGGGGCGCGGGGCGCGGGGCGCGGGGCGCGGGGCGCGGGGCGCGGGGCGCGGGGCGCGGGGCGCGGGGCGCGGGGCGCGGGGCGCGGGGCGCGGGGCGCGGGGCGCGGGGCGCGGGGCGCGGGGCGCGGGGCGCGGGGCGCGGGGCGCGGGGCGCGGGGCGCGTCAGGCGTTGACCGGCACCGGGGCGGCCTGGGCCGGGACGGCCTCCGGTGCCGACGTGACCGGGTGGCGTTCCCGGGTGGACCACTGCACCGACAGGGCGGCCAGCAGCACCAGGCAGGACCCGAGCATGTGCGCGCCGACCAGGAGCGCCGGCAGGTGGGTGAAGTACTGCACGAAGCCGATCAGACCCTGGCCCAGCTCGACGGCGATCAGGACGATCGCGGCGCGGGTGGCCCGCCGCGCGTGCACCGCGCGGAACGCGAGGATCAGCGCCACCGACAGACCGACCAGCAGGAACACCCCGTCGGCGTGCACCTGGGAGATGGTCTCCGGGTCGAGCCCGTTGCGCGCCGCGCCGTGGTCGCCGGCGTGCGGGCCGCTGCCGGTGACCCAGGTGCCGACGACGAGCACCGCGACGGTGACGGCGGTGGTGATCCGGGCCAGTGTCCGCAGCGGGGTGGGCACCACGGCCACGGCCGGGCCGTCCGGGTCGGTGACGCGACGCCAGAGGGCGTACGCGGCGGCGATCACCGCCATCGAGGCGAGGAAGTGCAGCCCGACCACCCACGGGTTGAGGTTGGTGAGCACGGTGATGCCACCGATCACCGCCTGGGCGGGGATGCCCAGGAAAACCGCCACGGCCAGCCCGAGCAGCCCGGGGCGGCGCGGTCGGTGGGCCAGCACGGCCAGGACGGTGGCCAGCGCGATCAGGCCCACCGCGAAGGTGAGCATGCGGTTGCCGAACTCGATCACCCCGTAGACGCCCATCTCGGGCGTGGTGACGTAGGAATCGTCGGTGCACCGGGGCCAGGTGGGGCAGCCGAGACCCGAGGCGGTCAACCGGACGGCCCCGCCGGTGACGACGATGCCCACGTTCGCGATGATCGAGGCGAGGGCGAGGCGGCGCAGCAGGGTGCCGGAGACCGGGGGGACGATTCGGTTCACGGCCCAAATCCTACGCACCGTAGTGATCGAGGTTCGTCCGACTCCGCCGACCCGGTGGTTCGGATCACCGGAACCCAGGTTTGCGACAGTCCGGGTAATTACGTAACGTTGGCGTTGTGAAAAACGCGGCGGCGCTCTCCGGGCACCAACCGACGGCCGTTCCGGCCCTCGGCGCGCCCGCGTCCGCGTCCGTCGGGGCCGCGCCGACCGCTCTTGCCGGGTCGTCGGCGACCGAGGTCTCCACCCGGGACCGGGTCACCCACCTGCTGCTGGAGCGGGGCGCGACGACCGCCGCGCAGCTCGGTGTGGCCCTCGGGCTCAGTCCGGCGGCGATCCGCCGGCACCTGGACGCGATGCTCGCCGACGGCGACGTCTACGCCCGTGAGCAGACCGTGCGGGGCAGCCGTGGCCGGGGGCGTCCGGCCAAGGTGTTCCTGTTGACCGAGGCCGCCCGGGGCCGCTGTGGCACACACCACTACGACAACATGGCCACCGCCGCGCTGCGCTGGATCGCCCGCAGCGGCGGCTCGGACGCGGTCGCGGCGTTCGCCGCCGAGCAGGTGTCGGCGCTGGAGTCGCGCTGCCGTGCCGCCATGGAGGACGCGGGCGACGACCCTCTCGCCCGAGCCGAGGCACTCGCCTCGGCGCTGACCGCCGAGGGTTACGCTGCCAACGCGACCACGATCGCCTCGGGCGGCCAGCTCTGCCAGCACCACTGTCCGGTGGCGCACGTGGCCGCCGAGTTCCCCCAGCTGTGCGAGGCCGAGACCGCGGTGATCTCCCGTCTGGTCGGCACCCACGTGCAGCGCCTGGCCACCATCGCACACGGCGACGGGGTGTGCACCACGCACATCCCGACCCAGCCGGGCCGTGCTCCATCCGGTAATCCCGTCACCACTGTGAGGACAGATAGATGACCGAGCAGATCGTCCAGCCCCTGACCCAGGAGGAGCAGCTCGCGGCCCTCGGTCGCTACGAGTACGGCTGGTCCGACCCGGACGTCGCCGGGGCGTCTGCCCAGCGCGGCCTCAACGAGGCGGTGGTACGGGACATCTCGGCCAAGAAGAACGAGCCGCAGTGGATGCTCGACCTGCGGCTGAAGGGCCTGCGGCTGTTCGACCGCAAGCCGATGCCGGCCTGGGGCGCCGACCTGACCGGGATCGACTTCGACAACATCAAGTACTTCGTGCGGTCCACCGAGAAGCAGGCTGCCAGCTGGGAGGACCTGCCCGAGGACATCAAGAACACCTACGACCGGCTGGGCATCCCGGAGGCGGAGAAGCAGCGTCTGGTCGCCGGTGTCGCGGCGCAGTACGAGTCGGAGGTCGTCTACCACAAGATCCGTGAGGACCTTGAGGAGCAGGGCGTCGTCTTCCTGGACACCGACACCGCGCTGCGCGAGCACGAGGACATCTTCAAGGAGTACTTCGGCACGGTGATCCCGGTCGGCGACAACAAGTTCGCCGCGTTGAACACCTCGGTGTGGTCCGGTGGCTCGTTCATCTACGTGCCGAAGGGCGTGCACGTGGAGATCCCGCTGCAGGCGTACTTCCGGATCAACACCGAGAACATGGGCCAGTTCGAGCGGACGCTGATCATCGTCGACGAGGGCGCGTACGTGCACTACGTCGAGGGCTGCACCGCGCCGCTCTACTCCTCCGACTCGCTGCACAGCGCGGTCGTGGAGATCATCGTCAAGAAGAACGCGCGCTGCCGCTACACGACCATCCAGAACTGGTCGAACAACGTCTACAACCTGGTCACCAAGCGCGCCGTCTGCCACGAGGGCGCGACCATGGAGTGGGTCGACGGCAACATCGGCTCCAAGGTGACGATGAAGTACCCGGCGGTCTACATGACCGGCGAGCACGCCAAGGGCGAGGTGCTCTCGGTGGCGATGGCCGGCGAGGGCCAGCACCAGGACGCCGGCGCCAAGATGGTGCACGCGGCGCCGCGCACCAGCAGCACCATCGTGTCGAAGTCGATCGCCCGCGGCGGCGGCCGCACGTCGTACCGGGGCCTGGTGCAGGTGCTGGAGGGCTCGCACCACAGCCGCAGCACCGTCAAGTGCGACGCCCTGCTGGTCGACACCATCTCCCGCTCGGACACCTACCCGTACGTCGACATCCGCGAGGACGACGTGGCGATGGGGCACGAGGCGACCGTCTCCAAGATCAGCGATGACCAGCTCTTCTACCTGATGAGCCGGGGCCTGAGCGAGGACGAGGCGATGGCCATGATCGTGCGTGGCTTCATCGAGCCGATCGCCAAGGAGCTTCCGATGGAGTACGCCCTGGAGCTGAACCGGCTCATCGAACTCCAGATGGAGGGCGCGGTCGGCTGACGCCGCCTCCGCCCGGCCAGGGCCGGACCCGGACCCGGTGCGCAGGGTCCGGTCCAGCCCGCTTCGACCCTCCGATCCATGACAGACCAAGGAAGAGATGACTACCCAGGCTTCCGCGCCGCCGCCCAGCACCAAGTCGCAGGCGCTGCGCTCGTACGACGTCGCCGACTTCCCGGCCCTCACCGGGCTGGAGGAGGACTGGCGTTTCACCCCGCTCAAGCGCCTGCGCGGCCTGACCGGGGTGCCGGCCGCCACCGGTGCGGTCCGGCACGAGCACGACGACCTGCCCGAGGGCGTGACCATCACCCGGGTCGGCCGCGACGACGAGCGCATCGGTAGCGTGCTGACGCCGGTCGACCGGGTCAGCGCGCTGGCCTACGGCGCCGCCACCGACGCCCTGCTGGTCCGGGTGGCCCCGGAGGCGGTGCTCGGCGAGCCGGTGCGCGTGCGGGTCGTCGGCACCGGCGTCGAGCAGCCGGCGTTCGGGCACACCTTCGTCGAGGTGGGCCGCTTTGCCGAGACGACGCTCGTCGTGGAGCACGTCGGGTCCGCCACCCTGGCCGACAACGTCGAGGTGGCGGTGGCCGACGGCGCGAAGCTGACCCTGGTCACGATCGCCGACTGGGCCGACGACGCGGTCCAGGCCCAGCACCTGAAGATCAAGCTGGGTCGGGACGCCAAGGTCATCCACATCCAGGTCTCTCTCGGCGGTGACCTGGTCCGGCAGTTCACCACCGTGGAGTACACGGGCCGGGGCGGCGAGGCCGAGCTGTACGGCGTCTACTTCGCCGACTCGGGCCAGCACCTGGAGCACCGGCAGCTGGTCGACCACAACGTGCCGGACTGCCGCAGCTACGTCGGCTACCGGGGCGCTCTGCAGGGCGCGGACGCGCACACCGTCTGGGTGGGCGACGTGCTGATCCAGGCCGAGGCGACCGGCACCGACACGTACGAGATCAACCGGAACCTGCTGCTCACCGACGGCGCGCGGGCGGACTCCGTACCCAATCTGGAGATCGAGACCGGCGAGATCGCCGGCGCCGGTCACGCCAGCGCGACCGGCCGCTTCGACGACGAGCAGCTGTTCTACCTGATGGCCCGGGGCATCCCGGAGGGTGAGGCCCGCCGCCTGGTGGTGCGTGGCTTCTTCGCCGAGCTGATCAACAAGATCCCGGTGGAGTCGCTGCGCGAGCGCCTGGGCGAGGCGATCGAGGCCCGGCTGACCAAGGCGGGTGCCTGATGATCCGGATCTGCTCCACCGAGGACGTGCCGAAGGGCACCGCGATCAGCGCGGACGTCGACGGCACCCCGATCGCGCTGGTGCACGGTGAGGACGGCACCTTCTACGCGGCGTACGACGAGTGCTCGCACGCCTCGGTCGCGCTCTCCGAGGGCGAGGTCGACGGCTGCACCCTCGAGTGCTGGCTGCACGGCTCGCGCTTCGACCTGCGGACCGGCGAGCCCACCGGCCTGCCGGCCACCGAACCCGTCCCCGTCTATCCCGTCGAAGTCCGCGACGGCGACATCTACCTCAGCCTGACGCCGAGTAATGGAGTGACCCGATAATGAGCACCCTGGAGATCCGCGACCTGAAGGTGTCGGTCAAGCTGCCCGAGGGTGAGCTCAAGCCGATCCTGGCCGGCGTCGACCTGACGGTGAAGTCCGGTGAGACTCACGCGATCATGGGTCCGAACGGTTCCGGCAAGTCGACCCTGGCCTACTCGATCGCCGGTCACCCGAAGTACGAGATCACCGGCGGCACGGTGACCCTCGACGGCGAGGACGTGCTGGCCATGACCGTCGACGAGCGCGCCCGCGCCGGCCTCTTCCTGGCCATGCAGTACCCGGTCGAGGTGCCCGGCGTCTCGGTGGCGAACTTCCTGCGTACCGCGAAGACCGCCATCGACGGCGAGGCGCCCAAGCTGCGGACCTGGGGCGGCGAGCTGCGGGGCGCGATGGAGCGTCTCCAGATGGACCCGGCGTTCGCCCAGCGCAACGTCAACGAGGGCTTCTCCGGCGGTGAGAAGAAGCGGCACGAGATCGTCCAGCTGGAGCTGCTCAAGCCGAAGATCGCGATCCTCGACGAGACCGACTCCGGCCTCGACGTGGACGCGCTGCGCGTGGTGAGCGAGGGCGTCAACCGGGTCCGCGACACCGGTGACACCGGCGTGCTGCTGATCACCCACTACACCCGCATCCTGCGCTACATCAAGCCGGACTTCGTGCACGTCTTCGTGGCCGGCCGGATCGTCGAGCAGGGCGGCCCGGAGCTGGCCGACAAGCTCGAGGCCGAGGGCTACGAGCGGTACGCCGCCGGGGCCGGCGCGGCCCGGGCCTGAGTGGGAGAGGCGCTGCCGAGATGACCAGCATCGCGATCCCCGAGGGGATGCCGCAGTACGACGACGTGCCGCGTTTCGACGTGGCCCGGGTGCGCGCCGACTTCCCGATCCTCGATCGGGAGATCAACGGCCACCCGCTGGTCTACCTCGACAGCGCCAACACCTCGCACAAACCGCGCCAGGTGCTCGACGTGCTCGACGAGCACTACGCGCGGCACAACGCCAACGTGTCGCGCTCGGTGCACACCCTGGGCACCGAGGCCACCGAGGCGTACGAGGGGGCGCGGGCGAAGGTCGCCGCGTTCATCAACGCGCCGAGCGTCGACGAGGTGGTGTTCACCAAGAACTCCACAGAGGCAATCAACATCGTCGCGTACGCCTTCTCCAACGCCTCGCTGCGCCCGGACGCCGACCCCCGGTTCCGGCTGGGTCCGGGCGACGAGGTGGTGATCTCCGAGATGGAGCACCACTCGAACATCGTTCCCTGGCAGTTGCTCTGCGAGCGGACCGGCGCGACCCTGCGCTGGTTCCCGGTCACCGACCAGGGCCGGTTGGACGAGTCGGGGCTGGAAGACCTGGTCACCGAACGGACGAAGATCGTCTCGTTGGTGCACACGTCCAACATCCTCGGCACGGTCAACGCCACCTCCCGGATCACCGCCCGGGTCCGCGAGGTGGGCGCGCTGCTGCTGCTGGACTGCTCGCAGTCGGTGCCGCACCTGCCCATCGACGTGGTCGACCTGGACGTCGACTACATCGTCTTCACCGGGCACAAGATGTGTGGCCCGACCGGGATCGGCGTGCTCTGGGGGCGGGGCGACCTGCTGGCGGCCATGCCGCCGGTCATGGGCGGTGGCTCGATGATCGAGACGGTCGCCATGGCCCGTTCCACGTTCGCCGCGCCGCCGGCGCGCTTCGAGGCGGGCACCCCGCCGATCGCCGAGGCGGTCGCGCTCGGCGCGGCGGTCGACTACCTGACCGGCGTCGGGATGCGGGCCATCCAGTGGCACGAGAAGGAGCTGACGGCGTACGCGTTGGACGCCCTTGGTTCGGTGCCGGACCTGCGGATCTTCGGCCCGACCGTGCCGGTGGGCAGGGGCGGCACGATCTCGTTCGCGGTGGGCGACGTGCACCCGCACGACGTGGGTCAGGTGCTCGACTCGCTCGGCGTTCAGGTGCGGGTGGGTCACCACTGTGCCAAGCCGGTGTGCAGCCGGTTCGGGGTTCCGGCGATGACGCGGGCGTCGTTCTACCTCTACACCACCACCGGGGAGATCGACGCCCTGGTGGCTGGTCTGGAGCAGGTACGGAAGGTGTTCGACTGATGGTGCAGCTCGACCAGCTCTACCAGGAGATCATCCTGGACCACTACAAGCACCCCCACGGGCGTGGCCTGCGCGACGCCGACGACGCGGGGGACCGGGTCGCGGAGGCGCACCACGTCAACCCGACCTGCGGTGACGAGGTCACCGTCCGGGTGGCCACCGACGGCACCGTGCTGCACGACATCTCGTACGACGGGATGGGGTGCTCGATCAGCCAGGCCTCGGCGAGCGTGCTGCACGAGTTGCTGCGCGGTCGCGGCGCCGGGGAAGCATTCGAGGTGCACGAGGCGTTCGTGGAGTTGATGTCCGGACGTGGCCAGGTCACGCCGGACGAGGACGTGCTCGGCGACGGTGTGGCGTTCGCGGGGGTGGCTCGCTACCCGGCCCGGGTCAAGTGCGCGCTGCTGCCGTGGATGGCGTTCAAGGACGCCGCGGCACGCGCCGGCGTGGGCGTGAGCCCGGAGGTGAAGGCATGAGCGAGCGTCAGCAAGCGAATCAGTGGTCGAGCGCGGGCAGCACGAAGCGAAGCGGAGAGACGGCATGAGCGAGAACACGGCTACCGAGGCGACGCCGGAGGCCGGTGACACCACCGTGGCACCGCAGACCGACGGGGACACCGCCGCTCCGACGGGCGGCGTCAGCAAGGCGATGATCGCCGACATCGAGGAGGCGATGAAGGACGTCGTCGACCCTGAGTTGGGCATCAACGTTGTCGACCTGGGTCTGGTGTACGGCGTGCACGTCGACGACGAGAACGTCGCCACCCTGGACATGACGCTCACCTCGGCGGCCTGTCCGCTGACCGACGTGATCGAGGACCAGGCCCGGCAGGCGTTGACCACCGGCCCCGGCGGGGGCCTGGTCAACGACATCCGGATCAACTGGGTGTGGCTGCCGCCGTGGGGTCCGGACAAGATCACCGACGAGGGCCGGGACCAGCTCCGTTCCCTCGGCTTCAACGTCTGACCCGTCCAGCCTTCGAGCGCGGTACCCCTCGCGGGGTGCCGCGCTCGCTGCGTTCGGGGTCCGTGAACTCTTTAATGGAACAGATCGTTCCGGTCTGATAAGCTAGCGGCATAGAAGGGAGCGGAACATTCCGCTCCGAATACGGGCGGAGTCGCACGCATGATGCGATCGGCGGAGGGGGTCAGGACGATGAGCGAGATGGCAGCTACGCAGTGGCGGACCGTGCTGGAGGAGGCGCACCACGCGCTCCGCACGGCGGTCGAAGGGGTCCCGTCCGACGGCTGGGACCAGCCCACCCCGTGCGAGCGGTGGACCGTCACCCAGGTGCTCCAACACGCGACCGGCGACCAGCTCGCCTTCGCGGCGGCGATCGTCGGTGGGCCCGCGCCGACGGAGGACCCGTTCGCGCCCTCCGGGCGGATCGAGGGTGACAAGCTGGCCGACCTGCGCACCGCCCTCGACGCGTCCGCCCAGGCCTGGGCAGGTGTCGCCGACGGTGATCCGCAGGTGCCCACGCCGCTGCCCCAGGGCAAGCTGCCGGCCCCTGTCGCAGCCGTCGCCTGCGCCCTCGACGCGGCGGTGCACGCCTGGGACATCGCGGTGGCCACCGGCCAGCCGTCCCCGCTCGGTGCCGACCTGGCCCGTCCCCTGCTGGCCGTCGCCCGGCAGATCGTCGAGCCGCTGCGGGCCTACGGCGCGTACGCCCCGGCGATCACCACCGGCCCGGAGGCCGACGACCTCGGCACCCTGCTCGCCTACCTCGGCCGCGATCCCCGCTGGGCCGCCGGACAGCGCTGATCCGCCCGGGGGACACCCGGTCATGGGCACGTGCGGGCGTGGAAATCCGGTGGCGGCGGTGTGCGCGCGCCGCGCAGGATGCCTGTGTGATTGAGGCGTACCCGGTGCAGGTCCTTGTCCGTGCGGCGACTGCCGTGCGTCGACAGCGGCCGCTCCGGCGGCGAGCCTCGACCCGCCACCGACTCCCGTGACCGGGGCGTTCCTCGCCGGTCTGGTGGCCGGCTACGGCGTCGCCATCCCGGTCGGCGCGATCGCGATCCTGATCCTGGGCCTGAGCGCTCGTACCTCGTTCCGGGTCGGTGCCGCGGCGGCGCTGGCGGTGGCGACGGCCGACGGGCTGTACGCGGCGGTCGCCGCCCTCGGTGGTGCCGGGCTGGCCGGGGTGGTCGAGCCGGTCGCCGGGCCGCTGCGGGTGATCGCGGCGGTCGTCCTGCTGGGTCTGGCCGCGCACGGCCTGTGGCGGACCTGGTCCGCGCACCGGTCGCGGCAGCCGGCAACGGCGACGGTGGGCGGGGGGTTGAGCACCCCCGGGCGGGCCTATGCCGCGTTGCTCGGGCTGACCCTGCTCAACCCGGCGACGGTGCTGTACTTCACCGCGCTGGTGCTCGGCCGGCGGGACACCGCCGCCGCGGGTCTCGGCGCTGCGTTGCTCTTCGTGGCGGGCGTGTTCCTGGCGTCGGCGAGTTGGCAGTTGGTCATCGCCGGCGGCGGCACCGTGGTCGGGCGGGCGTTGAGCAGTCCGCGCGGGCGGTTGGTCACCGGCCTGGTCTCCAGCGCGCTGATCGCCGCGCTGGCGGTGGTCGCGCTGCTGCCGGCCTGAGCGCCCCGATCACCAGGTCGTGCCGTACGGTCGGGTGGTGACCAGTCGACCCGCAGCCGGAGGTGGCCGCTGGCTGGAGGTCGACCCGGCCCGCGTCGGGCGCTGGGTCGAGGGCTTCGCCGACCGGCACGGCCCGCACACCACCACCATCCGGGAGTACGGGCTGCTGCTCACCGCCGACGACGGGGCCACCGCCGAGCTGTACGCCCCACCCGGGGCGCCGGTCGGCGCTGCTGTCGCCGACTTCGTGGCCGCCGCCGTCGCGCCCCGCCGGATCGGTCTGCTGCTGGCCCGCAAGGGCGCTGTGGCGGTCGGCGTGGCCGAGGGTGGCGACCTGGCCGTCTCCAAGGTGGACAGCCGCTACGTGCAGGGGCGCACCGCCGCCGGTGGCTGGTCCCAGCAGCGGTTCGCCCGCCGGCGCGACAACCAGGCCAAGGCCGCCATGGGGGAAGCGGCCGACCTGGCGGTACGGCTGCTGGTCCCGGAGGCGTCGCGGCTGGCGGCGCTGGTGTGCGGCGGTGACCGGCGGTCGGTGGACACCGTACTGGCCGACCGCCGGCTGGCCCCGCTCGTGCCGCTGCGGGCGGAGCGGTTGCTCGACGTCCCCGAGCCTCGCCACGCGGTGCTGGTGGCGGCGGTGGCCGCGGCCCGCGCGGTGCGTATCCGCCTCCGCGACCCGATCCCGGACTGACAGCGCGCTGGCCCACGACGGCGGCGCGAGCGACCCGGACAGTGCGATGTGATCGACCCGGCTTCCGGGAAACCGGGTCATCCCGCACGTCGGAGGGCCCGACTTTCAGGAAGCCGGGTGGATCACGTGACCGGTCCGGCGCGTGGGTCCGTGTGACCCGGCCCCGGGAGACGGCCGCCACCCGAACGGGGGTTCCCGGCGCGGTGCGGCGCCGGGGGTCGGAGGATGGGGCGGTGGAGTTTCTGGTGGACATGGTGACGACGGTGCCCGACGGCACGTCGGAGGAGGGTGTCGCCGAGATGCGCCGGCGGGAGGCCGCGCGGTCGGCGAACGATCCGGGTCAGCCGCCCCGGCAGGCGGGGAGGTGAGCATGTCCAGCGCCGAGGCCGAGATCCTCCGGACCGTGCTCGACCGGTGGAGGTCGGCGGTCGACGCCCACGAGCCGGACCGGGTCGCGTCGTACTTCACCGAGGACGCCATCTTCCAGGGTCTGCACCCGTACACCGTCGGGCCGGCCGGCGTCGCCGCGTACTACGCCGCCCAGCCGCTCGGCCTGACCGCCGGGTACGAGATCCTGGAGACCCGACGCCTCGCCGACGACCTGGTCCTCGGCTACCTCACGGTGGACTTCGGCTTCACCGACCGGCCGACGTTGACGGTGCACCTGAGCGTGCTCGTGCGGCGGGTCGGCGACGCCTGGCTGATCTGCCACTACCAGGTGTCGCGGCTCGACTGATAGGGGCGTACGACGACGGTGGCAGGCCCGCCGAGCGGACCTGCCACCGGTTGTGCGGGGGTGTCAGAGCTGGTCGGTGCCGAAGGTGTCGCAGGACTTCGGGTCGCCACCGCTGTAGCCCTGGCTGAACCAGCGCTTGCGCTGCTCCGAGGTGCCGTGGGTGAACTGGTCCGGGTTGACCCGGCCACCGGAGCGTTCCTGGATGCTGTCGTCACCGATCGCCTCGGCGGCCTGCACGGCCTCGCTGATGTCGGTCTCGGTGATCGACGTGAAGAGCGGCTCCTGCCCGCTCTTGTCCTTGCTCTCGGTGGCGTGCTTGGCCCAGGCGCCGGCGTAGCAGTCGGCCTGCAACTCCAACCGGACGGAGGCGGAGCGGGGGCCGCTCTGGTCGCCCTGACCGGCCTTGGCGTTGGTGCCGAGCAGGTTCTGGATGTGGTGGCCGTACTCGTGGGCGAGGACGTACGGCTGGGCGAACTCACCCTTGGCCCCGAACCGGGAAGCCAGCTCGTCATAGAAGCTCAGGTCGATGTAGACCTGCTTGTCGGCGGGGCAGTAGAACGGGCCGACGCCGGAGTCGGCCTGCCCGCACCCGGTGTTGACGGCGGCCTGGAAGAAGTTGGTGTCGGTCGGCTGGTACTTGCCGTTGCCCAGCTCCGGGTACGCCTTCTGCCAGTAGGCCTGGATGCTGTTGACGTAGAGCAGGTTGCGGCAGCGCGCGTCGTCGAGCCGGTCGGGGTTGTCCCGCGAGCAGAGCTGCTCCAGGTCGGTGCCGCCGGCCTGGCCGCCCCCGTCGCCGTTGGTCATGGCGTTGAGGCCGAAGCCACCGCCGAGCAGTGCGATGAGCACGGCGACCACGATGCCGATGATGCCGCCGCGACCGCCGCCGCCGGGGATCGGGATGCCGATCCCGCCGCCGGACCCACCACCCCGACCGAGGTCGTTCGCCTGTGAGGTGTCGAGTTCGGCCCGCTCGTTGAGTTCCATGCTGACCCCGATCGCCGTATGCCGGTGAATGCCGTATGTGTGATGTTTCTTCGCAGAAGTGCCGGAGGGGGTCCGGACAAGCGTTCCGGTACCCGATGATCTTGGTCGGTAATCCGGGCGGACGCCCGGGCGACGCCCGGTACACTTGTCGGGTGCTGCGCTGCGAAGGCTGAACCGCCCCGAGCCGTCGGGCCCCTCGGGTTCGTCGGCCGTTTCGCGTGCCCCGAGTCAGCCTTCCAGACCCCGAGAGCGAGCCCGAGAACATGATCACTGCCACCGGCCTGGAGCTGCGTGCCGGGTCCCGGATCCTGCTGTCCGACACCACTCTTCGCGTACAGCCCGGTGATCGGATCGGTCTGGTCGGCCGCAACGGCGCCGGCAAGACCACCACGCTGAAGGTCCTCGCCGGCGAGGGGCAGCCGTACGCGGGCCAGATCGACCAGCGCAGCGCGATCGGTTACCTCCCGCAGGACCCGCGTACCGGCGACCTCGAGGTGACCGGTCGCGACCGGGTGCTCTCCGCGCGAGGGCTCGACGTGCTGATGGCCCAGATGAAGGAGCTGGAGGCGCAGCTCGCCGAGAACGCCGACGACAAGCTGGTCCGCCGCTACGGCGCGCTGGAGGACCAGTTCGCCGCCCTGGGCGGGTACGCCGCCGAGGCCGAGGCCGCCCGGATCTGCGCCAACCTCGGCCTACCGGACCGGGCGCTCGCGCAGACCATCGGCACCCTCTCCGGCGGTCAGCGGCGGCGCATCGAGCTGGCCCGCATCCTGTTCCGCGACGCGGGCGAGAACGGCGGCGGCATCCTGCTGCTCGACGAGCCGACGAACCACCTCGACGCCGACTCGATCACCTGGCTGCGCGGCTTCCTCGCCAACCACAAGGGTGGGCTGATCGTGATCTCCCACGACGGCGCGCTGCTGGAGTCGGTGGTCAACAAGGTCTGGTTCCTCGACGCCACCCGGTCGGTCGTCGACATCTACAACCTGGGCTGGAAGGCGTATCTGGAGGCTCGCGAGACCGACGAGCGTCGCCGCCGCCGGGAGCGCGCCAACGCCGAGAAGAAGGCCGGCGCGTTGATGGCGCAGGCCGACAAGATGCGGGCCAAGGCGACCAAGACCGTGGCCGCGCAGAACATGGCCCGCCGCGCCGAGAAGCTGATCTCCGGTCTGGAGGAGGTGCGCGTCGCCGACCGGGTGGCCAAGGTGCGGTTCCCCAGCCCGGCTCCGTGCGGCAAGACCCCGCTCACCGCCACCGGCCTGTCCAAGTCGTACGGGTCGCTGGAAATCTTCACCGACGTCAACGTGGCGGTGGACCGGGGCTCCCGGGTGGCCATCCTCGGGCTCAACGGCGCCGGCAAGACGACCCTGCTGCGGATGCTCGGTGGGCTGCTCAGCCCCGACACCGGCGAGGTGCACGCCGGGCACGGCCTGCGGCTGGGCTACTACGCCCAGGAGCACGAGACGCTCGACGTGGAGCGGACGGTGCTGGAGAACATGCGCGCCGCCGCCATCGAGCAGTCCGACACCGAACTGCGCAAGATCCTGGGCGCGTTCCTCTTCTCCGGCGAGGACGTCAACAAGCCTGCCGGGGTGCTCTCCGGTGGCGAGAAGACCCGGCTGGCCCTCTCCACGCTGGTCTGCTCCGGCGCCAACGTGCTGCTGCTCGACGAGCCGACGAACAACCTCGACCCGGTCAGCCGGGAGCAGGTCCTCGACGCCATCGCCAACTACCCGGGCGCTATCGTCCTGGTCACCCACGACCCGGGCGCGGTGCTGGCGCTCAAGCCGGACCGCGCGATCCTGCTGCCCGACGGCGACGAGGACGCCTGGAGCGACGACCTCCTCGAACTGGTCGAGCTGGCCTGACCGGGTCGGGGGGCTCAGCCGAGCAGGTCGACCAGTCGGCCGAGCACACCGGAGCTGACCAGGATGAGCACTCCGATGCCGACGAAGATCGCCGGCACCAGCCGGTGGCCGACGCGCTCGACCAGCCGGACCACCCGGGGGTGTCCGCCCAGCCAGGCGCCGACGGCGCACCACACGGCGATGAGCAGGACGAAGACCAGGAGGAACACCGCGCTGTCGGCGACGCCGAGGGCTCGGAAGACCGGGACGTAGACCGCCACGTTGTCCGCGGCGAACACCACGGGGGCGCCCGCCGCCGTGCCCACCAGGTCGATCACGACTGAAGAGTACGGATCGCCGACGGCGGTCGGCACCCGGCGGTGGCCCGTCCGGACCCGGCGGCGGACCCCATCGCCGGGATCACTCTATCGGGAAGCTGACATTGCATAGCGTGTCGGTTGGCGAAGAGTTGATATCTGGCGCATGATCGTCCGAGGCGGTCTAATAGGTGGGACCGTATCCGAACCGCACAGTCTGGGACGTGAGGACACAGTATGGCAGCCACTGGCACAGCCACCAGCACTGAGAAGGGTCGCCGGATCGTCGGAGCCGAGCGTCAGACGCTCGCCAAGGACCTGGTAAAGCGGTACACCTCGGGGGAGAGCATCCGCGCGTTGGCGGCCTCGACCGGCCGTTCCTACGGGTTCATCCACCGAGTGCTCACCGAGTCCGGGGTGCAGCTGCGTCAGCGCGGTGGCGCCCGACGCCGCAAGAAGGCGTGACCCGCCACTCAGCGTCGTCCAACAGCGCCGCTCCCGGGGGCGTCCGGTGACCACCGAGGCGACCGGGGTTCGGCTGACCTGCGACGGGCCGGTTGCCACGGTGACGTTGTGCCGGCCCGACGTGCTCAACGCCCAGACGCCCGCGATGTGGCGAGCGATGCGCGATTTCTCGCGTGAGCTGCCCGGCGACGTGCGTGTGGTCGTGATCCGTGGCGAGGGGCGCGCGTTCTCCGCCGGCCTCGATCTCGCGGTGGCCGGCGCCTCCGGCCCGGGTTCCTTCGCCGAGCTGGCCGCCCTGCCCGAGCGGGAGTGCGCCGAGCGCATCGCGGAGCTCCAGGCCGGCTTCACCTGGCTGCACCGGCCGGACATCATCTCCGTCGCGGCCGTGCAGGGGCACGCCATCGGCGCGGGCTTCCAGCTCGCGCTCGCCTGCGACCTGCGCGTGCTCTCGACCGACGCGAAGCTGTCGATGGCCGAGGTGACCCTCGGCCTGGTGCCCGACCTGGCCGGCACGAAGCGCCTCGTCGAGCTGGTCGGTTACGCGCGGGCCCTGGAGATCTGCGCGACCGGTCGCCGACTGGACGCCGCCGAGGCGGACCGGATCGGGTTGGCGACCCTCGTCGTCCCGCCGGCCGAGCTGGACGGCGCGGTCCAGGATCTGACCGCCGGCCTGCTCGCCGGGGCCCGGGACGCGGTGGTGGAGATCAAGGCGTTGCTCGCGGGCGCGGCCGGCCGGACCCACGCCGACCAGCAGCGTGCCGAGCGGGAGGCGCAGACCCGCCGGCTGCGCGACCTGGCTGGCCGGGGAGAATAGGTAAGGACCGCACGGGAAGATCCGGGTTACGACCAAGGTTGTCACAGTCGTCGGGAGAATTGACCTGACGGTGCGGTCTGCCCGACAACCCGGAGGTGAGTGGTGTCCAACCCGATGTCCGGCGGTGGCATGGCCGGGTGGAGCATGCTCCGGTCGATGCGCAACCGCGACGAGGTCTCCACCCACCGCCTGAAGCGCGGCGTGGCCCGCCGCATCGTGGCGTTCGCCCGGCCCTACCGACGGGACATCGTCGTCTTCCTGGCGACGGTGGTGTTGGCCGCGATGATCGGCGTGGCCACCCCGGTGCTCGCCGGTGACGTGATCAACGCGATCAACCGCGGCGGCGCCGAGGCGGGCCAGCTCGTGGTGCGGCTGGCGCTGTTCATCGCCGCGCTGGCGGTCGCCGACGCGCTGCTCTCCCTGGCCCAGCGGTGGTATTCGGCCCGCATCGGCGAGGGCATCATCCTCAACCTGCGCACCCGGGTCTACGACCACGTGCAGCGGATGCCGTTGCAGTTCTTCACCCGTACCCAGACCGGCGCCCTGGTCAGCAGGCTCAACAACGACGTGCTCGGCGCCCAGCGGGCGTTCACCTCGACCCTGTCCGGCGTGGTCAGCAACGTGATCCAGCTGGTGCTCACCGCTGCGGTGATGTTCACCCTGTCCTGGCAGATCACCGCGCTGTCGCTGGTGCTGCTGCCGATCTTCATCATCCCGGCCCGGCGGGTCGGTCGCCGGCTGGCCGACATCACCCGCGAGGCGTACAACCTCGACGCCAAGATGAACGCGACGATGACCGAGCGGTTCGGCGTCGCCGGGGCGCTGCTGGTCAAGCTCTTCGGCCAGCCCGACATCGAGGCCCGCCGGTTCGCCGGACGGGCCGAGCGGGTCCGCGACATCGGCATCCAGTCCGCCATGTACTCGCGCACGTTCTTCGTGGCGATGCTGCTGGTCGCCTCGCTGGCGCAGGCTCTCACCTACGGCCTGGGCGGCTGGCTCGCGGTGACCGGCGGGGTCAGCGCGGGCACCGTGGTGACGCTCGCGTTGCTGCTCACCCGTCTCTACGGTCCGCTCACCGCGCTCTCCAACGTCCGGGTGGACGTGATGAGCGCGCTGGTCTCCTTCGACCGGGTCTTCGAGGTGCTCGACCTCGAACCGGGCATCGTGGAGAAGCCCGACGCGGTGCCGGTGCCCCGGGGCGCCGGCCGGGTCGACTTCCGCGACGTGCGGTTCCGCTACCCGAGCGCCGCCGAGGTTTCCCTCGCCTCCCTGGAGGAGGTCGCGACGCTCGACCGGACGGTCAACGAGCCGGTGCTCAGGGGCGTCTCGTTCAGCGTCGAACCGGGGCAGATGGTCGCGCTGGTCGGCCCGTCCGGCGCCGGTAAGTCGACGCTGTCGATGCTGCTGCCGCGGATCTACGACGTCACCGACGGGCAGGTGCTGGTCGGCGGGGTGGACGTCCGCGACGCGACGCTGGCGTCGCTGCGCGACGAGATCGGTGTGGTCACCCAGGATTCGCACCTGTTCCACGAGACGATCGCCGAGAACCTGCGCTACGCCAAGCCGGACGCCACCGACGACGAGATCTGGGCGGCGCTGGCCGGCGCCCAGGTCGCCGACCTGGTCCGGTCGCTGCCCGATGGGCTGGACACCACAGTCGGAGAGCGCGGCTACCGGTTCTCCGGCGGCGAGAAGCAGCGCATCGCGATCGCCCGGCTGCTGCTGAAGGCCCCGTCGATCGTCATTCTCGACGAGGCGACCGCGCATCTCGACTCGGAGAGCGAGGCGGCGGTGCAACGGGCGCTCGCGGTGGCGCTCGCCGGGCGAACCGCGCTGGTCATCGCCCACCGGCTCTCCACGGTCCGCGACGCCGACCAGATCCTGGTGCTCGACGGCGGGCGGATCGTCGAGCGGGGCCGGCACGACGAGTTGGTCGCGGTCGGCGGTCTCTACGCCGAGCTGTACCGGACCCAGTTCGCTGTCGCCGACTCGCCCACCCCGCTGGTCGACGCGACCGGCCCCGAACCGGTGGTCATGCCGCTGGGCACCTACCGCGCCGACGAGGTGCTGCCGCCGGCCGCCGCGAACTGACACGTCGGGGCGACGCCGGCCGGTCGCTGGTGAGCGCAGGATGTCGGTCGGTTGCCCTACGGTGTGCGCCGTGAACGCCGTTCAGACATACCGATACCTTGCGCCGTCGGCCCTGCGCGACGCCGGCCTGGACCTGCAGACCAGTGGCGGACCGACGGCCAATCCGCGGTTCTTCTCCGGTTTCCTCACCACACCGGCGGCCGCGGCGGCCGGCCTGCTCGCCGTGGCCGAGGTGGCCCGCAGCCGCTACCACCGGCCGGTCAGCCCCGCGAGCCTCGATCCGGTGGTCACCGGCAGCCGGGCCCGACTGCGCTTCGAGTCCTTCTCCGGCTGCTGCGGCGTGTACGCCCGGATGGACGTGGGCCCGGCCGGCTTCGACGGTGCGGTCGTCGGGCACGGCACCACGAACGTGGACGTCAATCCGCCACTGCGTGAGGCGCTCGCCCGGGTGGGCGGGATCGAGCCGTTGCACCTGGCCGTCGGCCCGGACGACCTCACCGTCTCCACGATGGACGGCGCCGTGGTGGAGCGGAAGGTCCCGCTGCCGGGTCGCTGGTTGCGGGGCTTCGCCGAGGTGCACGTGCTCACCGCCGGGTTCGAGCCACGCGCCGAGATCCCGGCCGCCGAGGCGGCGACGTTCCTGCGCCGTCTGCCCGGGGCGAGCGACCGTTCGGTGCTCTGGGCGGTCCCGGCCGGCCGTACCCTCCGGTTGACCTCCAGGCCGGCGCCGGGCGCCGTCTGCCTGGCCGGCGCGGGCCGGCTCGCGGCGCTGCGCGGGCTGCTGCGGCACGCCCACACCCTGCGGGTGTACGGGCCGGCGGCGCGTGCCGGTTCGCCGGCCCTGCCGAGCACGTGGGAACTCGACACCGGCTCGCTGCGACTGTCGGTGACACTCTCACCCGAGCCGTACCGGGGGTTCTCCGGCGAGGGAGCCGCGCTGCTCGCGCTCGCCGGTGACGAGGTGATCGACGACGCGGAGCTGATCGGCGCCCTGCTCTCCTGGGACCCGACGATCGACGTCGCCGCGCTCGCCGACGCCGCCGGGCTGCCCGACGACCGGGTCCGCGCCGCGCTGGCCCAGCTCGGCACCGCCGGCCGGGTCGGCTACGACGTCGCCGAGGCCGCGTACTTCCACCGGGTCATGCCGTACGACGCGGGCCGGGCCGAGCGGGACAACCCCCGCCTGATCGGCGCGCGCACGCTCGTGGAGCGGGGCGCGGTCCGCACCGACGGGGACCATGCCACGGTACGCAGTGGCGACGAGGACTACCGGTTGCGCCGGCTGCCCGACGGCACCTTCACCTGCTCCTGCCGGTGGTGGGCGAAGCACCGGGGGCAGCGCGGCCCCTGTCGGCACGCCCTCGCCGTCTCCATGGTGGGAGCGCCGGCGGAGGTGACGGCGTGACGGACATCCTCCGCTGCCTGACCCTCGGCGACGTGTCCACAGCGGTGTCGCTGCTGCACCCGCTGGACGAGCCGACCCGGCGGGCGCTCGGCGACGAGGTCGTCGCCCACGTCCGCCGGCGGCGGGACTACTGGTGGGCGGGCCGGGAGGCGACCACCCTGGCGGTGGTGGCGGTGGGCACCCTGAGCACCGCCACGAAGACGGCGGAACTGCTCGGCCGGCGGGCGGTCGGGCTGGGCGGCGCGGATCACGAGCCGGTGATCGCGGCGGCCCGTCAGCGGGGAGTGCCCTGGTTGGCCGACCTGGCGTACCGGCTGGCCGAGCGGCTGCCCCGCGCTCGTGCCTGGGACGGTTGGCACTTCGTCGCCGGGCTGCTGGTGGCGGAGAACGCGCCGCCGCCGACCGGTGACGCGTTCGTCGCCGGCTGGGCGCACTCGCTGTGGATGGCGCGTTACGAGAGCCGGCCGCGGCCGCTGCTCGACCGGCTGCGCGCCGACCCGTTCCTGGACCCGCTGCTGCCCCGGCTCTTCGAGGTCGACGGCATCGGCCTCGACACGATGTTCAACGGCGCGGGTCAGGGGGTGCCCCCGGCGTTGGCCGCGCTGGCGGCGCAGGGGCGGCTCGACCGGACAGCGTTGCTGGACGGGGTTCTCGGGCGGCTGCTGCGTGGGGACCGGCCCGGCGCGCTGCGGATGTTCCTCGCCCTGCACGACCTGCTGGCGCCCACTCCGGCGGAGGTGACGGCACGGGCGAGCGGATACCTGCGACTGCTCGCCGACGCGCCGGGGCCGGTGGCGGTCCTGGCGCAACGGGCGCTGCGGGGCGCGGGCGGCGAGCTGGAGCTCGACGCGGTGGTGGACGCCGCACGGGTGGTCCTGGGTCGGCCGGAGAAGGCGCTGGTGCGGGCCCAGCTCTCCTGGTTGGACCGGCTGGCCCGGCAGCACCCCGAACGGGCGGCCGAGATCGGTGCGGTCCTCGCCTCGGGTGCCGCCCAACCTTCCGCCGACCTGCGTGACCGCGCGCTGGCGCTGGCGCACCGCCACGGTCACCGGCCGGCCGCCACCGTCACGGCGGCGGTGGCCGGCGACGAGCTTCCCCCGCCGGCGCCGCCCGCGCTCGCGCCACCGCCGATCACCGATGTGGACGAGCTGGTGGAGGAGGTCTCCGGTCTGCTCGGTGGGCAGTGGCCCGCGCTGACGCTGGAGCGGGTCCTCGACGGGCTGGTCCGGTTGGCCACCCGCGAGCCGGACCGGCTGGCCGCCGCCCTGCGGCCGGTGCTGCGACGCGCGCAGGTGGGGGATTACGACCACCTCCGGGCGGCCAGTCTGACGGCCCTGTTCGGCGGCGTGCTGCGGGCCGCCGCCGCGCCGGGCGAGACGGGGCACCGGCACGAGCAGTGGTCCCGCGTCCTCGGCCAGTCGTCGCCCCGGACCAAGCGTCTCTTCCGCCGCCGGTCGGGCGTCGAGCCGCCCCAGCAGCCTCCGCTCACGCGGCTCTACGGGTGCCGACTCGCCGAGATCGGGCAGCGGATGGACGGCTCGGACGACCCGGGGCTGCTGGCCGCCCCGACGTCCGTCACCGGGGCCGTCGACCCGGCGGCGCTCTACGAGCGGCTGGCCGCCCTCGGCGGCGGTCCGGTCTGGCGGTGGGACCTCACCCAGGCGCTGCTGCGGCTGCCCGTCGGCGTGGACGACGCCCTGGCGACCCGCGCGGCGGCGCTGGGCACGCCAGCCGGCAACGAGCTGGCCGGCTGGCTGCGCGGGGACGCCCTACCCGCGCCCGTGCAGGAGATGGTCACGGTCGGTCGGCGCGAGCGTCGTCACGGGTACGACTACACCTACGACCGCCTGCCCGAGCGGCGTACCCTCGTCGCCACGACCCCGCCGGAGGGCTTCGCGGACCCGCTCGGCCTGCTCACCGTGCCGGTGCACCCGATCGGGCAGGGACCTTCCGAGTGGAGTGACCTGTGGCCGGCGCTGCTGCCGGGGCATCGGGGTGTGGTCGCCGCCCGCCTGCTGCCCGGTCTCGCCAGCGCCGCGCAGGAGGACGCGGACGGGTTCGGCGCGGTCCTGCCGCAGCTCGCCGAGGGCACCGGCGTCGGCGGTCCGGCGCTCGACCTGATCGTGGCGTACGGGCTGTGCGCCCGGTTCGAGGCGGACCGGGTCGCCACTCTCGACGCCCTCCTGATGCTGGCGGCGGCCGGCGATCTGGACGCCCCGGGCGTGGGCGGTCGGTTGGGCGCGCTGGCGGCGGACGACCAGGTGACGCTGACCCGGGCGGTGACACCGCTGCGGGACGCGGTCGCGGCCGGCGCCCGGCTGAGCGTGTGGCGACTCCTCGCCGCCGCGCTGCCGCCGTTGCTGTCCCGGCCGAACGCGCCCCGGGGCACCCCCGACCTGCTCGCGTTGGCAACCGAGACGGCCAGCGCGACGGGCGTACGCATCGAGGTGCCGGGGCTGGCCGACGTGGCGGCCCGCGGCGGCTCGAGCAGGCTGGTGCGGGAGGCCCGTCGGCTCGACGCCGCGCTGGCCGCCTGATCCGCCGATCGGCGGCGGTGGTCAGCTCTGCACGGGTTCGCGGCGGTCGGGCAGGCCCGCCGCGACCCGCAACTCCGCGAACGCCGCCCCCAGCGTGACCGGGGTGAAGTGCGCGTTCAGACCGCTCGTGTTGGGCAGCACCCAGAGCCGGGCGCCGGCCACCGCCTCCGGTTGCGGCCCGAAGGCGGCCTTCGGCCGGCGAAAACCGATCCGGTACGCAGTCACCCCCACCACCGCCACCCAGCGCGGCCGGTAGCGGGCGACCTTGTCGGTGAGGATCGCGGCCCCGGCGAGGAGCTCCTCGGTGCTCAGCTCGTCCGCGCGGGCGCTGGCCCGCTCCGCCATGTTGGTGATGCCGAGCCGCAGGGCCGGCAGGTCGGCCTGTTCGCTGGGGTGCAGCAACCGCTGTGTGAAGCCGCCCCGGTGCAGCGCGGGCCAGAACCGGTTGCCGGGACGGGCGAAGTGCCAGCCGGTCGCGGCCGACCAGAGACCCGGGTTGATGCCGACGAAGAGCACCGTGAGCCCCGGCGCGAGGACGTCGGGGATGGTCCGGTCGGCGGCGGCGGCCAGCTCGGCGCGGGTGGGCCGCGGGTGCCGGACGGCGGTGCGACCCGGGTCGGTCGTCACAGCCCGCGCAGCGCGCCACCGTCGACCGGCACTGTGATCCCGGTCAGGTAGCTCGCGGCGGGGGAGAGGACGAACGCGGCGACCCGACCGAACTCGGCCGGGTCGCCGAGGCGGCGTAGCGGGATGGTCGCCTCGGCCTCGGCGCGGGCGCGCTCGGGGTCGCCGGTGGCGGCGAACAGGTCCCGGTTGCGGTCGGTGAGGATCCGGCCGGGCAGCAGCCCGACCACCCTGATCCCGCGCGGGCCGTAGTCGTCGGCGATGTCCTTCGCCGCGCCCACCAGACCGGGGCGCAGGCCGTTGGAGATGCCGAGGCCGGGCACCGGCCCACGGGCCGAGGTGGAGAGCACCAACCCGATCGCCCCGCCCTCGGTGAGCACTCCGGCGATGGTGCGGACGGCGCGGATCGTGCCCAGGAAGACGGTCTCGAAGGAGAGCCGCCACTGCTCGTCGCTGATCGCCGCAGCGTTGCCCGCCGGCGGCCCGCCGACCGAGATCAACGCGCCGTCGAGCCGGCCGAAGTGTTCCCGGGCGGCGGCGACCAACTGCTCCGGGGTCTCCGGGTCGGCGAGGTCGGCGGCCAGCCCGAGCGCCCGTTCCGGACCACCGAGTTGTCGCGCGGCGGCGGCCACGGCGTCCGCGTCCCGGGCCGAGAGGACGACCCGTGCCCCGTCGGCGACCAGGCTCTGCGCGGTCGCGTAACCCAGGCCACGGGATGCGCCGGTGAGCACGTACACGCGGTCGGTCAGTCCGAGATCCATAACGCCGATCCTGCCGCATCCACCCCGCTGTCGCCACCAGCCGGGGGCGCCGCCGACGGACGCGTGGCCGGGCGCAGCAGGCGTACCCGACCGGCGATCTGCACCGCGACGGCGCCGCCGGCGCGGCCCACCGCCGGCAGCCGGCGCGGACGTGGCGCCCGCAGCCCGTCGTAGCGTTGGCGGGCCTCCCGGAGGGCCAGCTCCTCGGCCGCCGCCGGGGGGAGCGCCCGCCGCTCGTGCAGCGCACGGGCCAGGTCCCAGCCGTCGCGCAGCGACCCACCGGGTGGTCGTCCGGCGGCCCAGTCGGCGAACGTCGTGGACCAGCGGGCACCGAGGCTGGCGGCGAGCAACGGCCAGTGCCGGGCCACCTCGCCGGCCCGCTTGCGCAGCAGCGCCGCACGGGTGGCGGCCAGGTGGGCCGGCGCGAACCCCGGCGGCGGCGCACCACCGGCGACGAGCGCCGCGACAAGGGCGGCCTGCCGGGCGGCGAGCCCTCCGTCGGTCACGTGACGGCCGCCAGACCCGCGGCGGCGGCCAGCGCGTCCAGCTCGGCGCGGAGTTCGGCTGCCGGCGGGTAGTGGCCGTCGCGTTCCAGCAACAGCGCCGGTGGACGTCGCCGGTCACAGAGCGCGGCGACCAGGTCCAGCACCGCCGGGGGTACCGGATCGGTGTGGGTGTCGTGGTAGATACCGCCGTGCTCCGCCCCACCGGCCACGTGGACGTACGCGACCCGGTCCAGCGGCAGGCGGTCCAGCAGCGCGAGCGGATCGGTGCCCCGGTTGCGGGCGTTGGCGTGCACGTTGGCGATGTCCAGCAGGAGCAGCGCCCCGGTCCGGTCGAGGATCTCGGTGAGGAAGTCCGCCTCGTCCAGCTCGTCGTCGGGCCAGTCGACGAGCGCGGCGATCGGCTCCAGCGCGATCGGCACCGGCAGCTCGGCCTGCGCCCGGGCCACATTCGCGCAGACCGCGTCGACCGCCTCCCGGCTGCGCGGCAGCGGCAGCAGGTGCCCGGCCTCCAGGCCGCCCGCGCGGACGAAGGCGATGTGCTCGCTGACCAGCGGGGCGTCGAGGCGTCGCGCGACGGTGGCCAGGTGCGCGACCCGGGCCCTGTCGACCGGCTCGGCGCCGCCGAGGGAGAGCCGCACCCCGTGCGGTACGACTGTCACGCCGCGCTGGCGCAGCCGTGCCAGACCCGCCGGAAGCGGCCCGGTGGCGGGCACCGACTCGGCCACCACCTCGACGAACCGCAGGCCGGGCAGCTCGGCCACGAACCCGGCGATCTCCGGACGCCAGCCGATGCCGACCCCGTGCAGGCCGGTCATCCGCCGCACCCCCCGCCACCACCACCGCATCCGCCGCCACCGCCGCAGGAACTACCGCCGTCCGAGCCGCCTCCGCCGTACGACGCGTCGGACCCTCCGGTCCAACCGCTGCCCGAGGCCGCCTGGCGCTGGATCTCGGCCTGCTCGGCGAAGCCCGGGTCGAGCGCCCAGAGCGAGGCGGTGCCGTAGAGGGCCACGCCCATCGCGGCGCCGGCCGCCCCGTAGGTGGCGTAGGACGGCGCGGAGGCCGGCGCGAGATGGGTGTGCGTGCGCCGCACGTCGCGCAGCGCGGCCCGACCCGCGCGGGTGAGCACCGGCGCCCTGCGCAGCACCAGGACGACGATCATCAGTGGCACCAGGGTCAGCAGCAGGTGGCCGACCGGGCGGCCGTTGAACAGGCCGGCCACCAGCCGCACCGCACCGAGGCCCCACAGGGCGATCAGGAGGGTGGACCAGAGGCGGGCCCGCGCGCGCGTCGCCTCGTCGGTCAGCAGCCCGCGCCGCTCCAGACCGTCGCGGATCTGCTCCAACGCGGTGCGTACGCGCCCGTCGTCCGGCAGGTCCCCGACCCGGGCGTGCTGGTGGGCGGCCCAGTGGATGGCCTCGTCCAGCGGGGTGAGCCCGGTGGGCGCGGCGCCGACGGTGGCGAGCCGCCGGTCCGGTCGTACGCCGATCGCGCCGCTGCCGCGCAGCCCGCCGAGCGCGGCGTGTACGGCGAGTCGGGGACCACCGTTGAGGTAGGCGACCTGCTGGGGGCCGAGTGGCTCGGTGGTGCGGGCGTTACTCTGGCCGGAGGCGGGACGGACCCGGTGGTACACGGCGATCGCCACCACCACGGCGACCGCCACGAGGTAGTACCGGATGAAGGTCGGGCCGGAGATGCCCCAGGTGTCACCGGACGCGGCGTGGACGATCATCGACTGCTCCTGTCGCCGGAGGGATCGGCGGCCCCATTGTGGAGCAGCCCCGCCACGGTCGACAGAGCGCGGGCCGGTCAGTGCCGGCGGACCGCCTCCTCGACCAGGTCGAGGACCGGGCCCAGGTCACCGGCCGGTCGACCCATGGCCAGGTGCAGCACCAGGCCGTCGTAGGCCAGCTCCAGGAACTGGGCCAGCACGTCGATGGGTACGTCCTCGCGCAGCACCCCGGCGTCGCGTTGCCGGGCCAGTCGGTCCCGGGTCGCCTCGGCGATCGCGGCGGACCGCTCCGCCCAGCGCTGGGCGAACGCCGGGTCGGTGCGCAGGCGGCGGGACACCTCCAGTTGGCTGCCGAGCCAGCCGGTGGTGTCCGGGGAGACGGCGCGGGCGAGCAGGTCGCGCATCACCTGCACCAGGCCGTTGCGGGCCACCGTCTCGACCATGGCCGCGGCGTCGTCCTCGGCGACGGCCAGGAAGAGCGAGTCCTTGTCGCGGAAGTGGTGGAAGATCGCGCCACGGGACAGGCCGGTGGCCTCCTCCAGGCGGCGCACCGTCGCACCCTCGTAGCCGAGCCGGGCGAAACACGCCCGGGCGGCGGCGAGGATCTCCTGCCGACGCGCGTCGAGCTGGTCCTGGCTTACTCTGGGCACGCGTCGATCGTCGCAGGTCACCCCGAGGCACGCAAACCGTACGTACGGCTTGGTAGTCGGTCTCCTACGATCGCCATGTGACCCCGCCCCGCACCGTGCCCGCCGCCCCGCTGACAGTGGCCGCCATCCAGGCCACACCCGTGCCGGGGGACGTCGCCGGCAACGCGGTCCTCGCCGCCGACCTCGTCCGCCAGGCCGGTGCGCGCGGTGCCCGGGTGGCCGTACTGCCGGAGTTGTTCCTCTGCGCGTACCATCCGCCGACCCTCGCCGCCGACCCGGTCGGCACCCACGTCGCGGCCGACCCGGCCGGCGTGGTCGCGGACACCCGGTTGGACCCGCTGCGCGCCGCCGCCCGCGAGGCCGGCGTCACCGTCGTGGTCGGCGCCGCGGTCCGGCACCCGGACGGTCGGCCGACCATCGCCGCGCTGCTGGTCGACCGCGTCGGCGCGGTCCGGGTGGGGTACGACAAGCAGCAGCTCTGGGGTGACGAGGCCGAGCTGTTCAGCGCCGGCGACCGGGGCGCGACGCTGCTCGTCGACGACTGGCGGCTCGGGCTCGGCATCTGCTACGACGGGTGCTTCCCGGAGCACGGGCGGGCCGCCGCCCTCGACGGCGCGCACGGCTATCTCTGTCCCAGCGGTTACCTGGCCGGCTCGGCGCACCGCCGGGACCTCTACTACGCCGCGCGGGCCCTGGACAACACGATGTTCGTGGTCTTCGCCAACGCGGTCGGTGGCGACGACCCGTGGCGTTTCAACGGCGGCGCGGCGGTCTACGACCCGGAGGGCCGGCCGCTCGCCCGCGGGGCGGACGACGGCACGGAGGTGGTCGTGGCGACGCTGGAACCGGCCGTGCTCGCGGCCACCCGGGCGGCCCATTCGATGCTCGCCGATCGACTTCCCGACCAGGGCGGCCCCCGGGTGTCGATGTCCGGGTGAGCACGTCGTGCGGTGGAAACCCGCCGGCTCTGTTGGCGGACACGTCGGTCCCGTAGGGTGCCCGAGTGCCACTGCTCCTCCTGGACCTGGACAACACCCTGCTGGATCGGGCCGGGGCGTTCCGCCGCTGGGGTGAGCGCTTCCTGGACAGCATCGGCGCGCCGTTCACCGACATCGACTGGTTGGTCTCGATCGACGCCGACGGACTGACCGACCGTTGGGATCTCGCGGACGCCATCCGGGACCGCTACGAGCTGCGCGTCCCCTCGATCGACCTGGTGGAGGAGCTGCACGACGGGGTGGTGGCGCAGACCCGGCTCGACTCGCTGACCGCCTGCGCGCTGCGGATCGCCGACGACGCCGGCTGGGTGCCGGTGGTGGTCTGCAACGGCACGGTACGCGTCGAGGACGCCAAGATCCGTCGCACCGGGCTGGACCAGTACGTCGCGGACTGGGTGATCTCCGAGGAGGCCGGCGTCAGCAAACCCAACCCACGGATCTTCGCGCTCGCCGCCCAACGGGTCCGGATGCCGCTGCGCGGCGCATGGGTGGTCGGTGACAGCCCGGAGGCGGACATCGGTGGCGCCGCGGCGGTCGGGTTGCCCAGCGTGTGGCTGCACCGTGGGCGGACCTGGTCCGACGTCCGGTTCGCGCCGAGCCGTACCGCGGACGGGTTGATCGCCGCTGTCGCCACCGTGCTCGCCCGCTGACGTGCGCACCGCGCCTCCCGGCGGGCCGGTGACGCGCTCTCGGCGGTAATTCGGTTGACCACGCGTGGTGCGACGGCGAGCATTGTCCGCGCATGGTGCACCCCGGGCGCGCCCGGTCGAGGAGAGGGGGTCGGTCATGACCGTCTTCGCAGGTCGCTTCCACCTGCCCACCTCAGCCTCGACCAAGGGAACCTCACCACAGTGCGCGATCATGACCTCCCGGCGCTGGAGCGCCGGAGCCGCGGCAAGCGCCGCTTCGACGACGACGAACCACAGTTTCTGAAGCGTGGGCGGCCCGGCGAGCCGCCCACGGACCCGGACAGCGAGCCCGACCCGGACACCGGCGAGCGCTGGTCGTCCTGGGACGACGCCGTGCACGGGCCCGAACCACATCCGGCCTGGCTGGTCACCGAGTTGGCCGCCAAGGACACCGAACTGGGTGTGCTGAAGACCGGCAAGGAGGCGGACGTCCACCTGGTCCGTCGGGCGGTGCCTGACAGCGACCGGTCCTGTCTGCTGGCGGTCAAGCGGTACCGCGACTCCGAGCACCGGCTGTTCCACAGGGACGCCGGCTACCTTGAGGGCCGTCGCGTACGCCGGTCCCGGGAGAACCGGGCGATGGCGGGTCGGACGGCGTTCGGCCGGCAGATGATCGCGGGGCAGTGGGCGGCCGCCGAGTTCGCGGCCCTGGCCCGACTCTGGGAGATCGGCGCCGGGCAGGACCGGATCGCCGTGCCGTACCCGGTGCAGTTGCGCGGCACCGAGTTGATGCTGGAGTTCGTCGGTGACGCCGAGTCCGGGCAGGCGGCGCCCCGGCTGGCCCAGCTACGACCCGGCCGGCGCGAGTTGCGCGACCTGTGGGGCCAGTTGGTGGAGGCGCTGCGGGTGCTGGCGCGGGCCGGGTACGCCCACGGTGACCTGTCGCCGTACAACCTCCTCGTGCACCGGGGGCGGCTGGTCGTGATCGACCTGCCGCAGGTGGTCGACGTGGTGGCCAACCCGCAGGGGCCGGAGTTCCTGGCTCGCGACGTGCGGGTGGTGGGCACCTGGTTCGCGGCCCGCGGTCTGCCGGCCGAGCAGGTCGACCCCGCCGCGTTGACGGGGGAGTTGCTGCGCGAGGCGGGCTTTCGCTGATCGGACGGGTCGGGCGGGATGACCGCCCGACCCGCCGTACCGGTCATTGCAGGTAGCGCTCGACCTCTGGCTTGGGGCGTTCGCCCTGGGCGTCCGGGTCGCCGTGGGTGTCCCGGGCGGCCCGTCGGCGGCGCAGCAGGTCCCAGCACTGGTCGAGGGACTCCTCCAGGGCCCGCAGTCGCTCGCTGGCCTCGCCAGCGGTGCCCGACTCGTGCGCCTGGGCCTCGGCGCGCAGCTTGTGCTCCTCGTCGACCAACTCGGAGATCCGGTTCAGGATGGTCTTGTCGTCCATGTCACCGAGCCTGGCACAGGGCGTCGGGCGTCGCCCGGATTCGGTCGTTCCACGGGTCGGGCGAGTCGGACGGCTGGACCGACTCGCCACCGGAGCTGACAGTGATGTTCATCACTATTGGCCGCCCGTCAGGCCGACTGGTGATCAATGCCACCGCTACCTGCGGGATCTGTGGTATGCGCACTTCCCGTAGATCGAACTCTGTTGTGCTGCGCTCGTTGCGCGTGAAAATTTCGCTTTCGGCGGCTAGAGGAACGCGGGCAGGCGATGGCATGCTCCACGAATACCTCACTCCGCATAGTCGTCTCGCGACAACGAGTGTTCACAAAGGGAGAGTCAGATCCCGTGGCAGCGCCTCCGACAGTGCCGGTCCAGCCGCGACGGGCGGGCGCGATCCCGCTTCGCCACGTGGTGCCCCACCTGTTCCGCGATCCCGCCCGCACCCTCGTCGATCTGGGCGAGCGGTCCCGGGGCGAGGTGGTGAAGCTCAGCCTCGGGGCGTTCCGGCCCTACCTGGTCACCCGACCCGAGCACCTGCAACAGGTGCTGCGCGAGAAGTCCGACAACTACGTCCGGGCCGGCGACGGTCTCCAGTGGCGTCCGCTGAAGCGGCTGTTCGGTGACGGCATCCTCAGTGACGGCGACTACTGGAAGAACAGCCGGTACGTGCTCCAGCCGCTGTTCACCGCCCGGCGCGTGGACTCGCTCGTCGACCGGCTGGCCGAGGCGATCGAGGAGGCCGTCGACGAGCTGGACGAGCCGGCCCGCACCGGTCAGCCGGTGGACATGGGCACCGTGCAGGCCAGGGTCGTCTGCTCGGCGATCATGCGGGTCTTCTTCGCCGACCGGATCTCGGTGCCGCAGGCCATGCGCATCATGGAGGCCCAGGACGCGATCGCCTGGTCGGTGATGCCGCGGCTGATGGTGCCGTGGGCGCCGCTGTCCATGCCGATGCCCGGCGACCGCGCGTTCCGCGACGCCGTCAAGCTCATCGACGACACGGTCCTCCCGATCGTCCGGGCCGCCAGGACGACGGCCGAGACCGACGGTGACGACATCATCGCCACCCTCTGGCGGGGCCGCACCGAGGCCGGCGGCCGGCTCGACGAGCGGCAGGTCCGCGACGACACCGTCTCCATGGTCGCCACCACCACCGAGACCACGATCAGCGTGCTCACCTGGCTCTGGCCGCACATCGCCCAGGACGAGCACATCGCCGAGCGGCTGTACGAGGAGATCGACAGGGTGGTCGGCGACGCGCCGGTGCGACGCGAGCACCTGCGCGAGCTGAGGTACACCCGACAGGTGCTCGACGAGCTGCTGCGGCTCTACCCGATCGGCTGGCTGTTCCCGCGCCGGGCGGTGGCGGCCGACGTGATCGGCGGTGTCCGTATCGAGGCGGGCGCGACTCTCGTGGTCAGCCCGCTGATCACCCACCGGATGTCGGCGTTCTGGGACCGACCCGAGGTCTTCGACCCGGACCGCTTCGCACCCGAGCAGGTCCGCAACCGGCACCGGTACGCGCACTTCCCCTTCGGTGGCGGTCCGCACCAGTGCATCGGGATGCACCTCTTCTACCTGGAAGCGATGCTGATCGTGGCCACCGTCCTGAGCCGGTTCCGGTTCCGGCTGCGACGGCAGGCGGTGCCCGGTATCAAGGTGGCCGCCGCGCTCCGTCCGCTGGAGCGTGTCGAGGTGACGCTGCGACCGACGCGGAGCGTCTCCGCATGACCGCTGGGCACGCGTCGCCGCCGATCACCGGCGGCGACCAGATGGCGCTGGCCGCCGAACAGGGCCGGATCTGCGCCCTCGCCGCGAAGGGCCAACGTGACCTCGCCAAACGCGCCGCGGCGTACCCCGATCTCTTTCCGGCGTCCCCCTTCGACCCGGCGCTGTTCGGCAACGTCGCGATGGCCATCGCGTTCGGCGCACCCTGGTGCGACGTCGACCAGCTACGGGTGACGAACCGAGCCGTGCTGTGGGGCTTCGCCGTCGACTGGCTCGTCGACCACGAGGCGCGTACCCGTGCCGAGATCGACCGGCTGACCGCACGGTGTCTCGCCGTCGCGGACGGCGGGGAGCCGGCGGAGGACGACTCGCTCGGCCGATTCCTCGCCGAACTGCGCGACGAGCTGGCGACAGTGCCGGCGTACGCGTCCCACGGGCAGGTGTGGCGCGACGAGTTGCGGGCGGTGCTCGACGCCATGGCGCGGGAGTGGGACTGGAAGCAGGCCACCGGCGCGCTGCCCACCCTCGACGAATACCTGGACAACGCGGCCAACCTGGCCTGCACGGTGGTCAACGTCGTGCACTGGGTCTACTCGGACGACCCGGCGACACTGGCCCACCTGGACGCGCTCGTGGCGGCCAGCGACCAGGTGCAGCGGATTCTCCGCCTGGTCAACGACCTCGCGACATACGAACGCGACAAGCGCTGGGGCGACCTGAACGCGCTGATGCTGGTGCCCCAGCGGGCCGACGTCGAGCGCCGCGTCGCGCACCTGGTGGCGCACACCCGTGAGCTGCTGGAGCCGCTGCGGGCGACCTGTCCGGTGCAGGCCGACTACCTGGCCCGGCAGATCGGGTTCAGCAGCGGGTTCTACCGGTCGACCGACTTCTGGGGGGTGCTGTGACCACGTCGCCGACCGTTACCGGGTCCGGTGGTGAGTCGGAGGTGGCCGCCTCGGCCCGCGAACTGCTCGCCGCGATGGTGCTGGAACCGGCGGGACGGGTCAGCCCGTCGGTGTACGAGACCGCCCGGCTCGTCGCCGACGCGCCGTGGCTCACCGGGCACGACCGGCGGCTGCGGTACCTGCTCGACGAGCAGCGCGACGATGGTGGGTGGGGTGGCGTCGGCGGTTACGCAGTGGTGCCGACGGTGAGCGCGGTGGAGGCGTTGCTCACCGCCCTGCGGGCCGCGCCGGAGGCGGCCGCGCCCGAGCTTGCCGCCGCGGCGAGCCGAGGGCTCCGCCTGCTCGCCGACCGGCTCGGACGGGGTACGCCGTTGCCCGACACACCGGCGGCCGACCTCATCGTGGCGGCGCTGGCGCAGCGGGTCGACGACCACCTCGCCGCCCTCGCGGCGACCGCCGGTCGGGGGTTCGTCGACGGGCTCCGCGGCCTGCCCACTGTGGACCGGCGGCGGCTCGACGCCGTGCAGGCGTTGGCGCGTACCGGCCGCCCGGTGCCGCAGAAGCTGCTGCACGCCTTCGAGGTGCTCGGGCCGGTCGCACGCCGCCACGCTGGTGTCTCCCTGGTCGCCGGGGCCGTGGGCGCCTCTCCGGCGGCCACCGCCGCGTGGATCGGCGACCCGGGGCTGCCCGGCGCCGATCCGTCCGCGCTGGCCTACCTGGAGGCGGCCGTCGGGCTCCTCGACGGGCCGGTGCCCTGCTGTACGCCGATCACCGTCTTCGAGCGGGCCTGGGCGCTGAGCTCCCTGGCCCGGGTCGGCGTGCCGGTGCGGCCCGCGCCGAAGCTCGTCGCCGAGCTGGCCGCCGCGCTCGGGCCGGAGGGCGCGTCGACGGGTCCGGGCCTCCCGGCCGACGCGGACACCAGCTCTGCCGCTCTCTACGCGCTCGCCCGCCTCGGTCACCCGGTGGACCCGGTGAGTCTGCTCGGCTTCGACCTCGGCAGTCACTTCTGCACCTGGCAGGGGGAGGACGGGCGCTCGGTCACCACGAACGCGCACGTGCTGGAGGCGCTCGGCTGGCACGCCCGCGCCACGTCGGCGGGCGCCGGCCGCTACGGCGGCCGGGTGGCGGCGCTGGCCAGGTGGCTCGGCGACGAACAGCAACCGGACGGCTCCTGGGTGGACCGTTGGCACGCGTCGCCGTACTACGCCACCTCCTGCGTCGTCGCGGCGCTCGACCGGTACGCCCCGGCGGGCGCGGGCGCGGCGGCGGTGGACCGGGCCGTCGACTGGGTGGTCGCCACCCAGCGTACGGACGGAACGTGGGGGCGCTGGTCGGGCACCACGGAGGAGACCGCCTACGCCCTGCACGTGCTGCTGGGTGTCGATCGACCATCCCGACCCAGCGTGCGTGCGGCGATCAGTCGCGGATACCGCCACCTGAACACAGTGGACAGTCGCGACGATCACATTCCGCTGTGGCATGACAAAGATCTTTATATGCCCACGCTGATCGTCCGCGCCGCCATTCTCGCCGTACGACAGTTGGCGCAGCTCAAGCCGGATCTGGTCAATGACATGGCCGGGGCCGCCCCGCGGCCGCGTACGGCGGTCTCCTGATCGGCGACGCTTGAGCCTGACTCCGGACGCTGCTAGCGTGCGCCGGGGTCGATTCGTGCAAACCACGATTCTGACTGACCAATCACACAGGCCGCGCCAGGGACGGTGTAATGGGTTCCCGCAGTACGAATCTGCGTACCAAGGTCGTTGCTCTTCTCGTCTCTCTCGTCGCGCTCTGGAGCTTCACGGCCTGGGTCACCGTCCGGGACGGGGTGAACCTGCTCGGCGTGCAGACCCTGGACTCGAAGGTCTTCGATCCCACCGAGCCGTTGCTGTTGCAGTTGCAGTTGGAACGCCGGGCGTCGCTGACCTACCTCGGTCGTCCCGACGACGCGCAGCGCGCCGCCCTGGCCGAGGCGCGGCAGCGGACCGACCAACTGGCGGAGACGTTCACGAAGTCCACCGAGAGCTGGCAGGTCGGCGCGCTGGCCAGCGACACGCTCGACCAGCGGATCACAACCCTCATCGCCGGTCTGGAGAACCTCGACAAGACCCGTACGGCGGTCGACGAGCGGAGCATCGACCGGGCCGGAGCCATCGCGACCTTCACCGGCGTCATCGAGGCGATCTACCGGGTGTACGACGCGCTGGGCAACCTCGACGACGAGCAGGTCGCCGAGGACACCGCGGCGCTGATCAGCCTCAACCGGGCCCGGGAGCTGCTGTCCCAGGAGGACGCGCTGCTGGCCGGTGTGCTGGCCGCCGGCCGGATCACCCCCGCCGAGCGGGCGGAGTTCACCCGGATCATCGGCGCCCGTCAGTTCGTCGCCGCCTCGGCGCTGGTCCGGCTCCCCACCGCCGACCAGCGCCGCTACGAGGCGATGTCGGCGGGCGCGACCTTCACCAGGCTGACCAGCCTGGAGACCCAGGTCATGCAGAGCGGTGGCACCGGCCGGCCCGCCGTGACCGCCACCGAGTGGAACGACACCACCGCTCCGGCGCTGACCGAGATCAGCGAGGTCGTGCTGGCCGGTGGCGACGGCGTGGTCGACCGGGCGACGCCGGTCGCCGTCGGCGTCGTCGTCCGGCTGGCGCTGGCCACCGGCCTCGGCCTGCTCGCCGTCATCGCCTCGATCATCGTCTCCATCACCACGGCCCGCGCCCTGGTCCGGCAGCTGGAGCGGCTGCGCGACGCGGCCTTCCGGCTGGCGAACGAGCGCCTGCCCGGTGTGGTCGAGCGGCTCGGTCGCGGCGACGAGGTCGACGTGGCCGCCGAGGCGCCACCCCTGGAGTTCGGCACCGACGAGATCGGCCAGGTCGGTAAGGCCTTCAACGCGGTCCAGGAGACCGCCATCCGGACCGCCGTCGAGCAGGCCGAGCTGCGCCGCAACGTACGCGAGGTCTTCCTCAGCCTGGCCCGACGCACCCAGGCCCTGGTGCACCGCCAGCTCACCCTGCTGGACGCGATGGAGCGGCGTGAACAGGACGCGGAGGAGCTGGAGGACCTGTTCCGGGTCGACCACCTGGCCACCCGGATGCGGCGTAACGCGGAGAACCTGATCGTGCTCTCCGGCTCCACCCCCGGTCGGGCCTGGCGACGCAACGTCCCCATGGTCGACGTGGTGCGCGGCGCGGTGGCCGAGGTCGAGGACTACACCCGGGTCAACGTGCTGCCGCTCGGCCCGGTCTCGCTCGCCGGCCGCGCGGTCGGTGACGTCATCCACCTGCTCGCCGAGCTGATCGAGAACGGGCTGTCGTTCTCCCCTCCGCACACCACCGTCGAGGTCCGGGGCCAACTGGTGGCCAACGGGTTCGCCATCGAGATCGAGGACCGCGGCCTCGGCATGAGCGAGGAGGACCTGGCCGCCGCGAACCACCGGATCGTCGACCAGTCCGAGCTGAACCTGGCCAACGCCACGCGCCTCGGGCTCTACGTGGTGAGCCGGCTGACCGAGCGACACGGCGTGCGGGTCCGGTTGAAGGAGTCCGCGTACGGCGGCACCACCGCTGTCGTTCTGATCCCGCAGGAGCTGGTCACCGAGGCCGACGTCTCCCCGGAGGACTCCGGCGCCTTCCGCACCGAGTCGGCCCTGCCCGCGCCATCGGCGCCCGCCGCCGACACCACACGTCCCGCAGTGCTCGCGCCCCTCGCGCTGGCCACGTCGACGACCACCGCGCCGGACACGGCGGCTCCGGTCAGCACCGCGGTACCCGCCGCCGACGACACCGCCACCACGTCGACACCGACCGACGAGACGGCGCTGCCCACCCGGCAGCGCACGACACCGGCCACCGCGACACCCGACCTGCCCACCCGGGCCCGGCGTGGCGTCGGTCAACCAGCCCTGGAGGCCCCGACGGTGCCCACCGGACTGCCCGCCGTCGAGCGCGCGCGACCCGCGGACAACGGCGCCACGCCGGCCACCGTCGCCGACGGCGGCCCGGTTCCCGCCCGAGCCGAGGTCGGGCGGACCGACTCCGGCCTGCCCGTCCGGGTCCGCCAGGCGAACATCGTCCCGGAGCTGCGGGACGACCCGGCACCGTCCGAGGCGGACGACGAGGACGTCGTACGCCCACCGGAGCAGGTGCGCCGGATGATGAGCTCCTACCAGACCGGCACCCGACGCGGTCGTACCGACGCGGCCCGGCTGATCGGCGGTGCCGGCGCTCCGGCGGCGACACCCGAGTCGAGCGATGAGGACCCAGAAGCCACCTGACCGAGCGCAGACGACGCGATGCCGCGCGTGTGACGGTCATGCCCCAGACGAACACGGCGCACAGCCGGGCGAGAAGAGGACGACGAAGTGACCCAGAAGACGGCTTCGAGCGCCGACCTGACGTGGTTGCTGGATGACCTGGTAGGCCGGGTGAAGCAGGCAGAGCACGCGGTCGCGCTCTCCACCGATGGCCTGTTGATGGCCTCCTCCCAGGGGTTGAGCCGGGACGACGGCGAGCACCTCGCAGCGATGGCGGCCGGCATCCAGAGCCTGGCCCGGGGCGCGGGCAAGCGCTTCGGCGGCGGGCAGGTGCAGCAGACCATCATCGAGATGCAGTCGTCGTTCCTGTTCGTCACCGCGGCCGGTCGCAACGCCTGCCTGGCCGTCCTGGCCAGCGAGGACGCGGACGTCGGCCTCATCGCCTACGAGATGGCGATGCTGGTGACCCGCGTCGGCAAGTACGTCGCGTCCCCGTCCCGCACAGAGCAACCGGCCGGCGAGAGGTAGCGGCGATGACGGTCCAGGGGGAGTCCGCAGACCACCAGTGGGTGGATGACCATGCGGGTCCGGTCGTGCGCCCGTACGCGGTGACCCGCGGTAGGGCCCGACCGGTCACCGGCACGTTCGATCTGATCTCCCTGGTCACCGCGACCCGCGCTGAGGTCACGCCGGAGGTCGGCATCGGTCCGGAGCATGTGGCGATCGTCGGGCTGTGTCAGCGCATACAGTCCGTCGCCGAGATCGCCGCCCATCTCGACCTGCCGGTGGGCACCATCCGGGTGCTCCTTGGCGACCTGGCGGCCCGCAGCCTGGTGCAGGTCCGCGAGCCGCAGACCACGGCCGGTCTTCCCGACAACAGCATCTTCGAGGCGGTAATCAATGGACTACGGGCACTCTGACCGGCCGGCGGGAGCGACCCCACTGCCCACCGCGATCAAGATCCTGGTCGCCGGCGGCTTCGGCGTGGGCAAGACGACCATGGTCGGCGCGGTCAGCGAGACCCGGCCGCTGCGCACCGAGGAGGTGTTGACCGAATCGGGGGTCGGCATCGACGACCTGTCCGGCGTGGAGGGCAAGACCACCACCACGGTGGCCATGGACTTCGGTCGGATCACCATCAGCGAGGACCTGGTGCTGTACCTGTTCGGTACGCCGGGTCAGGACCGGTTCTGGTTCGTCTGGGACGAGCTGGCCCTCGGCGCGATCGGCGCCGTGGTGCTGGCCGACACCCGCAGGCTCGCCGACTGCTTCCCGTCGATCGACTACTTCGAGGGCCGGGGCACGCCGTTCGTGGTCGCGGTGAACTGCTTCGAGGGCGCCCGGAAGTACCGGCTCGACGAGGTGCAGGCCGCGCTGAACCTGGACCCGGGGGTGCCGGTGCTGCTCTGCGACGCCCGCAAGCGGGAGTCCAGCAAGGAGGTGCTCGTCACGTTGATGGAGCACGCCATGAAGACCCGCGAGGCGCGCCGCCGCGCCGCCAGCGGAGACTGACCGAGGTTTTTCGGGGGAGGTGTCCGGAACGGCCTGCGCCGATCGTCATGCTGGTGACACTCCGAGAAGATCAGGGAGCACCAGATGAAGTACATGATGTTCGTGTGCAGTGACACCGAGCCGGACACCGACCCCACCGAGCTGCCCGACATCCACAAGTGGGTGGCGGAGAACGACGCCCGGGGACGCCGCCTGACCGGCGACGCGCTCGCGCCGACCAGCGCGGCCACCACCGTCCGGGTCCGGGACGGCGCGCTGCTCGTCTCGGAGGGGCCGTTCGCGGAGACCACCGAGGTGATCGTCGGCTTCGACCTGCTCGACTGCGCCGACCTGGACGAGGCGATCGAGGTCGCGCGGACCCACCCGATGGCCCGGGAGGGCCGGATCGAGCTGCGCCCGTTCGCGGACCTGCCCGACTGACGGCGTGTCCACCTCGCAACGCCGGCCGACGCACACCCGCGCGTCGGCCGGCGCGCTCCGCCCCGGTGACCGGTCTCCCGACGACCCGGCGGCCGTGGCCGCGCGAGCCGTCGCGGCGGCCGGCGTCGAGGCGTACCCCCGGATGGTCGCGACCCTGATCCGGGTGACCGGGGACTGGGCGTTGGCCGAGGACTGCGCCCAGGAGGCGTTGACAGTGGCCCTGGAGCGGTGGCCCGCCGACGGGGTGCCGGCCAACCCGGGCGGCTGGCTGCTGACGGTGGCCCGTAACCGGGCTGTCGACGTGCTGCGCCGAGCCACCGTCGAGCGTCGCAAGCTGCACGACCTGGCGGTGCTCACGCCGGCCGGCACGGGCGAGCCGGAGGCGCCGCCGGACGTGGTGGACGACCGGCTGCGGCTCGTCTTCACCTGCTGCCACCCGGCGCTCGCGCTGGAGGCCCGGGTGGCGTTGACGCTACGCACCGTCTGCGGTGTGCCGACCGCCGACATCGCCCGTCTGCTGTTGGTCAGCGAGTCGACGATGACCCGCCGGCTGACCCGCGCCCGCACCCGCATCGCGCAGGCGGGCATCCCGTACCGGGTGCCCAGCGGACCGGCGCTGACCGAGCGGCTACCCGGCGTCCTCGCCGTGGTGTACCTGCTGTTCACCAGGGGCTACGTCAACGACGGCGAGCCGGTGTTCGCCGCCGAGGCGGTCCGGCTGGCCCGGCTGCTCGACCGGCTGATGCCCGAGCAGTCCGAGGTGGCCGCGCTGCTGGCGTTGGTGCTGTTGCAGCACTCCCGTCGGGACGCCCGCCGCGACGCCGCCGGCAACCTGCTCACCCTCGACAGGCAGGACCGGGCCCGGTGGGACCGCGCCGCCATCGCCGAGGGCCTGGCCGCCCTCGATCGGGTACGCCACGACGGGGTGTACGCGTGGCAGGCCCGCATCGCGGCGTGCCACGCCACCGCGGCCGACGCCGGGGCCACCGACTGGCCGACGATCGCGCGGGCGTACGACGCGCTGAGCAACCTCCAGCGGTCGCCGGTGATCGCGCTCAACCGGGCGGTGGCGCACGGCTACGCGTACGGGCCGGCGGTCGGGCTCGCGCTGCTCGACGCGGCGCGGGCCGGCGGCGGTCTGGACGGCCACCCGCTGGCCGTGGCGGTGCAGGCCGACCTGGTGGCCCGGCAGGGGGACCGACGTGGAGCCGCCGCGCTGTTCCGGGAGGCGGCGGCCATGGTGGGCTCGGCGGTCGAGCGCCGGGCGCTGCTGGACCGGGCGGCCGAACTCGCACCCTAGAGGGGCGGCACGGTGAAGCTCAGGGGTTCAGCCGCGCTTGGCCATCTCCAGGAATCGGGACCAGGCCGCCGGGTCGAAGGCGAGCGCCGGACCGGCCGGGTCCTTGGAGTCGCGTACGCCGATGACGCCCGCGAGGTTGTCGGCGACCTCGACACAGTCGCCGCCGTTGTTGCCACTCTTGCTGCTCTTGCGCCACCGAGCGCCGGTCAGGTCCATGAGGCTGCCGCTTCCCTGATGAGGTTGAGGGACTGCGCCCGCGACAGGGCGCTGTCCCGGATGCGTTCCCACCGTCGGTCGAGCGTAGCAACGTCGGCAACCTTGTCGATGAGCTGCGCCTGCGCCTGGCTGTCGACGTGCGCGACCCGC
This sequence comes from Micromonospora sp. WMMD1120, assembly GCF_029626235.1. Taxonomy (NCBI): domain Bacteria; kingdom Bacillati; phylum Actinomycetota; class Actinomycetes; order Micromonosporales; family Micromonosporaceae; genus Micromonospora; species Micromonospora sp. WMMD1120. The sequence goes on along the minus strand of NZ_JARUBO010000005.1, from coordinate 7,080,449 downwards.
GCGCCGTCCGGCATCTCGGCCACTGTGAACGGGCCGCCGAGGCCCGGGTACATGCCGACGTCGGCGGGCACGACGAAGACCGACACGTTCGGCAGGGCGGCCTGCTCGGCCAGCCGCTCGCACTGCTCCCGCATCAGGGCCCGGTCGCCGTCGAGGGTGCGCCGCAGGATTGCCTCGTCGAGGACCGCGACGAGCAGCGGCGGGCGTTCCCGGCGCAGGACGGCCTGTCGACTCAGTCGTGCCTCGGCGAGATCGTCGGCCTCGGCCGGCGTCAGCGCCTCACCGACCAGCGTCGCCAACGCGTACGCCTTGGTCTGTAGAAGCCCCGGAATCCATGTGAGCTGGAACGATCGCAGTGACAGCGCCTCGCGCTCGATCTCGGCCCAGGGGCGGAACCAGGCGGGCGTACGCCGCTTCAGCGCGTCGGGCCACAGCTCGTCGACGTTCCGACCGAGCAGCTCGGCCACCCGCGCGCGATGACGCGTCTGAGGAATTCGTCCCGTGCTCGCCCACTTCGCCGCCGTCTTCGGATCGACGCCGACCTGAGCAGCGAGGCTGTCGGCTGTGTGGCCTCTCTCGGCCATCGCCGCCTGTACGGCTCGATTCATCCTCAGACCCCTCAGAACGTTCCAGACGTTGGAGGGTAATAGTCATACGCGGTGTGATCGGTTGGCAACCCTCGGCAGGGTGCTGTGTAGACAGCATCGAGAGGAAGCACGGGATGCCCGACGACAAACCCTGCAACGGTCCCCATCGGCCCGGCAGTCGACCGGTCCCGCCCCGTACGACCAGCGCCGGACCGACCGGGCCTCGGCACCCTCCGTACCGTGGCCCGGGCCGCGCGGCGAACGTCGTACCCGAATCACGCTGGCGGCCCCGGTGCGGCCCGCCGGCCGCGCACACCGCCGACGGCCCACTCTGGACGTGTGACGCCTGCGGTCACGACTGGCCCTGCCCCGCGTTGCGAGCGACCCCCACGGACGCCGCTCGCCGCGCGACCCTGATCCCCGAGTTCTCCCGGATCACCCGCCGGGCGATCCGCGACCTGCGCGGCCAGCCGGGCGGCCCCGATCCGGTCGCCATCGTCCGCCGCTTCCTCTGGTTCCTGCCCCTGACCGACGAGGAGGCCCGCGCTGTCGCACTCAGGCTCCGCTAGACGAGCAGGTCCCCGCCAACCACGGCGCAGCCGGAAACGACGCGGGCTCCCTCCCCGCCGGAGCGGGGAGGGAGCCCGGTGACGTCGGTACGTCAGTTGGCGATCATGCGGCGCAGCACGTACTGCAGGATGCCGCCGTGCCGGTAGTAGTCCGCCTCACCGGGGGTGTCGATCCGCACCACGGCGTCGAACTCCACGCCGGTGTCCGTGCTGACGTGCACGGTGCGCGGGGTCTCGCCGTCGTTGAGCGCGGTCACGCCGGTGATGGTGAACGTCTCCGTGCCGGTGAGCCCCAGCGACTCGGCGGTGACGTCCACCGGGAACTGCAACGGCAGCACGCCCATGCCGATCAGGTTGGAGCGGTGGATCCGCTCGTACGACTCGGCGATGACCGCTCGGACGCCCAGCAGCATCGTGCCCTTGGCCGCCCAGTCCCGCGACGAGCCCGACCCGTACTCCTTGCCGGCCAGGATGACCAGCGGGACGCCGGCCTCCTGGTAGGCCATCGAGGCGTCGTAGATCGAGGTCTGCTCGCCGGTGAGGTGGTTGACGGTGAAGCCGCCCTCCACCCCGGGCACCAGCTGGTTGCGCAGCCGGATGTTGGCGAACGTGCCCCGGATCATCACCTCGTGGTTGCCCCGGCGGGAGCCGTACGAGTTGAACTCGTGGCGCGGCACGCCGTGCTCGGCGAGGTACTTACCGGCGGGGGAGTCGACCTTGATCGCGCCGGCCGGCGAGATGTGGTCGGTGGTCACCGAGTCACCCAGCTTGGCCAGCACCCGCGCGTCGGTGATGTCGACGACCGGGCTCGGCTCCTGCCGCATGCCCTCGAAGTACGGGGGCTTGCGCACGTAGGTGGAGTCGTTCTCCCAGGCGAAGGTGTCACCGGTCGGGGTCGGCAACGACTGCCACCGCTCGTCGCCGGCGAACACGTCGGCGTACGCGGCGCTGAACCCGGTCGCGCCGATCGCCTGGGCGATGACGTCCTGGATCTCGGCGCTGTTCGGCCAGATCTCGCGCAGGTAGACCGGGTTGCCCTCGCTGTCCTCACCGATCGGCTCGTTGGCCAGGTCGATGTCCATCGTGCCGGCGAGGGCGTACGCGACCACCAGCGGCGGGGACGCCAGGTAGTTCATCTTGACGTCCGGGTTGATCCGGCCCTCGAAGTTGCGGTTGCCGGAGAGCACCGAGACCACTGACAGGTCGTGCTCGTTGACGGCGGCGGACACCTCCTCGGGCAGCGGGCCCGAGTTGCCGATGCAGGTGGTGCAGCCGTAGCCGACCAGGTTGAAGCCGAGCTTGTCCAGGTACGGGGTGAGGCCGGCGCGCTCGTAGTAGTCCATGACGACCTTCGAGCCGGGCGCCAGGGTGGTCTTGACCCACGGCTTGCGGGTCAGGCCCTTCTCGACGGCGTTGCGGGCCAGCAGCGCCGCACCGATCATCACCTGCGGGTTGGACGTGTTGGTGCAGGAGGTGATCGCGGCGATCACCACGGCGCCGTGGTCCAGCTCGTACTCCACACCGTCGCTGCCGGTGACCCGGACCGGGTTGGTGGCCCGGCCACCCGCCCCGGCGGCGGCGGTCTCCAGGTCGCGCGGCTCGTCGGCCGGGTCGCTGAACTCGTTGGCCGGCGGGTCGCTGGCCGGGAACGACTCGGCGCTGGCCTCGTCGGCCGGGCCGTTCGCGCCGCGCGGCAGCTCCTCGCGGGCCACGCTCGGCTTGAGGTCCCGCTCGACGTCGGAGTCGTCGGCGACGTAGTCGGTGAGCGCCGAGCGGAACAGCGTCTTCGCGCTGCCCAGCGGCACCCGGTCCTGCGGGCGCTTCGGGCCGGCGAGCGACGGCTCGATGGTGCCGAGGTCCAGCTCCAGGCGCTCCGAGTAGACCGGCTCGGCGGCCGGGTCGTGCCAGAGGCCCTGCTCCTTGGCGTACGCCTCGACGAGCGCGACCTGCGCGGCGTCGCGGCCGGTCAGCTCCAGGTAGCGGACGGTCTCGGCGTCGATCGGGAAGATCGCCACGGTGGAGCCGTACTCCGGGGACATGTTGCCGATGGTGGCCCGGTTGGCCAGCGGCACGGCGCTCACGCCGGGGCCGTAGAACTCGACGAACTTGCCGACCACACCGTGCTTGCGCAGCATCTCGGTGATGGTCAGCACCAGGTCGGTGGCGGTCGTGCCGGCCGGCATCTCGCCGGAGAGCTTGAAGCCGACGACCCGGGGGATCAGCATGCTGACCGGCTGGCCGAGCATCGCGGCCTCGGCCTCGATGCCGCCGACGCCCCAGCCCAGCACACCCAGGCCGTTGACCATGGTGGTGTGCGAGTCGGTGCCGACGACGGTGTCCGGGTACGCCTGCCCGTTGCGTTCCATGATCGTGCGGGCCAGGTACTCGATGTTGACCTGGTGCACGATGCCGGTGCCCGGCGGGACGACCTTGAACTCGTTGAACGCGGTCTGGCCCCAGCGCAGGAACTGGTAACGCTCCTTGTTGCGCTCGTACTCCAGCTCGACGTTGCGGGCGAACGCGTCCTCGCGGCCGAACAGGTCGGCGATCACCGAGTGGTCGATGACCAGCTCGGCGGGAGCGAGGGGGTTGACCTTGGTGGCGTCGCCGCCCAGGTCGCGGACGGCCTCGCGCATGGTGGCCAGGTCGACCACGCAGGGCACGCCGGTGAAGTCCTGCATCAGCACCCGGGCCGGGGTGAACTGGATCTCCACGCTCGGGTCCGCGTCGGGGTCCCAGCCGCCGAGCTGGCGGATGTGGTCGGCGGTGATGTTCGCGCCGTCCTCGGTCCGCAGCAGGTTCTCCAGCAGGATCTTCAGGCTGTACGGCAGCCGGGCGTGGCCCTCCACCTTGTCAATCTTGAAAATCTCGTAGCTCGCGTCTCCGACGCGTAGCTGGGTCTTCGCACCGAAGGTGTCGAGGCTCGCCACGTCGTACTCCTTCACACCAGCGACCGTGAGTAGTCCTGAGCAGTCTGTCGCACCGGTCGGGGTGCCGCCGAAGTTAGGTGACACTTACCGCCGATTCCGCTCCCAACAAAACCGTACGTCCGTCTTGCTATCTGCGCAACCCGACGTCACGCCCGGGCGGTCCGGGCCGCTTCACGGTGGCCCCTGGTGGTCGGGCCAGCGGGGTAGGGTCGGGGGTCGGATCGGAAGGGGTGCCGGGTGGTCGACGTTCAGCACTGGCTCTCGGCGCTGCCTCCGGGCGTGGTCTACCTGATCGTCGCCGGGGTGATCGGCGTGGAGAGCATGGGCGTCCCGCTGCCCGGCGAGATCGTCCTGGTCAGCTCCGCCCTGCTGGCCGCCACCGGCGTCGTGGAGCCCGAGTGGGTGGCCGCCGCCGCGGCCTTCGGCGCGATCGTCGGTGACTCCGTGGGGTACGCCGTCGGCCGGCGAGGTGGTCGTCCACTGCTCGCCCGGCTCGGTCGCCGATTCCCCAAGCACCTCGGCCCGGCCCAGCTCGCCCGCGCCGAGCAGAGCTTCGCCCGGCACGGTGTCTGGGCGGTCTTCTTCGGCCGGTTCGTCGCGCTGCTGCGGATCCTGGCCGGTCCGCTCGCCGGGGCGCTGCACGTGCCGTACCGGCGGTTCCTGGTGGCCAACGCGGCCGGCGGGTTGGTCTGGGCCTTCGGCACGACGTACCTGCTCTACTCGGTCGGCCGGGCGGCCGAGCACTGGCTGAAGGACATCTCCTGGGCCGGGCTGGTCCTCGCGGTGCTCGCCGGGCTCGGCAGCACCTGGTGGCTGCGCCGACGCGCACACCGGGCGGAGTCGTCGGCTTCGGAGTCGAACGACGTCGGCCCCGCCGTCGAGGCCGCCGCGGCGGCCCCCGCCGTCGGGTCGGTCCGCGCGGGCGGCGAGCACTGAGGCCTGAACACGGCGAAGGGCCGGGCCCCGGGTGGGGTCCGGCCCTTCGTGGTGGTGCTTAGCTGGTGGCGTAGCCGCGGGTGGCGATCCAGTCGGCGAGGTGCTCGACGGTGATCTGGTAGGAGGCGGTGTCCGGGTCGGCGGAGTCGGCGATCGTGACGACGTTGCCGTTGTCGCGGTAGCCGGTGACGCTGATGTAGTGCCCGCCCTCGAACGAGTGCGTGTTGCCGTCGGTGTCGGTGGTGGTGCCGGCGATGTTGGCCACCACTGCCCGACCGTCGTCGACGGTCTTGACGATGTCGGCGCGCAGCGTGTCGGTCTGCGCCGCGTCGGCGTCGGGCTTGCTGATCTCGACCGAGTGGTACGCGTCGGCCTTACCGGTCTCCTTGTTCAACACCGGCGTGATGTCGTTGATCGAGTTCGTGCCGGCCTCGGTCGTGCCCATCTCCTTGGCCATCGCGTCCACGCTGATGTCCTTGCCCTGCACACTCAGCGCGTTACGGGCAGCGGCCGGGCCGCAGTAGTAGAAGTTCGGCTGCGCCTCGTAGCGCACGCCGAGCTGACGCTCACCATGCCCCTGACGGTCGGCGACCGTCTGGGTGGTGGGCCTGGCGGTGCTCTGCGCGGCGAACGCGGTCGTGACGGGGCCGACGATGGCCCCACCGGTGAACGCGAGACCGGCAGCGGTCAGAGCGGTCCTACGAATCAGATCGGTACGCATGATGGCGTGCTCCTCTGCTTCATTCGGGGGAAAGAACCCGCACGCTGTGATCGGGGGGGCGTGCGGGGGAAGATCGGTGCTGGCGCCCGGCGGCCCTGCGGTGGGGCCGGCATCGGGACCCTGTGCAACGACACCCGACCGGGGCTCATTCCCGGGCCCGGATGGTGCGACGGGCGCGGGTGGCCGGCGTCCGGGGGGTGTAACCGGGCGCGGTCAGCCGGCGTCCGGGGGGTGTAACCGGGGTCAGCCGGCGTCCGGGGGTGTAACCGAGGCGGCCTGGCCGGTGTTCCCGCCGGCTGCCCCGCGCCATCGACCTACCAGTCGCGGCGGCGTGCCAGGTATAACGACCTCAACCCGGCGGGGATTCCACCGCCCGGGTGGCCCCGCCCACGGGACACGGCCCGGCAAACCGGACGAACACCCCATCCGGGCAGCCCACGACCCTGCCCACGCACGTGATCCACTCGGGGTCCCTGGAAGTCGGGCCTTCCGGCGCGCGGGATGCCCCGGTTTCCCGGAAACCCGAGTCGATCACGTCGCCTGTCCGGGCGGCCGGTGTCCGGGCGTGGCAGCCCGGCTCCGTGATCCACTCGGGGTCCCTGGAAGTCGGGCCTTCCGGCGCGCAGGATGCCCCGGTTTCCGGAAACCCGAGTCGATCACGTCGCCTGTCCCGGCGGCCCCACCAGCGTCCACAGCGGACGCGGGATCAGTCCGGCTTGGCCGTGTCGCCCGCCTGGGCGTGCCGTTCCAGCAGTCGCTGCCGGATCTCCTCCGGGGTGTACGCGCGCCGACGCCGCTCGGCTCGGGCGATCACCACACCGGAGGCCGCGACACCGGCGAGGCCGGCCAGCCCGAGGACCTTCCACCACCGCACTCGTTGCCGCATCCGCCTAGGCTAGACCCTCATGAGCATCAGCCTGGATGAGGCCGTCGAGCTGACCCGTACCGGCGACGTGTGGGTGTTCCGGGGTCGCAGCGTGCCGGACCGGGCGATCCAGTTCACCACCAACAGCCCGGTCAACCACGTTGGCATGGCTGTGGTGCTTGACGACATGCCGCCGCTGATGTGGCACGCGGAGCTGGGCAGGTCGTTGCCGGACCTCTGGTCCGGAACCCACCAGCGCGGCGTCCAACTGCACGACCTGCGGGACGCGGTCTGCGTCTGGGCCAACCGGTACGGCCAACGCGCCTGGCTGCGGCAGCTCGACCCGCCGGCCGACGGGGAGATGGAACGGGCGGTGCTGCGCACCATCGCCCGGTTGGACGGCACGCCGTTCCCGTCCACCGCGCAGTTGGCCTGGCGGTGGGTGCGCGGTCGGGTGCCGTCGCTGCCGCGCCCCGGCCGTCTGTCGGCGCTGCCGCGTCTGCTCCGCCCGGAACCGGGGCCCACACCAACTGACCGCGCCGAGCACAGCGGCCCCGCGAGGGCACCGGGGGGCCGTGCCGGCGCGCCCGCCGAGCGGGACCGGGCGTTGGAGACGGCGTACTGCGCCGAGGTGGTGGCGGTGACCTATGAGGCCATGGGGTTGCTGCCGGCGGGTCGGCGTCCGAACTGGTACGACCCGGGGCGGTTCTGGAGCGGCGACGACCTCGGTCTGGCCGCCGACGCCCGGCTCGGCTCGGAGATCGAGGTACGGGTGCCGCCGCGCTGAGGTTTGACCTCGGCGTCGACCGGCAACTGCTGTCGCTGTGAACGCCTCCACGGACCTCGACACGTTGACCGATTTCTTCGACCGGTACGGCGTGGCCCTGACCACCGGTGACCTGCCGGCCATCGCCGGCTGTTACGCGCTGCCGGGGATGGTGGTGGCGGACACCTACAGCTTCTCCTTCACGTCGGCCGCCGCCGTGGCGTTGTCCTTCGTGGGCGCCGCGCCCGACTACCAGGATCGGGAGCTGGTGGCGGCCCACGCCCGGATCGAGGACGTGCAGCCGATCTCGGCGCTGCTGACCATGGTGGCGGTGGAGTGGGAGTTCCTGGACAGCCGGGGGCGGGCGGTGCCCGGGGAGCGGTACCGCTACCTGCTGCGCTCCGCCGATCAGGGTCCGCTGATCTGCACCGTCGTCCGGACGGCCTGACCGACCGGGACCGTCCACCGGGTCGAGCCGTTTTCCGTGTCCGGTCGGCCCGATCCCTACCCACCTGGTTTCCGGTTGTGGCGGTGCTGGCTACGCTGGCGCGTCGGTGGGGACGAGGGGAGACCTGATGGCGGTGCGGCCGGAGGGTGCGGCAGCTTCACGGGCGGCCCGGGTGCTGGTGTCGGTGCCGTGGGTCGTGGTGCTGCTCGGGGTGTGCGCGCTCGTGGTGCTCCTGGTGATCGCGCTGCTGTCGTTCCGGACCAGGGAGCGGGAAACCCCGCCGCAGTCCGCGCCGCCGGTGTTCCTGCCCACGGCGCCGGCCGCCACGTCGGCGACCGGGGGCCCGCCCCCGGCCGGGGTGGAGCGGCGTACGACCTCGCCGCGGCCCTCGCGCAGCAGCCGGACACCGTCGCCGCGGGCCAGCGTGAGCGCGACTCCGGCGCAGGGCCGGGTGACCGCCTCGACGGCGCCGGCGGTGCCCCTGGCCGGCGCTGTCAGCGCGCGCTACCAGGTCGGCACCGACGGCTGGGACGGGGACGCCGCGGTCCTGTCGATCGCCAACGAGTCGAGCCGGTCGATGGACTGGCAGGTGGAGCTGGCGTTCGACGACGACCTGTGGGCGCTGCGGGTCAGCGACGACGAGGAGGTCTCGGTGCGGGGACGCGGAGACGGGAGGTTCGTGTTGCGCGGCATCCGTTCGCTGGGGCCGGGCGACTCCCGTGCGGTGCGACTGCGGATCGGCTGGGGCGAGTCGGGGGAGCGACCGTTGCGCTGCACGATCAACGGGGTCGACTGCCGCATCGGCTGAGCGGGCCCAAACCCCGCCCGCCCGCGTCCGGTCGCCGCCGGGCCGTGCCGCGTCAGGTCGTCGCCGGGCCGCCCCGCGTCAGGCCGCCCGCGAAGGACGCCACCGAACTTTCCGGCTCGGGGCATCGATCGCTACGCTGCCCGGACGGTCCGCTGAGGGAGGTACATGTCCGGCATGCGCCGTGTTCCGCGCTCATCGCACGGTCCGGTCGCGATCGCGTCGTCGCCCTGGATCGTGGTGGGCGCCGGTGTCGTCGTGATGGTGGTGCTGCTCATCGTCGCCCTGAGCGCGTACCGCGGGCGTAGCCCCGCGCCGGACGGCGCGTTGCCGCCGACGTTGCCGGTGCCGTCGACGGTGGCCGCGCCGAGCGCGCCCACCACCGTGTCGTCGCCGGCGCCGGCCCTGCCGGGATTGTCGGGGCGGGCGAGTGGACTGCCACCCAGCCCGACGCCCAGCTCGCCATCCCCGTCGGTCGCGCCGCCGAAGGCGCCGGTGGTGACCCGCTCACCGAGTCGTGCCGTGCCGGACCAGCCGGCGATGACCGGGCGCTACCGGGTGGTGCAGAGCTTCGACGGGGGTTTCATCGGCGAGGTGTCGATGGTCAACAGATCGTCGCGGAGCCGTGGGTGGACGGTGCGGCTGGAGTTCGGAGGTGGACGGTTGGTGACCACCTGGGTGGAAGGCGTTCCACAGGGGACGGTGCGGCAGTTCGACGGCGGCTTCACCTACGCCAGCGGGGTGGACGTGCCGCCGGGTGGCTCGGTGTCGTTGCGTTTCCACCTGGAGCGGGCACCGTCCACGCCGCGCGGGTGCACTGTGGACGGGGCGCGCTGTAGCGGCTTCTGAGCGATGTTTCCGCAAGGACACTGCTGGATTGCGACTGTGTTTGCAAGGTATTGCAGATTGTTTCGGCGAGGGCTAGCGTGCGCCCATCAGCGACCAGAGGAAGGCGTCGATGAAACCCTCGCCGATACCGCGTACCGCCCTGCTGGCCCTCGTCTCGATGCTCACCATCACGCTCGTCGGCGCTCCGGTCGCCGTGCCGCCCGCCGTCGCGGCGGCACGGACCGACGCCCCCCTCCCGACCGGCGGAGCCGCCCAGTGGCGCGCCGAGCCCAGCGCCGAAGCGCTGCTCAGGGCGGGCAGCAACGGGGCGCGAGCCGAGCAGTTCTACTTCGTCCTGCCGGACCGGTTCGCCAACGGCGACCCCCGCAACGACCGGGGCGGCCTCGCCGGCGACCGGCTGCGCACCGGGCTCGACCCGACCGACAAGGGCTTCTACCACGGCGGCGACCTCAAGGGCCTGATCGACAAGCTCGACTACATCCAGGGGCTCGGCACCACCGCCATCTGGCTCGCCCCGGTCTTCAAGAACCGGCCGGTGCAGGGCGCCGGAAACGACATCTCGGCCGGCTACCACGGCTACTGGATCACCGACTTCACCCAGGTGGACCCGCACTTCGGCACGAACGAGGAAATGAAGAGGCTGGTCCAGCTCGCCCACCGGCGCGGGATCAAGATCTACCTCGACGTGATCGTCAACCACACCGCCGACGTGATCAAGTACGCCGAGGGCAAGTACGCGTACGTGGACAAGGCGACGTCGCCGTACACCGACGCGCGGGGGCGCGCGTTCGAGGACCGCAACTACGCCGACGGCAGTCGGGCATTCCCGCCGGTCGACGAGGGATCGTTCCCGTACACGCCGACGTTCGGTGAGCCGGCGGACGCCACTGTCAAGGTGCCGGCCTGGCTCAACGACGTCACCATGTACCACAACCGGGGTGACTCCACCTTCGCCGGCGAGAACAGCGAGTACGGCGACTTCTTCGGCCTCGACGACCTGTGGACCGAACGCCCCGAGGTGGTCCGGGGGATGACCAAGGCGTACGGGGACTGGATCGGCGCGCTCGGCGTCGACGGGTTCCGGCTGGACACCGTCAAGCACGTCAACATGGACTTCTGGCCGCAGTTCAGCCAGGGCATCGAACGGGCCGCCGAGAAGGCCGGCAAGAAGGACTTCTTCATGTTCGGCGAGGTCTACAGCGCCGACCCGGAGATCACCTCCAGCTACGTCCGCCAGGGCAACCTGCCGGCGACCCTGGACTTCCCCTTCCAGGAGGCGGCGCGCGGGTTCACCGCAGGCGCCGGCTCCGCGAAGGCCCTCGCCGACGTGTACGCCCGCGACGACCTCTACGCCACCCGCGACACCGACGCGGGGCGGCTGCCCACCTTCCTCGGCAACCACGACATGGGCCGGATCGGTTCGTTCATCGCCGGTGGTGGCAGCGACCCGGCCACCCACCTGTGCCGCGACCAACTCGCCCACCAGCTGATGTTCCTGACCCGGGGGCAACCGGTGATCTACTCCGGCGACGAGCAGGGCTTCACCGGCCCCGGCGGCGACAAGGACGCCCGGCAGGACATGTTCGCCTCGAAGGTGCCCGACTACCTCGACGACGACCTGCTCGGCACCGACCGCACCCACGCCAGCGACCAGTTCGACACCGCCCACCCGCTGTACCGGACCATCGCCGAGCTGGGCCGGCTGCGCCAGACGCACCCGGCGCTGCGCGACGGCGTGCAGGTCACCCGGCACGCCGCCGACGGACCCGGCGTCTTCGCCGCCTCCCGGGTCGCTCCCGCCGACCGGACCGAGTACCTGGTGGCGGTCAACAACGCCGACACCGAGCAGACTGTCACAGTGGACACCTGGTCGGCCGGCGCCACCTTCACCGGCATCTACGGCGGCGCCGGCCGCACCACGGCGACCGCAGAGGGCAAGCTCACCGTGACGGTGCCGCCGCTGTCGGCGGTGGCGTACCGGGCCGGCACGCCCATCGCGCACGCCACCACCAAGCCGACCATCACCATCACCAGCCCGGCGCCGGGCACTCCGGTCGCCACCCGGGCGGCGGTGACCGCCCAGGTCACCGGGGACCCGCTGGCCACCGTCACGGTCGCGGCCCGGGTCGCCGGCGGACGCTGGACGCTGCTGGGCAGCGCCGACCGCGCCCCGTACACGGTGCCGCACGACCTGACCGGCCTGGCCGGCGGCACCCGGATCGAGTACAAGGCGGTGGTCCGCGACGGCCGCGGCCGCACCGCGACGGCCCGGTCCACCGCCACCGTCGGCACGCCGCCGCAGGGCGGGTCCCGGGAGTGGGCGGTCGTGCACTACCAGCGCCCCGCCGGAGGGTACGACGACTGGGGGCTCTACGCCTGGGGTGACATCGACCCGGCGTACGTCACCGAGTGGCCCAAGGGGCAACAGTTCGCCGGGGAGGACTCCTACGGCCGGTTCGCCTGGGTGAAGCTCAAGCCCGGCGCGAAGACGGTGAACTTCCTGGTGGTCGACGCCGACGGCACGAAGGACGTCGCCCAGGACCGCGGCATCGACGTCACCGCCACCGGTGAGGTCTGGCTCAAACAGGGCGACCCGGCGATCTATCCCAGCCGCCAGGCGGCCACCGGCGAACCGGACCCACCGGTCGAGGAGGGCACCGCCGTGCTGCACTACCGGCGGACCGACGGCGACTACGACGGCTGGGGCCTGCACGTCTGGGACGGCGCGGCCAACCCGACCGAGTGGTCGGCCCCGCTGCGCCCGAGCAGCGTGGACGCGTTCGGCGCGGTGTTCCGGGTGCCGCTGGCGGCCGGGGCCACCGGGCTGAACTACATCATCCACCGGGGCGACACCAAGGATCTCCCCGACGACCAGCGGCTCGACGTCGCCAGCGCGGGCCGGGAGGTGTGGCTGCTCGCCGCAACCCCGGGCCGGCTGCTGCCGTCGACCGCGACCAGCACCGGCGGGGACACCGACATCACCCAGCAGAAGGCGCACTGGATCGACAGGTCCACTGTGGCGTGGCAGACCCCACCCACCGACGGCAGGACGTACGCGCTGGTCACCGCCCCCGAAGGCGGGGTACGCGTGGTCGACGGGGAGCTGACCGGGGCGTACACCACACTGCCGCTGCGGGCGCAGCGCAACGGGCTCACCGAGGCCCAGCGCACGCGGTTCCCGCACCTGTGGTCGTACCGCAGCTTCGCTCTGGACCGCGCGGACCTGGCGAAGGTCCCGGCGGCGCTGCGCGGGCAGGTGCTCGTCACCGAGCGCGACGCCGAGGGCGCGCTGCTCGCGGCGACCGGCGTGCAGCTACCCGGCGTGCTCGACGACGTGTACCCCCGGGCGACCGACGCGACGCTCGGGCCGACGTTCGCGGGGCGGACGCCGAGCCTCGCGCTGTGGGCGCCGACCGCCCGGACGGTGGCGCTCCAACTCTTCGACTCACCCACCGCCGCGCCGCGAACGGTGCCGATGCGCCGCGACGACCGCACCGGCGTCTGGTCGGTGCGCGGCGACCACACCTGGACCGGCAGGTACTACCGGTACGAGGTGCGGGCCTGGCAGCCGGCGGCGCAGAAAATGGTCACCGCCTCGGTCACCGACCCCTACTCGGTGGCCCTCGCCGCGGACTCCACGCACAGCCAACTCGTCGACCTGGACGACCCGGCGCTGGCCCCGCCCGGCTGGCGGACACTGCGCAAACCGACGCCGGTGCCGGCCTCGAAGGCGCAGGTCAGCGAACTGTCGGTGCGGGACTTCTCGATCGCCGACGACACCGTGCCGGCCGAGCGGCGGGGCACGTTCCTCGCCTTCACCGACCCGAAGACCGCCGGCATGACCCACCTGCGGGCGCTCGGCGACGCCGGGGTCACGCACCTGCACCTGCTGCCCGCGTTCGACTTCGCGACGATCCCGGAGCGGCGCGCCGACCAGCGCCAACCGGCCTGCGACCTGGCGGCGCTCGCGCCGGACTCGGAGGAACAGCAGGAGTGCGTGGCGGCGGTCGCCGACACCGACGGCTACAACTGGGGGTACGACCCGCTGCACTACACGGTGCCCGAGGGCGGCTACGCCGTCGACCCGGTCGGCGCGGCGCGGACCACCGAGTTCCGGCGGATGGTCGCCGGGGTCAACGACGCCGGTCTGCGGGTGGTCATGGACGTCGTCTACAACCACACCTCGGCCGCCGGCACCGACGCGACCTCGGTGCTCGACCAGATCGTGCCCGGCTACTACCACCGGCTGCTCGACGACGGGACCGTCGCCAACTCCACCTGCTGCGCCAACACCGCCCCCGAGCACGCGATGATGGGCAAACTGGTGGTCGACTCGGTGGTCACGTGGGCGAAGCGGTACCGGGTGGACGGTTTCCGGTTCGACCTGATGGGCCACCACCCGAAGGCGAACATCCTGGCCGTCCGCGCGGCGCTGGACAGGCTGACGGTCGCCCGGGACGGCGTCGACGGCCGGTCGATCCTGCTCTACGGCGAGGGCTGGAACTTCGGCGAGGTCGCCAACGACGCCCGGTTCGTCCAGGCCACCCAGGCCAACATGGCCGGCACCGGCATCGGCACGTTCAACGACCGGCTCCGCGACGCGGTACGCGGCGGTGGACCCTTCGACGCGAACCCGCGCGTGCAGGGCTTCGCCTCCGGGCTCTACACCGACCCGAACGGCGACCCGGTCAACGGGTCACCGGCCGAGCAGAAGGCCCGCCTGCTGCACGCCCACGACCTGATCAAGGTGGGGCTCACCGGCAACCTGCGCGGCTACCGCTTCACCGACACCGCCGGACGGCAGGTCACCGGGGCGCAGGTCGACTACAACGGCTCCCCGGCCGGCTACACCGCCGCGCCGGGGGAGGCCGTCACCTACGCCGACGCGCACGACAACGAGATCCTGTACGACGCGCTGGCGTACAAACTGCCGCAGGCCACCACGGCGGCGGACCGCTCCCGCATGCAGGTGCTGGCGCTGGGCACCGTGGTGCTGGGGCAGGGCACCGGCTTCGTCACCACCGGCACCGAACGGCTGCGGTCGAAGTCGCTGGACCGCAACTCGTACAACTCGGGGGACTGGTTCAACCAGATCCGCTGGGACTGCGCCAAGGGCAACGGGTTCGGCGCCGGTCTGCCGCCCGCCGCGGACAACGCCGACAAGTGGTCGTACGCCAAGCCGTTGCTGGCCGACCCGGCGCTGGTGCCGGACTGCGCGGCGATCATCACCACCGACGCCCGGTACGCCGAGCTGCTGCGCATCCGGGCGTCGTCGCCGGTGTTCGGGTTGGCCACCGCCGAGCAGGTGCAGCGGCGGGTGGCGTTCCCGCTGTCCGGGGCGCAGGAGACGCCGGGTGTGCTGACCATGACCCTGGACGCCCGCGGGCTGGGCGGGCCGTGGACGTCGGTGACGGTGGTGTTCAACGCCACCCCGCAGACGGCGACGCAGACGCTCACCGGTCTGCGCGGGGCGGACGTCGCGCTGCACCCGGTGCTCGTCGACTCGGCCGACCCGGTGCTGCGTACCGCCTCGTTCGACCGGGCGGCCGGGACGTTCACCGTGCCGGCGCGCAGCGTGGCGGTCTTCGTCCAGCGGTGACGAGCGGACCGGCCCCCTCCCGCGTTCCGCGGAAGGGGGCCGGCCCGTTGTGCTGGCGCTACGCCGTCGTCACCCGCTGGTGATCAGGCGAAGCAGTTCTCGATGGTGCCGCCCGGGATGGCCAGGCAGTTCGTCGGACGGTTCGCGGTGATCGCGGACTTGTCGTCCACGCGCACCTCGCCGAAGAAGCTGAAGACACCGCCCGGAGCGAAGGTGGAGAAGTTGTGGGCGACCTTCGTCTTCGACAGGTGGACCTCGCCGAAAATGTTGAAGATGCCGCCGCCGACCCCGATCGGGCCGATGGCCCGGTTGCCGACGACCTCGCTGTCCCGCAGCGTGGTGACGCTGTCGGCGTTGAAGAGCCCGCCGCCGAAGAAGCCGGCGGTGTTGTCCTTGATGCTGCTCTTCTCGAACGTGGCCACGCTGTCGAACGCGATGGCCACACCGCCACCGACACCGGCGGTGCTGTTCTTCTCCACCGACACGTGGTGCAGGTTGAGCTGGCTGTCCGCGGCGGCGAGCCCACCACCGGCGAGGACCGCGGTGTTCGAGGCGAACTTGGTCTCGTACGCCGTGGTGTTGCCCTCGATGTCGAGGTAGCCGCCACCGAAGCCGAGCGTCTCGTTGTCGGTGATCTCCGCCTTCTTCAGCTCGACGGTGCCACCGTCGACGTCGTCGGTGAAGATCTCCGCGGCGCCGTTGGAGATACCGCCACCGCCGATGATCGCGGTGTTGTCCTTGATCTTCGACTCCTCGACCTTGAGCAGGCCGGCGTTGAAGACACCACCGCCGAAGAAGAAGGCGGTGTTACGGGTGACGGTGCTGTGCCAGATCTTCGTGGTGCCGAAGTTGGCCACCCCACCGCCGTTGCCGCCGGACTGGTTGAGGACGACCTCGGACTCCAGGATCTCCGCGGTGCCGCCCGGCTGGACCAGGATGCCGGCGCCGTCGGTCGGCTCCGGGTACTCGACGAGCGGCGTGACGACGCCCCCCGGCGCGGCCTTGGCCGTGACCTTCGGCGCCGCCGTCAGGCCCGCCTTCGGGTTGGCCTGCCGCGCGGTGAGCGCCTGGTTCAGCGGTACGCCCGCCTTCACCTGCGCGGCGATCGCCTCGGAGTCCGAGTAGGACGCCCAGACGGCCGCCGGCGTGACGCTGTTGAACAGCTCCAGGGTCTGCCCACCCTTGATGGTCAGGCCCTTGATCGTCAGGTGCCCACCGCTGCCGACGTTCAGAATGCGGAAGTAGTCGGCGGTGGCCTCCCGGGCGATCGTGGTGTGCTCGCCCTTGAGCGTGATCCGCTCGGTGATGACCGGCAGGCCGTTGCCCTGGTAGTCGTTGCGGGTCAGGTTGTAGGTGCAGCCCTTGGCCAGCTCCAGCACACCGCCGTGCTTGTTGTTGGCGTAGATGATCGCCTGGATCAGCTTGTCGGTGTCGCAGGGCACCTCCTTCCCGCGTTCGTGGTCCCGGTCCCGGTCCCGGTCCTTGTCCCGGCCCTCGTCGCGGCCCTGGTCCTTGTCCCAGTCGCGCGCCTCGTCGCCCCGCTGGTCGCCGTCCTTGCTGACCTGCGCGGTGTTCCAGTTCAGGCCGACCGCCCCGGCGCTGCCCGCGACGCCCACCGCCGCGAGACTGATCACGCCCGTCAAACCGGCCACGCCACTGGCGAGCCAGAGCTTGCGACGGCGCTTGCCCGTCGCCTGCCCGGAGGCTTCGTTGTTCGATAGGTAGTTGGACATCGGAGCTCTCTGCCCTCTCCTCGTACCAGACAGGGTCGCCGTCACCAGACGGGCGTCCCCTGCTACAAATCGGTTGTAGCTCCCAAAAACACCGTATGAGAAGGTTCCTCGCCTCGTGGGCTTATCCGAGAGAAGCCCACATTCGGTTCATGTCCGGCGCGGAAGGGCTGCTACGTCTCGGTTCGGGACAGGCCTCCTGTAGGGCACGTGAGCTGCACAAATGGGTACGCCCCTCCGTGCCGTCGCCGGCCGGAGGGGCGCACCCTCTATGTGGATCAGCCATCCGTGCCCGGTCAGAAGCAGCCGGGAACGTTCAGGCAGTTGGTGGGACGGTTGGCCGACACGGCGGAGTCGTCGTCGAGGCGTACGAAGCTGCCGAGGCCGTTGGAGATGCCCCCGGGTGGCAGGGTGGCGAAGTTGTGCGTCACCTTCGTCCGGCGGAGGCTGACCTCGCCGCCGTCCGTGTTGTAGATGCCACCGCCGCTGCCGAGCGGACCGATGGCCCGGTTGCCCGTCACCTCGCTGTCCCGCAGCGTGGTGACACTGTCGTCGTTGTAGAGCCCACCGCCGAAGAATCCGGCGCTGTTGTCCTTGATCGCGGTGTCCTCGATCGTCGCGACGCTGTCGAAGGCGACCGCCACGCCACCGCCCACGCCAGCCGTGCTGTTGTCGACCACAGTGGCCTTCTTGAGCGTGAGCTGGCTGTCGGCCGCCGCGACACCGCCACCGGCCAGGACAGCGGTGTTACCCCGGACCGTCGTCTCGTGCAGGGTCGTGGTGCCCTCGACGTCCAGGACGCCACCGCCGAAACCGAGCGTCTCGTTGTCGGTGATCTCGCTCTTGTAGACCCACGCCGAGCCACCCTCGACGTCCTCGGTGAAGATCTCGGCGGCGCCGTTGGAGATGCCGCCGCCACCGATGATCCCGGTGTTGTCCTTCACCTTGGACTCGTCGACCTGGAGCACACCGGCGTTGAAGATGCCACCGCCGAAGAAGAACGCGGTGTTGTGCGCGACAGTCGACTTGCTGAGCCGGGTGCTGCCAAAGTTGGCCAGGCCACCGCCGTTGCCACCGGACTGGTTGTAGAGCACCTCGCTGTCCAGGATCTCCGCCCGACCGCCGGGCTGCACCAGCACCCCGGCGCCGTCGGCGAACCCGGGCTGCTCGACCAGAGGCGTCACCGCCGCGGCGGTGCCCGCCAGCCCGGTCGCCCCTGGCGTCGCCGTCGCTGCGACGGGCCGGACCGCCGTACTCGGGCTCGCGGTGGCCGTTGCCTTGGCTGCTGGCTTGCCCGCCGTGGTCTTGGCCGCGGGCGCTGCCGGCGTCGCCGTCGGGGCGGAGGTCGTGCCGGCCTTGGCGCTCGGCTCGACCGCGGCCTCGGCGCTCGGCTTGGCGACGGTGGAGCGGACCACGGCCGAGTACGGTGCCCAGACCGCCGCCGGGTCGGCGGTGATCGCCGGCTGGCGGGTCTGCCCACCCCTGATGCTGAGGCCCTTGATGGTGAGGTGACCGCCGGCCCCGACGTTCAGGATCCGGAAGTGGTCCGCCGTGGCCTCACGACCGATGGTGGTGTGCTCACCCTTCAGGGTGATGTTCTCGGTGATCACCGGCAGGCCGTTACCGTCCTGGTTGCGGGTCAGCGTGTACGTGCACCCCCTGGCCAGTTCGAGCACGCCACCGTTCTCGTTGTTGGCGAACGTGATCGCCTGGATCAGCTTGTCGGTGTCGCACGGCACCTGCCTGGTGCGGTCCTTGTCGTCGTGCCCACCGCTCCGGCCGTCCTCACCGTCCCTACCGCTCTTGCCGGAGTCGTCGTCGAAGCCACTCCAGTCGTCGCCGCTCCAGTCGTCGTCCTGGCCGTCCGTCTCGGCGCCGGCCCTGTCCGCGCCGCCGTCGTCGCTGACGTTCTGCCGGTTGGTCGACGGCTGGGCGTCGGACACCTGGTCGGAGTGGGGTTTGTCGTCCCGGGCGGCGACACCGCCGAGGGCCGCCAGGCCGACCACGCCGGTCAGCCCGGCAACGCCGGCGACCCAGAGCGCTCGCCGTCGCCGTGTCGGCGGAGCTGTCGAGGCCCCGCCGTCGGTACTCGTTACGTCGTTGGACATCAGAGCCTTCCGCCCTTCCTGCTACAGACGGGATCGCACCGCCCGAGGCGCCACGACCAGCTACAAATGGGTTGCAGCCTCTGATCCACACCGTATGAGAACCATCTTCGTGATGCGTGCGTATCCGAAATAACCACGCATTAGCCCCAGGTCGGGTGAGGGCGGTCAACGGGTCCGCGTGGTCTGAACAGGCGCTGATCAGCACAAAGGCCGTGATGGACCGCTGCTGCTCGACGCCGGCGCCTTGGTCCCGCCTGGCTGACCGTCCCAGACCGGGTGATGGCTAGCGGCGAGCTTGCGTCGCTGAGTGCGGCC
This sequence comes from Micromonospora sp. WMMD1120, assembly GCF_029626235.1. Taxonomy (NCBI): domain Bacteria; kingdom Bacillati; phylum Actinomycetota; class Actinomycetes; order Micromonosporales; family Micromonosporaceae; genus Micromonospora; species Micromonospora sp. WMMD1120. The sequence goes on along the minus strand of NZ_JARUBO010000005.1, from coordinate 7,061,221 downwards.
ATCCGCGCCCCCACCCCCAACCCCTTTTTTTCGTCCCTTTGCTCTGCACCCGCGGATGCACCGCCTACCGACGGTGACTGTCGCCTCCGCAGGTGCAGAGCAAAGGACGAAGGACGGGGAGTGTTTAGGTCCGAGGGCTTGCAGGCTGGGAGCGCGGGGTCCGGGGGCTGGAGGCGCGGGACCCGAGGCCCGGGGTCGGGGTCCGAGGGCTGGAGACTGGGGCTGAGGGTGCGGGGTCCAAGGCCGGGGTCCGGAAGCTGGGGCTGAGGGCGCGGGGTCCGGGACTGGGGCCCGGAAGCTGCGGCTGAGGGCTGAGGGCTGAGGGCTGAGGGCTGAGGGCTGACGGCTGAGGGCTGACGGCCGAGGGTGGGGCGGGGCGCCTCGGGGTCCGGAGGGCTTGAGGGCCTGGGGTTGGGGGTCTGGGAGGCCGGCGTCCTGGGAGGCTGGCGTCCGGCGATGCTGGGGTCGGAAGGTCCGAGAGCCGGGGGTCTGCGGGTCGCGGCCGTGGACCGGCCCGGGTGCGCAGTGCGGCCGCGACTCGCGCCGCCGGTCGTGTGGGTCGTGGCCCGTTGCCAAGTGCCGACGCGTCACCTGATGATGCCGACGGTGGCGCGGCGAGCGTGCGCAGCGTGTCCGGATGCGGCCTTCCGATTGCCTCGGGGCGGTGGAGTCGGCCCACCAGGTCCTACCGAGGCGTGATCGACTCGGCTTCTTGGAAGACGCGGTATCGGAGCGTCGTGGAAGGGCCGACGTCAAGGAAGCCGAGTCGATCATGCCGGGCACGCATACGAACGACCCGCGCCCGGCGGGCAGGTCTGAGCCCGCCGGGCGCGTCGGTCACCGAGGCCCCACGGGGCCGGCCTCCTGTCTAGCCCCGGCCTTTCTGTCTAGCCCCGGCCCTCTGCCTAGCCCCAGCCTGTGGCCAGGTCAGGCCTGTGACTCGGCCCGGCCTGGTGGCCGGGTCCGGCCGGGTGGTCGGGTCCGGCCGGGTGGTCGGGTCCGGCCGGGTGGTCGGGTCCGGCCGGGTGGTCGGGTCCGGCCCTCTGCCTAGCCCCAGCCTGTGGTCGGGTCCGGCCGGGTGGTCGGGTCCGGCCGGGTGGTCGGGTCCGGCCGGGTGGTCGGGTCCGGCCGGGTGGCCGGGTCCGGGCTGGTGCGCTCGGCGGGGCGGACCCTTTCGCAGCGCCGGAGGATCGTGCGGTCAGCCGGGCAGGCGGGGGCCTGCCTCGCGCTGCTCGGCCAGCCAGGTCTCCACCTCGTCGGAGGTGCGGGGAAGCCCGGCTGACAGGTTCACCGCACCGGTGGCGGTGACCAGCACGTCGTCCTCGATCCGGATGCCGGTGCCGCGTAGCTCGGCGGGGACCAGTTCGTCCTCCGGCTGGAAGTACAGCCCGGGCTCGACGGTGAGCACGTAGCCCTCGCCCAGCGCACCGTCGCGGTACGCCTCCTTGCGGGCGTTCGAGCAGTCGTGCACGTCGATGCCGAGCATGTGGCCGAAGCCGTGCAGGGTCCACCTGCGGTAGACGGTCGACTTCTCGTCCATGGCCTCGTCCACGCTCACCGGCAGCAGGCCCAGGTCGGCCAGCCCTTCGGCGAGGACCCGCATGCAGGTCAGGTGGACGTCCTTGAACTTCACCCCGGGACGGATGGCGTCGATGCCGGCCTGCTGTGAGGCGTACACGATGTCGTAGACCTGGCGTTGCAGGGCGGTGAACCGGCCGTTGACCGGCAGCACCCGGGTCACGTCGGCGGTGTAGAGGTTGCGACCCTCCACTCCCATGTCCATCAGCAGCAGGTCGCCCGGCCGGGTGGCGCCGTGGTTGTGCACCCAGTGCAGGATCGTGGCGTGCTCACCGGCGCCGACGATCGAGCCGTACCCGACGTCGTTGCCGTCGTGGCGGGCCCGCAGCGCGAAGACGCCCTCCAGCAGCCGCTCGGAGACGGCCCGGTCGGCCGGTAGCACCCGGGCCACGTCCTCGAAGCCGCGCACTGTGGCGTCGATCGCGTCCTGGAGTTGGCCGATCTCCCACTCGTCCTTGACCAGCTTCAGCTCCGAGATGGTGATCGCCAACTCGCGGTCGCGCGCGGGCTGACCGTCCGCGCGCGGCCCGTCGTACTGGCGGACGGCCGCGTCCACCCGGGCGTCGAAACCGCGCAACACACGGGTACGCCCCGGAGCCAGGTCGGCGAGCGTCGCCTCCAGGCCGGTCAGGTCGGCGGTGGGCAGGCCCAGCTCGGTCGACTTCTCGGCGAGGGTGTGCCGCCGGCCCACCCACAGCTCGCCGTTGCGGCTGCGGAAGAACTCGTCGGTCTCGCGGGAGGACCGGGGCCGCATGTACAGCGTGGCGTCGTGCCCGGAGCCGTTGGGGCGCAGCACCAGCACGCTGTCCGCGTCGTGGTCGCCGGTCAGGTAGGCGAAGTCGCTGCCCGGCCGGAACGGGTAGTCGGTGTCGTTGGCCCGGACCTTCTCGGTGCCGGTGGGGATCACCAGGGTCTCGCCGGGGAAGGCCGCCGAGAGCGCGGCCCGCCGCTTGGCGTAGTTGGGGGTCTCCGGGCGGGGCGTCACGGGCAGCGCGGTGTCCCGCCACCCCTGCCGCATGAAGGACAGGAACGCGTCCGGGAAGTCCGGATCGTGTGATTCGGTGCCATCCGTCGGCGTACCGTCGGTGCGTCCCTCGGTCATTGCGCCGCTCCCTCCGCTTCGTTGCTGGTCCCGACGGTACCGCGCGCCCGGTTCGCGGTTCCGCCCCCCGGGAGCCGGGTGGATCGACGGACGGCTGCGAGGGCCCACAACGCGCGTGGGAGGATGACCACCATGTGCGGACTTCTGGCCTTCTTCAGCGCGAACGGTAACGCCGCCGCGCACCGCGACCACATCGCCGGAGCGTTGGAATGCCTGCACCACCGCGGCCCCGACGAGACCGGGGTCGAGGTGGTCGGCGACGCCTCCGGCCGGTACGCGGACGGCGTGTTCGCCCACAAGCGGCTGGCCATCATCGACGTCGCGTCGAGCCACGAGCCACTGCCCTACGCGAACGGCCGTTACCTGCTGACCTTCAACGGCGAGATCTACAACTACATCGAGTTGCGCGAGGAGTTGATCAGGAACTTCGGCGCCCAGTTCGCCACCGCCGGCGACGGCGAGGTGATCGTGGCGGGCTACCACTACTGGGGCGAGCAGGTGCTCACCCGGCTGCGGGGCATGTTCGCCTTCGTCATCTGGGACCGGCAGGAGCGGCGGGCGTTCGGCGCCCGCGACTACTTCGGCATCAAGCCGATGCACTACCTGGAGACCGCCGACGGCCTCTACCTGGCGTCGGAGAAGAAGGCGCTGCTGCCGTTCGCGCACAGCAACTACCAGGGCGACGCGGGGGTCGACGGGGCCAACCTGAGCCACTACCTGACCCTGCAGTACGTCCCCGAGCCCGGCACCCTGCACAAGGGCATCAGCCGGATCGGCTCGGGGGAGTACCTGAACTGGACCCCGGGCGGGCGGATCGACGTCCGGCGGTGGTACCGGCCGGTGTTCCGCCCCGCGCCGGTCGACGACGAGCAGAAGCTGTACCACGAGATCCGGGAGACGCTGCGGGAGAGCGTGCGCATGCACATGCGCTCGGACGTGCCGGTCGGCTCGTTCCTGTCCAGCGGCATCGACTCGACGGCGGTGGTGGCGCTGGCCCGGGAGTTCAACCCGAACATCCTGACCTTCACCGTCGGCTACGACGTGCCGGGATACTCGGAGATCGACGTCGCGCAGGACTCGGCCCGGCACCTCGACGTCACCACCATCCCCACCAAGATCGGTCCGCAGGACATGATCGAGGCGCTGCCGAAGATCGTCTGGCACCTGGACGACCCGGTGGCCGACCCGGCGCTGGTGCCGCTCTACTTCGTCGCCAAGAAGGCCGCCGAGCACGTCACGGTGGTGCTCTCCGGCGAGGGCGCGGACGAGTTCTTCGGCGGCTACACGATCTACCGGGAGCCGCTGTCGCTGGGCACCGTTAACGGGCTGCCCGGCGGGGTGCAGAAGGGCCTGCGGGCGGTCTCCAGGGCGATCCCGCAGGGGGTCAAGGGCAAGAGCTTCCTGGAGCGGGGCACCACCCCGATCGAGGAGCGCTACTACGGCAACGCCCGGATGTTCACCGAGGAGGAGAAGCGGCAGCTGATGCGCCGCTACGACCCGTCGGTGCGCTACACCGACGTCACCGCCCCGATCTACGCCGAGTGCACCGAGCTGGACGACGTCACCAAGATGCAGTACGTCGACCTCTACACCTGGTTGCGGGGCGACATCCTGGTCAAGGCCGACCGGATCTCGATGTCGCACTCGCTGGAGGTGCGGGTGCCGTTCCTCGACCGTGAGGTGTTCGACGTCGCGGCGAAGATCCCCGTGGACCTGAAGCTGCCGCCGCGCTCCGACGCGACCAAGTACGCCATGCGTCAGGCGTTGCAGGGCGTGGTGCCGCCGGCCATCGTCAACCGCAAGAAGCTGGGCTTCCCGACCCCCACCCGGGTCTGGCTGCGCGGCGAGATGTACGAGTGGGCCCGGCACGTGCTGAGCACCTCCGGCGCGGGCGACCTGCTCGACCTGTCGTACGCGCTGCGGCTGCTCGACGAGCACAAGCGGGAGGAGGCCGACCACTCCCGCAAGGTGTGGACGGTGCTGATTTTCTGCATCTGGCACGCCATCTTCGTGGCGAAGACCCTCGACCCGGGCATCCAGCGCAACCAGTCGGCCCTGCTCACGAAGCCGGTGGTGGGCTCGATGGTCCGCTGACCCGGACCCTGACGTCGATCAAGAGGTTTGCGTCACCCGAGCGACTGCCGGGTGATGCAAACCTCTTGATCAACTAATCGGAGTTGCCTAGCGGCCGGCGCAGCTCACCGTGGGAGCGCCGTTGGTTCCCGTGGCGCTGGCCAGGAAGCCGAACGTCGCGGTGCCCGACGGTGCGACGGTGCCGTTGTACGCCACGTTCGTCGCTGTCACCGACGAGCCGGACGACGTCTGTGTCGCGCCCCAGATCTGGCTGATCGCCTGCCCGTTGGGCCAGGTCCAGCTGGCGGTCCAGCCGGAGAGCGCCGAACTGCCGTTGTTCCTGATCGTGACCTCGCCCTGGAAGCCGCCCTGCCAGGAGCTGGTCACCTTGTAGGTGGCCGCGCAGGTGCCACCGGCCGGCGGCGGGGTGGTGGTCGGCGGGTCGGTGGGCGGGTCGGTCGGCGGGTCGCTGGGCGGCGTCGTCGTGCCGCCCCGGATGCCGGTCACCTGGCCGTTGCCCCCGTCGAAGACCACGTCGGAGCAGCCGAAGAAGTTCTCCTGCGAGTCCGACCGCACCCAGCGCGAGTAGATGATGTGCTGGCCGCTCTTGCCCGACGGCAGGTTGCCGCTGAAGTAGTAGTGGCCGTCGTTGCTGCCGACGCTGCCGCGCTGCGGCGGGTTGGTCACCGTGAGGAACGGCTGCTCCTCCAGGTCACTCCAGGCCAGCGCCCGGGTCGGGCTCCAGCTGTTCTTCGTGACGTAGAAGTAGAACGTGCCCGGGTGGTGCGCCCAGTTGCTGTACCGGAAGTCCAACCGCGCGCCGGCGGTCAGGTGGGTCAGCGGCCAGTCGGTGCGGGGCAGGTCGTAGCCGCGGAAACCGGTGGCGCCGCCGCTGCACAACTGCCCGTCCGGGATGAAGCCGGTGGTCCGGCCCCCAGCGTCGGAACGCAGTACGCTGAACCAGTTGTAGAGCGAGTTCGTTCCGCTCTGCGCGACGGCGGCGGAGCACGCGGGGTTGGTCGGCCTGATCTCACCGGTCGTGCTGAGGCCGTCCTGCCAGCACAGGTAGGTGCGGCTGCCGGGCGTCATCGCCGCGCCGTGCGCGGCGGCCGGCTGCGGGTTGGACGCCAGGGCGACGCCGCCCAGCGCGAGTGTCACGGCCGCGATGAGCAGCGCGGCCGTACGGGAACGGTTCACGGGTTCTCCTGACTCGCGAGGCGCGCTGATCGAGCCGCCTCGCCGCAATCGGGTGGGATGTGGCCTGGGAGTCGCCCCGCTGCGCGGTGCGACGATCACGGCGACGTGCCCGGCCGGGGAACGGCCGGTGGACGTGCGCCATCGACGGTCCCTGCCCAGGACCGGTGCCCTCGCGCCAACGAACCCGGCAACCGGCGGCGCCGCAGCCCTCGCACCGCCCGGTACGCGTCATCCCATCACGACGACGGCATTAGCGCAATAGTCCTTCCTCGATGCGTGCGAAGACCCCGCCGGTCGATCGTGGACGCCCTATCCTGCGTACGGGGAGAGGAGCGGAGAGGCGGCAGTCGGTGCCGGACGTGTTCGACGAGATGCATCGCCGCTGCCGCGACGGCCAACCGGTCGCGCTGGCCACCGTCGTGGCCACCTGGCACTCCGCCCCGCGACCGCCGGGCGCCGCCCTGCTGGTCGCCGTCGACGGCACCGTCACCGGCAGCGTCTCCGGCGGCTGCGTCGAGGCCGACCTCTACGAGCGGGCCCGCCGGGTGCTCGACACCGGTCGACCCGAGCTGTGCCGTTACGGGATCAGCGACGACGACGCGTACACAGTGGGTTTGACCTGCGGCGGGGTGCTGGACGTCTTCGTGGAGCGGGTCGACCCGGGTGCCCTGCCGGAGCTGAACGCGGTCGCCGCCGCCCGGCGCGCGGGCCAGCCGGCGGCGGTCGTCACCTGCGTGTCCGCCGACGCCGCCGACGCGGGCGGCGACCCGGCCCGGCGGTTGGGTCGCCGGCTGGCGCTCGGCGGCCGGCGCGTGCTCGGCTCGCTCGGTGACGACCGGCTCGACGACGCCGCCACCGCCGACGCCCTCGGGCTGCTCGCGGCCGGGCACAGCGGGCTGCTCCGGTACGGCTACCACGGGCAGCGCCGAGGCAGCGGCCTCGACGTCTTCGTGACCGCGTACGCCACCCCGCCCCGGATGCTCGTCTTCGGGGCGATCGACTTCGCCGCCGCGGTGGCCCGGATCGGCGCGTTCCTCGGTTACCGGGTGACCGTCTGCGACGCCCGGCCGGTCTTCGCCACCGCGCGACGGTTTCCCGAGGCGGACGAGGTGGTCGTGCGGTGGCCGCACCGCTACCTGCGCGCCGAGCTGGACGCCGGCCGGGTGGACGAACGGTCGGTGGTGTGCGTGCTCACCCACGATCCGCGGTTCGACGTGCCGTTGCTGGAGGTGGCGCTGCGTCACCCACTGGCGTACGTCGGCGCGATGGGTTCGCGGCGTACCCACGACGAGCGGCACAAGCTGCTGCGCGAGACGGGGCTCAGCTCCGCGCAGCTCGCCCGGCTGGCCTCCCCGATCGGGCTGGACCTCGGTGGGCGTACCCCGGAGGAGACCGCTGTGAGTGTGGCCGCGCAGATCGTCGCGGCCCGGTGGGGCGGCACCGGCCGTCCGCTGGCGGCGCTCGACGGGCCGATCCACCGGCCGGGGTAGGACGCCGCCGCCTTTCGGCATCCGGTCGGGGGGTGCTGTGCCAGCCTGGGGGCGGGGGTGATCGGCCCGGCGCGGCGGCCGCCGGCGACGAGGAGAGGATCGGCATGGGGTACGCGGTGGTGCTCGGCGAGGCGCTCGTCGACCTGCTCGACAGCGACCTCGACGGTGAGCGGGTCTACCGGCAGGCGATCGGTGGCGGGCCGCTGAACGTCGCCGTCGGGGTGGCGCGGCTCGGCGGCGCGGCGCAGTTCGTCGGCTCGCTCGGTGACGACGTGCTCGGCGGGCGGATTCGTGCCTTCCTCGGCGCGGCCGACGTCGGCGTGAGTGGCGCGGTGACGGTGCCCGCGCCCACCACGCTCGCGGTGGTCACCTACGACGGGCCGGAGCCGGACTTCCGCTTCTACGGCGAACCGGCGTCCTACGGGCTGCTCGGCCCGGACGATCTGGACCTGGCCCTGCTGGAGGGCGCCGACGTGCTCTCCTGCGGGTCGATAACGCTGCTGGAGCCCGCCGGGTTGGCCGCCGCCCGGCGCGCCTGGTCGCTCGCCACCGGCCTGCGGGTCCTCGACCCGAACGTGCGCCCCCGGCTGCTGGACGGCCCGGCGGCGGTGGAGGAACTGCGTGCGGTGGTGGCCGAGTTCGCCGCCGGGGCGCACCTGGTCAAGCTCAGCGCCGCCGACGCGATGGTGCTCTATCCGGGCGAACCGGTCGAGGGGGTGGCGGCGTACCTGCGGGAGGTCGGCGCCGCCACGGTGGTGCTGACCCTCGGCGCGGCCGGCGCGGTGCTGGCCGCCGCCGACGCGGACCCGGTCCGGGTGCCGGCACCCCCCGTGAACGCTGTCGACGCCACCGGGGCCGGCGACTCGGTGCTGGCCGCGCTGATCGCCGACCTGCTCCTGGGCGGGGAGCCGGACTCCCCGCAGGGTTGGGTCGACCGGGTCGCGTTCGCGCTGCGGGTGGCCGGCCTGGTCTGCGAGTCCCCCGGCGGCGCCACCGCGATGCCCACCCGCGCCGACGTAGAGCGCCGATTCCCCTCCTGACCCCCCGCCCTCCCCGCCCCGCCCTCCCCGCCCTCCCCGCCCTCCCCGCCCCGCGCCCCTCCCGGTGCCCCGCGCTCCGCGCGGCCCTCCAGCACCGTCGATCTTGCAGTTCCTGTGGGGTAATAGACCAATAAAAGGGACAAAACATCGACCGAAATCGCAAGATCGACGGTGCTGGAGGGCGCACGGCTGAAGGGGTGCGGGGCTGGGCGGCGGGCTGGGGGCGGGGAGTGGGGGTGGGGATTGACGGGGATTGTTTGTGAACGTTAACATCGACGCCTTGCTATGGAAACGGTGGGAGGCTTCGGTGGGTGTTGTTTCGGTGCCTTCGGGATTTCGCCACGTGGCGGCGCTGCTGGTCATGCTTCTCGTAGCCGCCGGAATGGTCTTCGCCGACCGGCCCGGACGGGCCCTCGCGTGGGACAACGGGGTCGCCGACACCCCGCCCATGGGGTGGAACAGCTACGACTCGTTCAACTGGCGGGTCACCGAGGCCGACGTCCGGGCCAACGCCGACTACATGGCCACCAACCTGCGCCAGTTCGGCTGGCAGTACGTGGTGGTCGACTGGGCCTGGTACTACCCGGGTCAACACACCGGCAGCCCCAACCAGGACGCCAACCTGCAACCCCGGCTCCGGATGGACGGCAACGGCCGGCTGCTGCCGGACACCACACGCTTCCCCTCCGCGGCCGGCGACAACGGGTTCAAGCCCCTCGCCGACTACGTGCACGCGCAGGGGCTGAAGTTCGGCGTACACCTGATGCGCGGCATCCCCCGCCAGGCCGTCGCCGACAACGTCCCGATCCTCGGCACCACCTGCCGCGCCAACCAGATCAACAACACCACCACGGCGGCCTGGCTGAACCTGATGTGGGGCCTCAACATGGCCAACCCCTGCGCCCAGAGCTACCTGGACTCGGTGTTCCAGCTGCTGGCGTCCTGGGGCGTCGACTTCGTGAAGGTGGACGACATCGCCGCGCCGACGTACCGGCAGGCGGAGGTCGAGGGGTACCGCACCGCGATCCAGCGCAGCGGCCGGCCGATGGTGCTGAGCCTGTCGCCCGGCGCGACCCCGCTGGCCAGCGGCGGGCACGTGCAGAACAACGCGCACATGTGGCGCATCGTGAACGACCTGTGGGACAACTGGTCCTCGGTCGACGCTCTCTTCGACCAACTGCGCAACTGGACGCCGTACCGCGCCACCGGCGCCTGGCCCGACCCGGACATGATCCCGATCGGCCGGCTCTCCAAGTACGGACCGGTGGGGTCGCCGCGCTACTCCAACCTGACCGCCGACGAGCAGCGCACCCTGATGTCCCTCTGGGTGATCAACCGGGCGCCGCTGATGTGGGGCGGCAACCTGGTCGAGAACCGCGCCGCGGAGCTGGCGTTGATGACGAACGCCGCGGTGTTGGCCGTCGACCAGAACAGCACCAACAACCGCCAGCTCACCGGCGGCACCCGGCAGGTGTGGACCGCCGACGTGCCGGGGAGCGACCACCGCTACGTCGCCCTCTTCAACCGGGAGAGCAGCGCCGCCCCGGTCACTGTCAACCTGGCCGACCTCGGCATCGGCTCGGCGGGCGCCACCGACCTGTGGTCCGGCGCGGCCCTCGGCACGTCGAGCGGGACCTTCACCCGTACGCTCCCGGCCCACGGCGCCGGGCTGTACCGGCTCGCGCCGCAGACCACAGTGCCGGTGCCCACCGCGTCCACGCTGACCGCCCGGCACAGCGGGAAGCTGCTGGACGTCTCCAACAACGCGACCGCCGACGGCGCCGACGTGGTGCAGTGGGCCGCCAACGGCCAGCCCAACCAGCGGTGGCGGTTCCAGGACGCCGGGGGCGGCTACCAGACGGTGGTCAGCGTGCACAGCGGCAAGTGCCTCGACGTGTACGGCGGCGCGGGCGCCACCGCCGACGGTGTCCGGGTGACCCAGTGGACCTGCAACGGTGGCACCAACCAGCAGTGGCGGGTGCAGGACCTCGGCACCGGTTACGTACAGCTCGTCGCCCGGCACAGCGGCAAGTGCCTCGACGTGCTCAACTCCGCCACCACCGACGGCGCCCGCGTCGTGCAGTGGACCTGCGGCACGGGCACCAACCAGCAGTGGCGTCGTACCTCGGTCTGACCGGGCTCAGCCCTCGCCGTTGAGCTCCCGGTAGCCGCGGCGGGCCGCGATCAGGGCGGCGCGGGCGCCGAAGGGCGCCTCCGCCGCCACCCGCTCCGGCGACGCGCTGCCGGTGTGCGCGGCCCGGATCAGCCAGGCCAGCCGCACCAGCTCGGCGTGCTGGGCGCGGACGAACCCGACATCCACCGGGTCGCCGTGCCCCGGCACCACCACCGTGCGCGCGGTCGTCAGCCGCAGCAGGTCCGCGACCGCGTCCGGCCACTTCAGGGGGTACGAATCCTCGAAGGCGGGCGGGCCGCTCTGCTCGACCAGGTCCCCGGCGACCAACACGTCCACGTCCGGCACGTGCACCACCAGGTCGGCGTCGGTGTGCCCCCGCCCCGGGTGCCGCAGCAGCACCCGCCGCCCGCCCAGGTCGATCTCCGTCTCGATCCGCACGGTGTGCGTCGGGGCGAGCAGCGGGGTGTCGGCCAGCTCGGCGGCGAGCGCCGGGTGCTCCGAGCGCAACTCCTCGTACGCCTCCCGGCGCAGCCGCTCCGGCTCCTCGCGCAGGGCGGCGGCGGCCAGTTCGTGCGCGTACACCGGGCGGGGTGGCTCGCCGGCGAGGACCGCGTTGCCGAAGCAGTGGTCGTAGTGGTGGTGGGTGTTCACCAGCGTCAGCGGACGGTCGGTGACCGCGCGGACGGCCTCGGCCAGCTCGGTGGCCTGGGCGGCCGACGACAGGGTGTCCACCAGCAGCGCCTGGTCGTCGCCGACGACCAGTGTGACGTTGACCCCCAGCAGCGGTTCCCGCCGCAGGTGCACCCGGTCGGCGATCTCCACGAAGTCGGTGTTCACGACGCCAGCGTTCACGACGCCCGCCCGGCGCGCTCGACGAAGCGTTGCCGGTCGACCATGATCCGGTCCACCCGGCCCCGCGCCACCGTCTGGTCGCCGTCGCTGACGGTGACCTCGAACGACAGCCGGCGGCCGTCGACCGTCGCCAGCAGCGCCTGCGCCCGGACCGTGCGGCCGACCACAGTCGGGGCCAGGTGCTCCAGGTCCACCCGGGTGCCCACCGTCGTCGAACCGGGCGGCATCCCGGTCGCGGTCGCCGCGACGGTGGCCGCCTCGGCCAGCGCGAGGACCCGGGGAGTGCCCAACACCGGTACGTCCCCGGAACCGACCGCCTGGGCGGTGTCCGCGTCGGTGACGGTCAGCTCGACCTGGGCGGTCAGACCCGGCGCGAAGGCCGGCTCGGGCTGCTCCTGCATGGTGGTCAGCCTAGGTGCTCGCCGGGTCCGCCGAGCACGCGCCCGACGATCCCGGCACCGCCCACCCTCCCACCTGTGCCGGGCCCCGCCGGGTGGTACCCGTCGGTCGATGCCGTTCCCGTCGTTAACCTTGACCCCGATGGCCGTCGTGACTGACCCCCAGCCCCCCGCCCGGACCGACCCGCCCGCGTCCCCGGACGGGGGTCGTCGGCGTGTCGTCGCGATGACCGTGTGGGCCGTCGCCTTCGTCGCCGCGTGGCTCGCCATCGGGCTGCCCACCGACCCGGCGTACGCCTTCGTCTGGATCTGGGCGGCGACCATCGCCTGGAACAGCGACCGGCCGTGGCGCAGTCACCTGCTCTTCGCCCGGGACTGGGTGCCGGTGGTGCTGCTGTTCGTCGTCTACAACCTCTCGCGCGGGTTCGCCGACAACGGGGCCACCCCGCACGCCATGGAGTTGATCGTCGCCGACCGGTTCATGTTCGGCTGGGCCACCGGCGGAGAGGTGCCCACCGTCTGGTTGCAGGAGCACCTCTACCACCCGCAGGTGCAGTGGTGGGACGTGCTGGCGAGCTGGGTGTACTTCTCCCACTTCGTGGTGACGCTGGCCGCCGCCGCGGTGCTCTGGCTGCGCAACCGTCACCGCTGGGCCGCGTACATGCGGCGGTGGGGTTTCCTCTGCGCGGCCGGCCTGGTCACCTACTTCCTCTACCCGGCCGCCCCGCCCTGGTGGGCGGCGCAGAACGGTCTGCTCACCGAGGTCGCCCGGATCTCGACCCGGGGCTGGAAGGCGTTCGGCATGCACGGCGCCGGCAACGTCCTCAACGCCGGGCAGATCGCCTCCAACCCGGTCGCCGCGATGCCGTCCCTGCACACCGCGTGGGCGCTGTTCGTGGTGGTGTTCTTCCTGACCGCCACCCGTCGCCGCTGGTGGCCGCTGCTGCTCGCGTACCCCCTGGCGATGACCTTCACGCTCGTCTACTCGGGCGAGCACTACGTGATCGACGTGCTGGTCGGCTGGGCGTACGTGGGGATGACCTTCCTGGTGGTCGGCCTGGCCGAGCGCGGCTGGGCGGCCTGGAAGGCCCGCCGCGCCACCCCGCCCGAGGTAGCCCCGCACTCGACAACCGAGGTCACCCCGGGTTCGACAGCTGACGTGGACACGGCACCCACCGGCAGTCAGCCGTCACCGCGGCAGCCCACCCCGGACACGCCAACGGTCCGCGCCGACCGCTGAAACTCCGGGCGCGACCCCGCGACGTGCACGCTCGTCGCCGTCCGGCCTGGTCCGGTCTGGTCCGGCCTGGTCCGGTCTGGTGCGGTCTGCGGTCCGCTGGCCCGCCCTCCCGCGTCGATCATGAAGTTATTGCGCCGACACGCCGCAGAGGAGGGCAATAACTTCATGATCGACGGGGCCGGGGCCGGGGCCGGGGGCGGGGCCGGGGGCGGGGCCGGGGGCGGGGGCGGGGCGGGGCGGGGCGGGGGCGTTAGCGGGGGTTGGGGGTTTGGGCTTGATGGGCGCGGGTGGTCAACTCGGCGGCCAGGGCCCAGGCCTCGGCCAGGTCGCGGTCCTGGGCGGTGGCGCCGGAGCCACCGGCGGTGTCCGCGTGTACCGAAGCCAGCCCCAGCCGGCGCTGGATCGGCCCCTGCACCACGCGCACGCTCTGGATGCGGGCGTACGGCACGATCACCAACTGCCGGGTGAGCCGACCGGAGCGGGTGGCGAACACCTGCTCGAACAGGCCGGCGCCGAACGCGCTGCGGCCCAGCGGGTGCAGCCAGCGGGTCCGGGGTGGTGGTGGGCTCAGGGTGAGCGCGTCGAGGCGTACCCCCGGAAGCACCTCGGCGACGATCATCGTCGCCGTCGGCAGGTCACCGACCGGCAGGAGCCGGTCGGGGCTGTTGCGCTCGTCGGCCTCGGCCACGGAGTACCCGGCGACCTCCAGGCGCAGCCGCAACCAGCCGTTCACCCGCCACAGCAACGGCCAGGTGGCCCGTACGGTCTGCACCCGCTCCAGCGGCACGGTCTGCGCCCGCGTCTCCAGCAGGCCGTTGTGCACCCGTAGCGTGCCGCCGCTGCGGGCCAGCCGGAAGTTCCAGTCGTCGAGGACCCGACGGATCGGTTGCAGCAGCACCCCGGCCATCGCCGTCAGCGTGCTCGCCACCGCGACGAAGGACCACGATCCCTCGCTGAGGAACTGCGCCACGACGAAGGCCACACCGAACGGGAGCAGGAACGCCTGCGGCGTGAGGAGTTGGCTGATCAGGAGGGTCCGGTTGCGGACCGTGTGCAGTGCGCGGCCCGGTGGGGCCGTCGGCGTCGTCGCCGTTCCGGGGGGCACCTCATGGTCGGGCGTGGGCGTCTGCGTCACCCGCCCGGCGAGGACCAGCAGCCGCTCGCGCAGCGCTGTCGCGTCGGCCACCCCGAGGTACGCCAGCGGCGCCTCGGTCTTGCCTCCGCCGACCACCTCCAGCCGCAGTTCGGCCAGGCCGGTGAGCTGGGCGAGCAGCGGTCGGACCACCTCGACGGCCTGGAGCCGTTCCAACGGGATCGCCCGGGTACGCCGCCAGAGCAGCCCCTCGTAGACCCGCAGCTCCCGGCCCACCACGTGGTAGCCGGTGTTGTACCAGCTGACCACCGACAGCACCGTCGCGCCGAGCGCCAGCACCGCCACCATGGCGGCGAACCAGCCGAAGCCGACCCGGGACAGCGTGGACCAGGACAGGCCGGCGATCACCACGACGAGCGACTTCGCCCCGTGCAGGGCCGGGCTGAGCGGGTGCAGTCGCTGCCGGGGCTCCCGGTCACCGTCACCGGGCGGTGTCGGCCACGCGTCGGGCGCCCCCGGCTGCCTCGGCCCGTACCCCGGCGGACCGGCGGGTGGCGCGGCCCCTGCTGGCACCGGACCGGCGGGTGGCGCGGCCCCTGCTGGCACCGGACCGGCGGGTGGCACGGCCCCCGCTGGCACCGGCCCGGCGGGTGGGACGGTGCTCGGCTCGGCGGGTCCGTCGCTCATCGGGCCGGCCCCCGGGCCGGTCGGCGGTCGTCCGCCGGGGTGCTCACAGCCCCTCCGCCCGGTCCTCGCCGAGCGCGGTGAGTCGGTCGCGGAGCCGGGACGCCTCGGTGGGGCGCAGGCCGGGAACCCGTGCGTCGCTCGCCGCCGCCGCGGTGTGCAGCTGCACGGTGGCCAGGTCGAAGGCTCGTTCCAGCGGCCCGGCGCTGACGTCGACGAACTGCATCCGCGAGTACGGCACGATGGAGAGCCGGCGGACCAGCAGCCCGTGCCGGACCAGCAGGTCGTTCTCCCGCTCGGCGTACCCCCAGGCCCGGACCGCGCGGACGACGGTGACGGCCCGCCACGCCCCGAGCAGCACCACGACGGCGACGGCGAGCCCGAACAGCCAGTGACCACTCAGTGCCCAGCCGACCCCCGTCACCGCCAGCCCGATGGCGACGACGACCGCCAGCCGGATCAGCTCCACCCAGATCAGATCGGTGGAGATCGGCTGCCAGGAGACCGTGTCCGGCCAGGGCTCCAACGGACCCCCGCCGGGCGGGGCCGTCAGCAGCGCCCCGGGGTCGGCGGGCAGCAGGCCGGGCGCCGGCAGGTCGGGAGCACGCCGGTCGGCGGGCGCGGGCCGGTGGCCGGGTGGTGGCAGCGCGGCCGGTGGCAGCAGCGCGGGCGCCGAGACGTCGGGAGCGGCGGGCTCCGGACCGAGCGTGCCGGGCGCCGGGAACGCCCCGGGCGGCGGCTCGACGTCGGCCTGTTCCGCGCCGGCTCCCGGGGACGCCCCGGGTGGCGGCTCGACGTCGGGCTGTTCCGCGCCGGCTCCCGGGGACGCGTCGGCCGGCGGCTCGACGTCGGTTGGCGCGTCGGCCGGCGGCTCGACGTCGGTTGGCGCGGTGGCCGGCATCGGCGGCCGGGACGGGGAGGTGGGGCCGGGGGAAGCCGGTGGGTCGCCGCTCACGTGTCGAGCGTAGGCGATCCGGGCACCGCGGTGACGGCTCGCAGGAAGCCGCGTACGTCGAGGAAGTCGCCGAGGGTGCCGCGGTGCTCGGCGCAGGCCAGCCAGGTCTTGCGCCGGTCGGCGTCGTGCAGGCGGGGGTTGTTCCACTCCAGCGCCCACACGGCGGCGGCTCGGCAGCCACGGGCCGAGCAGACCAGGGCCTCGGCGGCGGGGGAGGGGGTGCTCATCCCGGCCAGTCTAGGGCGGCGGGACGAAAGTTTGAGCGCCGGGCGACCACGGGGGGAGTCGCCCGGCGACGGGTGAATCGTACACGCGGTAGGCCGTTCTTCGCACACCCGAGATGCGCGATTCGGCTGCTGGGGACGGCACGGCGAAAATCGGCTTCTCCCCACCTCGACACTCAGCAAGGCGTGCGAGTCTTGATACGCCGCGACAACCGACGAACGCTGACGACCGACGAACGCTGTGGAGGACCGGTGGCCCAGCCGACCATGCCCGACGCCCCGACGCCGAACGGGGCGACACCGCAGACACCGCCACCGGTGACCACGCCCGCGCAGGACGCCACCCTGCTGGAAAAGGCGCTGTTCGAGATCAAACGGGTGATCGTCGGGCAGGACCGGATGGTGGAGCGGATGTTCGTGGCGCTGCTCGCCCGTGGTCACTGTCTGCTCGAAGGCGTCCCCGGGGTCGCCAAGACCCTGGCGGTGGAGACCCTCGCCCGGGTCGTGGGCGGGTCCTTCGCCCGGGTGCAGTTCACTCCGGACCTGGTGCCGGCCGACATCATGGGAACCCGGATCTACCGGCAGTCGAGCGAGAAGTTCGACGTCGAGCTGGGCCCGGTCTTCGTCAACTTCCTCCTCGCCGACGAGATCAACCGGGCGCCGGCGAAGGTGCAGTCCGCGCTGCTCGAGGTGATGAGCGAGCGGCAGGTGTCCATCGGCGGCGAGAGCCATCGGGTGCCTGACCCGTTCCTGGTGATGGCGACGCAGAACCCGATCGAGCAGGAGGGCGTCTACCCGCTGCCCGAGGCGCAGCGGGACCGGTTCCTGATGAAGATCGTGGTGGGTTACCCGACCGACGCGGAGGAGCGGGAGATCGTCTACCGGATGGGCGTGGCGGCGCCCGAGCCGACGCCGGTGTTCGACACCCCCGAGCTGGTCGCGCTCCAGCGCAAGGCGGACGGGGTGTTCGTCCACAACGCCCTCGTCGACTACGCGGTCCGGCTGGTGCTGGCCACCCGGGCCCCGGCCGAGCACGGCATGCCCGACGTCGCGCAACTGATCCAGTACGGGGCCAGTCCGCGCGCCTCGCTGGGCCTGGTCCGGGCGACCCGGGCGCTGGCGCTGCTGCGCGGGCGGGACTACGCCCTGCCGCAGGACGTGCAGGACATCGCGCCGGACATCCTGCGGCACCGGTTGGTGCTCAGCTACGACGCGCTCGCCGACGACGTACCCGCCGACCACATCGTGCACCGGGTGATGTCGACGATCCCGCTCCCGGCGGTCGCCCCCCGACAGCAGGCCACCCCGCCGTCGAGCACGCCGCCACCGGGGGCAGGCTGGCCCGGGCAGCGGCCGTGACCTCATCCACCCCTCGTCCCGCCCCGCTCGCCGACCGGAGTGAGGCGCTGCTGTCCCGGCTCCAACTGCTCGTCACCCGCAAACTCGACGGCCTGCTCCAGGGCGACTACGCCGGCCTGCTGCCCGGGCCGGGCAGCGAGGCGGGGGAGTCCCGGGAGTACCGCCCCGGCGACGACGTACGCCGGATGGACTGGCCGGTCACGGCACGGACCACCACACCACACGTCCGGCGTACGGTCGCCGACCGGGAACTGGAGACCTGGCTCGCGCTGGACCTCTCGGCCAGCCTGGACTTCGGCACCGGGCAGTGGCTCAAGCGGGAGGTGGTGGTCGCCGCCGCGGCCGCCATCACGCACCTGACGGTGCGCGGCGGTAACCGGATCGGCGCCGTGATCGGCACCGGTGGCGGGGTGTCCGCGCCGGCCCGGCGCTGGCGTGGCGGACCACCGCCGCCCGGGCCCGGTGTGCTCACCCGGCTGCCGGCCCGCTCCGGCCGCAAGGAGGCGCAGGGCCTGCTGCGCGCCGTCGCCGGCACCACCATCCAGCCCGGCCGTGGTGACCTGGGGGCGCTGATCGAGATGCTCAGCCGGCCGCCGCGGCGGCGGGGGGTGGTCGTGGTGGTCTCCGACTTCCTCTCCCCGCCCGAGCAGTGGGCCCGTCCGTTGCGCAAGCTACGGGTCCGCCACGACGTGCTGGCGATCGAGGTGGTCGACCCGCGCGAGCTGGAGCTGCCCGACGTGGGCGTGTTGCCGGTGGTCGACCCGGAGAGCGGCGAGCTGCACGAGGTGCAGACCGCCGACCCCCGGCTGCGGCAGCGCTACGCCGCTGCCGCCACCGCCCAACGGGCCGCGATCGCCACCGCCCTGCGCGGTGCCGGGGCCGCCCACCTGCGTCTGCGTACGGACCGAGACTGGCTGCTGGACATGGTGCGATTCGTGGCCGCGCAGCGGCACGCGCGCACCAGGGGGACGACACGATGATCCGATTCATGCAACCGTGGTGGCTGCTGGCAGTCCTGCCGGTGGTCGCGCTCGCCGCGTTCTACGTCTGGCGCCAGCTGCACCGCCGGGCGTACGCGATGCGGTTCACCAATGTGGACCTGCTCC
Organism: Micromonospora sp. WMMD1120; assembly: GCF_029626235.1. Taxonomy (NCBI): domain Bacteria; kingdom Bacillati; phylum Actinomycetota; class Actinomycetes; order Micromonosporales; family Micromonosporaceae; genus Micromonospora; species Micromonospora sp. WMMD1120. The sequence goes on along the minus strand of NZ_JARUBO010000005.1, from coordinate 7,042,696 downwards.
GTACCGTGGCGCCCAAGGGCCTGGGGTGGCGTCGGCACGTCCCGGCGACGGCGTTCCTGCTCTGCCTGCTGGTGCTTGCCACAGCGCTGGCCCGGCCGGCTGTGGACACCAAGGAGCCGTTGGAGCGGGCGACAGTGATGCTCGCCATCGACGTGTCGTTGTCGATGCAGGCCGACGACGTGGCGCCGAACCGCCTGGAGGCGGCGCAGGAGGCGGCCAAGCAGTTCGTCAGCGAGCTGCCGAAGAGCTACAACCTGGGGCTGGTGTCGTTCGCCAAGGCGGCGAACGTGCTGGTGCCACCGGGCAAGGACCGGGACGCGGTGACCAGCGCCATCGACGGCCTGGTGCTGGCCGAGGCGACAGCTACCGGCGAGGCGGTGTTCACCTGCCTGGAGGCGATCCGGGGGGTGCCGGCCGACGGCGCTGCGGGCATCCCGCCGGCCCGGATCGTGCTGCTCTCCGACGGCTTCCGCACCTCCGGCCGGGCGGTGGAGGAGGCGGCGGCTGCCGCGCAGGCGGCGAACGTCCCGGTCTCCACCATCGCCTTCGGCACCGACACCGGCCAGGTCGACATCGGCGGGCAGTTGCAGCGGGTTCCGGTGGATCGGCTGGCCCTCGCCGAGCTCGCCGAGACCACCGAGGGCTACTTCTACGAGGCGGCCTCGGTGAGTGAGCTGAAGCAGGTCTACCAGGACATGGGCAGCTCGATCGGGTTCCGCACCGAACCGCGTGAGGTGACCCAGTGGTACGCCGGGGTGGCGTTGCTGCTGGCGCTCTGCGCGGGCGCGCTCAGTCTGCTGTGGTCGTCGCGGATGCTCTGACCGGCGAGCCGGCGGCGGTGCGTACCGCCGCCGGCCGCCCGCGCCGGGCGGACCGGCAGTCGGGAGCGGCACGCCGAGGGCCGGGGTGGTCGGCCGACGACGGGAGCGTCAGTGCCCGCCGCCGGCGAGGACGAAGACGACGGCCACCCAGACGGCGGCGAGGGTGAAGCCCAGCGGGGCGACGTAGCGGCTCATGGACGGCTCCGGGTGGCGGCTGGACGGCCCGCGTGCTGGGGGCGGACCGCAGGGGGTGGGGACGCGCACACGAAGTCGTGACCGGGCGGCTCCCGGCGACCGCCCGGGGTCGGGCGGCGCGCGGCGCACACACCTCGGCAGCGGAGGCCGAAGCGGTGGGGGAGCGGAGCGGGGTCAGCTCACCGGACTGAGTCGTGGCTCAGCGGGGCTGACCATCGGCCCGGCCACGACTGGGAGGATCGCTATCTCGCACAGCGATCACCTCCTGCGGGTCGGGCGGGCCGGAACGTCGATGATCGTACACCCGCGCCGGCGGCGCGACGCACTCGGCCGACCGGCCGGCGGAGCCTCCACCGCCCGGCCCGCCACGCGCTCCCGGCCGACCGGTCCGTACGACGGTGACCAGCACCGCGGCGAGCAGCGGCAACCAGCAGAAGCGGGCCAGCACCCAGATCGGATCGTCCGGGTCGGTGTGCAGTCCGGGCAGACGCAGCCCGGTGCGGGCGGTGAGCGCGGTCACCCCCACCAGGACCGGCTGGTGGCACAGGTAGATCCGCATCGCGTGCCGGTTCACCCCGGTCACCGCCGCGTGCGGCAGCGGGCGGGTCAGCAGCCGTCGCAGCGCCGGCCGCGCCAGCAGCCCCAGCCCGACCTGCGCGACCGCGAGCGCCACGACCAGCAGCGACGGCGGGTTCAGGTTGGACACTCCGGCCCCGGGCACGCCGACAGCGCTCACCGGGTAGCCCAGCGCCAGCAGCACCGCCAACGCGACCGCCCCGCCGGCCAGCAACGCGACGCCGGCCCGCCAGCCGGCCAGCCGCCCGTCGGCGTGCGCCACCCCCAGCAGGTACGGCACCGACCAGGCCACCACGACGGTGACCGGGGGCAGCGCGCCGCCCGCCGGCAGCGACCGGACGGCCAGGTCGGCCGCGGCGACCAGGGCGACCGCCGGGGTCACGCACCGGAGCAGCCCCCACCGGCGTACGGCGGCGCGCAGCGGGCCGGTCGTCGCCACCAGGGCCACGAGCGGCAGCAGGAACCACAACGGACTCACCGCGAGCCGCAGCGCCACCGAGAGCGTGGCGTCCGGGGTGCCGAGGACGGTGGCGGCGAGCAACCCGGCGGACCCGACCCCGAGCAGCGCCACGGCGGGCAGCAGCAGCCGTCGCAGTCGACGGGCCAGCCAGCCGCCCGCGCCTCCCGGGTGCCGGCTCAGCGACCGGGTCGAGCCGAAACCGGCGGTGAAGAAGAACAACCCGAGGGTCTGCAACACCCAGGTCACCGGGGCGAGGCCGGGCAGCGCGGTCAGCGGGCTGGCCTGGCGCAGACCACCGTCGTCGCCCAGCACCAACCCGGTGACCAGCCAGTGCCCCAGCACCACCCCGCCGATCGCGTACGCCCGCAGCGCGTCGACCGCCCGGTCCCGGCTCACCGGCGGTCCCCGTTCGGGCCGCCGAGCACGACCGCCGCCGTCGCGACGAGCGCGGCGCTGCCCGCGACGAGGTAACCGTCGTGTCCCGCCACTCCCGCCACCGGCAGCGGGCGGGCGCCGAACGCCGGGTCGCCGGGGCGGCGGCCGAAGCCCAGGCCGGGCAGGCGCACCGGCGGCACCCGGCGGATCCAGTCGGTCGGCGCCTCCGCCGCCCAGAACCGCCGCCCGCCGGGAAGGTCGTCGGCCCGCTGCACCCCGGCCCCGACGCCGCCGAGGCTGACCACGTCGGTGACCTGGGCCGGGGCGTCCGCCGCCGCCAACGACACCACCAGCGCCCCGTAGCTGTGCCCGACCAGCGTGACGGCCGCCGTCGGGCGTCGCGACGCCAACTCCCGCAGCAGCGTGGACAGCCCGACCGCGCCGCGTCGGGCGCTGGCGTCCGCGACGGCGCTCACCAACCCGTCCGGTGGGTCGTAGCCCAGCCAGGCCAGCACGGCGACCCGCGCCGCCGGGTCGGCCGTCCGCAGCTCCCGGTAGAGCGCCCCGGCCTGCGCCGCCGGCGCCCGGCGGGCCACCCCACCCAGCCCCCTGTCGAAGTCGGCCAGGGTGCTGCCGACCCCCGGCACCAGCACCGCGATCCGGTCCGCGCCGGCCAGGTCGCCGAGCACCTCCACCGCACGCCCGTCGCCCCGCGTGTCGAACAGCAGGAACCGGCGTCCGTCGGCCGCCCAGTCCGCGTAGGGCGGCCCGGCCGCGCGCATCGCCGCCGCCACCATGGGGTACGCCTCGACGAACCCGGCCGTGGGGGTCGGCTCGGTTCGGATCGGCAGGACCAGGTTCACCCCGAGCAGCGTGGCCACCGCCAGGCGGCCCGCACCTCGTCGTCGCATCACGTTCTCCCTCCGGCGTGTCGTCGGAAGGAGAGTGCGCGGGTCGGTCCGGCCCGGTCGTCGTACCGGGGAGCCGTTCCTCGGCTGGCTCGGCGGGACTACTCGCCGGCGGCCACCAGACCCGTCTCGTACGCCAGCACCACCGCCTGGGCCCGATCGCGCAGACCCAGCTTGGCCAGGATCCGGCCGACGTGCGTCTTCACCGTCTGCTCGGCCACCACCAGGTCGTCAGCGATCTCCGCGTTGTTGCGACCCCGGGCGATCAGCCGCAACACCTCCGTCTCGCGCGGGGTGAGCCCGGCCAGGTCGGTGGGGCGCGGACGGTGGCGGTCCGGGCGGGCCGCGAACTCGGCGATCAGCCGGCGGGTGACCGCCGGGGCGAGCAGCGCGTCCCCGGCCGCCACCACCCGCACCGCCTGCACCAGGTCGGCCGCCGGGGCGTCCTTGAGCAGGAAGCCGCTGGCCCCGGCGCGCAGCGCCTCGTAGACGTAGTCGTCCAGGTCGAAGGTGGTGAGGATGAGCACCCGGGGACGCTGCGCCGAGCGGTCACCGAGCAGCTTGCGGGTGGCCGCCAACCCGTCCATGACCGGCATCCGCACGTCCATCAGCACCACGTCCGGGTCGAGGCGGCGGGCCGCGCCGACCGCCTGCGCGCCGTCGGCGGCGTCACCCACGACCAGCAGGTCCGGTTGGGCGGCCAGCAGCGCGCCGAAACCCTGCCGGACCATCGCCTGGTCGTCGGCGATCAGCACCCGGATCATCGGTCCCCGCCCTCCGCGTCGTACGGCAACTCGGCCACCACCGCGTAACCCCCGTCCGGCAGTGGCCCGGCGGTGAACGTACCGCCCAGCGACGTGGCCCGCTCCCGCATGCCGGTCAGCCCGTGTCCCGCGCCCGCCTCCGCGTCCGGCCGGGAGCGCACCTCCTCGGGCGGGGCGTTCTGCACGCGTACCCCCAGGGTGGACGCGTCGGCGCGGACGGTGACCCGCACCGCGGCGCCGGCCGCGTGCCGGGCCGCGTTGGCCAGGCCCTCCTGGACGATGCGGTACGCGGCCAGCCCGACCGGCGCGGGCACCTGCCCCTCGGTCACCGACGTGGCGTCCAGTGTGACCGGCAGCCCGGCCCGGCGGGCGGCGTCCACCATCGCGCCCAGGTCGCTCAGGTCCGGTTGCGGTGCGGTCTGCGGCCCGGTCGCCTCGCTGCGCAGCACACCCAACAGCCGGCGCATGTCGGTGAGCGCGTCGCGGGCCGAGGCGGCGATGGCGACGAACTCGTCGGCGGCCGGGGCCGGCACGTCGGTCAGCCGGTACGGGGCGGTCTCCGCCTGCACCGCGATCAGCGACATGTGGTGGGCCACCACGTCGTGCAGCTCCCGGGCGATCCGGGCGCGTTCCTCCAACACCGCGCGGCGCTCCTGCTCCCGCTCGCTCAGCTCGGTCTGCGCGGCCAGCGCCCGCCCGGACAGCCGGTTGCGGCGGACCAGGTCGCCGACGATCGCCAGCGCGCCGAGCAGCAGCAGCACGGGGACCCGGTTGTCCGGATGCACCAGGGCGAACACCGGCACGGTGGAGATCAGCACCACCCAGACCAGCACCGGCCGGTCGACCCGCGCGACCACCACCGCGAGCACCGCGACCGACCCGAGCGCCAGCGTCGGGGTCCACGGCCAGGACTGGTCGGCCGGCGCGTTGAACGTGCAGACCAGCAGCGCCAGCACCGCCAGCCGCCAGGCCAGCAGCGGCCGCCGGGGCAGCGCCAGCAGCGGCGCCACGGTCAGCGCCGCGAACAGCACCGCGACCGGCAGCGGCAGCCCCCACTCGGTCTCCACGGTCAGCGTGATCAGGAACAGCCCGAGGGTGGCGAGCAGTCCGACCGGCGCGGCGTACGGGGCCAGCCGGGGCCACCGGCCCACCAGCGGCCGCTCGACCGGGGCGTCCGGGCCCAGCACTGTCTGCCGCAGGGCCCGCACGGCCCCGACGATCGGTTGCCGGTTCACCACCCGGAGGCTACGGGTCGACCCCGTCACCGGGCGTGCCACCAGGGGTTGATCCCGGTGTCGTACCCCGGTGTGACACGACTCCCGTTAGCGCTTACCTGCCGGTAACGCCTAGGCTCCGACCCGTCCGTGCTGACCATTCGCAAGGGGGAACCGTGGCCCGTACCGTGCTGGTGACCGGGGGTAACCGGGGGATCGGCCTGGCCATCGCGCAGGCCTTCGCGAAGCAGGGCGACCGGGTGGCGGTCACCCACCGCAGCGGCGACGCCCCGGACGGGTTGTTCGGTGTCCGCGCCGACGTGACCGACGCCGAGTCGATCGACGCGGCGTTCACCGCCGTCGAGGCCGAGCTGGGGCCGGTCGAGGTGCTGGTCGCCAACGCCGGCATGACCGCCGACACGCTGCTGCTGCGGATGACCGAGGAGCAGTTCACCGGCGTGCTGGACACCAACCTGACCGGCGCGTTCCGGGTCGCCAAGCGCGCCTCCGGCAAGATGCTCCGCGCCAAGTGGGGCCGCATGATCTTCATCTCCTCGGTGGTCGGTCTCGCCGGCGGCGCCGGGCAGGTCAACTACGCCGCCAGCAAGGCCGGCCTGGTCGGCGTCGCCCGTTCGATCACCCGCGAGCTGGGCAGCCGCAACATCACCGCCAACGTGGTGGCGCCCGGCTTCATCGACACGGACATGACCGCCGGCCTGTCCGAGGACCGCAAGGCGGAGATCCGCAAGTCGATCCCGGCCGGCCGGATGGCCAGCCCGGACGAGGTCGCCGGGGTGGTCACCTGGCTGGCGTCGGACAGCGCCGGGTACGTCTCCGGCGCCGTGATCCCGGTCGACGGCGGCCTCGGCATGGGCCACTGATCCACACCTACGTACGGAGGAACCCTCGGATGTCCGGACTGCTCGCCGGTAAGCGGCTGCTCGTCACCGGTGTCATCACCGACGCCTCGATCGCCTTCTCGGTGGCGAAGCTCGCCCAGGAGAACGGCGCGCAGGTAGTGCTCACCGGCTTCGGTCGGCTGTCCCTGGTCGAGCGGATCGCCAAGCGCCTGCCCGAGCCGGCCCCGGTGATCGAGGTGGATGTGACCAACGCGGAGCACCTGGCCAGCCTCGCGGACCGGGTCCGCGAGCACGTCGACGGCCTCGACGGCGTGGTGCACTCGATCGGCTTCGCCCCGCAGAGCTGCCTCGGCGGCGGCTTCCTCGACGCGCCGTGGGAGGACGTGGCGACCGCGCTGCACGTCTCCACCTTCTCGTACAAGTCCCTCGCGATGGCGGCGCTGCCGCTGATGTCGCCGGGCGGCGCGGTGGTCGGCCTGACCTTCGACGCGACCAAGGCGTGGCCGGTCTACGACTGGATGGGCGTGGCCAAGGCCGGCCTGGAGTCGGCGTCCCGCTACCTGGCGATGCACCTGGGCAAGCAGGGCATCCGCAGCAACCTGGTCGCCGCCGGGCCGCTGCGCACCATGGCCGCCAAGTCGATCCCCGGCTTCGAGCAGTTCGAGGACGCCTGGGCGGAGCGGGCCCCGCTGGGCTGGAACCTGACCGACCAGGAGCCCACCGCGCGGGCCTGCCTGGCGCTGCTCTCCGACTGGTTCCCGGCCACCACCGGCGAGATCGTGCACGTCGACGGCGGCTACCACGCCGTCGGTTCCTGACGTCGCACCGTGACGCCTTCCGGCGTGGGGCGCCCCCGGCCGCCGTCAGCGTGACGCTCCCTGGTCGCCGTTCGCGTGATCCGCGCGTCGGGACCAGGGGGCGTCGCCGGGCGGTCCGGGCCGAGGGGCCAGAATGACCCCATGTCGTACGACGCGGTGGTGCTGGTGTCCTTCGGTGGGCCGGAGCGGCCCGAGGACGTTATGCCGTTCCTACAGAACGTGACCCGGGGCCGGGGTGTGCCGCCCGAGCGGCTGGCCGAGGTCGCCGAGCACTACCAACACTTCGGCGGGGTGTCCCCGATCAACCAGCAGTGCCGCGATCTGCTGGCCGCCATCCGCGCGGACTTCGCCGCGCACGGTGTCGACCTGCCCATTTACTGGGGCAACCGCAACTGGGACCCGATGCTCGCCGACACCGTCGGCCAGATGCGCGACGACGGGGTCACCCGGGCGCTGGCCTTCGTCACCAGCGCGTACGGTGGCTACTCGTCCTGCCGGCAGTACCAGGAGGACATCGCCGCCGCGCGGGCTGCGGTCGGCCCGGACGCCCCGGTGATCGAGAAGCTGCGCCAGTTCTGGGACCACCCCGGCTTCGTCGAACCGCACGTGGACGCCGTGCGGGCCGCCCTCGGCCAGCTCGACCCGGCCCAGCGCGACACCACCCGGCTGGTCTTCACCGCCCACTCCATCCCCAGCTCGATGGCTGCCAACGCCGGCCCGCACGGCGGCCGGTACGAGGCGCAGCTGCACGAGACCGCCCGGCTGGTGGCCGCTGCCGCCGCGCCCGACCTGGCGTACGACCTGGTCTGGCAGAGCCGCTCCGGGCCGCCGCAGGTGCCGTGGCTGGAACCGGACATCAACGACCACCTGGCCACCCTCGCCCAGGGCGGCACCACCGCCGTGGTGGTCAGCCCGATCGGGTTCGTCTCCGACCACCTCGAGGTGGTGTGGGACCTGGACACCGAGGCGTTGGAGACGGCCAAGCAGCTCGGCCTCGGCTTCGTCCGGGCCGCCACCCCCGGCGTCGACCCGCGCTTCGTGGCGATGGTGCGTGAGCTGGTCACCGAGCGGACCGACCCGGACGGCGCGCAGCTTCGCCGCCGCCTCGGCGAGCTGCCGATGTGGGACACCTGCCCGACCGTCTGCTGCGTGCCTGCCCGTCGGCCGACGCCCGCCGGGGGCACCGATGCATGACCGCAAGCCCGTGCAGAGCTGGCTGACCGACATGGACGGCGTACTGGTCCACGAGGGCCAGCCGGTGCCCGGGGCGCCCGAGTTCATCAACCGGATGCGTGCCTCCGGCAAGCCGTTCCTGGTGCTGACCAACAACTCGATCTACACGCCGCGGGACCTGACGGCCCGGTTGAGCCGCATGGGGCTGGACGTTCCGGAGGAGTCGATCTGGTCGTCCGCGCTGGCCACCGGCCAATTCCTCGCCGACCAGCGGCCGGGCGGCACCGCGTACGTGATCGGCGAGGCCGGGTTGACCACCGCGCTGCACGCGGTGGGCTACGTGCTCACCGACTTCGCCCCGGACTACGTGGTGCTCGGTGAGACCCGCACCTACAGCTTCGAGGCGATCACCAAGGCGGTCCGCCTGATCAATGACGGGGCCCGGTTCATCTGCACCAACCCCGACGTGACCGGCCCGTCGGTGGAGGGCGCGCTGCCCGCCGCCGGCTCGGTCGCCGCCATGATCTCCAAGGCGACCGGGGTGGAGCCGTACTTCGTCGGCAAGCCCAACCCGATGATGATGCGGTCGGCGCTGAACACCATCAACGCCCACTCGGAGACCACCGCGATGATCGGCGACCGGATGGACACCGACATCCTCTGCGGCCTGGAGGCCGGGCTGGAGACCATCCTGGTGCTCACCGGGATCAGCAGCCGCACCGAGGCGGAGCGCTACCCGTACCGCCCGTCCCGGATCGTCAACTCGGTAGCAGACCTACTAGACGAGATCTAAAGCCACCCACCCCGCCCCCGCCCCCGCCCCCGCCCCGCCCACGCCCTCGCCCCGCCCACGCCCTCGCCCCGCCCCGCCCTCGTCGATCTTGCGCGTTCTGTCGTCGTTATGCCCGGATTGACCGCCATGTCGCCACAGTAAGTGCAAGATCGACGCGGGAGAGGGGCGCGCGGGTTCGGGCGGGGGCGCGGGGGGTGGGGGCGGGGGGTGGGGGGTGGGGGCGGGGTTACGGGCGCAGCGGGGCGTTGCAGGCGGCCACCAGGGCTTGCCGGCATGCCGTGGTGAGTGGACGCAGCGCCGCGTCGCGCTGCTGGGCCTCGTAGTTGTTGATCGCACCGCCCGGCGCGGCGTGCCCCGCGAGGGCGAGGACCCGGTCGAGCACGGCGGCCCTGGCGAACAGCCGGCGGGCCCTCGGGTCGAAGCCGGGTGGCAGGTCGGTGGCTCCGTCCGGGCGGCGGAGCGCGGCCAGCGCGCCGGCCAGCTCGGGCCGCCACTGGGCCACGTCGAGGCGGGTCAGGGCGGCGGTGGTCTCGGCCAGCGCGGCGGCCAGCTCGGCCTCCGCCTCGGCGGCGCCGGGCAGCGACAGGGAGGCGGCCGGGGCGTTGGCGGGCAACGGGTACACCCGCCAGAGCACGGTCTCGAAGCAGTCGCCCGAGCCGGAGGTGTGCGACCGCACCTCGGGGATCAGACCGAGGCCACCGGCGACCACCGCCTCGCCCGCCACCAGCGCCGCGCCGGCGAAGTCGCCGGGGCCGGGCAGCCCTCGGGGATCGCCCGGCGCGGGGAGCACCAGGCGGATGTCGTCGGGGGAGAGCTTGGCCAGGGTGGGCAGCGCGGCGCCGAGCGGCACGTCGGTCCAGGTGCCGGGAGCGTCGGCCACGAGGTGCTCCTCGTCGCCGGCGATGGCGTCGGCGACCTCGTCGTACGGCACCAACCCGGCGCGCCACGCGCGCACCCAGGCAACGAACCGGCTCGACCGGCGCGGCGCGAGCGTGGCCGCGCCCGTTGCGGGGGTGGACATGCCGAAAGGGTACGTGGTCACGACCGGCCCTGTCTCGACTGCCGCTCCGGCCGCCCGGCCTGCACCCAACTGCCCTCTTCGCCCACATTCACGCTCCGTCCGTACCCTTTCGGTTCCGCTGGCGGGCGGCCGGGTGGCGGCCCGGGGCGGTGTGTCGGGGCGCGGGGTCGCCGGCCCGGGGTTAGCGTGATCGACATGGCGGGGCGATACGGCGAGGACGTGTTGGCGGGCGACTGGCGGCGGCGGAAGGTCACGCCCGAGGTGGACGCCGAACCGGACCTCGTGGTCGAGGACGCCGACTCCGGATTCTGCGGGGCGGTGGTGGGCTTCGAGGCGGGCGCGGTGGTGCTGGAGGACCGGCACGGCCGGCGGCGCAACTTCCCCCTGCTGCCGGCGGCGTTCCTGCTCGACGGCAGCCCGGTGACCCTGCGCCGGCCGACCCGCGCTCCGGTGCCGGCGGCCCGCCGCCGTACCGCCTCCGGTTCGGTCGCTCTGGACAACGTCCGCGCCCAGGTCGCCAAGGCCAGCCGGATCTGGGTCGAGGGCATCCACGACGCCGCCCTGGTGGAGCGGATCTGGGGCGACGACCTGCGCATCGAGGGTGTGGTCGTCGAGCCGTTGGACGGCATCGACGACCTCGACACCGAGGTGCGTGACTTCGACCCCGGTCCGACCCGACGACTCGGCGTGCTCGTCGACCACCTGGTGGCCGGCAGCAAGGAGAGCCGGATCGTGGCCCGGGTGACCTCGCCGTACGTGCTGGTGACCGGCCACCCCTACGTGGACGTGTGGCAGGCGGTGAAGCCGACCGCGCTGGGCATCACGGCGTGGCCGGTGGTGCCGCCGGGTCGGCCGTGGAAGGAGGGCGTCTGCGCGGCCCTCGGGGTGGCCGAGCCCGCCGACATGTGGCGGCACATCCTGTCCCGGGTGCACAGCTTCGCCGATGTGGAGACGCCCCTGATCAACGCCATGGAGCGCCTCATCGACTTCGTCACCGAGCCGGCCTGACCAGAGTCGCCGGGCCGGCCGGGAGCCGGGTCGCCGGGCCGGCCGGGAGCCGGGTCGCCGGGCCGGCCGGGAGCCGGGTCGCCGGGCCGGCCGGGAGCCGGGTCGCCGGGCCGGCCGGGAGCCGGGTCGCCGGGCCGGCCGGGAGCCGGGTCGCCGGGCCGGCCGGGAGCCGGGTCGCCGGGCCGGCCGGGAGCCGGGTCGCCGGGCCGGCCGGGAGCCGGGTCGCCGGGCCGGCCGGGAGCCGGGGCCGGCTTGACGCGGGCCGGCTTGACGCGGGCCGGCTTGACGCGGGCCGGCCGGAGCCGGTCAGGGCTCCTGGTCGGGGGTGCGGGTGTAGACGAAGGTGGCGATGTCCAGCGCCACCGCCCGACCCTGGTCGTCGCGGCGCACGGTGAGGATCTCGCCGTCCTGCCCACCGGCGCGCCCCCGCCAGCGATCCGGGCCCTCGGCGACGAAGCGCAGGTTCGGCGCGTTGACCGGGCCGGCGCGCAGGTCGCCGTCGGCGTCGACGACGACCTCGATCCTGGTGCCCATCCACCACCACTGGCCGGTCAGCTCGGCCAGGGCGGCGGGCGGCGGTGCGGCGGCCGGTCGCCACGGGGTGACCGGCGCTGGTTCGGCGTCCAGCACGAGGGTGAGCAGCTGCCGCCCGAGGGCGCCCAGGTGCACGTTGCGCAGCGTGTACGCGTTGACCAGGCCGACGACCGCCGTGCGGCTGGGCCGGTGCACGGCCAGCGAGGCGCCGTAGCCGGGCATCGAGCCGCCGTGCCCGACGTACACCCGGTTGCCGTCGCGGAACAGCTCGACCCCCAGGCCGTGGCCGTGGCTCCAGGCGTCCAGGTCGCTGATCACCACGGGGGAGCACATCTCGGTGAGGGTCTCGGGGGCCAGCACCGACGGGTCGGGGTCGGCCAGGAACGCGGCCCAGCGGCCCAGGTCCTCGATCGTCGACCAGAGCTGCCCGGCCGGGGCCATCGCGCCGGTGTCGGTACGGGGTTCCTCGCGCAGCGTGTCGTGCCAGGGGTGCACGACGTAGCCGCGGGCGTACGGCTCGGTGGCCGCGTAGGTGGTGCGGCGCAGACCCAGCGGGGTGAGGATCCGCTCGCCGAGCAGGTCGACCCAGGACATCCCGGCGAGCCGTTCGAGGACGCCGCCGAGCAGCCCGTACGCCAGGTTGGAGTAGTGGTACGTGCGGTGCGGCGGGTAGGCGATCTTGTCGGCGGTCACCCCGCGCAGGAGGGTGGCCAGGTCGGCGCCGGCCGACCGCTCCCACCAGTCGCCCTCGGGCTCGCGCTGGATGCCGCTGGCGTGGCCGAGCAGTCGGCGCAGTGTGAGCGCGCCCACGCCGGTGTCGGGCAGGTGCTTCTCCAGCGGGTCGTCCAGGGTCAGCCGGCCCTCGTCGCGCATCCGCAGGAGCAGGGTGGCGGTCATCGTCTTGCTGATCGAGCCCAGCCGGTACTGCAGGTCGACGTGGGGGCGGGGGGTCTCGCCGGCGGTGGCCAGGTGCACGAGCGCGCCGTCGCGGACGACGCCGAGCACGAGCGACGGCGCGTGCCCGTCGGCCTGGGCCTGGGCGACCCGGGTGTCGATCTGTCGGGCGGTCTCGGGTAGCAGAATCACCGTTTTCTCCTCGGGTCGGGCCGCCGGTTCGTGGTGTCGGTGAGGGGCCGGAACGGGCAGCGCCGAGCCTACTGATCTTTGCGGGTGGGCCGCGCGTGCGTGCGCGTGTCACGATCGAGGGGTGGACGCCGTGGTGTGGATTGTTCTGGGTGTGCTGCTGGCCGTCGCCGAAATCTTCACGACGACGCTATTTCTGATCATGTTCGGGGTCGGCGCGTTCGCGGCCGCCGGTGCGGCGGCGCTGGGTGCGCCGGTCGCGGTGCAGGCGCTGGTCTTCGCCGTGGTGTCGGCGCTGAGCCTGCTGGTGGCCCGGCCGGCCCTGCGGCGACACCAGCGCTCGGCGCTGGAGAACGGCGAACAGCCGTTCGGCGTGGAGGCGATCGAGGGCTCCACGGCGCTGGTGCTGGAACGGGTGGACGCCGAGCATGGTCTGGTCAAGATCGACGGTGAGCTGTGGAGCGCCCGCTCGTACGACACGACGCAAAAGTATGAACCCGGTCAACGGGTTCGGGTGATAAAGGTCCGGGGCGCGACCGCCCTGGTCTGGCAGGACGACGTTTCTTCCGCCGGCGAGCTGCCGGAATCGAGAGGGTGAACGGAATGACGATAATCGGGGTGCTGGTGATCGCGGTGGCGTTGATCGCCGTGATTACGCTGGCCAAGGCGGTGCGGATCGTGCCGCAGCAACGCCATGACGTGGTGGAACGGCTCGGCAAGTACAAGCGCACCCTGAGTCCCGGCCTCAACCTGCTGGTGCCGTTCATCGACGCGGTGCGCACCAAGGTCGACATGCGCGAGCAGGTGGTCAGCTTCCCGCCGCAGCCGGTGATCACCTCGGACAACCTGGTGGTCTCGATCGACACCGTCCTCTACTTCAAGGTGGTCGACCCGGTCCGCGCGACCTACGAGATCTCCAGCTTCCTCCAGGCCATCGAGCAGTTGACCGTCACCACACTACGTAACGTGATCGGTTCGCTGGACCTGGAGCGGGCGCTGACCAGCCGGGACGAGATCAACCGGCATCTCTCCGGCGTGCTGGACGAGACCACCGGCCGCTGGGGCATCAAGGTCACCCGGGTCGAGATCAAGGCCATCGAGCCGCCGGCCAGCATCCGCGACTCGATGGAGAAGCAGATGCGTGCCGAGCGGGACCGCCGCGCCGCGATCCTCACCGCGGAGGGGCACAAGCAGTCGCAGATCCTCACCGCCGAGGGTGAGAAGCAGTCCGCGGTGCTGCGGGCCGACGGTGACCGGCAGGCCCGCATCCTCCAGGCCGAGGGTCAGGCGAAGGCCATCCGTACCGTCTTCGACGCCATCCACCAGGCCAACCCGAGCCAGAAGGTGCTCGCCTACCAGTACCTGCAAGCCCTGCCGCAGATCGCCCAGGGCAGCGCCAACAAGGTCTGGATCGTGCCGGCCGAGCTGACCAAGGCCCTGGAGGGCATGGGTGGCGCGCTCGGTGGGCTGAGCCAGATGGTGGGGGACCTGCCGGCGCCGGAGGCGGCCGACCACGCGAGCCAGGTCGAGCGCGAGGCCGCGGAGGCGGCCCAGGCCGCTGCCGCCGCGGCCCAGCAGATCCACGACGAGGTACGCGTCGCCGAGGCGCAGGCCACCGGCGGTAACAAGCCGCAGGGGTTGCCCGCGCCGGAGCCGGTCTCCCCGGCCAGCCTGGTCGAGGACCCCTCCGACGAGCGTGAGCGGGGCTGACGCACCGGTTAATGCGAGAAACGCTCATGGGGCGCTCCGACGCCTGCCACGATCGGTCCTAGGACGGGTGGTGACCAGGCAATCGGGGCGCCCCGGCGCGTCGGTGCACCGCTCGACGACGAGCGAGGTGACGCATGAAGGATCCGGCGAAGCGGATGTGGTCCTCGGCCCCGGTGCCCGGCGCGCACGATCCGGTCGCCCCACTGGGCTCCCGGCGTAGCGGTGGCGGCTTCGGTGTCCTGCCGTTCGTCGGGGAGCCGACCCCCGGCGCGCCGGCCACGAACGCCAGCTGGGCCTGGTCGGTGCGGCGGTTCGCGCGGGCGGCGGTGTGGCTGCTGCCCGCGTACGCCATCCTCTACGGCGCGGTGGCGATGGCCAGCGACGGCGGGGTGGGCAACGACCCCTATCCGGCCGACGGCCGGGCGGTGTACCTGATCGGCTGGGTGGCGGCGGTCTGGCTCGGCCTGCTCGCGCTGCTGGCCCTCACCGGGCTGTTGGCCGCGACCCGCAGTCGCCGGGTGGCCGCGGCGGGGCTGTTGGTCAGCATCGCCGGCACCGTGCTCATGTTGCCGTTCGCCGGGCTCGAAGAGCAGACCCCGGTCTTCGGCGCCACCGCCCGGTCGCTGGTCCTGCTCGGGGCGACGTTCTACAGCGTGGGCTGGTGCCTCACCGGCTGGGCGGTGGCCCGCTCGGGCACCTTCAGCCTCGGCGACGGCATCATGCTGATCATCGCCGCGCCGCTGCTCGGCCTCGGCGGCGCGCTGATCGGCTCGTTGCAGACCTTCGGCGCGATCTTCGTGCTGATCGCCGGCATCGGCATCGGCTACCGCTCCGGCCGCCTCATGCCCCGCGAAACCGCCCAAGACGCCGCCACCGCCAGCCTGACAACCCCAACCCCCTAAACCCCCGCCCGGCTGCCCCCGCCCCCACGCCCCGCCCCGCCCGGTAGCCCCGGTTGATCATGAAGTTATTGCCCTCTGCGTCGGCGTGTCCTGGCCATAACTTCATGATCAACGGGGTGGGAGGGCGGGGCTGGGCGGGGTGGGAGGCGGGGCGTGGGCAGGGGGGTGGGGGCGTGAAGTTGGTGACACTGGTGGGGGTGGGGGTGGTCGGTTGGTGGTTTTTGTGGCAATCCTGGGGAGCATGGCCGCCCCCCGCTCGCCGCTGTCGCGGCTGTTCACCGTGCTGCTCGCCGGCGTGTTGGCCGGGCTCGTCCTGGCCGTCGCCGCGCTGCCGGGCAACCTGCTGCTCGGGTTCACCGCCCGCGCCGCGCTCGGCTCGTACGCCGCCCTGCCGGCCTCGCTGAAGACCCCGGCCACGCCGCAGCGCTCGTACCTCTACGCCAACGACGGCAAGACGCTGATCACCACGTTCTACGACGTGAACCGCAGCGACGTGCCGCTGTCCGAGATCGCGCCGGTGATGCGGCAGGCGATCGTGGCGGCCGAGGACCGGCGGTTCTACGACCACGGGGGCGCGGACCTGCGCGGCCTCGCCCGGGCGCTGGTGGCCAACGTCAGGGGCGGCGGCACCGAGCAGGGCGGCTCGACGCTGACCATGCAGTACGTCCGTAACGTCCTCAAGACCGACCCCACCCGCACCGCCGCCGAGCGCGCCGCCGCCACCGACCCCACCATCGGTCGCAAGATCCAGGAGATCCGGTACGCGAGCGCGCTGGACAAGAGCCTCGGCAAGGACGAGATCCTCGACAGGTACCTGAACATCGCCTACTTCGGCTCCGGCGCGTACGGGATCGCGGCGGCCAGCCAGCGGTACTTCGGCAAGCAGCCGGCGCTGCTGACCCTCGGCGAGTCGGCGCTGCTCGCCGGTCTGGTGCAGTCCCCGGACGCGTACAGCCCCATCGACGGGGACCGGGACCAGGCGCTGGCCCGCCGGTCGTACGTGCTCGACTCGATGGTCGCCACCGGCGCGATCACCGCCGCCCAGGCCGCCCAGGCCAAGGCGGAGCCGCTGACCCTGCGCCCGACCGCCCAGCCCAACGGCTGCACCGCGGTCTCCCAGGGCCACGACGACTGGGGCTACTTCTGCGACTACCTGCGCCGCTGGTGGCTGACCCAGCCGGCGTTCGGGGCCACCGTCGCGGAGCGCGAGCAGGCCCTGCGCTCGGGCGGCTACACGGTGGTCACCTCGCTCGACCCGAAGATCCAGGCCACCGCCCAGCAGCAGGCCACGAAGGTCTACGGGTACGACAACAAGCGCGCCCTGCCGATCGCGGCGGTCCAGCCGGGCACCGGGCGGGTGCTGGCGATGGCGGTCAACCGGCACTACAGCCTGGCCGACAACCCGGCCGGGCAGGCGAACTATCCGAACACTGTCAACCCGCTGATCTCCGGCGGGGCGAGTGTCGACGGGTACCAGGCGGGCTCGACGTTCAAGATGTTCACCATGCTCGCCGCCCTGGAGTCGGGCCGTACGCTCTCCACCGGCTTCGACGCGCCCGCCAGGCTGCCCACCCGGTACCCCGCCGAGGGGCCGGGCAGCTGCGACGGTCGCTGGTGCCCGGCGAACGCCAACCCGGACTGGATGGACGGGTACCGGATGATGTGGGACGGCTTCGGCCGTTCGGTGAACACCTACTTCGTCTGGTTGGCCGAGCAGGTCGGCCAGGACAAGGTGGTGCAGATGGCGCAGCGCCTCGGCATCACCTTCCGGGCCGACTCGGATGCCGCCTTCGCCAAGAACAACGCCGCGAACTGGGGTTCCTTCACCCTCGGCGTGGCGGCCACCACCCCGCTGGACCTGGCCAACGCGTACGCCACGGTGGCCGCCGAGGGCACCTACTGCACGCCGCTGCCGGTGGTCTCGGTCACCGACGCAAAGGGCGCGAAGGTCCCGGTCGGGCAGCCCTCCTGCAAGCGGGTCCTCGATCCGGACGTCGCCCGGGCCGCCACCGACGCGGCGCGCTGCCCGGTGGGCCAGCAGTCGGCGTACGGGCAGTGCAACGGCGGCACCGCCACCGGCGTGAACGGCATCCTCGACGGCCGGCCGGTGGCCGGTAAGACGGGTAGCTCGGAGCTGAACTCCACCGAGACGTTCGTCGGTTTCACCCCGCAGGTGGCGGTGGCCGGCATCGCCGCCAACCCGGACGACCCGGCCGACTCGGTGGGGTCGGCGGTGCAGACCAAGGTGATCGACGCGGTCGCCCGGGTCATCGCCACCGCCGTCAAGGGGCAGCCGGAGAAGGCGTTCGCCGCGCCCAGCAAGGAACTGGCCGGCGATCCGCGCCGCCCGGTCGAGCGCCCCGCCGTTCCCGAGCGTCAGCAGCCCACCCGGGAGCAGGACCCGCGCTCGGCCCTGCAACGCTGGCTCGACCGGCGGGGCTGACGCCCGACGCGACGGCGCCTCCCCACCGCGAGGTGGGGAGGCGCCGGCCGTACGTCGTCTAGGTCCTGCTCTTCAACTGCTCGAAGTCGATCACCTGGTCCTCTGCCGGCGCCTTCACGTCGTCGAAGGTCGCACCGAACTCGCTGAACGTGACCTGACCGTCCGCGTCCTGGCCGCCCTCCAGGCGGATCGGGTACGGCTCACCGGTGGTGGCGATGTAGAGCGTGCCGCTCTTGTCGCCGTCGACCAGCCCGATGGTCTTGACGCCGTCGAACTCCTTGGCCTCACCCTTGGTCAGGGTGCCGTCCGGCTTGAGCAGTTCGTCGACGTTGGCGATGCTGAACAGTTGGGAGAGGTCGTCCTTGGTCGAGACCTTGGCCCACTTGTCACCCATCATCTTCACGATCTCGCCGGATGCCTTGGCGCCGGTGTTCTTCGTCCAGAACGTCTCGTCCGGCCGGATGTACTGCTGACCGCCCGTGGACAGCAGCTCGATGGTGCCCTCGTTGGTGGAGACCCGGCCACCCAGGTCGCTGCCGGTCACCTTCAGATCGAGGGTCATCTTCTGGCCGTCGTCGACGATGTCCCCGACGAGGTGGTACGACTTGGCGTTCTTCACCGCGGTCGTGGCCCGCTGGAGCGCCTCGTTCGGCGCCAGTGCCGCGACGCCGTTGTCGGCGGGGGCAGTCGACTGTGGCTGTCCGCCGTCACTGCTCCCGCAGCCGGTCAGCAACGCCGCCGCCAGCACAACGGCCATGCTTCGTCCGATTGTTGTCGATCTCATCGTCAGCTCCCTCGTGCCACCCCCCGTGGGTGAGCAGAGACGCTGGTACCCGTGATCGATCTCCGGCAATCCTTCGATCTGCGCGTCCGTCCGACGTGGTCGGAGCACCCGAGCGGGCCGTGTTCAGCGCTCGCGGCGACGAGGGCGATAGCTGGCGATCGTCGAGGGCAGACCGCGCCTGATGATGCCGGCCCAGTCGGTGTCGCCGCGCAGCACCGCCGCCGCCGTCTTGCGGGCCTGGTCGACGGTGAAGTGTGGCGGCAGCATCAGCTCGGCCGGGTCGACCAGGGCGTTGATGACCACCGGCCGGTCGGCGGCGAGCGCCCGGTCCCAGACCGCCGGCACCTGCTCGGGTGAGTCGACCAACTCGCCGTGCAGCCCGAGCGTCTCGGCCCACTGGTGGTACGCGATGTCCGGCAACTGCTGACTGTCCGGAAACATCGGGGTTCCCTCGGTGGAGCGCTGCTCCCAACTGACGAACGCCAGATCCCGGTTGTTGAGCACCAGCACCACGAACCGGGGGTCGGACCAGCTCCGCCAGTACTTCGCCACGGTGATCAGCTCGTTGACCCCGTTCATCTGCATGGCGCCGTCGCCGATCAACGCGACCAGCGGCCGGTCCGGGTGGGCGAACTTGGCGCTCAACGCGTACGGCATCGCGCCGCCCATGGACAGCAGCGTGCCGGAGAGGCTGGCCAGCATTCCGGGGCGTACCAGGAGGTGGCGGGCGTACCAGGCGGTGGTGGTGCCGCAGTCGACGGCGAGCATGACGTCGTCGGGCAGCCGCTCGTTGAGGGTGTGGAACAGCAACTGCGGGTTGACCGGGTCGGCGGCCTGCTGGGCCAGGTCGTGCTGGGCCCGACGCCACGCCGAGGTGGCCTCCGCGATCTGCTCCCGCCAGGCAATCGGGCCGGGGCCGGGGCCCAGCTCGTCCAGCAGCGCGCGCACTGTGGGGCGGGCGTCGCCGGTCAGGTTGACCTCGGTCGGATACCGCAGCCCGAGCTGGGTGCCGTCCAGGTCGATCTGCACCCCGCGCGCCTGACCGGGTGGCGGATAGAACTCCGAGTACGGCATGTTGCTGCCCACGATCAGCAGCCGGTCGCAGCCGGACATCAACTGCCAGCTCGGTCGCGTGCCGAGCAGTCCGATCGCCCCGGTCACCCACGGCTCACGATGGTCGACGGCGGTGAAGCCGAGCAACGCGGTGGCGACGCCGGCCCCGAGCCGGTCGGCGATCTCCCGGACCTCGTCGCGGGCGCCGAGCGCGCCCTGCCCGACGAGCATCGCCACGCGCTCGCCGCCGCGCAGCACCTCGGCGGCGCGGCGCACGTCCGCCGCCGGGGGCACCGTCGGCGTGCTGCTCGGCGCGTTGCTGGTGTGGTAGTAGCCGTGCGCGTGCGGCGGGTCCGGGATGGCCGGCTCGTCCTGGACGTCGAGGGGAAGGACCAGGGCGGTGACGGTGCGCCGGGCGAGCGCGGTGCGGCACGCCCGGTCGACCAGGTGCCGCACCTGCGCCGGGTGGTCGAGCTGGGCCAGGAACGCCGCCGCCACGTCCTTGTAGAGGGCGAGCAGGTCGACCTCCTGGTAGTAACCGCCACCCTCGGCGGTGGTCGCCGTGTGCCCGACCAGGGCGATCACCGGTTGGTGGTCGAGTTTCGCGTCGTACAGGCCGTTGAGCAGGTGGATGGCGCCCGGTCCGCTGGTGACCAGCGCGCAGCCCAGCGGTCCGCCGCCGTACTTGACGTGCGCGGAGGCGGCGAAGCCGGCTGTCTCCTCGTGGCGTACCTGGATGAACTGCGCCCGCTCCCCGGTGCGTTGCAGGGCGGAGGTGAGGCCGTTGATGCCGTCGCCGGGATAGCCGAAGTAGCGGTGCACGCCCCAGCTGAACAGCCGCGACACGATGTGGTCCGCGACGGTCGGGTGTCGGGGCAGGGGGCCTGCCTCGCCCGGTGCCGTGTGGTCTGTGCTCACCTGGCTGGTCCTTCCCGTCGAGTCCGGTCCTGCGCCGGTCGTTCCCCTTCTCCAGCGGACAAAACACCCCGAACGGCGGGCGGCGGGGACCGTGGCGCGGGGTCCGGCAGAATCGTCGGGTGCCTGTCCACCAGATCACCGACCCCGACGACGACCGGATCGCCGACTACCGCGCGCTCACCGACGTCGAACTGCGCACCCGCTGGGAGCCGCCACACGGCCTGTTCATCGCCGAGGGGGAGCTGGTGCTGCGCCGGGCGTTGCGCGCCGGCTACCCGGCCCGGTCGTACCTGGTCGACGCCAAGCGGGCCGACCAGCTCGCCGACCTGGACACCGGCGACGCCCCGGTGTACGCGGCCACTCCGGACGTGCTGCAACGGGCCACGGGTTTCCACGTACACCGGGGGGTGCTGGCGTCGTTCCACCGCCGGCCGCTGCCGACGGCGGCCGAGGTGCTGGCCACCGCGCGCCGGGTCGTCGTGCTGGAGGACGTGAACAACCACACCAACCTGGGCGCGATCTTCCGAGGGGCCGCCGCGCTCGGCGTCGACGCGGTGCTGCTGTCGCCGACCTGCGCCGACCCGCTCTATCGACGCAGCGTACGGGTCAGCATGGGTGAGGTCTTCGCGCTGCCGTACGCGAAGCTGGAGCACTGGCCGGCGGGCCTGGACCAGGTGCGGGAGGCGGGTTTCACGGTGCTCGCCATGACGCCGGCGGCGGACGCCGTACCCATGCAGCGGCTGACCCCGGCGCAGCGCGAGCGGCCGGCGCTGCTGCTCGGCGCGGAGGGGCCGGGCCTCACCGCGGCGGCCCAGGCGGCCAGCGACGTGCGGGTGGTTCTGCCGATGCGGCGCGGCGTGGACTCGTTGAACGTGGCCGCCGCGGCGGCGGTGGCGTTCTGGGAGCTGAGCCGCGACGATCCGCCGTCCGACGGGGAGTAACGCCTTCCGCTTGCATGGCCATGCGTTCTATTGCATAATTTTCCCCGTGTCCAAGGTTCTCACCTCCCTGCCCATCGGCGAACGTGTCGGCATCGCCTTCTCCGGCGGCCTCGACACCTCGGTCGCGGTCGCGTGGATGCGCGACAAGGGCGCCATTCCCTGCGCCTACACCGCCGACATCGGCCAGTACGACGAGCCCGACATCGCCTCGGTGCCCGGCCGTGCCCTCAGCTACGGCGCCGAGCTGGGCCGCCTGATCGACTGCCGCGCCGCCCTGGTCGAGGAGGGCCTGGCCGCGCTGACCTGCGGCGCCTTCCACATCCGCACCGGCGGGCGGGCCTACTTCAACACCACCCCGCTGGGCCGGGCCGTGACCGGGACGCTGCTGGTGCGGGCGATGGTCGCCGACGACGTGCAGATCTGGGGCGACGGCTCGACCTTCAAGGGCAACGACATCGAGCGGTTCTACCGGTACGGCCTGCTGGCCAACCCCATGCTGCGGATCTACAAGCCGTGGCTGGACACCGCCTTCGTCACCGAGCTGGGTGGGCGCAAGGAGATGTCGGAGTGGCTGCTGGAGCGCGGCCTGCCCTACCGGGACAGCACCGAGAAGGCCTACTCCACCGACGCCAACATCTGGGGCGCCACGCACGAGGCGAAGACCCTGGAACACCTCGACACCGGCATCGAGACGGTCAACCCGATCATGGGCGTGAAGTTCTGGGACCCGTCGGTGGAGATCCCGACCGAGGACGTCACCATCGGCTTCGACCAGGGCCGCCCGGTCACCATCAACGGCAAGGAGTTCGGCAGCGCCGTCGACCTGGTGCTGGAGGCCAACGCCATCGGCGGCCGGCACGGCCTGGGCATGTCGGACCAGATCGAGAACCGGATCATCGAGGCCAAGAGCCGGGGCATCTACGAGGCGCCCGGGATGGCGCTGCTGCACGCCGCCTACGAGCGGCTGGTCAACGCGATCCACAACGAGGACACCCTGGCCAACTACCACAACGAGGGCCGCCGCCTCGGCCGGCTGATGTACGAGGGCCGCTGGCTGGACCCGCAGGCCCTGATGCTGCGCGAGTCGTTGCAGCGCTGGGTCGGCACGGCGGTCACCGGCGAGGTCACGCTGCGGCTACGCCGGGGCGAGGACTACTCGATCCTCGACACCACCGGCCCGTCGTTCAGCTACCACCCGGACAAGCTGTCCATGGAGCGCACCGAGGACTCGGCGTTCGGCCCGGCCGACCGGATCGGCCAGCTCACCATGCGCAACCTGGACATCGCCGACTCCCGTTCGAAGCTGGAGCAGTACGCCTCGCTCGGCCTGGTCGGCGGCGCGAACCCGCAGCGGGTGATCGGCGCCGCGCAGGCCGCCTCGACCGGCCTGATCGGCGCGATGCCGGAGGGCGGGGCGGAGGCCATCGCCTCCCGGGGCGTCCCCACCGCCGAGGACGCGGCGCTCGACCGCGCCGCGATGGAGTTCGGCGTCGACTGACCCCGCGTCGGCCGGCGGCTGTCGAGATCCGACGTCACGGACGGTAGCGTGGCGGCCGTGTTCCCTACCGTCCGTGAGGTCCTCGGTCTGGACCCGGTCCGCCACGGCGCGCCGCGCGTGGTCGCCGGGGACGCCGGTCTGGACCGGCCCGTCCGCTGGGTGCACGTCGCCGAGGTGCCGGACATCGCCACCCTGCTCGGCGGCGGCGAGCTGGTGCTCACCACCGGCATCGGCCTGCCCGGGGACGACGCCGGGCTGCGCGCGTTCATCGGCGACCTCGCCGACGTCGGCGTCTCCGGGCTCGTCGTCGAGCTGGGCCGCCGGTACGTCAGCGGCGTACCCCGGGTGATGGCCGCCGCCGCCGAGCGGCGCGGGCTGCCCCTGGTCGAGCTGCGCCGTGCCACCCCGTTCGTCCCGATCACCGAGGCGGTGCACGCGCTCATCGTCGACGCGCAGCTCACCGAACTGCGCGCCACCGAGGAGATCCACCAGCGGTTCAACGACCTGTCCGTCGAGGGCGCCGAGACGACCGAGGTGCTCCGGCAGGCCGCCGAACTGTCCGGTTGCCCGGTCGTGCTGGAGAACCTGTCCCGGCAGGTGCTCGGGTACGACCCGGCCGGCGAGAGCGCCGAACTGCTCCTCGACGCCTGGGAACAGCACTCCCGGCGGATCCGGCCGGCCGGGCGGACCGCGTACGACCGGGACAGCGGGTGGCTGGTCACCGCCGTCGGCGCCCGGGGACAGGACTGGGGTCGGCTGCTGCTGCGCTGGCCGGCCAGCGGGGACGTGCCCAACTCCGCCCCGCCGACCCGGCTCACCATCCTGATCGAGCGGGCCGCGTCCACCCTCGCGCTGGGCCGGCTCATCCGCCGCGACGCCGAAGGGCTGGAACGGCAGATCCACCGCACCCTGCTCACCGCGCTGCTCGACCACTCCCGGCCGGTGGACGAGGTGGCGCTGCGGGCCAAGGCGCTCGGCGTGGCGCTCGACCGCCGGCACCTGGTCGGCGTCATGGTCCGGCACCGCGCCGAGGACCCCGGCGGGGAGACTGGCCCCGAGGGCGGCCAGGCCCGGCTGCGGGACCTCTCCGAAGCCGTCGGCCAGGCGCTGCGCGAGGCGAAGCTCACCGCGCTCACCAGCGCCGTCGACGACAACTCGGTGGGCGCGCTCCTGGCCCTGCCCGACCCGGCCGCCGAGGACCGCGCGCTCTCCGCGTTCGCCGGGGCCCTTCGTCGGGTACGCCTCGACGGCCGCGTACCCGCCGGCATCGACCCGTCCACCGGGCCGGCGGGCACGGACGGGGCCCGGGGCTCGGGTGGGGTGATCGTGGCCGCCGGCTCCGGCGTCGCCAGTCTGCGGGAGGCCCGACGCTCACTCGTCGAGGCCCGGCAGATCGCCGAGGCGGCCCGCCGGGACCGGCGCGACCTGCCGATCTTCCGGCTGCCGCACGTCGGGCTGGCCGGGCTGCTGCACCTGCTGCGCGACGAGCCCCGGTTGCAGACCTTCGTCGAGCGCGAACTCGGGGCCCTCCTGGAGTACGACGCCCGACACCCCCGGGAGCAACTGCTCGACACCCTGCGCGCGTACCTGGAGCAGGGGCGCAACAAGTCCGCCGCCGCTGCCGCCGCCCACCTGTCCCGACCGGCCTTCTACGAACGCCTGGCCCGCATCGCCCGCATCCTCGACGTGGACCTGGACTCGGTAGAAGCCACCCTCTCCCTCCACGTAGCCCTACTAGCCCTAGAAGCAGTAAGAACCCCCTAACCCCACCCCCGCCCCCTCCCCCCTGCCCCCTCCCCGCCCCCCTGCCCCCTCCCCGCCCCCTCCCCGCCCGTCCCCGTGGGGCTGTCTCGCTAACGGTGTTTCCGGCGATCTTGGTTAGTAGGTTTCAGCGGCTGGGAAGCGGTCGCTGAAGGTGATGGCGAAGGCGTTCAACGCGGGTTTCCAGCGCATCGTCCATCGGGTTCTGCCTGCTCCGGTGGGGTCCAGGGATCGGGTCACCAGGTACAGACACTTCAACGCGGCCTGTTCGTTGGGGAAGTGGCCACGGGCCTTCACGGCCCGCCGGTAGCGGGCGTTGAGCGACTCGATCGCGTTCGTGGAGCAGATGACCTTGCGGATCTCCAGGTCGTAGTCGAGGAACGGAATGAACTCGGCCCAGGCGTTGTCCCAGAGCCGAATCACCGCCGGATACCGGCCGCCCCACTTCTCCGCGAGGTCGTCGAACGCGGCCTTGGCCGCGTCAGCGTTCACGGCGGTATAGATCGGCTTGATGTCCCGCTTGAGCTCATCCCAGTAGCGGCGGGACGTGAGCCGGAACGTGTTGCGGATCAGATGGATGATGCAGGTCTGCACCACCGTTCGGGGCCACACGTTCGTGACCACCTCCGGCAGCCCTTTGAGGCCGTCGCAGACCAGGAAGAACACGTCCTTGACGCCCCGGTTGCGCAGGTCGGTCAACACACTCATCCAGAACTTCGCGCCCTCACCGCCGGCGCCGGCCCACAGCCCGAGGATGTCCTTATCACCGTCGAGGGTGACCCCGATCGCGGCGTAGAACGGCCGGTTGGCGACCTGCCCATCGCGGACCTTGACCACGATCGCGTCGATGAACACCGCCGCGTAGATCTCGTCCAAGGGCCGGTGGGACCAGTCGGTCATCTCCTCGATCACCTTGTCGGTGATCCGCGAAATCGTCTCCTTCGACACCGAAGCCCCGTAGATCTCGGCGAAGTGCGCCGAGATCTCCCCGGTCGTGAGCCCTTTGGCATACAGCGACAACACGACCTCGTCGACCCCGGACAGGCGGCGCTGCCGCTTGCGCACGATCTGCGGCTCGAACGTGCCAGCCCGGTCCCGCGGCACGTCGATCTGCACCGGACCGTTGGCCTCGGTCAACACGGTCTTCGACCGGGTTCCGTTACGGATGTTGCCCGACCCCGCCCCGGCCTGGTCGTGTTTCTCGTAGCCGAGGTGCTCGGTCATCTCCTCGTTCAGCGCAGTCTCCAGGACCGTCTTGGTCAACTGCTTGAGCAGCCCGTCCGGGCCGGTCAACGACAGCCCTTGCTCCTTTGCGGCCCGAACCAGCTCGGCGGCGGCTTTCGCCTCCGCCGACGGCTCGGGCCGCTTCCTGCGTCCGGTCTGCTCGTTCAGCGTCGCGGTCATCACGGCACCCTCCTCACCAGGCACAACGCCCGGCAGGTCAGGCCGGAAACACCCTTAGACCCACACTCCCGTCCCCGTTGATCATGAAGTTATGGCCACTTGTGTCGGCTTGGGGTCAAGGGGTGAGTGCAATCGTTAGGCGGCGATGAGGTGGTCTAGGCGTTCGGCTGGGGTTGCCCAGTCGAGTGTTTGGCGGGGGCGGGTGTTCAGTTCGTGGGCGATCTCGTCGAGGCCGCTCTGGTTGATGCTGCGGAAGTCGTAGCTGCCTTTGGGGAAGTACTGGCGTAGCAGGCCGTTGGTGTTCTCGTTGCTGCCGCGTTGCCAGGGGCTGTGGGGGTCGCAGAAGTAGACCGGGCAGCCGGTGGCGACGGTGAAGACCGCGTGGGCGGCCATCTCGCTGCCTTGGTCCCAGGTCAGTGAGCGGCGTAGGTGCGTCGGTAGTCGGGCGGTGAGGTCGGTGAGCACGCCGATGACGGCTTCGGTGTCACGCCCGTGCGGCAGCGCGCCGAGCATCACGTAGCGGGTGGCGCGTTCGACCAGTGTCACGATCGCCGAGCGGCCGCCCTTGCCGATGACCAGATCACCTTCCCAGTGACCCGGCACGGCCCGGTCGGTGGCCTCGGCGGGCCGGTTACTGATGTGCAGGTCCCCGATCCAGGGGCGGCGGCCCCGATCCGCTGCCGCCAGCCGCGACTGGGCACGCCGGTCGGCGCGTCCCGAGCGCAGAGCGACCTGCCGAGTCAACTCCTCCCGCAGGCTGCCCCGCGACTGAACGTAGATCGCCTGGTAGATCGTCTCGTGAGACACCTGCAACTCCGGCCGGTCAGCGAACATGGCCCGCAGCCACGCGGCGATCTGCGTCGGAGACCACCTACGCGCCAGTCTGCCCCGCACCACCTGCCGCAGCCGCGTCCCGGCCCCCAACTTCGTCGCCTTCGGCCGACGCCGCGCCGCGTCAGCACGCCGCTGCGCCCACTGCGCCTGATACCCCCACCGATACGGCGCCCGAGCCCGCCCCGACGGCAACGACCGCCCCAACGGGTTCTTCGTCCCATGCCGGGCACTGTGATACCGGCCCACCTCCCGCGAGACCGTGCTCACCGACACCCCGAGCACACCCGCGATCTGCGAAATCGTCCGCCCTGCCCCCCACAGATGCTCCAACACCTGCCGATGCCCAAACGTCACCACACCCGGCCTCGCCACCAGCACCCCCAGCCCAACCAAGATCAGTTGCACTGAAGCCTAGAAACCACCCGGCGTGTCCTGGCCATAACTTCATGATCAACCGGGCGGGGCGGGGCGGGGCGGGGGCGGGGGCGGGCGGGGCGGGGGGCAGGGGGGCAGGGGGGCAGGGGGCGGGGCGGGGTCAGGTTAGGGCGGTTAGGGCTTTGGCGTAGGTGGGGGGGATGTGGTTGGGGCCGCCGGGGGTGAAGACGTCGGTTGTCGCCACCGCGGACCAGGCTGTCGCCGGGACGGCGTCGACCAGGGCGCGGACCACCGGGGCGTCGCGCCACTGGTCCTGCTCGGCGAGCAGGCCGAGGGCGACCACCGACTCCTCGACCTCGCCCACGCACTCGAACGGCTTGTGCCCGTCCACGCCCAGCAGCTCGCGGTAGCCCGGGATCTGCGACTCGTCGGCGAGCAGGTCGCCGCCGAAGATGCCGACCACCCGTTCCCGCGGCATGAACGGCGCCATGGCCAGGAAGACGAACCGGCACTTGGGGCAGTCCCGGCACCAGCGCTCGCTCGCGTCGCGCAGCTTGAACGCCGCGTTGCAGCTGGTCACCACGCCGTCGTAGCGGGTGAACTCGGCGAACAGCCGGGCGATGTGCAGCTCGGAGAGCGAGCGCAGCAGCGAGAAGTACGGTTCGGTCAGGCCGGCGTGCTCAGCCAGCGACGCCCGCAGCAGCCCCTCCGCCTCGACGCCCTTCGACCACTGGTGGTTGATCTCGTGACCGTTCCACACCAGGTTCGGATCGGATGCGGAGCGCTCGTTGGACATCACCACCGGGCCCAGCCCGTGCAGCACGGCGGTGGCCACCGCGATCAGCGAGTTGATGGCGGTGACCGGGATGTGCCCGTTCAGCGCGCCGTCGGCGTTCAGGTCGAACAGCACCGGGTCGAGGCGTCGCCGGGCGGCCAACGGGACCAGCCCGGACGCCTCGTTGACCGAGACGATCACGTGGTTCGGGTTGACCGAGAATGGCACCGGGTCGAACCCGGCGCGACGCAGCGCCTCCAGGCTGACGATCGAGTCCTTGCCGCCGCCGACGGCCGAGAGCGGGCGACGGTCGGAGTCGTCGTACACCCGGGGTGTCTCCGGGGTGCCGGCCGGCACCTCCGGGCGCAGCTCGAGCACGTGCGGCAGTTGGTTGCGGTATGCGTACTCGGCGAGGCCCTTGGTGTAGACGGCCGTGACGTAGTCGACGGTGGCCGCGCCCAGCGGCGCCGGCAGCACCAGCCGGGGAGGCGCGGCGGCCTTGTAGTAACTGACCCCGGCGACGAGGTGCAGCACCTCCAGCACCCGGTTGAGGGTGGCCACCGTCTCGTCCGAGGGCGGCTCCGCCGGCAGCGGCAGCGTGATCACCTCGGTGAATCGCTGCTCGCCGGCCGGGCCGGTCAGCGCGTAGTCGAACAACACCTCGCCGGTGGCGAAGTCGATCGAGTAGGACGGGAAGGTGAAGGCGTCCATCCGCCGGAGCTGCTCGTTGGGCACACGCCATACTAGGCCCTGGTTCGTCCGGCCGTGTCCGGACCGGGCCCGCCCTACTGTCGCCGTGACCCCCGAGGAGAGCCCAGTGCGCCTGTCTGACCTGCGCGGACGTACCGTTGCCGTCTGGGGCGCCGGTCGGGAGGGCCGGGCCGCGGTGACCGCGATCGCCGCGCACGGCCCGGCCGAGCTGGTCGCCGTCGACGACAGCGCGAACTTCCTGTCGCTGCCCTGGGAGGGCCCGCTGGCGGAGGCCGCGCCGCTGGTCACCGGCGAGGCGGGCTTCGAGAGGCTGGCCGCCGCCGACGTGGTGGTGCGCTCCCCGGGGGTGCCCCAGACCCACCCGTGGCTCGTCGAACTCCGCCGGCGCGGGGTGATGGTGACCCAGGGCACCGCGTTGTGGATGGCCGACCACGCCGCGCGCACCGTCGGCGTCACCGGCAGCAAGGGAAAGAGCACCACCTCCAGCCTGATCAGCCACCTGCTCACCGCGATGGGCCGACCGAACGTCTTCGGCGGCAACATCGGGGTGCCGACCCTGGACCTGCCCGACGCTGAGCTGTACGTGCTGGAGCTGTCCAGCTACCAGTGCAGCGATCTGACCGACTCGCCCCGGGTGGCGGTGGTCACCGCGCTCTTCCCCGAGCACCTGGACGCGCACGGTGGGGAGCGGGAGTACTACCGGGACAAGTTGAACCTGCTCGCCCACGACCCGCAGACGATCGTGGTCAACGGCGCCGACCCGCGGCTCGCCGCCGAGCTGGGGGAGCTGCCCGCGGTACGGGCCGGCCGCCCGGACACCGTCCACGTCGCCACCGGGCCCGACGGCACCCAGTGGTTCCACAACGGTGCCCAGCCGCTCTTCCCACGCGCCGTGCTGCCGCTGGTCGGCCGGCACAACGAGGGCAACCTCTGCGTCGCGCTCGCCGTGCTCGACGCGCTCGGGGTCGACGTGGTGGCCGGCAAGGACCACCTCGCCGTCGCGGTCGCCGAGTTCCAGGGGCTGGCACACCGGCTCACCGAGATCACCGACCCGTCCGGGTTGACGTTCGTCGACGACACCCTGGCCACCAGCCCGTACGCGGCCATGCACGCGATCGACGCGTACGACGGGCGGCCGTTGACGGTGATCGTCGGGGGCAACGACCGGGGTCTGGACTACACGCCGCTGGCCGAGCACCTGGCCGAGCGGGAGTTGACGGTGATCGGCATCCCGGACAGCGGGGCGCGCATCGTCGAGGCGCTCGCCGGCCTGCCCAAGGTGCGTACCGAGGTGGTCGACGACCTGGTCGACGCGGTACGGCTGTCCCGGGAGGTGACCCCGGCCGGCGGGGTGGTGCTGCTGTCGCCCGCCGCGCCCAGTTACGGCCGGTTCCGCAACTACGAGCACCGCTCCGAGGTCTTCGCCCAGGCCGTCGCGGACACCGCCGGCTGACGCCCGGCGTCGCCGCCGGCCCGGATGCCGCCCGGCGCTGCTCTGAGCACGAGCTGCCGCCCGGCGTTCCGGTCAGCGTGCGGGGAGCCCGGCGTGCAGGGCGCGCATGGAGCGGATCGCCGAGCGGATCTCCTGGAGGTAGCGGCCCGGGGTGAGCGTCTGCTCGGGGAGGCCCGCCAGGTCGGCCACCGCCGGGTCGACACCGACCGTGTCGATGTCGCAGCCGTAGGGCAGAGCCAGGGTGCGCAGCGCGTCGCAGTGCTGAAACGGCACGTAGATCGGCGCGGTGACGGTCAGCACCTCGTCGCCCGGGGCGAGCCGCACGTGCCCGGCCCAGAAACGTTGGGTGTCGGCGGTGTGCGCCCGCCGCCGGTCCGGCTCGCTGGACGGCGCGGCCAGCACCCGTACCGGTGGCAGGCCCGCCGGCCGGTAGGTCCGCGACGACCAGGAGTGGTGTGGGTGGCCGGCGTCCACGCCGGCCTGCTCGGCCGGCGCGCACACCTCGAACACCCGCCGCACGGCGCTGTCCAGCACGTCGACCTCGGTGGCGTCGGCGGGCAGGCCCGCGTCGGCCAGGGTCCGCCGTTCCCAGTCCGACAGCGGCCGGAAGCTGCCCAACACGGCGACCTCACCCCGTACCGCCAGGCCCGTGCGCAGCAGGCGCGCGGCGTACCCGACGCGACGCACGCACGCGTGCGCCAGGCCGCCCAGCACCACCAGATGGGCGTACGCCGGGCGGGCCGGCGGCACCGGCTGGATCAGACCGAGCGCGGCGGCAGTGTCGAGGACCAGCGCGGCGGTGGTCGGGTCGAGGTCCGGCTCCCGGGCGTCCGGCCGCTCCCGCCCACCCCGGAAGTCCCAGTGGCGGGCGGAGAAGTCGTCCAGGAACCGCAGCACCTCGCCGAGGTCACCGGCCGGCCAGTCACCGCCGAAGTGACTCACCAGGCCGCGTAGCGGGGTGGAGCAGACCCAGGACCGGACGTCCCGCGTGATCCGCTCGGCGGCCGTGTCGCCCGACGGGACCGTCTCCGCTCTCTGCATCTGCGGGATGCTACCGGTGCGCCGCCACGGGCGGTTGTATCCGGTATTTACGCTGGTGGCAGCGGCTGATTGGGGGTTCGGATGACCCGTGACGCGGCCCGTCCGCGGGCGCGAGGCGGCACCTCCGCCAGGGGCGTTCTCCGGCTGGCGGCGCACGCCGACCCGGTGGCGCTGGTCGGCATCATGCTGTCGATCGGTCTCAGCATCGCGTTGGATCTCAGCAACGCCGCCTCCGGGGTGGAGTCGCTGCTGGCCGGCCTGATGGGCATCACCATCTCGCTGCTGGTGGACTCGCTGGCCCGCGCGGAGCGCCGGTTTCACCTGCGTACCCTGTTGGACGGTCCGCAGTGGCTCGTGCGCACCACCACCGAGCTGGCCGGCGCCATCCGGGAGGCGGCCGAGCAGCACGCCGGCACCCGGGTCGCGGCGGAGGCGCAGCGGCGCTACGAGCAGTTCCGGCTGGAGGCCGAGCAGTTGGCGGACGGCCGGATCATCCGCCGGGGCGACGACGACGAGGACCTGGTCGGGGCCACCCGCACCTGCGCGCACCGACTGGACGCCCTGACCAACGTGCTGCCCCGGGTGAGCGGGGAGCTGAGCTGGTGGCGCGGTGAGATCGGTCGGCGCTACTGGGAGGCCAACCTGGAGGCCCTGCGGCGGGGCGTCCAGATCACCCGGATCTTCGTCTACGTCACGCTCACCGACGAGTTGTCCGCCCTGGTGGAGCAGCAGCGCGCCGCCGGCGTACGGGTCGGCCTCCTGCCCCTGGGTGTGGTCAGCCCTGAGCTGCACGTCAACCTGACGCTCTGGGACGGGTCGAGCTGTTGGGAGGCGCGCATGACGGCGCACGGTGAGATCGCCGAGAACCAGTTCTCGGTGAACAGCGCCGACGTCGCCCGGCTCACCCGCGTCTTCGACCTCTGTGCGACCGCCGCGACCTTCAAGGACTGACGGCCCCGTCGGGGTGGGGACGGTGAGCCATGACGTGGAGCGGGGTCCTGCTGGTCACGGCCCTGGTGTGGGTGGTCAGCGTGATCCGCTCCGTCCGGCTCCGCGCTCTCGTCTACAGCCTGCCGCTGCCGATGACGCTCGCCCTGGTCAGCAGCGGCCACCCGGTGCAGGGCGCGCAGGTGCTCGGCGTGCTCGGCCTCAACCTCTTCTTCGTCACCGTGGCGTTCACGTACCGCCGGCTGCGCTGGCCGATCCTGCTCGCCGACGCCGCCGGGATCGCCGGCTACGTGGCGCTCAGCGCCGGCCTGTTGGCCGTCCCCATCCCGTTCGAAGCGGCCCTCACGTCCACTGTCGTGCTCTGGCTGACGGCGGCGCTGGTGCTGCGCCGTCGCGCCGCCGCGGGTCCGGCCGCCGCTGCGGCTACGGCTGCTGCTGGTGTTTCGGCTGCCGCTGGTGTTTCGGCTGCTGCTGGCGTTTCGGCTGCCGCTCCGGCTCCGGCTGCCGTCGTCGACGGCGCGACCGAGGATCGCCCGGGGAGTTTGCCGGCGCTGCTCAAGCTGGTGGTGATCTTCGTCGGGGCCGTCCTCACCGGGCTGCTCGGCACCGTGCTGCGCGGCATGGTGGTGACGTTCCCGTACTCGGGGGTGCTGGTCGCCATCGAGGCCCGCCGTCACCTGCCCGAATTCAGCAGACACTTCGCCCGCAACAGCCTCGCGCTGGTCGGCTTCCTCACCGCGTACCACTATCTTCAGAACGTCTCCCCGGTCGTGGCGTTGGTCGCCGGCTGGATGGCCTTCGCGGCGGTCGCCGCCGCCCTCCACCTGCCGCACCCCAAACCCCCACCCCCACCCGAACCCCCGTCCCCACCGGCCCCACCGTCCCCGTCGCCCCGTTGATCATGAAGTTATTGGCACTCGAATCGGCGTGTCCTGGTCATAACTTCATGATCAACGGGGTGGGGTGGGGTGGGGTGGGGCCGGGCGGGGGTCGGGGTGGGGGGCTGGTGGTGATAACGGTTCGGGCTTCGGGGCTTGAAGTCCGGGCCTGGCTGTCGTAGAAATTCTTCAGCAACAGAGCATGAACTGAAGAGAATCACCGTGCCTCGCGTGCTGGACGCCATCCCCTGCTAGCGGCGATCCATCCGACCCCGACCCGAGGAGACCCCCATGAACAGGCGTGACATCCTGCGGCGCGGCGCCGCCGCCGGCCTGCTGGCCACCCCCGCCGCCGGTCTGCTGGCCGGCTGCGCCACCGGCGGTGGTGGCGACAAGAGCGACGCCAAGACCTACAAGGGCACCAAGAGCGAGCAGAACCCGCTCGGCGTGCAGGAGGACGCCCCGCTCGAGGTGGTGATCTTCGGTGGCGGCTTCGGTGAGGAGTACGCCAAGGCCCACGAGGCCATGTACACCGAGAAGTACCCGAAGGCGAAGATCAAGCACACCGCGACGCAGGAGATCAGCAAGACCCTCCAGCCGCGCTTCGTCGACGGCACCCCGCCCGACGTGGTCAACAACTCCGGCGCCAGCCAGATCGACTTCAACGGCCTGGTCAGTCAGAACGCCATCGCCGACCTCGGCGAACTGCTCGCCGCCCCGAGCCTCGACGTGCCGGGCAAGACGGTCCGGGACACGCTGCTGCCCGGCGCGGTCGAGGTCGGCTCGTACGACGGCCGGTTCCTGGTGCTGAACTACACCTACACCGCCTACGGCATCTGGCACTCCAGCAAGCTCTTCGCCGACCGCTCCTGGGAGTACGCCAAGACCTGGGACGACCACATCGCGCTCTGCAAGCAGATCAAGGCCGCCGGCATCGCCCCGTGGACGTACGCCGGTCTGCACCCCCGCTACATGAGCTGGCCCCTGATCGCCACCGCGATCAAGTTGGGCGGCCCCTCGGTGGCCACCGCCATCGACAACCTGGAGCCGAACGCCTGGAAGTCCGACTCGATGCGGACCGCCGCCGACGCCTGGCACCAGATCGTGAAGGACAAGTACATCCTGGAGGGCTCGCCCGGCCTCGACCACAAGCAGTCGCAGACCGCGTGGTGCCAGGGCAAGGCCGCGTTCATCTCCTGCGGCTCCTGGTTGGAGAGCGAGCAGAAGGACGTCACCCCGGCCGGGTTCAACATGACCATCCAACCGACGCCCAGCCTGGGCAGCGGCGACAAACTGCCGTTCGAGGCGATCCGGGGCACGGCGGGCGAGCCGTTCATGGTGCCGGCCAAGGCCAGTAACGTCGCCGGCGGACTGGAGTACTTCCGGACCATGCTCTCCAAGCGGGGCGCCCAGGACTTCACCAGGAAGGTCGCCAGCCTCACCGTGGTCGCCGGCGCCACCGAGGGCGTCGAACTGCCGTACGGGCTGAGCACCGTGGTCAAGGCCCTCGACGCGTCCGGGGCCAACGGCTTCAACTGGGTCTACAACAACTTCTACCGCAAGCTGGAGCGCAACCTCGTCGACGCCGCGTGCGGCGAGTTCTTCAGCGGCCGGATCGGCCCGGCGGAGTTCCTGGAGCAGTGCCAGAAGGGCGCCGACTCGATCGCCCAGGACAACTCGATCAAGAAGTACAAGCGAGCGGCCTGACCCGCCCGGCCGGTGGGGGAGCGGTGCCGCCCCCGCCGGCCGTACCCCAACGGAAGAGGTCCTCCCCCCGTGAAACATGGCAAGTGGCCGCTGATCGGCACGTTCCTGGTGCCGCCGGTGCTCCTGTACGTCTTCTTCGTCGTCTCGCCGTACCTCCAGGCTTTCCAGATCTCCACCACCGACTGGCTCGGCTACTCGGCGGACGCCAACCCGGTCGGCCTGGAGAACTTCCGGACCCTCTGGCACGACGACTACGTGTGGAACGCGCTCAAGAACAACGCCATCCTGCTGGCACTGGTGCCGGTGCTCACCATCGTGCTCGGGCTCTTCTTCGCCACGATGCTCGCCATGGGTGGGCGCAAGGGCCGCGCCGGTGTGACCGGGGTACGCGGCGGCGCGCTCTACCGGACCGTCTACTTCTTCCCGCAGGTGCTGTCGGTGGTGATCATCGCGCTGCTGTGGAAGGAGGTGTACCACCCCAATCAGGGGCTGCTCACCAGCGCCGTACACGCCGTCGGTCTGCCCGCGCCCACCTGGCTCGGCGACCCGGCGACCGCGTTCTGGTGTGTGCTGGCGGTGATGGTCTGGAGCAACGTCGGCTTCTACGTGGTGTTGTTCGGCGCGGCGATGTCGGCGGTGCCGAAGGAGATCTACGAGGCGGTGCTGCTCGACGGCGCGTCCCGGTTCACCACCCTGCGCCGGGTCACCCTGCCGCTGCTCTGGGACACCGTCCAGGTCGCCTGGGTCTACCTGGCCATCTTCGCTCTGGACGGGTTCATCCTCGTCCAGTTGATGACCAACGGAGGGCCGAACTTCTCCACCGACGTGATCGGCGTCCGCATGTACGACACCGCCTTCGGCAGCGAGACCAAGTTCGGCTACGCCTCGGCGATCGGCGTGGTGATGTTCTTCCTGACCCTCTCGGTGGCGGTGCTGTCGCTGCGGGTCGGCCGGCGCGAACGGATCGAGTACTCGTGACCACTTTGGATCAGTCCACCCGACCCGTTGCCGAGCCGCCGTCGACCACCGGTCGGGACCGCCCGGTGCGGCGGGAACTCGGTGTGGCCAACACGCTGTCGCACGGTTTCCTCATCCTGTGGGGCCTACTCACCGTTCTGCCGCTGCTGTGGATGTTCATCAGCTCGTTCAAGAGCAACGGCGAGATCCTCGCCGACCCCTGGGGTCTGCCCGGCGCCCTGCACCTGGACAACTGGGCGCGGGCCTGGACCGGAGCGCGCATCGGCAGGTACTTCCTCAACAGCCTGGTGGTGGTGGCCGGCTCGGTCAGCCTCACCATGCTGATGGGCGCCACCGCCGCGTACGTCTTCGCCCGGTACGAGTTCCGGGGCCGCCAGGTCGTCTACTACCTGTTCGTCGGCGGCCTGATGTTCCCGGTGTTCCTCGCCCTGGTGCCGCTCTTCTTCGTGGTCCGCAACGCCGGCCTCTTCAACAGTTGGCTCGGGCTGATCCTGGTGTACGCGGCCTACTCGCTGCCCTTCACCGTGTTCTTCCTGACCGCGTTCTTCCGGACCCTGCCGACGTCGGTGGCGGAGGCGGCGCTGGTCGACGGCTGCGGCCACTTCCGGCTCTTCTTCCGGGTGATGCTGCCGATGGCGCGTCCGGGATTGATCAGTGTCGCGATCTTCAATTTCCTCAGCCACTGGAACCAGTTCCTGCTGCCCCAGGTGCTGATGCAGGGTGACGACTCCAGGTGGATGCTCGCGCAGGGGCTGTTCGCGCTGTCCGTCAGCCAGGGGTACGCCGGTGACTACGCCCGCCTCTTCGCCGGGCTGAGCATCGCTGTGCTTCCGGTGCTGGCGGTCTACGTGGCCTTTCAGCGCCAGGTGCAGACCGGCCTCACCGCCGGCCAGCTCAAGTAGAACATCCCGCCTGCCCATGGCCCGCTCCCAGGACCCGCCCGGCGGGTCCTGGGCCGGGTCGCGGCGCGTCGAAGCGGTGCGGCGGGCCCTTGATCGTGCTCGATCCTGGATACAGTCCCCTCTTCACGCCAGGAGGCCACTACATCCTGGATCGAGCACGATCATGATCGGCTCGGCACGAGCGTGCTCGGCTCGGATCGGCCTGCACTGCCCCGGCCCGGCCCGCCCGTGACGGGCCGGGCGGCGACGGGCCGCGGCGGGGTGGTCAGCCCACGGGGAAGAGGCGGGCGTGCAGGGCGGCCGGGTCGGTCGTCTCGGGCAGCTCGCGGGCGGCGAGCCAGGCGGCCGCCGCCGCGCCGTCGCCGGCGGTGCGCAGGGGCGCGTCCGGCCAGTGCCGGGCGATCTCGACGCGGACGGCGGCGGCCAGTGGGGTGTCCGCGGTGAGCAACCCGCCGCCCAGCACGAGAGGCGTCACCGCGCCGGCGGGACGGATGCGGCTCACGCTCGTGCTCAGGTGGGCGGCGGCCTGGCTGATCAGCGCGGTGGCGACCTCGTCGCCGCGTTCGGCGGCGTCGACGACGAGTGGCGCGAGGCGGGCCAGGTCGACGGGCGGTCGGCGGGTCACCGCCTGGATGGTGGCGTCGACGGTGTCGCGGGCGCGGGGGGCGATCTCGGCGCTGCCGAGCAGTTCGGTGAGCACCGTCGTGGCGAGCGCTCCGAGCCCACGGCCCGCGTCCAGGTCGGCGAGGAGTCGGCGTACCGCTTCCCGGCCGAGCCAGAAGCCGGAGCCGGCGTCCCCGAGGAGCCAACCGTGGCCGTCGGCGATCCGGTCCAGTCGCAGGTCGTGGACCTGTGCGGTGATCGCCCCGGTGCCGGCGATGAGGATGGTCCCGTCCGGGGCGGCGGTGCCGGAGGCGTATGCGACCAGGGCGTCGCCGTGGACCGTGTACGGGCAGCGCAGGCCGGCGTCGTGCCAGGCCCTGTCGAAGGCGACCCGCCCCTGCGGGTCGGCGAGCAGCCGGGCGGCGCCGGCCAGTCCGATGGTGCCGGCGGCCACCCGGGTCGGGTCCAGGTCGGTGAGCGCCGCGCGGAGCGCGGTCAGCAGCTCGGCGGCGGCGCGCTCCGCGCCATGACTGGTGGGGTTGCCGCCACCGGCGCGGCCGGTGCCGACGCGGTGGCCGTCGAGGGTCAGCACGCTCGCCCGGGTGGACGTTCCTCCGACGTCGAGACCGACCACGAGGGTGTCGGGCATCGGCACGGTTCTCCTTGCGCTGGGCGGGTCGTAGGGACTGTTCATGCTGGTCGGCGCGGGGGCAAAGGGCAAGATCCGAGGGCTTCGCCGGGCTGTGCGCCAGGTAACAGTTTGAAAACTTCGCCCACAGTCTTGACACGGAGGGTCGTTCAGTAAGAACTTTTACCACTAACAGTTAACAAGCTTTTCGGAAAGGTGTGGCGACTGATGGTTGATCACGAGGTGGACGCCGCCGCGGGGACCGCGGTGGTCGACGCCCACGCGATCGACCGCCGGCATGCTGCCTCCGACGGGGTGCTGGCCCGGGTCCGCAACGGGCTGGGCGAGCTGACCGGAGCCCTGCGCCGGGTCGCCGACCACGTGCTGAGCGACCCGGAGGCCGCGGCCCGCTCGACGATAGTCGAGCTGGCCGAGCGCAGCGGCACCTCGCCGGCGACCATCACCCGCTTCTGCCGGGCGATGGGCTTCGAGGGGTACGCCGACCTGCGGCTGGGCATCGCCGCCGAGACCGGCCGGGCGCGCTCGGCCGGCTGGACCGTCGACATCGGACGGGAGATCCAGCCCAGCGACCCGCTCGCCCGGGTGCTCGACCAGATCATGGCCGCCGACACCCGGGCCATGCACGACACCGCCACCCTGCTGGACCTCGTCGAGGTGGAGCGGGCCGCGATGGCGATCGCCGGCGCCAACCGGGTCAACATCTTCGGGGCCAGCGGCAGCGCGCTGGTCGGCGAGGAGATGCAGTTCAGCCTGCACCGCATCGGGGTGGCCGCCTGGGCGTGGAACGACGTGCACGAGGGGCTGGCCAGCGCCGCTCTGCTGCGGGCGGGGGACGTGGCGCTCGGCATCTCGCACACCGGGCAGACCCGGGAGACGATCGAGATGCTCGCCGAGGCCGGCAGCCGGGGCGCCACCACCGTCGCGCTCACCGGGTTCCCCCGCTCACCGCTTGCCGAGCTGGCCGACATCGTGCTGCTCACGGCCAGCCAGGCGACCACCTTCCGGCCGGACGCGCTCTCCGCCCGACACCCGCAGCTGGTGGTCCTCGACCTGCTCTACATCGCGGTCGCGCAGCGTACCCACGACCGCGCCCACGCGGCCTTCCGGCGCACCGCCCAGGCCGTCGACGGGCACAAGGCCGCGAAAGGGGTCGTCTCATGATCAGCGCCCAGGGGTACGCGGACGCCGTCCGGCCGGTGCTCGACCGGCTGCTCGACACCGAGGCCGACGGGATCACCCGGGCCGCCGACCTGATCGCCGACAGCCTGCGCGCGGGCGGCGTGCTCCAGGCGTTCGGCGCCGGGCACTCGGAGGCGTTCGCCGCGGAGCTGGTCGCCCGGGCCGGCGGGTTGGTCCCCACCAACAGGCTCTCGGTACGGGACCTGGTCGTGCACGGCGACGCCCCGCGCGACGTGCTCGCCGACCCCAAGCTGGAACGTGATCCCTCCATCGCCCACCAGATCTACGCGCTCGCGGCGCCGCAGCCGCGCGACGTGTTCGTGGTGGCGTCCCAGTCCGGCATCAACGGCTCGGTGGTCGAGCTGGCGGCGCTGGTCACCGAGCGCGGTCACCCGTTGATCGCGGTCACCTCGGTCGAGCACACCGCACGGGTGGCGCCACGGCACCCGTCCGGGCACCGGCTCGCCGACCTCGCCGACGTCGTGCTGGACAACGGCGCGCCGTACGGCGACGCACTGCTGCCGCTCGAGGGCGGCGGCGCGGTCTGTGCGGTCTCCTCGGTCACCACGGCGCTGCTGGCGCAGTTGTTGACGGCGGAGGTCGTACGACGGTTCCACCAGGCCGGGGAGGTACCCCCTATCTACCTCTCCGCCAACGTCCCCGGCGGGGACGAGCACAACATCGCCCTCGAGTCGCGGTACGCCGGGCGTCTCCGTCGTACCGCATGACCCGAACTTCCCAAGGAGAGACGACGATGTCGATTACCCCCGAACACCCGGTCGCACTCGACCGTCGCACGGTGCTGCGTCGTGCCGCCGCCGTGGGCGTGCTCGCCACTCCGGCCATCGGTCTGCTCGGCG
Organism: Micromonospora sp. WMMD1120; assembly: GCF_029626235.1. Taxonomy (NCBI): domain Bacteria; kingdom Bacillati; phylum Actinomycetota; class Actinomycetes; order Micromonosporales; family Micromonosporaceae; genus Micromonospora; species Micromonospora sp. WMMD1120. The sequence goes on along the minus strand of NZ_JARUBO010000005.1, from coordinate 7,002,786 downwards.
CCTGCGCCACCAGCGGCGGCGACAAGGAGAACGAGCAGGTCGCCGGCGGCACCAAGAGCGAGAAGAACCCGCTGGGTGTCAAGGAGGACGCCCCGATCGAGGTGGTCATCTTCAACGGTGGCTACGGCGAGAAGTACGCCACCGACGTGCACGAGCCGCTGTACAAGACGGCGTTCCCGAAGGCGGAGATCAAGCACCAGTCCACCCAGGCGGTCTCCACGGTGCTCCAGCCGCGGTTCGCCTCCGGCAACCCGCCGGAGTTCGTGAACAACTCGGGCGAGAAGCTGATGGACTTCGGCGCGCTCGTCGCCGACGGCCAGCTCCAGGACCTCACCGAGCTGTGGGACGCCCCGTCCGTCGACGACCCGGCCAAGAAGGTGCGCGACACCGTGGTGCCCGGCACCATCGAGGCCGGCTCGTTCAACGGCAAGCCGTACGTCCTGTACTACGTCTCCACCGTCTTCGGCATCTGGTACTCGGGCAAGCTGTTCAAGGACAACGGTTGGGCCCCGGCGAAGAACTGGGACGACTTCATCAAGCTGCTCACGGACATCAAGGCCAAGGGCATCACCCCGTACGGCTACGCCGGTGCGAACGCGGCCTACTACCAGTGGAACGTGATCCTCACGCACGCCGCCAAGATCGGTGGCACGGACGTGCTGAAGAACATCGACAACCTGGAGGACGGCGCCTGGAAGCAGGACGCCGTCAAGCAGGCCGCCGCGGCGTGGGCAGAGGTCGGGGCGAAGTTCAGCGACAAGAGCTTCGAGGGCCTCAAGCACACCGACGTGCAGCTGCGGCAGAACCAGTACAAGGTCGCCCTGTACCCCAGCGGTGACTGGCTGGAGGGCGAGCAGAAGAAGGACACCCCGGCCGGCTTCGACTACCAGCTCATGCCGGTGCCGAGCCTGTCCGCCTCGGACAAGCTGCCGGCCACCGCGCTGCGCGCCACCGCCGGTGAGGGTTACTTCGTCTCGGCCAAGAGCAAGAACCCCAAGGGCGGCCTGGAGTACATGCGCCAGATGCTGTCGAAGGCGGGCGCGAAGGGCTTCACCGAGGTGGTCAAGGCCCCGACCGTGGTCACCGCCGGTTCGGAGGGCTTCGCCTTCCCGCCCGGTGTGGCCAGCTCGCAGGCCGCCCTCAAGGCGGCCGGTCAGGACGTGTTCAACCTGTACTTCGACGGCTGGTACAAGGAGCTCGACACGGAGGCGCGGACCGCCACCAACGAGCTGATGTTCGGCCGGATCAACGCCGACGCGTTCGTGGAGCGGATCCAGAAGCGCGCCGACGCCATCAAGAAGGACAGCTCCGTCACCAAGTTCAAGCGCTGATCGATCGGAGCTAGGGTCATGCGGCACGGCAAGTATCCATTCGTGATCGGGTTCCTGATCGCCCCGGTCGCGCTGTACGTGACATTCGTGATCGCGCCGTACGCGCAGGCGTTCCAGATCTCGATGACCAACTGGCGGGGGCTTTCCGCCCCGCAGTGGGTGGGCTTCGACAACTACCGGAGGCTGCTCGACGACGGGGCCTTCTGGAAGGCGGTCCAGCACCACGGCGTACTGCTGCTTGCCCTGCCGCTGATCACCATCGCCATCGCGCTGTTCTTCGCCTTCCTGCTCAACGTGGGGGGCCGGAGCAGCGGTGGTCAACGCCGGGGGGTCTGGGGGGCGAAGTTCTACCGGGTGGTGTTCTTCTTCCCCCAGGTCCTCGCGGTGGCCATCATCGCGGTGCTGTTCCAGACGGTGTACCGGCCCAACGAGTCCGGCCTGATCAACGGCGTGTTGATGAAGTTCGGCCTGGAACCGATTCTGTTCCTGGTCCAGCCGAACCTGGCGCTCTGGTCGATCATCGCGGTGCTGGTCTGGCAGGCGGTCGGCTTCTACGTGGTGCTCTTCTCGGCCGGAATGGCATCCATTCCCGGTGAGATCTACGAGGCGGCCGAGATGGACGGGGCGACGAGGGTGACCCTCTTCTTCCGGGTCACCCTGCCGCTGCTCTGGGACACCCTCCAGGTGGCCTGGGTCTACCTGGGCATCGCGGCGTTCGACGCGTTCGCCATCGTGGCGGTGCTCTCGGTGGACGGTGGCGGCCCGGACGGCGCCACCACCGTGTTGGCGATGGAGATCTACCGCAACGCGTTCGTCTACTCGAAGTACGGCTACGCCTCCGCCATGGGCGTGGCGCTGTTCTTCCTCACCCTCACGTTCGCGGCGCTGACGCTGCGGCTCACCAAGCGGGAAAGCGTGGAGTACTGATGAATCCGCAGTCGACGCTGCCGCCGACCCCGGCGGCGCTACCGCCGAAGACCGGTGACCCGTCCGCCGCCGCCGGGCGGGGGAGCAGGGGCCCTCGTTCGGAGGTACGGCTCTTCGCCGGCCTGGGGCACGTCGCGCTCGCCGTGTGGGCGGTGATCGTGATCGTGCCGATCCTCTGGACCTTCCTCGCCGCGTTCAAGAACACGAGCGAGATCTTCAGCAGCCCCTGGACTCTCCCGGCGGAGCTGCGCTGGGAGAACTTCGGGCGGGCCTGGACCAAGGCGAACGTCGGCAGGTACTTCCTCAACAGCGTGTTCGTGGTGGCGTGCAGCACGTTCGGCACCATGCTGCTCGGCTCGATGGCCGCGTACGTGCTGGCCCGGTACAAGTTCTGGGGCAACCGGGCGATCTACTACCTGTTCGTTTCCGGGTTGGCCTTCCCGGTCTTCCTGGCCCTGGTGCCGCTCTTCTTCGTGGTGAAGAACCTCGGCATGCTGGACACCTACCAGGGCGTGATCCTGGTCTACATCGCGTACTCCCTGCCGTTCACCGTGTTCTTCCTGGCCGCGTTCTTCAAGACGTTGCCGTCGTCGGTGGCCGAGGCGGGGATGATCGACGGCTGCTCACACACCCGGCTGTTCTTCCAGGTGATGATGCCGATGGCGAAGCCGGGCCTGATCAGCGTGGCGATCTTCAACATCATCGGTCAGTGGGGTCAGTACCAGCTTCCCCTGGTGCTGCTATCCAACGCCAAGGACAAGTGGGTGCTCACCCAGGGCATCGCCGACATCTCGGTGAACGCCGGCTACGAGGCCGACTGGTCCGGGCTGTTCGCCGCGCTGACCATCGCGATCCTTCCGATGATCCTCGTGTACGCCGTGTTCCAACGGCAGATCCAGGCCGGTCTCACCTCCGGCGCGGTGAAGTAACAGACGCTCAATGCTCGTCGGTAGGGGTGTGCCAGGACCGCCACAGGGCGGCGTACGCCCCGCCGGCGGCGACCAACTCGTCGTGGCTGCCGATCTCGGTGATCCGGCCGTCGGCGAGCACGGCGACCCGGTCGGCGTCGTGCGCGGTGTTGAGCCGGTGCGCGATGGCGATGACGGTCCGCCCGACCAGCACGGCGGCCAGCGCGCGCTCGGTCCGCCGGGCGGTCGTCGGGTCGAGCGCCGCGGTCGCCTCGTCCAGGATCAGCGTGTGCGGGTCGGCGAGCACCAGCCGGGCCAGCGCGAGCTGCTGGGCCTCGGCCGCGCCGAGCTGACGTGCCCCGTCGCCGAGCGGGGTGTCCATACCGTCGGGCAGCGCCTCGTACCAGTCGGCGCCGACGGTGACCAGGGCGGCGCGCATCTGCTCGTCGGAGGCGTCCGGCGCGGCGAACGCGAGGTTGTCGCGCACCGACCCGATGAAGACGTGGTGCTCCTGGGTGACCAGGGCGATCCGGCGGCGGCGCTCGGCCGGGTCGAGGTCGGTGACGGGGCAGCCCCCGATGCTCACCACGCCCTCCCGGGGCGCGTCGATGCCGGCCAGCAGCCGGGCCAGGGTGGACTTGCCGGCCCCGGACGGGCCGACGATGGCCAGCCGTTCGCCGGGCTGCACCTCCAGGTCGATGCCGTGCAGCACGTCCGGCCCGTCGGAGTAGGAGAAGCGCGCGCCACTGACGACGAGCCGCTCACCCTGGGACGATCCTGCCCTGCCGGGCGGCTCCGGCGGGACCAGGCCGACGCCGAGCACCCGGGCGTACGACGCGAAGCCGCGCTGCGCCTGCTCCGTCCAGATCAACAGCCGGTCCAGCGGCTCGATCGCCTGTTGCAGGTAGAGCGCGGCGGCGACCACGGTGCCGAGCGACACCATGTCCCTGCTGAACAGGTAACCCCCGACCAGCAGCACGGCGGCGACCGGGATCGGGTAGCTGGCCTCGACGACCGAGAAGAACACGGTACGCAGCGCGAGGGTGGCCCGCCGGGCCCGCCACAGCACGGCGACCCGGGTGGTGCCGTGCCGGACGCGGTCGTCGGCCAGCCGCAGCGCCTCCACGGTGCGGGCGCCCTCGGCGGTGGTGGTGAGCGCCTCGGTCAGCTCGGCCGCCGCCGCGCCCTCGGCGAGGTACGCGGGGCTGGCCCGGCGCAGGTACCAGCGGGTCACCGCCACGATCGACGGGAGCCCGGCCAGCGCGACGAGCCCGAGCAGCGGGTGCAGCAGGAAGACCGCGCCGAACAGCAACGTCAGCTGCACCGAGGCGATGACGATGGTGGGCACCACCTCCCGGACCGTGGTGCCGACCGTCGCGACGTCGACCGAGCTGCGGGTGGCCAGGTCCCCGGCGCCGGCGCGCTCGACGACCGCGACCGGCAGGCCGAGGGTCCGGGCGACGAACTCCTCGCGCAGCTCGGCGATGGCGCGCTCGCCGAAGCGGTGACCGGCGTACTGGGCGTACCGGGTGAGCACCGCGCTGGCCACGACACAGCCGGCGATGACCAGCGCCAGTCGGTCCACACTGGCCACGCCCGCGCCCGCGGTGACCCGGTCGACGATGGTGCCCAGCAACCACGGCGGGGCGAGCCCGGCGACCGCCGCGGCGCAGTGCAACGCCAGCAGGACCGCGACCGCGCGCCGGTGTCGGCTGATCAGGTCCCGCAACGCCCGCCGTACGGTGCGGCGGTCGGCCACCGGCAGCGCCGTCACCGCTGCACCTCCAGGTCAGCGTCCGCGCTGCCCCGGGCCACCAGGTGGCGGTAGTCCGGGTCGCGTTCGAGCAGGTCGGCGTGGCTGCCGGTGGCGGTGATCCGGTCGCCGCCCAGGTGCGCGACCAGGTCGGCCCGGCCGAGCAACAGCGGTGACGTGGCGATCAGCACCGTCGTCCGTCCGGCCCGGGACGCTCGCAGCCGCTCGGCGATCCGTGCCTCGGTGTGCGCGTCGACGGCCGACGTCGGGTCGACGAGGATCAGCACCTCCGGCTCGCCGCGCAGCGCCCGGGCCAGGCGGATCCGTTGCCGCTGGCCGCCGGAGAGGGTACGGGCGCGTGCGTCGACCGGAGTGTCCAGACCGGACGGCATCGCGGCGACGACGTCCTCGGCCGAGGCGGTCCGCACCGCTTCGCCGATCCGCTCGTCGGTGTCGTCGGCGCCGGCGCGCAGGATGTCGCGCAGCGTGCCGGCGAAGAGGTACGAGTCGTGGTCGGCGACGAGGATTCGGGCGCGCACCTCGTCCAGCGCGACGTCGGTCAGCGGCACACCGCCCCAGGTGACCCCGCTGGCCACGTACCTGCCGAGCCGGTCGGCCAGGGCCACGGCCGCCGCCGGGTCGTCCGCCGCCACCCCGGTCAGCCGGCCGGCGCGTACGGTCAGGCCGGTCACCGGGTCGTGCAGGTCGGCAGGGCCGGCGGGCGCGGCCGGAACACCCGCGTGGCGCGCCCGGGGCGCGGTGTCCGGCCACCGGCGGCCCGGCCCGCCGACGTCGTCCGGGGTCACGTTCAGCAGGTCGGCGATCCGCCGCGCGGCGACCCGGCCCCGGATGAGCTGGTGACTGCCTTCGAGCAGGAACCAGACCGGCACGATCAGGGTCGCCACGTAACCGTAGACGGCGACCAACTCCCCGATCGTGACGTCACCGCTCACCGCCATCCGGGCCGTCAGCCAGACCACCGCCGCCAGGAACAACCCGGGGATGGCCATCGACGCCGCCTCGATCCAACTGTTGACCGCGCCGACCCGGTAGCCCTCGGCGCGCAGCTCCTGGGACCTGGCCACGTAGCGCCGGGCGAACAGGTCCCGACCACCCACCCCGGCGAGCACGCGCAGGCCGGCCACGATGTCGCCGGACCGGGCGGTGAGCGCGCCCTGCTGCCCCCGGTAGACCGACTCGGCCCGCTCCAGCCGGCGCAGCAGCGGCCCGACCACCAGCCCGACCACCGGCACCCCCACCAGCACGCAGAGCGCGAGCAGCGGGGAGACCGACCAGAGCACCACGGCGATCACCCCGTACGCCACGACCGCGCCGACGCCCGGCCCGGTCAGCGTCAGCACCTGCGCCGTCCACTCGATGTCGGAGCCGCCGACGGTGGACACCTCGCCCGCGCCGGACCGTCGGGGCAGCACCGCGCCGACCCGGGACAGGTGGCGCAGCAGGACCTCCGCCGAGCGGGCCTTCGCGTCCTCCCGGATGAAGGTCATCGTGCGGTGCCGCATGATGCCGAGGTAGGACTCCACCACGCCCCCGACGACGATCACCACCACCCAGAACGCCAGGGAGCGGGCATCGCGTGCGCGCAGCCCGTCGTCGACGGCGCGGGAGATCAGGTAGGGCCGGGCCGAGAGCCCGATCATCCAGGCCGTGCCGATCAGCCCACCGCGCAGCACCCGCCAGGGTTGGCAGCGCACCAGCCACCACAGGTAGCGCATCGGGCCGCGGGCGTCCGGAGTGCCGGGGTCGGGATGCGGGATCTGTGGGGGCACCTGGTCACGCTACCGACCGACCCCGACAGCGCACCGACCCGGAACGGGTGAGGTGCGCCTCGGTTCCTGTCGCAGGTGGGAGGCAGAATCGCGTTCGTGCTGGTGGCGGTGGTGTCAGACGAGCGGGGTGGGGGAGTCCTCCGTCCACTGGACGCCGCCGGCCGGCCGACCGGCCCACCGGAGGTCGTCGCCGATCTGGCCGCCGCGGTCGCCGCCCGTGAGGCCGCCGAGCATCCGCGTTGGGTCTGGTCGACAGCGCCGGCGATCTACCCGGCGCTGCTGCGCGCCGGTGTCCGGGTCGACCGTTGCCACGACGTCGAGTTGACCGAGGCGTTACTGCTCGGGCACGCCGGCCGCTGGGGTGAGCCCCGTTCGTTGGCCGCCGCCTGGGCCCGGCTGACCGGCGCGGCGGTGCCGCCCGACCCGCCGCCGCGGGCCGCCGCGCCGCCCGGGCTCGGTCAGGGCGCGCTCTTCGACACGCTGCCCGGCCCGCCCGGCCCGGGCATCGACGCGCTGACCCGGGTGTACGCCGACCAGCTCGCCCGCGTCGCCCGGACCGAACACCCCGGCCGGTTCCGGCTGCTGGTGGCCGCCGAGTCGGCCGGCGCCCTGGTCGCGGCGGAGATGGGCGTCGCCGGGCTGCCCTGGCGCGCCGACGTGCACGACGAGATCCTGCACGAGCTGCTGGGCGAGCCGTCCCCGGTCGGCGGCCCGCCCCGACGGCTCGCCGAGCTGGCCGCCCGCATCGCCGACGCGCTCGGCGTACGCCGGCTGCACGCCGACTCCCCGGCGGAGCTGCTGAAGGCGTTCGCCCGGGCCGGGGTGGAGCTGCCCAACACCCGGGCCTGGGTGCTGCGTGGGGTGGACCACCCGGCGGTGCCGCTGGTGTTGGAATACAAGGAGCTCTACCGGATCTGGACGGCGCACGGCTGGTCCTGGCGGGAGCAGTGGGTGCAGGGCGGCCGGTTCCAACCGGAGTACGTGCCGGGCGGGGTGGTGTCCGGCCGGTGGGCCACCCGGGGCGGTGGCGCGTTGCAGATCCCGAAGGTGATCCGGCGCGCGGTGGTGGCCGACCCGGGGTGGCGGTTGGTGGTCGCCGATGCCGGCCAGTTGGAGCCCCGGGTGCTGGCAGCGGTCTCCGGCGACGCGCGGTTGGCGGCGGCGGGTGGTGCCGGCGACCTCTACGCCGCGCTGGCCCGGGACTCGTTCGGCGGCGACCGGTCCAAGGCCAAGGTCGCCCTGCTGGGCGCGATGTACGGGCAGACCGGCGGCGCCGCGGTGCCCGCGCTGGCGGTGTTGAAGCGCAGTTACCCGACGGCGTTCGGTTACGTCGAGGCGGCGGCGCGTACCGGTGAGGTGGGCGGGTTGGTGCGGTCGTGGCTGGGGCGGACGTGTCCGCCCGGCTCGGCCGGGTTCGGCGACCTCGACGACGCGTCAGCCGATCCGGGCGAGGCGGCCGATCCGCAGAGCCCGCGGGCCCGCGCCGCGCGGTCCCGGGGGCGCTTCACCCGCAACTTCGTCATCCAGGCCACCGCCGCCGAGTGGGCCTCCACACTGCTCGCCACGCTGCGTACGGAGCTGGCCGGGACCGGTGCCGAGCTGGTCTTCTTCCAGCACGACGAGGTGGTCGTGCACGCTCCGGCCGCGCAGGCGACGGCGGTCGCCGAGGCGGTCACCCGGTCCGGCGAGCGGGCGTCCGCCCTGCTCTTCGGTGCGACACCGGTGCGGTTTCCGCTGGATCTGTCCGTCGTCGACTGCTACGCCGACGCGACCTGACCGACGCGCTGTCCGTGGCCTGCCCAGCGTGCCACCGGGTGGCCGCTGCGGTGCCAGCGGGTGTGAGCGCTGTCTCCGGCGCCGGTGCGCGACGGGACGGTGCCGGGACGACCGCTCGGTTAGTCTCGGCCCACAGCCGCGCCGCCGGCCGAACCGGGAGGTGTCCCATGGTCACCGGAGTCCTCCGTCATCTGGCTGGGATGGCCGCCGCCTGGCTGGTCTTCGTCGCCGAAGCGATGGTGGGTTACCTCGGCCTGCTGGCGTACGCGTTGGTCACCGGGTCCGAGGTGGGTGGGCCGTTGGCCGGGCCGATGCTCGTGGTGATCGCCGCAGTGCTCGGTGGGGCTCTGGTCCCACTGCTCTTCCTGCCGGCGGTGGTGGTCGCGGAGGCTCGCGGGCGGCGGCGGGGGACCGCCGGGGTGGTGGGCCCGGCCGTGTTCGTCGCTGTCGTTCTCGCCGCCGCGTACGCCGTGGGCGCGGCGGCTGTCACGCAGGTGTCCGCTGGTCATCTGCCCTTGGTGGCTGCGGTGGCCGCGCTCCTCGTCGTCGCCCCTGTCGTCCTCTACGCGCTCACCGCGCGCGGGCTCGGCTGGGTGGCCCAGTGGGTTTCCCGGCACCGGAGCGGCTCCGTCGACGTGTGGTCTCCGACAGTGTCGTGACCGTCTCCGCGCCGCCTTGGGAGATGCCGGGCGTGTAACGGTTGTGCTATTTCTCCTTTTCGCCCCGCCACTCCCCGCTGGCCGTCCTCGTTGCAGTGTCCGTAGGAGGGGACGGGCCGGTAACGGTTCGTCCCGTGCTGGAGGGGGCGCAGCTGAACGGGATCGCAGGAATGATCATCGCGGCGGGTGGCGGACGACGGATCGGTGGTCCGGAGGCGCTGCTGCACCAGGGGTGCAAGCCCCTGGTCAACCAGATGATCGACACGATGACCGAGGCGGGCTGTGAGCGGATCGTGGTCGTCCTGGGCGCCGCCGCCGAGCAGGTGCAGGAGACCGCCGATCTGACGAGGGTCACCGTCGTGATCAACAAGGCCTGGGGCACCGGAGTGGGCTCGTCCATCCGGGCCGGCCTCGCTGCCCTGCACGACGACGGCATCGAGGCGGTGGTGGTCGTCCCCGTGGACATGCCGGGCCTGACCACCGCGGCGGTCCTGCGGGTGGCCGCGCTGCCGTACCCCGACGTGCTGGTCTGCGCCACCTACGACGGGCTGCGCGGCTACCCGATGCTCTTCGGCCGCCGGCACTGGCCCGGCATCGCGACGTTGGCCAGCGCCGACGTGGGCGCCCGGCCGTACCTGTTGGCGCACAAGGACCAGATCGTCGACATCGCCTGCGACTCGGTGGCCGACGGCAGCCGGGTCGACACCCCGGAGCTGATGGAGATGTACGGCCTCACCGTCCCACCCCAGCGCGTGGGGGTCTGACCCCGGCCCCGTACTCCGCCGATCTTGCATTCCCCGTCGCCGGAACAGCAAGCGCAAGATCGACGTGGTCCTGGTGGAGGAGGATCGAGCCGGCTGGTGGTTGCCCTTCCGTATCGCGAACGTCGATGTTGTGGGCCGAGTCGCCGTACCACTACGCTGTGGCAGCGCGGTCTCGCTTCCACGGGGGTTGTTGTGGCATCGCCGTTGTTGCTTGCCTGTGTGCGCGCTGGGCTGTCCGCTCGGGCAGCCCACCTCTGGCAAAGCGGTGAACGGGGATGATTGGTGAAGATCGCGAAAACGGGTTGGCGGGCTGCCCTACCGCTCGTTCTGGTGGCGGCGGGACTGACCTCGTCAGCGGTGCCGGCGCAGGCGGCTGTCAGCGTCCCGGCCGCTGACGGCACATACCGGTTCGTCGCCAAACTGGTGATCGGGCAACCCGGTGCGGAGGGAGGCACCTCCTGCTCGGGCGCGCTGGTCGCGCCCCAGTGGGTGGTCACCGCAAAGACCTGTTTCGGCCTGTCCGGGGTAGCCCTCGGCCCACCGCCACGGCCGACCACGGTGACCGTCGGGCGAGCGAGTCTCAGTTCCTCCGCCGGTGCGGTCGTCGCCGTCGACAGGCTGGTTCCACACCCGGGGCGAAACGTCGTGCTCGTTCGGCTCGCGAACCCGGTGAACGACGTCACGCCGATCAGGCTCGCCGCAACCGAACCGCGCTACGGGCAGGTGTTGCGCGTCGCGGGTTTCGGCCGGACGGCGACCGAGTGGGTGCCGGACCGGATGCACACGGCGCAGTTCACTGTGGGAGGCTGGGCCGACCAGACGGCGACGACCTTCGACATCAAGGGCCGTGATCCGGTGAACGCCAGCATCTGCAAGGGTGACGCGGGTGGGCCGGCGTTCCGAGAGCTCGACGCGGGCCCGGAGCTGGTGGGGATAAACGGCACGTCCTGGCAGGCCGGGTGCATCGGCGAAACCCAGACCCGCCAGGGTGCTGTCGAGGTCCGTGTCGACGACCTCGCCGACTGGGTCCGTCGCAGCATCGTCGACTTTCCTCTCAACGACCGCTCGCTCTACCGCGAGACGGCGGGGTCGATCTCGGTCATCGCCGGGGGAGCTCCCATCTGGTTCGACAGCATTGCCGAGATCAGTGCGACGGGCTACAACCCCGCGTGGGCCGACGTTCCGAACGGCACCTTCGGCCTGCTGCCGAGAGTTCCGCGCAACGGCACCGTGGTGTCCGGTCCGCAGCACGGCATCTACGTGGTCGCGGGCGGTGCGAGGATCTGGTTCAACACCCCGCAGGAGATCGTTGATACCGGTTACGGCGGGGTGCCGCCGACCCTTCTGCCCACCCGTTACCTCGACACCCTCCCCACTGTGCCGCGTGACGGCACCGTGGTGTCCGGTCCGAATCACGGCATCTACGTGTTCGTGGGTGGCGCGATGGTCTGGTTCAACAGCCCGCAGGAGATGGCCGCCACCGGTTACGGCGGAGTGACGCCGGCGATCCTGCCCACGCGGTACCTGGACAGCATCGGCGGGGTTCCCCGCGACGGCACGATGGTGAGCAATCCGCAGGGCGACGTCTACCTGATCGTCGGTGGCGCCAAGAGGTACTTCCGCTCGTGGGACGAGATCGTCGAGAGCGGGTACGCGGACGCGCCGCTCACTGTTCTCCCGGCCCGCTACCTCGACGGCTTGCCGACCGCCTCCTCGGACTGACCTGACGGTCGACGGGCTGGATGTGTTCGGTCATCGCCGAACGCATCCAGCCCGTCGCTGTTCGTCTGCCCGTCAGGCGTCCGGCAGCTCACCGGTGGCGGCGAGGCGCTGATACCAGTGGGCGCTGTCCTTCCAGGTGCGGACCTGGGTGTCGTAGTCGACCCGGATGATTCCGAAGCGGCGGTCGTAGCCGTAGCCCCACTCGAAGTTGTCCAGCAGCGACCAGACGAAGTAGCCGCGCACGTCCGCGCCCCGCGCGCGGGCGTCGGCCACCGCGCCGATGTGCCGGCGCAGGTAGTCGATCCGGCGGTCGTCGTGGATCCGGCCGTCGGGCGACACCACGTCGTCGAACGCGGCGCCGTTCTCGGTGATCATCATGGGCTGGTTCGGGTACTCCCGGTGCAGCCGCAGCAGCAGCTCGGTCAGGGCCGGCGGGTCGATGTTCCACCCCATCGCGGTGTACGGGCCGGGCTGCGGCAGGAAGTCGACGTCGTCCGCGCCCACCCAGGGCGTCGACGTGGACGCGCCGTGCCCGTCGGCGTCGGAGCGGGCCGAGACGCCGTCCCAGGCGCGGACCAGCGTGCTGGAGTAGTAGTTGACCCCGAGCACGTCCAGCGGCACCGCGATCAGCTTCTCGTCGCCGTCGCGCACGAACGACCAGTCGGTGACGGCGGCGGTGTCGGCGAGCAGGTCGGCCGGGTACGCCCCGTCCAGCATCGGGCCGAGGAACGCCCGGTTCGCCAGCGCGTCGATCCGCCGGACGGCGTCGGAGTCCGCCTCGGCGTCGGACGCGCCCCGGACCACGTGCAGGTTCAGCGTCACCGACAGCTCGGCGGCCGGGGCCAGCTCCTGGACCACCCGCCCGGCCAGGCCGTGCGCGAGGTTGAGGTGGTGCACAGCGGCCAGCGCCGCCGCCGGCTCGGTCCGGCCCGGGGCGTGCACGCCGGAGGCGTAGCCGAGGTACGCCGAGCACCACGGCTCGTTCAGCGTCGTCCAGGTGTGCACCCGGTCGCCGAGCGCGCCGACGATACCCGTCGCGTACTCCTGGAAGCGCAGCGCGGTCTCCCGCGCCGCCCACCCGCCGGCGTCCTCCAACTCCTGCGGCAGGTCCCAGTGGTACAGGGTGGCCACCGGGCGGATGCCCCGCTCCAGCAGCCCGTCCACCAGCCGGGAGTAGAAGTCGATGCCCGCCTGGTTGAACCGGCCCGAGCCGCCCGGCTGCACCCGGGGCCAGGCGATGGAGAACCGGTACGCGTCGAGCCCGAGGTCGGCGATGTGCCCGAGGTCCTCGACCCACCGGTGGTAGTGGTCGGCGGCCACGTCGCCGGTGTCGCCGTTGAGCGTCCGGCCGGGCGTGTGGCTGTAGGTGTCCCAGATCGACGGCCCGCGGCCGTCCTCGCTGGCCGCGCCCTCGATCTGGTAGGCCGCCGTGGCCGATCCCCAGACGAAGTCGTCCGGGAAGTGGTGTTGCGTCATCGTTCCGTCCCCTGGATCTCGCAGCTGTAACCCGTCGAGGCGCCGGCGACCAGTTCGGCACCGGCCGTCCGACCCTCGTAGCGCACGTCGAACTCGGCGCCCGGCCCGTGCCCGGGTGACGGTACCCGTACCCGGACGCGTTGCCCCTCGGTCGGTGCGTACAGGCGCAGCCGCACATCGTCGGCCCACTCGTAGTCCGGTCGGTCGGTGCGCGACCCGAACGGGATGACCGCGCCGGGCCGGGCCAGCACCGGCAGACTGTCGAAGCCGTGCTTCTCGGTGCGCCAGGCCGGGCCGCTGACCTGCGCGCCGGTCAGCAGGTGCGTCCAGGTGCCGGCGGGCACGTAGTACGTGACGTCGCCGTCGGCGTCGAACACCGGCGCGACGAGCACGTCCGGGCCGAGCATGTACTGCCGGTCCAGGTACGCGGTGGCCGGGTCGTCCGGGAACTCCAGCATCATCGGCCGCATCATCGGCGTACCGTCGCGGTGCGCCTCCTCGGCGGCGGCCGCCAGGTACGGCATCAGGCCGAGCTTGAGGTGGGTGAAGTGCCGCAGCACGTCGACCGCCTCCTCGTCGTACGCCCACGGCACCCGGTACGAGCCGGACCCGTGCAACCGGGAGTGCGACGAGAGCAGCCCGAAGGCGACCCACCGTTTGAACACCGTCGGGTCGGGGGTGCCCTCGAAACCGCCGATGTCGTGGCTCCAGTAGCCGAAACCGGACGCGGCCAGGGACAACCCGCCGCGCAGCGACTCGGCCATCGCGACGAACGTCGACTCGCAGTCACCGCCCCAGTGCACCGGGAACTGCTGCCCACCGGCGGTGGCCGAGCGGGCGAACAGCACCGCCTCGCCCTCGCCGCGTTCGGTCGTCAGCAGTTCGAAGACCGCCCTGTTGTAGAGGTAGGAGTAGTAGTTGTGCATCCGCTGCGGGTCGGCGCCGTCGTGCCAGACCACGTCGGTCGGGATGCGCTCGCCGAAGTCGGTCTTGAAGCAGTCGACGCCCATGTCCAGCAACGCCTTCAGCTTGCCGGTGAACCAGCGGACCGCGTCCGGGTTGGTGACGTCGACCAGCGCCATGCCGGCCTGCCACCGGTCCCACTGCCAGACCGAGCCGTCCGGGTTGCGGACCAGGTAGCCGGCCTCGCGGCCCTCCTCGAAGAGGTACGACCGCTGCGCGATGTACGGGTTGATCCAGACGCACACCTTCAGGCCGCGCTCGTGCAGCCGGCGCAGCATCCCCTCCGGGTCGGGGAAGGTCGCCGGGTCCCAGACGAAGTCGACCCAGTGGAACTGCCGCATCCAGAAGCAGTCGAAGTGGAACACCGACAGCGGCAGCCCGCGCTCGGCCATCCCGTCGACGAACTCCGTCACCGTCTTCTCGTCGTACGAGGTGGTGAACGACGTGGACAGCCAGAGGCCGTACGACCAGGCGGGGATGCGGGCCGGTCGGCCGGTGAGCGCGGTGTAGCGGCGCAGCACGTCCTTCGGGGTGGGCCCGTCGACGACGTGGTAGGTCAGCGACTGGCCCTCGACGCTGAACTGGGTCTGCGCGACGACCTCCGAGCCGATCTCGAACGACACGTGCTCCGGGTGGTCCACGAAGACCCCGTAGCCGGCGCTGCTCAGGTAGAACGGCACGTTCTTGTACGCCTGCTCGCTGGCGGTGCCGCCGTCGGCGTTCCAGATGTCGACGGTCTGTCCGTTCTTGACGAACGGGCCGAAGCGCTCGCCCAGCCCGTACACCGTCTCACCGACGCCGAGGGCGAGCCGCTCGTGCACGTACCGGCGGCCGTCGGCGTCGGTGACGACGCCGACGCTGCGCTCGGTGGACGCGGTGAGCGACCGGTCGCCGCGCCGGAAGTCGACCCGCCACCCGTCGACGAGCGCCACCCGGACGGTCAGCTCGCCCGTGGTCAGCGTGGCGCTGAGCCCGGTGATGTCGACGGTGACCGGGTGCGTGTCGTCGGTGCGGAGCCCGAAGCGCGGCTCGCGGGGCAGCCCTCCGGTGTGGTGGGCGATGGTCACCCCGACGACGCCGGCGGCGGGGGAGAAGAAACGGACGGTGACCACGGGACGGTTGAGGGTGTCGCCCCGCCCGGCGAGCCGACCCGTCGGCGCGTAGACGGTGAAGCCGCGCTCGTCCGGCTCGACCGACTCCACGGCGCCGGGGCGCAGGACGCTGACCCCGGGGCGCAGCTGCCAGTACCCGTCGGTGAACTTCACTTCTCGGCTCCTGCCGTGATGCCGCGCGCCAGGGTGCGCTGGAAGATGAGGAAGAACAGGACGGCCGGCAGCAGACTGATCAGCGCGCCGGCGTTCGTGGTCGGGGCGTCCATCAACCGGTCGCCCTGCAACGACGCGAGCGCGACCGGGACGGTCTGCGTCTGGTTGTCGATGAGCATGACCAGCGGGATGAGGAACTCGTTCCAGGTCCAGATGAAGAAGAAGATGAGCAGCACCACCAGGGTGGGGCGCAGGTTGGGGAAGACCACCCGCCACAGCACGCGCCAGGTGCCGGCGCCGTCCAGGGCGGCGGCCTCCAGCAGGGAGCGCGGGAACGTGCCCAGCACCGAGGCGAGCAGGTAGGTGCCGAACGCGCTCTGGATCACGGTGAAGATGATGATCACCGAGAGTTGGGTGTTGTAGAGGCCGACCTCCTTGGCGACGTAGTACAACGGGTAGACGAGCGCCTCCTGCGGCAGCATGTTGGCCAGCAGGAACAGACCGACGATCCAGAGCCGGCCGCGGACCCGGCCGACCCCCAGGGCGTACGCGTTGAGCAGGGACACCAGCACGCCGAGCACGGCCACCGACCCGGCGATGATTGCCGAGTTCCAGAGCTTGAGCGGGAAGTCGACAGTCGTCCAATATCGGCGCAGGCCCTCGGTGTAGAACTCCGTCGGCCAGCTCAGCGGACCGTCCGACGAGTAGTCCCCGGGCGACTTGAACGCGTTGAGCAGCATGAACACGAACGGCACCAGCATGACGAGCGCGCCGAGGGTGACCACCGCGAGCACCACCCAGCGGCTGACGCCACGGTGGTCACGGTCGCGCACCCGGGCCGACGTCGCCGGCGCGCTGCGCGGTGTCAGCGGAACGGCCATGTCAGAACCCCCGGTCCCGGCGCTCGCTGCGGGCCTGCGCCCAGATGAAGATCCCGGCCACCACCACGATGATCAGCGTCAGCACCATCGAGATCGCCGAGCCGTAGCCGACCTGCAACTTCCGGAAGAACGTGTAATACGCGAAGTACGACGGCACGTTCGTGGCGTTGTCCGGTCCACCCCGGGTCAGGGCGAAGACCGGGCCGAACACCTTCAACGCGGCGATGGTGCAGGTCAGGGCCACCACGAAGGTCTCCGGCCGGATCTGCGGGAGGGTGATCGCGCGGAACCGGTGCAGCCAGTTCGCGCCGTCGACCTCGGCCGCCTCGTACAGCTCGGGATCCACGCGCTGCAACGCGGCCATGAAGACGACCACCGGATAGCCGATCTGCACCCAGATCATCACCGCCATCACCGCCGGCAGGGCGGTGCCGGGGTCGCCGAGCCAGTCATGGCGCAGCGCGCCGAGACCGACCGCGTCGAGCAGGCCGTTGAACGCGCCGTCGGGGCGGAGGATCCAACCCCAGACGATGCCGGCGACCACGACGGGAAGCACCTGCGGGAGGTAGAAGGCGGCCCGCAGCGCGGCGGCGGTACGGGGTGTGAACCGGCGGCCGACGACGTCGAAGAGCACGGCGGCGAGCAGCAGCCCGAGCGCCGTGGGCACCACCACCATCGCGACGATCATGGCGACGGTGTTGCGGAACGACGTCCAGAAGAGCTCGTCCTGGAACAGTTGCCGGTAGTTGTCCAGGCCGACCCACCGGGGGTCGCCGACCCCGGACCACCTGGTCAGCGAGAGGTAGCCGGTGCCGACCAGTGGCGCGCCGATGACCAGGACGAAGAGCGCGGCGCCGGGGAGCAGGTAGAGCCAGTACACCGCGCGGCGGGTGCGGGGGGAAGCGGGCGGGGCGGCTGTCGCGGCCGGTGGTGTGGCGGCGACGGTCTCGGAGACTGCCATGGCGGGTCCTTCCCGGCCGGGCGGGCAGGCGTGACCGGCACGCCTGCCGCTCGCCGTGTCACTTGCCGGTGATCTCCTTGACGCCATCGGCGTACGGCTTGGCTATCGCGTCGAGAACCTCATCCGGCGACCTGGAGCCGTTGAGCAGACCCTGGAAGCCGGAGACCAGCACGTCGTAGTAGCCGGGCACCGGCCAGTCCGGGTAGAAGGCGAGCCCGTCCTGCTTGCTGACGGTGGTGAAGTCCTCGACCAGCTTGCGGTCCTTGGGGTCGCTGATCTTCGCCGGGTCGGCGGCGACCGGGATACCGCCGTTGTTGCCGATCAGGTCCTGGACCTCCGGACGCATGGTGATGTCGATGAAGTCGTACGCCAGGCTCTTGGCCTTGCTGTTCTCCGGGACCACCCAGAGATTGCCGGAGGAGCCGGCGTGCAGGGTGTTGCCGGGGAAGAGGAAGGTGTCCCAGTTGGCCTTCATCTCGGTCTTGAACCGGCCGAACCACCAGCTACCCGAGACGATCATCGGCACCTTGCCGGCGATGAACGCGGTGCCCATGTCCTCGGCCTTCAGGCTGGCCGAGGTCTTGGCGACGTAGCCCTTGCGCACCCATTCGGCGAAGGTCTCCGCGCCGTAGCGCAGCGGGTCGGCGGTGAAGTCGACGGGGTTCTCGTAGAGCTGGTAGTTGTCGACGAACTGCCGGTCACCCTTGGAGAGGGCGAGCTGGTAGAAGAGCTGCCCGGCCGGATATTCGGCGCCGGCCATGCCCAGCGGGGTGACGCCCTTGCCGACGAAGGTGTCCATCGCGGCGGTCAGCTCGGCCATGCTGGTCGGCACCGCGACGCCGTTGGCCTGGAACAGGTCCTTGTTGTAGTAGACGGTGACGTACTCGCCGTAGTTCGGCACGCCGAACCACTTGCCCGAGCCCATCACGCCCTTGTCGCTGTAGCGGGCGGTGGTCTGGAGGCTGGGGCTGAGCTTGCCGGCCCAGCCGCGCCTGTCGGCCTCGGCGCTCAGGTCGGTGAGCAGGCCCTGCGCGGAGAGCAGGCCGGCCGTCGCGTTGCCCTTGTTGTACTCCATGATGTCCGGACCCTCGGACGAATTGATGATCATGCCGGCATTCTGCTGGATCTGCTCGAACGCCTTGCGCTCGAAGCGCACCTCGACGCCGGGGTGCTCGGACTTGAAGATCTCGATCGCCCGGTCCCAGCCGATGCCCATGGCGCTGTTCTCGCTCTCGTAGTGCCAGAGCTTGAGAACCGTGGCGGCACTGTCGTCCCCGCTGTCACCGCCGCTGCAGGCGGCCAGTGTGGTCGTCGCTGTCGCGGCCACCGCGAGCGCGGCGACGAGCCGGTGGAATCGCTGCATTAGCATCCTCCTCGTTGAGTATCTGACCGGTACTTCACGGGGCCCGTCGTCGCGTTGCAGCGCGGCGGCGGGCCATTCATCGATCAGCCGCCAGTGGCTGGCGGCTCCGTGGCCCGGCGGTCGACCCCCGGACCTCCAACGTGCACGGCAGGAGCTGCTGGTGACGCTCGACGGCGGCGCCGCCCAGGTGCCGCACCAGCGCCTCGATCGCGATCCGGCCCATCGCCGAACCGGGCGAGGTCATCGCGGTCAGCGCCGGGGTGGCCAGTTCGGCGACCTGCGGCGAGGTGACCATCGAGACGACCGAGACGTCGTCGGGCACCGACAACCCACGGCGCGTCAGCTCGCCGAGGATGCCGAAGATCGCGGCCTCGTTCATGGCCAGCACGGCGGTCAGCTCGGGGGCCCGCGCGAACGCGGCGGCCAGGGCGGCACGCCCACCGGCGGCGCTGTCCTCCGCGGCGATCATCACCGGCTCCAGGCCGTGGGTGGTCATGGCCGCGGTGAAGGCGTCCCGGGTACGCAGCGCGGGACCGTAGCCGCTGGCCAGCGTGGCGGCCGAGTGGTTGACGTAGACGATCTGCCGGTGCCCGAGGCCGACCAGGTGCGCGACGGCCTCCCGGACCGTCTGGTCGAAGTCGATGTCGACGTACGGCAGCGTGCCGGTGTCGCCGGTGCGGCCGATCAACACCAGCGGCACGCCGGCCTCCTGGAGCACGGCGACGCGCTGGTCGGTGAGCTGGACCTCCATCAGCACGACGCCGTCGAGCATCCGTGAGCTGGCCAGCCGGCGCAGGTCGTCGAGGTCGCCCCCACCGACCGGCGAGAGCACCAGGTGGTAGCCGGCGACGCCGGCCGCCGCGGCCGCGCCGGTGACGAACGCGGTCTCGGTGGCGCCGAGACCGCGTTCGTCCATCGGCATCAGCAGGCCGAGAATGCGGCTGCGTCGGCTGGCCAGGCCCCGCGCCAGCGCGTTGGGCTGGTAGTCGAGTTCGGCCATCGCGGCGAGCACCCGGTCGCGGGTCGCCTGCGAGATCGGTCGCGCGCCGGTGAGCACGTACGAGACGGTGCTGACCGAGACCTGTGCGAGGCGGGCGACGTCGTGCATCGTGGCCACCGCACACCTCCTCCGTCCCGGGTCGGGATCGCTCCCAACGGTGCGTCGAAGCGTTTCGACGAGGCGGTTCGACAGGACGCTAGGCCACCTGTTACGGCGACGTCAATAGATGATGTCGAATCTGGTTCGGACCGACGTCGGGGCCCACCCCCGTCCCGGCGCGGATGGTCCACCCGCTGTTTTGGTGAACCAGGGTCTTCCACACGAAGGATGCCCCGACATCGAGGAAGCCGAGTCGATCACCACTGGAGGCCGGCGGCGTCTCCGGGCCGGGCCCGGTCAGATCTCGATGTTGAACCGCTGGAGCACCGACGGCGCGATCAGCCCGGCGGTGGCGAGCGCCGCCACGACGGTCAGGACGGCCCGCAGCACGACCACCTCCGCCTTGCTGCCGGTGCGCAGGGCGATGCCGTTCGGCAGGCCGATCATCGTCCACATCCGCCGCTTGATCGGGATGGGCCAGAGGATCGGCACGCCCGCCCGGGTGATCATGTCGCCGAGGATGTGCACGAAGCAGCCCACACCCAGTGCGGTGCCGATCAGCGGATAGCCACGCCCGCCCGGGAGGTTGGCGAAGGTGAACCAGGCGGCCCCGGCCGAGGCGAGGGTGATGATCACCCAGCCGGCGCGTTGCGCCCACTCGTCGAACAGCCCGCGCAGCGCCAGACCGAACATGAAGAACAGGATGGTGATGACGGCCCACTTGCCGTACGTGGCGCAGAGCGCCGTGGTGCCCCACCCGACGAGCACAGTGAACGGCAACGTGTGGGTCAGCGTGCGGTGCCCGTTGCTGCGACGCGGGTCCCGGCTGAGCTTGGTGGCGTAGTAGACGCCGAGGGAGATCTTCTCCATGACCTCGGCGGCGAAGAGCGAGAAGACCCCGAAGGTACGGGCCACCGTCGCCCCACCCTGGTTCTTGGTCACCTTGCCCGACATGTCGAGGTCGGGGAAGAGCGCGCCCCCGGCGCACACCGCGGTGCCGACCGCCAACGCGAGCGGCGACTGGTGGTAGTCGGCGAACTGGTCCAGTGCCCAGGACCCGGCCAACCACACCGCCGCGCCGGACAGCGCGTGCGACGGTCCCATCATCTCGGCTCACCCTCCCCAGGGATCTTGAGCGCCCAAAACTACGCCACTGTAGTCAGCGCCGGCGCCGCAGGGGCATCACCCGGAAGGTCCACAGTGGATCTCGTCACGGGATGGGAGTGAAGCTCTGCCGGATCATCAGCAAGTATGCCGCGTTGACCTGCCAGTCGAACTCTTCTGTCAACCACGAGACGGTGTAGGAGCGGTTGGCCGAGGTGTTCGCCAGCAGCCGGAAGCTGTGCAGCGACTCGCCGCGCGGGCTCTGCCAGGCGCACTCCCACACCGCGCCACCGTCGAAGATGTCCATCGCGGAGATGTCCACCCGGCGATAGCCGGGCAGCGCGTCGCCGCCGAGCAGCCGCGCCTCCTCGGCCCGCCAGTGCGCCACCGGGTCCGGCCTGAACGGCCCCGCCTCGACGCTGAGCACCCGGCTCCCGGTGAACTTCCGGAAGCAGGTCACCGCCCCCTCGGTCCAGCGCGCCCAGCCCACCGGCGCGGCGATCCGGAACCCGGTCGGGTCGTCGTGCCAGGTCCAGCCGTCGCGCAACCGGTACTGCGCGTCCGCGGGCGGCGACACCGACGCCACCGGGGTAGCCGTCGGCGGCGGTGGCGACGCGCAGGCGAACGCGGCCGGCCGGGAGGTCGGGGCGCCCCCGCCGGAGCCGGACGGCGGGGTCCGCCCATCAGTCCGGTCGAGCAGCACCAGCGTCACGCCGCCCGCGACGAGCAGCGCGGTGACCGCGCCGCCCAGGGCGACCAGCCGTCGCCGGCGCGGTCGACGGGACGGAGGCGGGGACGGCCCCCAGTCTCCGGGCGGCTCGACCTCGTGGGGCGCGATGCCACGAGCGGCGCTGCGGACCGCCGCGACCGCCGAGGACCGGGCCGGCCCGACGGGCTGCTGCGCGCTCGCGGCGGCCCTGCGCAGGAGCGGCTCCGCCTCGACGGCGGTCAGCCGCCGCCACGGGTCGCGTTGCAACAGGCCGGTGATGACCTGACGCAACGGGCCGGCCCGACGCATCGGATCCGGTGGCTCGGTGGCCAGGGCGCTCAGCGTCGCCATCGCGGTCGACCTCGCGTACGGCGACTGCCCCTCGACGGTCGCGTAGAGCGTCGCCCCCAACGACCACATGTCGGTGCGCGGGTCGGACACGCCCTCGCGCGCCCGCTCCGGGGCGACGAACTGCGGTGAGCCGAGCACCGTGCCGGGGCCGGTCATCGCGCCGTCGCCACCGTCGAAGGTGGCCAACCCGAAGTCGGTGAGCACCACCCGGCCGTCGTCGGCCACCAGCACGTTGTGCGGCTTCACGTCGCGGTGCAGCACGCCGGCGGTGTGCGCGGCCCGCAGCGCCGCGAGCACCGCCAGCCCGATCCGGGCGGTCCGCTGCGGGCTCAGCGGCCCCTCGGCGCTGATGATCTGCTGCACCGACCGGGACGGCACGTACTCCATCACGATCCAGGGGCTCTCCCGGTCGTGCACCACGTCGTAGATGCGCACCACGTTGGGGTGGTTGAGCCGGGCGGCGGTGCGCGCCTCGCGCAGGGTCCGTAGCCGCAACTGCTCGCGCTCGGCCTCGGCCAGCCAGGACGGCGGCACGACCTCCTTCACCGCGACGTCGCGGTGCAGCATCTCGTCGCGCGCGAGCCACACCCGACCCATCCCACCGGTGCCGACCAGGTCGAGCAGCCGGTACCGACCCGCGATCAGCAACTGCTGCACGGTCGCTCCCCCTCGGTCACCCCGCATTCCACGATAGCCACCGAAACCGGCTTTTCCATCCACTGAGCGGCCTCGATCCACGCCGGACGGTAGTCCGGATCATGGCCATACGGTGCAGGTCAGCGGGGTGTTCGGAAACTTTCTCGGACTGGTTTCCAGTCGTCCGCGGCCCCCGCCCAGTCCTCGTCGTGGGTGATCCAACCAAGCGCCCAGCGACCGGCGTCGACAGCCTGCTGCCGGGCGCGCAACCAGGGGCCGCCGTACGGGGTCTGCCAGCGGCACTCCCACTCCGCCCCGTCGTCGTTCGCGGCGAGCCGGATCTCGTCGTACCCCGGTAGCGCCCCGGCGCCGATCGCGGCGTCGCGGGCCGCACGCAGCCGGACCAGCGGGTCGGCGCTGTTGCCCGGGGCGACGCTGAGGGCACGCCCGGACACCGGGTCCTGGAAGCAGGCCACCTCGCCGTTCCGGGAGTAGTACCAGGTGGCCGGCACGGCCACGTGGAACCCGGCGGTGTCGGCGTGCCAGACCCAGCCACGCGGCGGCCGGAAGCGCTCGCCCGGCGCCGGGTCACCGGCGAGTACCGGGCTGCCCTCCACGTGCGGCCGGACGCACGCGAACGGTGGGGGAGGGCGGTCCCGCCCGCCGGGCGGCGGGCCGGCACCGTCCGGGCCGGGACCGGGCCCGCCCGGGCCGCCGTCGGGCGGGCGGTGCCGCGGCGACGAGGACCAGCCGGTGGGGCCGCCGGGCTCGTCGTCGGCGACGGTCAGCGCGGTGCCGACACCGGCCGCGACGGCGACCAGCAGCGCCACCGCGATCAGCGACAGCCGACGCGCGGTACGCGAACCGCGCATCCATCGCGGCGTCGCGCCGGCTGCCGTGCCCACCAGGGCCGGCCCGGCGCTCGGGGCGGTGGAGTCGTCGGGCAGTGGGACGGTGGGCTCCTGCTCCTCGCCGTCCCGCACCACGACGGGCTGCCCGACCAGGCCCGGCACCGATCCCGGCCGCCCGGACACCGTATGTGGATCGGCCGTCGGTGGCGGCTCCACGCGGCCGGTCGCCGCGGCCGTCAGCAGCCGGCGGGCCTCGTCGTGGTCGAGGCGCTCGCGGGGGTCCCGGCGCAGCAACCCGGCGAGCACCGGCGCGAGCATCCCGGCGTGCGGTGCCGGGTCCGGTGGGCCGGCGGCCAGGGCGCTCAGTGTGGCCATGGCGGTGCTGCGGGCGTACGGGGACCGCCCCTCGACAGCGGCGTGCAGCGTCGCTCCGAGCGACCACAGGTCGGCGGCGACAGTGGACACCCCCTCGGCGGCCCGCTCCGGTGCCACGTACTGCGGGGAGCCGAGCACCATGCCGGGGCGGGTCATCGCGCCGTCGCCGCCGTCGAAGGTGGCCAACCCGAAGTCGGTGAGCATCACCCGCCCGTCGTGTGCCACGAGCACGTTCTGCGGCTTGATGTCGCGGTGCAGCACGCCGGCGGTGTGCGCGGCCTGCAACGCGTCGAGCACCGCCAGGCCGATCCGGGCCGCGTGCGCCGGTTCCAGCGGCCCCTCGGCGTCCACGACGTCCTGGAGGGTGCGCGACGGGACGTACTCCATCACGATCCACGGGCTGCCCTCGACGGCGATGACGTCGTAGAGCCGGACCACCGCGGGGTGGTTGAGCCGGGCCGCGGTGCGCGCCTCGCGCAGGGTGCGTGAGCGCACCTCGTCCCGTTCGCGATCGGTCAACCAGCTCGGCGGGACGACCTCCTTGACCGCGATCTCGCGGTGCAGCATCTCGTCGTGGGCACGCCACACCCGGCCCATGCCCCCGCGACCCACCAGGTCGAGCAGCCGGTACCGACCGGCGATCAGCACCTGCGCACGCTCCTCCTCAACCGCTGTCCGGGCTACACCCTAACGAGCGGATCGGAAGTCACCTATCGGTCGTCCGACCCGGCTCAGCAGGCGGCGTGGTCGGCGGCGAGCAGATTCCCCTCCGGGATGGCGATCCGGGCGCGACCGCCGGCCAGCCGGGCGGCGGCGCGTCGGGCCTGCACAGGGCCGTGTTCCCGGCGGGCGGCGGCGTAGCTGGCGGCGGTGCGGGCGGCGATCGTGCCCCAGCCGTACCGCTCGCCGACCATGGTGCGGGCCCGCCGCGCCATCCGCCGGGCGTGGACCTCGTCGCCGAGCAGTTGACCGACGGCGCCGGCGAGCGCGTCCGGGTCGCTGTGCGGGAAGGTCACACCGGTCACGCCGGGCTCGACGATCTCGGCGAGGCCGCCGGTGCGGGCCACGGCGAGGGGCGCTCCGGCCGCCGCGGCCTCCAGCGCCACCATGCCGAACGGCTCGTAGAGGCTGGGGACCACCGTCGCGTCGGTGGCGCCGAGCATCGCCGGCAGTTGTGTGGAGTCGAGGAAGCCGGTGAACCGGACGGTCGAGCTGAGCGCCAGCCGCCGGGCCTCCTCCTCCAGTTCGGCACGGTACGGCCCGTCGCCGGCGATCACGACGCGGAGCCCCGGGTGCCGCTCGCGCAGCCGGGGTACGGCGTGCACCAGGTGCTGGACACCCTTCTCGTAGACCAGGCGTCCGGCGTACCCGACGAGGGGCCCGTCCCCGGCGAACCGCGCGCGGGCCGACGCGACGGCGCGGGGCCGGGCCCGCCAGGCCCGGTCGTCGACCCCGTTGGGCACCACGTCGACCTGGGCGGTCTGGACGTCGAACAGGGTCGTGACCTGCTCGCGCATGTAACCCGAGCAGGTGATCACCCGGATGGAGGACCCGCTGAGCCAGTGCTCGACGCCGTGGATGGTGCGGTTCATCTCCTCCGGCAACCAGCCCTGGTGCCGGCCCGCCTCGGTGGCGTGCATGGTGGTGACCAGCGGGAGGTCCAGGTGCTCGGAGAGGGTCACGGCGGTGTGCGCGACCAGCCAGTCGTGGGCGTGGATGACGTCGTAGTCGCCCGCCTGGGTGGCGCGCAGGGCGGTGCGGGTGAGGGTGTGGTTGAACGCCATGGTCCAGGCCAGCAACGATCCGGTGGCCAGCGGGAAGGCGACCGGGTCCTCCGGGGCGCGCAGGATGCGCACGCCCTCGGCGTACTCCTCCAGGGGCGCGCCCTCGGCGTGCCGGGTGACCACTGTGACCTCGTGGCCTGCGGCGGCGAGCGCGACGGAGAGGGCGTGCACGTGCCGGCCGAGGCCACCGACGAGCACCGGCGGGTACTCCCAGGAGAGCATCAGCACCCGTAGCTGCCGGGCGGGGTGGATGTCGATCACGTGGGCGTCGGGTGACATGCGGCCCCCTTTGAGTTGTCCCCGGGCGCGCGCCGACCGACACCGCAGTCGGTGTCGCCGTCGCGTCTGGATCGAGGCCAATCCTGCCGGGATCGAGATAACCAGCGGCGACACCACCGTTGCGGTCGTGTAAAGCGCTACTGGCCCCTTTGACGCACCCGCAGCAGCTCGGCCACCGACCACGCCTGGAAGGGACAGCCGGTCGCGGCGTGCGGCGCGAGGCCATCGGCCGTCTCGCTCACCGAGCCTATCCCATACTCCGTCAAATGGGCCTCAATGCCGACGAAAGCGTCATCGACCGCCATCTTGCCCCGGCGGGCGGCGTCCACGTACGGACCGAGCAACCACGGCCAGACCGTGCCCTGGTGGTAGCCGCCGTCCCGGTCGGCCGGACCGCCCCGGTGCCGACCCACGAACTCCGGCGAGTCCGCGGCGAGGCTGCGCGGCCCGAGCGGGGTCAGCAGCGCGTCGGCCACCCGCCGCAGCGTCGCCTCGTCCGGCTCCAACGGCGCGTACGGCAGCGACCAGGCCAGCAACTGGTTGGGGCGCAGCGCGTCGTCGTCGTGCAGGGCCGCGCCACCCAACGGGTACGCCGGCGCGGGCGCGTCCAGCACGTCGTGCAGCCACCCGGTCGGCGCCGGGAACCGCTCCCGGAACGAGACGGTGGCCTGCCCGTGCCGCCGCCACAGCTCTCCCGCGTCCTGCCCGGCCAACTCGGTCAACTCGGCGAGCCCGGCCAGACCGTTGATCCACAGCGCGTTGACCTCGACCGGCTTGCCGGTACGCGGGGTCACCGGCACCCCGTACACCCGCGCGTCCATCCAGGTCAGCGCGGTTCCCGCGGCACCCTGGGTGAGCAGGCCGTCGGCCGGGTCGACGCGGATGCCGTACCGGGTGCCGGCCGCGTGGGCGTCGACGACCGCGCGCAGCGCGGGCAGCAGCTCGTCGCCGAGGTCGGTGTCACCGGTGACGGTGACGTGCCGGCTCACCGCGTGCAGGAACCACAGCGTGCCGTCGACGGTGTTGTACTCCACCCGGCCGGTGTCGGCGGTGTTGGCGAGCATCCCCTCGGAGAGCGTCGCCGCGTACGCCCGCAGCAGCTCCCGCCCCTCGTCGGCGCGGCCCGTGCAGAGGAACAACCCCTCGTACGAGATCATCGTGTCCCGGGACCACGCCCCGAACCACGGGTAGCCGGCGACCACGTCCACCGCCGCCTGACCGGTGCGCACCACGAACGCGTCGGCGGCCAGCGTCAGGGTGGCGTCCACGGCGTCCGCCGGCTTGGCCGTCGCCACCACCCGCCGGTTGCGCTCCCGCGCCGTCGCCACGATCTCCTCGGCCGCCGGCGGCTCCTCGTCGAGCTGCCCGGCCCAGGCACGCACCGACACCGTGTCGCCGGGGCGGCGCAGCTCGCCGGAGAAGCGGCCCGCGCACCACAGGTCCTCGTCCGGGTGCAGACCCCGGTTGGCCTCCTCGCGGTGGTGCACGCCCAGCCACCACTGCCCCTCGGGCGTCCAGCCCGGGCCGGCGAGCCGGTACGCGCCCTCCACCACGGCGCCGTCAGCCACCGGCTCGACCTGCGGGACCGGGCCGTCGGCCCGCCGTTCGCCGTGCGCGTCCCGCCAGGTGCAGGCGGCCGACAGGTCCAGCCGGACCGGCCCGCCGGCGACCAGCCGGTGCACCACCGCCACGCAGGAGCGGCCGGGCAGCATCGCCAGCTCCCGCTCGATCACCACGGCGCCGATCCGCCACCGCCACCGGGGCAGCCCGTCGACCAGGTCGAAGCGCTCCAGCAGCTCGAAGCCGCGCGGGTCCACGTCGCCGGAGGCCCACTCGTGCGCGCCGAGGCGTACCCGCGCGCCGGACGGCAGGGTGACCGCCGGGTCGAGACTGACCAGTCCCACCCGGCGGGACGCCGGCGTCTCACCGGGGACCACCAGCAGACCGTGGTAGCGACGGGTCCGCAGCCCGCCGACGGTGCCCATCGCGTACCCGCCGAGGCCGTCGGGGACCAGCCACTCCCGGCTGGCCGCGCTGGTCAGATCGCCGCAGACCTGCGAGCCGAACCGAATGTCGATCACGTTTCCTCCACGTGCGGCAAGGTGTAACACGCCACGACGACAATGGCTGCTGTGGTCAAGTACCGCGGCGACGTCAAAGATGTTGACGTGATCACTGACGGATCGTCCTCCGACGCCTCGCCACCCGACGCTGAGCGGCTCCGGCTCGCCCAGGCCGACTCGGGGGAGCAGGACTGGCGCGCATGGGGTCCCTATCTGTCCGAACGGGCGTGGGGGACGGTGCGGGAGGACTACAGCGAGCACGGTACGGCGTGGGACTACTTCCCGCATGACCACGCGCGGTCCAGAGCCTACCGGTGGAACGAGGACGGCATGGCGGGCGTCTGCGACGACCGGCAGACCTTCGCCTTCGCCCTCGCGCTGTGGAACGGCAAGGACCCGATCCTCAAGGAGCGGATGTTCGGCCTCGGGGGCGACGGCGGCAACCACGGCGAGGACGCCAAGGAGTACTGGTGGTATCTCGACAGCACCCCGACGCACTCCTGGATGCGCTGGCGCTACCACTACCCGCAGGCCGCCTTCCCGTACGACGAGATCGTCGCGGTGAACGCGTTGCGCGGCCGCGACGACACCGAGTACGAGCTGGTGGACACCGGGATCTTCGACGACGACAGGTACTGGGCGGTGACCGTCGACTACGCCAAGGCGTCCCCGACCGACCTGTGCATGGTGGTGACTGTCGTCAACCGGGGCGACCGGGCGGCGACCCTGCACGTGCTGCCGACCCTGTGGTTCCGCAACACCTGGGCCTGGGGCCTGCCCGGCGGCGACCGGATTCCCCGGATCACCGGCCAGGGCACCCGGCTCGTCGGCGAGCACCGGGTGCTGGGCCAGCTGCTGCTGGAGGGTGACGGTGGCCCGGTGCCGCTGCTCTGTGACAACGACACGAACGCCGAACGGCTCTGGGGCCTGCCGGGGCGCTCGAAATATCCCAAGGACGGCATCAACGACCACGTCGTCAACGGCGCGGCCACCGTCAACCCGGCGCGCGAGGGCACCAAGGGCGCGCTGCACTACGTGCTCGACGTGCCGGCCGGCGGGCAGCGGCAGATCCGGCTGCGGCTGACCCGCACCGCGTCGCCGCCGGCCGCCGCGCCGCCGCCGCCGGCCGACCTGAGCGAGGGCTTCGAGGCGGTGGTCTGGGCCCGGCGGGCCGAGGCGAACCGGTTCTTCGCCGGGGTGATCCCGCCGGCCGCCACCGCCGACGAGGCACTGGTGGCGCGGCAGGCCATCGCCGGGCTGATGTGGGGCAAGCAGTTCTACCACTTCGACGTCAAGCGGTGGCTCGACGGCGACCCGCACTCCACCCCACCGGCCGGGCGTCGGCACGGGCGCAACAGCGCCTGGTGGCACATGACCAGCTTCGACGTGATCTCCATGCCCGACCCGTGGGAGTACCCCTGGTACGCGGCCTGGGACCTGGCGTTCCACTGCGTGAGCATCGCCCGGGTCGACCCGGGCTTCGCCAAGGCGCAACTGCTGCTCCTGCTGCGCGAGTGGTACCTGCACCCCAACGGGCAGATCCCGGCGTACGAGTGGGCGTTCGGCGACGTCAACCCGCCGGTGCACGCGTGGGCCGCGCTGAAGGTGTTCGAGATCGACGGCGGTCGGGACTACGAGTTCCTGGCCCGGGTGATGCACAAGCTGCTGCTCAACTTCACCTGGTGGGTCAACCGCAAGGACACCGGCGGCAACAACGTCTTCGAGGGCGGCTTCCTCGGGCTGGACAACGTCGGGCCGTTCGACCGCTCGGCGGCGCTGCCGGTGGCCGGTGTGCTGGAGCAGTCCGACGGCACCGGCTGGATGGGCATGTACGCGCTCAACCTGCTGGACATCGCGATCGTGCTGGCCGAACACGACCGGACCTGGGTGGACACCGCCACCAAGTTCTTCGAGCACTTCGCCTACATCGCCGCCGCCGCGTACGAGCAGGGGTTGTGGGACGAGGAGGACGCCTTCTTCTACGACGTGCTGCGCCTCGCCGACGGCACGAAGGTGCCGCTGAAGGTCCGGTCCGTCGTCGGGCTGCTGCCGCTGGCCGCCACCACCCGGCTCACCGCGAGGACCCTGCACCACCTGCCGGAGCTGGGCGCGCGGCTGCGCTGGTTCCTCACCAACCGCCCGGAGTACGCGCAGGTGATCGGCACCCGCCGGCTGGGCCCCGACGGGCGGCAGCAGCGGCTGCTGTCCATGGTCGGCCCGGAGCAGGTGGTCCGGCTGCTCGCCCGGATGCTCGACCCGGACGAGTTCCTCTCCGACTTCGGCCTGCGGACGCTGTCCCGCGCGCACCTGGACAAGCCGTTCTCGGTCACCCTGGGTGGGCAGGAGTTCTCCGTCGGCTACGAGCCGGCCGAGTCGACCAGCGGGCTGTTCGGCGGCAACTCGAACTGGCGCGGGCCGATCTGGATGCCGACGAACTTCCTGCTGATCAGCGCGCTGCGCGACTACGCGGCGTTCTTCGGCGACGACCTCCAGGTGGAGTACCCGACGCGCTCCGGTGTGAAGCGCACCCTGGACGAGATCGCCGACGACCTCTCCGCCCGGCTGATCTCGCTGTTCACCCAGGACGACTGGGGGCGACGACCGATCTACGGCGCGTGCCAGCTCTTCCAGACCCACGGTGACTGGCGGGACCTGGTCGCCTTCCCCGAGTACTTCCACGGCGACAACGGCGCCGGCCTGGGCGCCTGGCACCAGACCGGCTGGACCGCCCTGGTGGCGGACCTGATCCTCACCCTCCGCCGCTGACGGGCCGAGCGCCCCGGGCGGTGTCGGGCCGTGATCGCGCTCGATCCTTGTTCTAGTGGTGTCCTTGGCGCGGGAGGCCACTACATCCTGGATCGAGCGCGATCATTGCCGCGGGCGACGCCTGGCGGCACGGGCGGTGCGGGGTGGGTCAGGGGGTTACCAGGCCGTGCTTGACGAGACTGTCGGCGGTGTCGGTGATGGTGGTCTCCACCGGGCGGGGTTGCCAGCCGAGCACCGTACGGGCCTTCCCGTTGCTGATCACCGGGACCTGTCCACCCAGGGCGGCGGCGTCCCGCAGGCCCGGCTCGGTCGCGGCGGCGGCGCGTACCTCCGCGACCGTCAGCTCCCGCGCCGGCACCCGGTCTGCCAGGCTCGGCAGGTGCCGCGCCAGCATCGTCGCCAGGTCGAAGAAGCTGATCGACGGGCCGCCGACGCCGATGAAGCGTTCGCCGGCGGCGGCCGGGTGCAGCATCGCGCGCAGGTGCAGGTCGACAACGTCCCGGACGTCCACCACCCCGAAGTACATCCGGGGTACGACAGGCATCGCTCCGGTGAGGAACGCCCGCACCAGGCCGGTCGACGCGGACAGCCGGGCGCCCAGCAGCGGTCCGAAGATGCCGGTCGGGTTGACCACGCTCAGCTCGACCCCGCCGTACTCCCGGACGAAGTCCCAGGCCGCGCGCTCGGCGAGCGTCTTCGACCGCTGGTACGCCGGGATGTCGTCGTCAACGTTGGTCCAGTCCGCCTCGCTGTACCGGCCGTCGGGCTTCACGGTGTAGCCCACCGCCGCGTACGACGAGGTCAGGACCACCCGGCGCACGCCTGCGGCGCGGGCGGCCCGCAGGACGCGCAGCGCGCCGTCGCGGGCCGGCCGGATCACCTCGTCGTCGTTCTCCGGCGGGGTGAACGGAAACGGTGAGGCGTGGTGCAGCACGTACCGCACCCCGTCGACGGCCTCGGGCCAGCCCTCGTCGGCGGAGAGGGCGGCGGTGCGGAACTCGACCCGGTCGTCCGGCTGCCGGAGCCGGTCGAGGATCTCGTCGCGCTGGCCGGACTCGCGGATGACGACCCGTACCCGGTAACCCTCGTCGAGCAGACGCGCGACGGAGTGGCTGCCGAGGTGACCGGTGGCACCGGTCACCAGCACCGGCGCGTCGTCGGTGGCCTGAAGTTCCATGGTGTTTCGCACGGTATGT
Organism: Micromonospora sp. WMMD1120; assembly: GCF_029626235.1. NCBI lineage: Bacteria > Bacillati > Actinomycetota > Actinomycetes > Micromonosporales > Micromonosporaceae > Micromonospora > Micromonospora sp. WMMD1120. The sequence continues at coordinate 6,971,034 of NZ_JARUBO010000005.1, read as the reverse complement.
CCCATCGTTGCTCAAAACTTCCGGAGTGCTCGCTGAACCTGCTCGATTGCATACGCCTCGGCGGCGTCATCAGCGCGGTACCGGGCGTCCCACATGTCCGCCTTGGCGCGCAGGTACGCCTGCCGTACCCGAAGGCGCTCGATCTCCTCGGACAGCCGGTCGGCGTGCCGGGCGAACAGCTCGTGCTGTTCGGCGGCGGCCGCGCGACCGCCCTGGTCGAGCAGCGTCAGGTAGCGGCGCATCTCCGCGATGCTCATCCCGGACGACCGGAGGCAGGCCAGGGCGTCGACGCGCTCGGCGAGCACCGCGGAGTAGCGGCGGTGACCGCTGCTGTCGTCCCGCGGGACCGGGCCGAGCAGACCCACCTTCTCGTAGTACCGCAGCGTCGGCTCGCTGAAGCCGGACCGCTGGGCCATCTCCTGGATGGTCAGGGGCGGCTCCACCCGCTTTCGAGCTGTCGTGGTCGCTGCCATGGCTGAAGCGTCCCCAACTTCAAGCGCTTCACGTCAAGCGATGTGACCCGAGCGACAGCGGACCGCGTCGGTAGGCACGCCGTACGGTGTGCCGGTGCACGTACTCGACGATCCGACGGTGTCCGCCCGGGTGTCCCGTTTCCTGGCCGCCAAGGGAGAGCGCTGGCCGAGCACTCCGATCGAGCAGATCCGCTCGTCGGTCAGCGCCGAGGGCCCGGACGGTTCGCCGACCGCGGTGCCCGACGAGCTCGTCGCACTGGACGCCGGAGTACGGCTGGAGCCTTCCGGCAGCCCTCGACGGCGACTGGACGTGGGGTGTCCTCCTGTCGGAGGTGCGGTGCTGGCCGGTGCCCGGCCGAGGAGCATTCACTATCGTGAACCTCCATGGGGGAGTCGGCGCGTCCGGTGGGCGAGACGATTGTTCTCGGGCAGTCGCGGGTGTGGCCCGCCGTCGCGATACCCGGCGCGATCCTGGTCCTGATGATCGTGGTGTGGATCCTCTTCGATCTGTTCGTAGGGACCGTGCTGGCGCTCGGCGCGGCGTCGGTCATCGTCGCCTCCACGAGTTGGCGGAACGCGGTGCTCGCGGACGACGTCGGGCTGCTCGTCCGCAGCCGTCGGGGTCTGCGCCGCTCGTACGCCTGGACCGAGATCGAGCGGATGGGCTGGGTGGACGCGGGTATGTGGGGGAGCGTGCTGACGGTCTATCCCGCAGGCGGCCCCTACGACGTCCCGGGGCCCAACGCGTCGACGAACGTGGGCCGCATCTGGCGACCCCGGCGTCGACGCTTGGCCGATCCGCTGCCCGCGCTGCTCGCCGCCCACGACATCAAGACGCTGTCGGACCTCTGAGCCCACTCCCGGGCTGCTGGCCGTCGCCCCGTCCAGCCCTCCACCGGTGACGACGGACCGCCGCCACGACCACGGCCACGGCGACGAGCAGCGCGACAGCACCCTTCCAGGCCCGCTCGAACCACTGCCGATCGTCGCCGAAGGCCGCCTCGCCCACCAACATCAGCCACAGACCCATCCAAGCCCACTGCCAGCCGCGCGGCCGTGAGAATTTCTCGGGCGGGGCGGAGAAGACGCCGAAGAGCACGACTAGGGAACCCGCAACCATGAGCAGGGGTGCGCCGATGCGCGTGACGCTCTCCCACAGGGACACGAGCCGATGATAAGACCGGCCCGCTCAGCCGCCGAACGGCTCGGGCCCGAGTCGACCCCACGCCACGAAGGCCGCCAGGGCCAGATAGGTCAGGTTCAGCACCGTGAACCTCGCCTCGTCGTGCCGCAGGTGGGTGATGATCGCGCCGACCATCAGCAGGACCCAGCAGACGGCCGTCACCGGCACCAGCACCGGCGCGATGTCCAGCACGGCGGGCAGGATCAGGCCGACCGCGGCGAGGAGTTCGAGGACCCCGAGGGTCTTGACGAACCCGACGCTGGCGTCGCCGGTCCACCCACCGCCGTGGGTCGCCGCCAGCTTCTCCTTGGGTACGAATGTCTTGGTGCTGCCCGCGAGCAGGGCGACCGCCGCCAGCAGTCCGGCAGCGATCCACAGTGCCAGGTTCATGGGAATCCTTCCGTCTCGGGTCGACCACGAGACACCGCCGGTTCGCCCGGTGTGACAGCGCGACCGGGTGACCGGGCCCACAGCCTCCGGGCGTCACAGCGGGCAGACGGCTGGTGTCTGGTGGGCGACGGAGTCGTACCGACGAGACTGGAGGCAGACATGGCGGGTGCGGGGAGCGGAGTCATGAACGCGGACGAGCACGCTGATCCGGCCGTCGACGCGTTCGTCAGCCACCGGAACCTGCTCTTCACCGTCGCCTACGAGATGCTCGGCTCGACGATGGACGCTGAGGACGTACTCCAGGAGACCTGGCTGCGGTGGGCGGACGTGGACCTGGCGGCGGTCCAGGACCCACGGGCGTATCTGGTGCGGATCACCACCCGCCAGTCGCTGAACCGGCTGCGGGCTGTCGGCCGGCGGAGGGAGTCCTATGTCGGCCCCTGGCTGCCCGAGCCGTTGTTGACGGCGCCCGACGTCGCCGACGATGTCGAGTTGGCCGAGAGCGTCTCGACGGCGATGCTGCTGGTGCTGGAGACGCTGACGCCGACCGAGCGGGCGGTGTTCGTTCTGCGCGAGGTGTTCGACCTGGCCTACGACGAGATCGCCGACGCTGTCGACAAGAGTCCAGCGGCCGTTCGCCAGATCGCCCACCGGGCCCGCGCACACGTCACCGCGCGTCGACCTCGCGCGCGCGTCTCGCCGGCCGACGCCCGGCGTGTGCTGGACGCGTTCCAGCGGGCGGTCGGAACCGGGGACGTGCAGGGTCTGCTGGACATCCTCGCGCCGGACGTCGTGTTCATCGGCGATGGTGGCGGAATCAAACAGGCGGTGCTGCGGCCGGTCGCTGGGGCGGACCGGGTGGCCCGACTGTTGGCCAGCGCCGAGGCCAGGACCGCAGCGTTGGCGATGCGGCCGGCCGAGGTCAACGGGTGCCCGGCGCTGGTCCTCCGGTTCGACGGGGAGATCGACACCGTCGTCACGCTGCGCATCGACGACGGCCTGGTCACCGCGCTCTATGCGGTGCGCAATCCGGAGAAGTTGTCGCACCTGCGGCGCGAGACCGCCGTGCGTCGCTGGAAGTGAACGAGAGCGCCGGGCGCCGCCGGGGTCTAGAACGGCGGCGAGGGCGTCTCGGGTGGGTGCCGGCGGGACCGTCGGGTGTCCGCCGCGGCGACGCCGAGCAGCACCAGCGCGGCGGTGCCGCCTGCGCTGAGCGGGTCGAGGCGCAGCGCCACCGGCGTCAGCAGGCCGAGGGCCACCAGGCCCGCAGCCCGGGACCGGGAGACCCGGGCGAAGACCTGGTATTCCAGGATCGCCCGGCCGGCGAGGAAGAGCGCCGGACCGCCGAGGATGGCGACGAGCCAGGCCGCCGGGAGGTGCCCGAGCGGCTCGGTGATGAACAGCTCGAAGCCCACGCCGGTCAGGACGATGCCGGCGATCATCACCAGTTGGGCGAACGCCAGGTAGGTCGCGAGCCGGGCCGGGTCGCCGGCGCGGTCGACGGCGGCGTCCAGTAGGCCGCCGGCGACGTGGAAGTAGATCCGCCAGAGCAGGACGGTGGACGCCAGCGCCAGGACGAACCCCGCGCTCTGGTCGATGTGGAAGTCACTGCCGCTGAACGCCAACCCGATGACGAAGATCGCCTCGCCGAGCGCGATGAGGAGGAACTGCTGGTACCGCTCGGCCAGGTGTTCGGCGGCGATCATCCGGACGCCGATCCGTTGTGCGCCGATGCGGGGTGTCGGCCAGCCGAGGAACAGCCCGGCGTAGTCGAGGAGCACGGCGACGGCCCAGAACCACCCGCGTACGGTGCCGTGGTCGACGAGACCGCCGGCGATCCACGGTGGTGCGCTCAGCAGGAGCCAGAACAGGATGCGGACGGACTGCTGCGGGTCGGGTTGACCGTGCCCGGCCAGGTGGAAGTAGAGCACCCGCCCGATCTGGAGGGTCACGTACGTGATCGCGAAGAGCGGCGCCCGCGCGCCGAAGCCGTCGGGCACGGCGACGGCCATCGTCATGGCGCCGAGCGTCGTGATGACGATGACGGTCTGGACGAGGGGCGCCTCCGGGTCCAGCCAACTGGTCGACCAGACGGTCATCGACCAGACCACCCACAGCGCGAGGAAGAGCAGCAGCGCCTGGGCGATTCCGGCGTACACACCACGCTCACCGCCGGTGAAGTCGACGATCAGGCGGGCGGAGATCCGGGTCAGGGCGAAGACGAAGACCAGGTCGAGGAAGAGTTCCAGAAAGGTCGCCCGCTGGCGGGTGGCGTCGCTGCGCACCAGCCGCGTGACCGGCACGTCACTCATCGGCCCGCTCCGGACCGGTGCCGCCGTACCAGCACGTGCCCTCCCGTTCGCGGTGATCCTTCCGCCTAACGAGCCAGCGGCGGTCACGGCACGTCACGAGGACTGCCGGTAGGTCCTGTCACCAATCCGTCACCCGGCGGCTACCGCACGTGCGCGCCCTTACGCTCGGGTGCGTGCCCGGACCTGCCGAGAAGGCCACCGAACAGGACCGGCGCGACCTCATCGTCACTGTCGCGCGGGAGTTGGCCGAGGCGGAGGGCTGGGCCGGGGTGAGCATCCGACGCCTCGCCGAGCAGGCCGAGATCGACGTCGGCGACGTCTACCGGCACTTTCCGGACCTGGAGGCGTTGCTCGCCGCCGTCGCCGTGTGCGCGTTCGCCGATCTCGCCGCCGATCTCGCCGAGGCGCACGCGGAAGCCGCCGACAGCCCGGACGGCGCCTGGCCGGCGGTCGCGTCCGCGTACCTCGACTTCGCGTACACGAACCCGGAGGTCTATGACGCGATGCTCGCCTTGACCCCCGACCTCGCCCTCGGCGTGGATGGGGTGCCGGCCGCGCCCCGGGCGGTCTTCGCCGAGCTGCGGGCGGCCCTGACCCCGCTGGCCGAGGGACGGGACCCGGACACTCTCGCCGAGGTGGGCTGGAGCCTGCTGCACGGCGTGGTGATGCTGACCCGCGGCGGCCGGCTCAGGCCGGAGGGGCAGGAGGAGCGGGAGGCGCTGATCGCCGCCCGGCTGCTGCGCTGGCCCTGCCCGACGGGCGGAAACCCGGTGGGCGCTCCGGGTGAGATGCCCTAGAGTTCCGCATCGCGACGGGCATGATCGCGAAAGGGGCACGGCGGTGCGACAGGCGCAGGTGTTGATTTTCGACGCGGACGACACGTTGTGGGAGAACAACGTCGTCTTCGAGCGGGTGATCGAGGACTTCCTGAGCTGGTTGGACCACCCCACCCTGGACCGGGCCGAACTACGGGCCGTGCTCGACGACATCGAGCGGGCCAACGCGGTGGCGCACGGGTATGGCAGCAAGGTCTTCCTGCGCAGCCTCGCGGAGTGCCTGGAGCGGCTGCGTGAGCGGCCGGCCACCGACGCCGAACGCCAGGAGATCGACAGGCTGGCCGTGGCCCTCGTCGAGCACAAGGTGGAGTTGATGCCCGGGGTGGCGGACGCGCTCGACGAACTCGCCGGCCGGCACGAGTTGTTGCTGCTGACCAAGGGCGACCGGGAGGAGCAGCAGCGCAAGCTCGACGCGTGCGGCCTGCTGCACCACTTCGGCGCCGCGCACATCGTCGCCGAGAAGAACGTCGACACGTACCGCTGGCTGATCCGTGAGCACGGCTTCGCGCCGGATCGGGCCTGGATGATCGGCAACTCGCCGAAGTCCGACATCCTGCCGGCGCGGGCGGCCCGGCTGAACGCGGTGTTCATTCCGAACGAGAACACCTGGGCGCTGGAGGAGGACGAGCTTGACCCGACCGACGCCGGCATCCTGCGGCTGGCCGCGTTCCGGGACCTGCTGCGGCACTTCTGACCGCCGCGACCGCGCGGAACCGCGACAGCGCTTTCGATGATGATCTCGTTACGTCGAGATGCCGGTTTTTCAGCGTAGCGCCAGACCGCTGCCGGAGGTCGATCGTGGCTTGTCCGGCCCGCCGCGACCTGCCTAACCTGTGCCGGCGCTGCCGGCCCCACCGGGGATGCCGGCGCGCGCCGGCCTCTGCTCGGTGGGCACCGTGGAGCTGAGTGCAGAGCGGCGGCCCGCCCCGTGCACGCCTGCACGACGAGGTGCCGGAGCTGTCCGCTTACCATCGGACGGCCGGGGGTCAGGGCCGGGTGGTTGCGGACCCGGTCCTGACCCGACCACGCACACACCACCTCCGCCGCGCGGGGCAGACGCGGGCCGAGCCGACGGTCAGGATGACGGAATGAAGCGCAGATCTCTCCTGTTGGGCGCCGCGGCGGGACTCACCGCGCCGGCCGTGCTCACCCCGACCGCGCCGGCGCTCGGCGCGACAAGGCCGCCGGCCCCGACGTGGGGGGCCACCGTCCCCGCTCCGCGCCGCGCCCGCACGACGGTGCCGCGACACAACCTGGCCGCCCGGCTGACCACGCTGCCGGCCCAGACCCGGCAGGTCATCGTGGTCGGCGCGACCAGCTACACCACCACCTACGCCACACTTGAGGCGTACGTGCGGGTGCGGGACCGGTGGCAGCCGGCCTCGGCGTCGTTGCCCGCCCGGATCGGCTCCAAGGGGTTCAGCGACAACCACGTGGAGGGTGTGCCGACCACCCCCACCGGGGTCTACTCGATCGGCCCGACCATGTACGGCATCGCCGCGAACCCCGGTGTGCGCTACCCGTACCACCGGCTGGTCAGCGGTGACTGGTGGAACGAGAACCCGTCGTCGACGCGGTACAACACCTTCCAGCACAGCTCGACGAACCCGGGCGGGGCCAGCGAGGCGCTGTGGCAGGAGACGCCCGCGTACACGCACTTCGCGGTGATCACCTACAACATGCCGCCGAACGTGGCGACGCCGGTGCCGAACGCCGGCAGCGGCATCTTCCTGCACCAGTTCAGCACCAGCGCCGGCAACGCCACCGCCGGCTGCGTCTCGCTGTCCCGCGACCACCTGGTCGACGTGCTCACCTGGCTCGACCCGGCGCTGTCGCCCCGCATCGTGCTCAGCCCGTACGCCCAGCTCGGGCGATACTGAGGGCCGCCGGGGGCGCAGCGCGCCGCGCCCCCGGGCTGCGGCCGGCTTCGCGCCGGGCTGCGGCCGGCTTCGCGCCGGGCTGCGGCCGGCTTCGCGCCGGGCTTCAGCCGGCTTCGCGGCGGACGATGGCCACCGCCACCCGGCAGAACTCGTCCATGTCCGGGTTGAAGCCGGCCGCGATGTCGGGGTGGAGCCCGGAGCGGGTCTCCTCCAGCAGGCGCTGGCAGACCTGCTCGACCGGCTCGCCGTCGTAGTCGGCGCGGACCCGCTCGGTGGCTGCCTGAAGCGCCGAGGTCAGCTGTTCCTCCAGCGGGCCGCGCAGCTTCTGCTGCACCGGGTCGAGCCCGCGGGGGTCGAGCGTGACATGTGGCTCCGACATCGGTGCTCCCTTCGTCGACGTTCGCGGTACCCCAACGCGAACGTCGGTCAAACCCCGTCCGGTACGGCCGAAACCCGCACCTGGTACGAGAAATCCTCCGCCGGCTCCTCGTGGAACGACAGCCGGCGGATCTGCCGGTCGTCGTCGTAGAGGGCGACGTCCACCAGGACGCCGAGGTGGGCGAGGCCGATCGTCGACACCCGCTTCTTGTCCTGGAGCACCGCGCAGACACCGCCGAGCAGGGTGCTCGCGTCGGACGTGCGGTGCCCGGGCGGACAGCGCAACACCACGTTCACCTCGATCGGCCCGGGCAACGGCGTCCAGCCGGTGCGCTGGGCCGCGACGAGGGCGGCCTGGAGCAGGGTGCGGACCCTCGTCGCCTGCCGGTGCCCGGCGGCGAAGATGGACAACGCTTCGGTCTTGACCGGTGGCAGGCCGCTCACCTCGAACGTCAGGGCGAGAGCGCGGGTGTCCTGCACGACGGCACCTCCTCGTTGGGACGATCCTGCCGAACCGGGGGAGCGACGGTGAGGCGTTCGCGCGATTACCCACCGATCGGGCAGGCTGGGGTCGGCCGGAGGCGTGTCGACGACGGCGGCGACCGCGCTGGCTGCGGCGTTAGGAAAACGCTAGCCGACGGCGTCCGCGCCCGGTAGTCGGTCGTTCACCCGGTTCGACGTGGGGCGAAGGCGCAGAACTCGTTGCCCTCGGGGTCGGCCAGCACCCACCACCAGCGCGCCTCGTCGAGCGGCTCGCGCAGCAGCGTCGCGCCCGCCGCGATCAGCGCCATCGGCTCCGGGTCGACCAGCTCGACGTCCCAGTGCAGGCGGTTCTTGACCGTCTTGGGCGTGGACACCGCGTCGAAGAGCCACAGGTGCCAGGGGAAGTTGGCCGCGCCGAGGACGGACGAGTCGGTCGACCCGTGCTCGACGTCGCCACCGAGCACGCCGGCCCACCAGGTCGCCTGGGCGATCGGGTCGATCGCGTCCACCACCAGCGCGACCGGACCGGGCGTGGTGTCCGCACCGCCCGGCAGCGCGCAGAACGAGTTGCCCTCCGGATCGGTCAGCACCCACCGTGCCTCGTCGCCGTCCGGTTCGCGGACCAGTCGGGCGCCGGCCGCGAGCAGCGCCGCCGGGTCCGCGTCGGCCAACCGCAGATCCAGGTGTACGCGGGTCCGGCCGACCCGCGGCTCCGGCACCTTGTTGACCCAGATCGACTCCGCGTCGGAGCGCGCCGAGCGGGGGTCGACCCGGGTGTCGTCGTCGCCGGCGTCGGCCACGTCCCCGTCGAGCACCCGCGCCCAGAAGCCGCCGAGGGCGAGCGGGTCGGTGGCGTCCAGGCAGAGGTCCTTGAACTGAGCGATCATCGCCCCAGCATGCCTGGTCGGTCGGGCCGGGCGGGCTCAGTGCCGCGTGGAACGCGGTGTCGCGTCGCGCACTGCTGGGGCGGCAAGATCCGCGCAGTTTCGCTGATGGTGCTGCCTCCGGCGGCCCCGAGGCAGCACCATCAGGGATCTTGCGCGGATCTTGCGGGGTGTGCGCTCCGGCGAGAGCTCGGATGACCGAGCGTTTCCTTTCCTGGGCGAGAGCCCGGAGCTGACGCTCGGGCCCGGACGTTCATCCCGGAAAGTGAATCAGCGGCACCCCGTCGGAGTATCCGGGGCCCTCGCCGGTGAGCACTGCGGCGTCGTGGGTCAGACCCGCCACGGCGGCCGCAGCGAGGTCGAAGCGGCGGGTCCGGCGCTGCCAGAAGGTCAGCTCCGGCAGGTCCTGTGCCCGCTCCGGCAGCAGCGCGCAGGAGGGTAGGGCCAGCAGCTTGTGTAGCAGCGCCAGATCCTTGCCGGCTGCCATGTTCAGGGCCTCGGCGGCTGCCACCACCGGCACCCCGAATAGCACGCCGTCCTCAATGACCTCGTGGACGGGCTCGCCGACGTGCACAGTCCGGAGGACGGCGTACCCCAGCAGGGCCGACCGGTCCAGGATGAGCCGGACCGGTGGTTGCGTCTCCGAGGTCACGCGGCATCGGCGCGGGGAGCAGCGTCGTCGCCGTTCATCTCGGCCTCCATCGCGGCGCGGATCTTGGCCCGTTCCGCTTCAAACCGCTCCGCGGGCCACTCGGCTTCCACGCCCAGTCGGCGGGCCCGAGCCTCCGCGACACCCTGCTCGGTCACGTGAATGCCGGCCGCGAGCAACAACTCCTTGTGCTGCTCCACACGCCTGCGCCGACGCACCGACTCGGTGACGTAGGCGCTGGCCATGCGGTTGCCCTGACTCTCCAGGATCTGACTCACGTCCGGTGGGACGGAGATCGTGAAGCGGCGCTGCGGCTCTGTCATACTCGCAGCTTACACCTGTCATACTGTTGCGCGCTCGCGGAGCGACAGGTGGCGAGCCAGAACCGTGGCACCGGCGAGTGCGAACAGGACCATGGCGATCTCGGTGACCACCACTGCCGGCGCGGTGCTGTAGCCGGTGGACCACGCGAATGCGATGGTGACTGGCGTGATGATGATGCCGGCCGTCGGCATGAGCACGCTCATGATCCGAGCTGTCTGCCGGATCTGGGGTAGGTCGCGTAGTCGGGTCCGCACCGCGATGACAGCTCCCACAATGATCACGGCGGCCGGTGTTCCGTAGTAGACGGTGACGGCGAGCTGGATCGGTACGTCGATCGAGCGGGGAAAATCGATCATGCGGACGAGCGCCGGGTAGGCCGCGACCAGGATGCCGTAGCCGAGCACGACACCGAGCACCGCGCCGATCAGTGCGTTGCCGAGAACGCGGAAGTAGTCTCGGCGCACTCGTTCAACGTCAGCCTCGTCGGCGAGGCGTCGTGCGAAGCCGGCAACGTCGCCGCCGAGCAATTGCACGGGATCGCCCCCGTCGGCAGCCGCAGCCCGGAGATCCAGGCGCAGCTCCGCGGCGAGTGCGACCCGATCCGCCGAGCCGACTCCGTACGCGCGCCACGCCTGGTCGGCTTCGCCCAGAAGGCTGTCGATGGTGTCCATGGTCAACTCCTCGTGGGGCTCTGGTCGAGCTGGTCGAGAACCGTGCCGACGGTGTCGGCGAAGCGGTTCCACTGTTGCCGCCAGGCATCCAGGTGGACCCGGCCGGACCTGGTCAGCGCGTAGACCTTCCGGGGCGGGCCGGTCGGGCTGGCGTGCTGTTCGTGAGCGACCAGGCCGAGCCGGCGCATCCGGGTCAGCAGTGGATAGATCGTGCCGTAGCTGATCGCGCCAAAGCCGGCTGCCTCCATCCGCCGAACCAGCTCGTAGCCGTGCGCGGGCTCGCGCGCCAGCAGCGCCAGGAGGCACATGTCCAGCGCACCCCGCAGGAGCTGCGTCTGCCGGTCGCTGTCAGCAGTCGGCTGACCCTCGCCCGCTATCATGCGCAACATGATACCGGGCTAATAGGCGTCGCGATATACCGGAGCGCGATCGAATCCGCTTCCTGAAAGGCGGGGCTTCCTCGGCACGGTGACAGCCCGACTTCCAGGAAGGCGAGTCGATCACGCACCTCGAGGGGCCAGCGGTCGCTGCCCGCACGCTCGCTGTGACAGTCAGGTTTCGTGACTTCGCGGGTGGGGCAGTGTAGCCGCACGGAGCATCCGAGCCGGGGCGTTTCCGCAGTTCAGGGCTCGGGTTGTCTCGCCGTGCGCCGGGGCACGGATGCCCTCCCCGGTTTCGCCGAAGAGAGGGGGGAGGGCGATGACGGAGCCCGAAGCGGCCCGACGCCGCCGCCGTCCGGTCGCGCGGCTGGGCGCGGCGGCTGTCGCGCTGGCGCTCGTCGCACCACTGGCCGCGTGTGGCGCGGACGACGATGGTGGCCCACCAACGATCAACCTGTACTACCCGCCCGAGCAGAACCTGCAGAAGGTCGTCGACGACTGCAACGCGCAGGCCCAGGGCCGGTACGAGATCGCGTACCGGGTGCTGCCCCGGCAGGCAGACGACCAGCGGGTGCAGATGGTGCGCCGGTTGGCCGCCGAGGACACCGGCATGGACCTGCTCGGCCTGGACGTCACCTGGACCCAGGAGTTCGCCAGCGCCGACTGGCTCCGGGAGTGGACCGGCCAGGACAAGGCCGAGGTCGAGCAGGGCACCCTCGCAGGGCCGCTGGACACCGCCCGCTACCAGGACAAGCTGTACGCGGCGCCGAAGAACACGAACGTCCAGCTGCTCTGGTACCGCAAGGACCTGGTGCCCCAGCCGCCGACCACCTGGGACCAGATGATCAGCGCGGCCCAGCAGCTGAAGGAGCAGGGCAAGCCGTACCAGGTGCTCACGATGGGCGCCCAGTACGAGGGCCTGGTCGTCCTCTACAACACCCTCGCGGAGAGCGCCGGCGGGCAGATCCTCAACGAGGACGGCACGAAGGCCGTGATGGACGAGGGCACGGTCCGGGCGCTGGACCAGCTCAAGCGCTTCGCCACGTCGGGCGTGACCTCGCCGTCGTTCAGCAACGCCACCGAGGACCCGGTCCGGCTGGAGTTCCAGTCCGGCTCCGGCGCGTTCCAGGTGAACTGGCCGTTCGTCTACCCGGCCCTGCAGGAGGCGAACCCGGACCTGGCCAAGCAGGTCGGCTGGGCCCGCGTTCCCGGCGTCGAGGAGGGCAGCCCCAGCAAGGTAACCATCGGTGGCGTCAACCTGGCGGTCAGCTCCTACTCCCGGCACCCGGAGCTGTCGTTCGAGGCGGCCCGGTGCCTGCGCAGCGCGGAGCACCAGAAGTTCTCCGCCATCAACGACGGCGTGCCGCCCACCATCGAGGCCGTCTTCGACGACCCGGAGATGACCGAGGCGTACCCGATGAAGGACACCATCCTGGAGGAGCTGAAGGAACCGGCGACCCGTCCCCTGACGCCGGCCTACCAGAGCATCTCCACTGTGATGTCGGCGATCCTGTCGCCGCCGTCCGGTATTCGCCCGCAGCAGACCGCCGACGAGTTGCGCGACGCCATCGCCGACGCCCTCCAGTCGAAGGGGGTGCTTCCATGAGCGTCAACGCCACACCGGCCGGTGCGGACGTCGCCGCCGAGGAGACCCGTCCCACCGCCACGGTGCCCGCCCAGCGGGGCGGCCGCGGCAAGCCGCCGCTGAGCGAGAACAAGAAGGCCGAACGCCGGCTCGGCTGGCTACTCTGCGCGCCCGCCGCGCTGGTCATGGTGGCGGTCACCGCGTACCCGATCATCTACTCGGTCTGGCTGTCGTTGCAGCGCTTCGACCTGCGCTTCCCGGACCAGCGCGAGTTCATCGGGCTGGAGAACTACGTCACGGTGCTCACCAACGAGTTCTGGTGGACCGCCTTCGGGGTGACCATGCTGATCACGGTGGTCACCGTGGCCGTCGAGCTGGTCCTCGGCATGGGGCTGGCGCTGATCATGCACCGCACCCTGGTCGGGCGCGGCATCGTGCGCACGTCGGCCCTCATCCCGTACGGGATCGTCACCGTGGTCGCCGCGTTCTCCTGGCGGTACGCCTGGACGCCCGGCACCGGCTACCTGGCCAACCTGTTCAGCGACGGCGCGCCGCTCACCGAGCGGGCCAGCTCGTTGGCGATCATCATGCTCGCGGAGATCTGGAAGACCACCCCGTTCATGGCGCTGCTGCTGATGGCCGGGCTGGCGCTGGTGCCGGAGGATCTGCTCAAGGCGGCCTCCACCGACGGCGCGACCGGCTGGCAGAAGTTCACCAAGGTCATGCTGCCGGTGATGAAGCCGGCGATCCTGGTCGCGCTGCTGTTCCGCACCCTGGACGCGTTCCGGGTCTTCGACAACATCTTCGTGTTGACCGCCGGCGGCAACGAGACCTCGTCGGTGTCGATGCTCGCCTACAACAACCTGATCCGGGGCCTCAACCTCGGCATCGGCTCGACGATGTCGGTGCTCATCTTCATCACCGTGGCGATCATCGCCTTCGTCTTCGTGAAGCTGTTCGGCACCGCTGCCCCCGGCAGCGACGACGGGGAGAGGCGCTGACATGGCCGTCGACACCACTGCCAAGGCAAAGCTGCGCTGGGGTCTGCTGGACGTCCTGGTGGTCGTCTTCGCGTTGATCCCCGTCCTCTGGATCGCGTCGCTGTCGTTCAAGACGCCGGCCACCCTCACCGACGGGAAGTTCATCCCGAGGGAGTGGACGCTCGACAACTACCGGACGATCTTCGACACCGACCAGTTCGTCCGGGCGCTGGTCAACTCCATCGGCATCGCGCTGATCGCCACGCTGATCGCTGTGGTGCTCGGGGCGATGGCCGCGTACGCGATCAGCCGGCTGGACTTCCCCGGCAAGCGGCTGCTGGTCGGGGTCTCCCTGCTGATCGCCATGTTCCCGCAGGTGTCACTGGTGTCGCCGCTGTTCGAGATCGAGCGTCAGCTCGGCCTCTTCGACACCTGGCCCGGGCTCATCCTGCCGTACATCACCTTCGCGCTGCCGCTGGCCATCTACACGTTGTCGGCGTTCTTCAAGCAGATCCCCTGGGACCTGGAGAAGGCCGCGAAGATGGACGGCGCCACCCAGGGGCAGGCGTTCCGACGGGTGATCGCGCCACTGGCCGCGCCCGGTCTGTTCACCACGGCGATCCTGGTCTTCATCTTCTGCTGGAACGACTTCCTCTTCGCCATCACGCTGACCTCCACCGAACGCGCCCGTACGGTGCCGGTCGCGCTGTCGTTCTTCACCGGCGAGTCGCAGTTCGAGGACCCGACCGGGGCGATCTGCGCCGCCGCCGTGGTGATCACCGTGCCGATCATCCTGTTCGTCCTCTTCTTCCAGCGTCGCATCGTGTCCGGGCTGACCTCCGGCGCAGTCAAGGGATAGGTGAGTAGTCATGGCTGACATCGTGCTCGACAAGGTGAGCAAGAGGTTCCCGGACGGGACCGTCGCCGTGCAGGACGTCGACCTGGAGATCGCCGACGGCGAGTTCGTGATCCTGGTCGGGCCCTCGGGCTGCGGCAAGTCCACCACCCTCAACATGATCGCCGGGTTGGAGGACATCAGCTCCGGCGAGCTGCGCATCGGCGGGCAGCGGGTCAACGACAAGGCCCCCCGGGACCGGGACATCGCCATGGTGTTCCAGTCGTACGCGCTCTACCCCAACATGACGGTGCGGGAGAACATGGCGTTCCCGCTGCGGCTGGCGAAGCTCGACAAGGAGACCATCAACGCCAAGGTCGACGAGGCGGCCAAGGTGCTGGAGCTGACCTCGCTGCTGGACCGCAAGCCCGCCAACCTCTCCGGCGGCCAGCGCCAGCGGGTGGCGATGGGCCGGGCGATCGTCCGGCAGCCGAAGGCGTTCCTGATGGACGAGCCGCTGTCCAACCTCGACGCCAAGCTGCGGGTCCAGATGCGTACCGTGGTGTCCCGCCTGCAGAAGCAGCTCGGCACCACCACCGTGTACGTCACGCACGACCAGACCGAGGCGATGACCCTCGGCGACCGCGTGGTGATCATGCGCGGGGGAGCGGTGCAGCAGGTCGGCCCTCCCCAGGAGCTGTACGACCACCCGCGCAACCTCTTCGTCGCCGGGTTCATCGGCTCGCCGTCGATGAACTTCCTGCACGCCGCCGTGCAGGACGGCGGGCTGCGCACCGCGCTGGGTGACGTACCCCTCGGCGACCGGATCCGGCGGGAGCTGGAGGCGGCGGACGCGCCCCGCGAACTGATCCTCGGCATCCGGCCGGAGCACTTCGAGGACGCCGAACTCGTCGACGACGACACCCGCCGACGGGGCATGGAGTTCGAGGCGCCGGTCGACATCGTCGAGTCGATGGGTTCGGACAAGTACGTCTACTTCACTGTGGAGGGCGAGAAGGCCAGCGCCGCCGAACTGGAGGAGCTGGCCGCCGACGCGGGCGCCGCCGACTTCGCCGGCGCCGGGGGCAACCTGGTGACCCGGCTGTCCGCCGAGTCCCCGGTCTCCGAGGGACAGACCCGGCGGGTCTGGTTCAACCTGGAGAAAATCCACCTGTTCGACCCGTCCACCGGACGCAACCTGACCCTGCACGAGGGCCACTCGGCAGGCGCCCTCGCCGACTGAACCCCACGACCCCCGCCCTACGCGCCCCACCCCGCCCCGCGCCCACCCCACCCCACCCCGCGTCGCGTCGCGTCGCCCCGCCCCGCGTCGATCTTGCAGTTGCGGATGTCGATAGGCCTGGAATAGGCCTTTTGCCACGACAGAAACCGCAAGATCGGCGGGGCGGGGTGGGGCGGGGTGGGGTGGGGTGGGCCGGGGTCGGGGTGTGGCGGGGGCGGGGTGCGGGGCAGGGCGGGGCGGGGCGGGGCGGGGTGAGAGTGCGGGGCAGGGCGGGGGAGGGTGTGGGGTGGGGGCTGGTGTTCTGCGGGGTGGGGGATTGCGTGGGAGGGTGGTTGGAGAGTGCGTCGTGGAGCGGGGGGCACAATGAAGCGAGGGCTGGCCGCGCTGGCCACTGCGCGCGGCGTTTCCACCTGGTATGAGGACTGGCGGCACCGGCGTGTCGAGGTCGCGCCGGAGACCGTGGTGGGCGTGCTCGGCCTGCTCGGTGTGGACGCCAGCAGCCCGACCGCCATCGCCGACGCGCTCGCCGCCGTCCGCGCTGTCGACCGGAACGCGTTGCCGGACACCGTGGTGCTCGCCCGGGGTGCCACCCGTCCGCTCCCCGGTCCGGGTGTGGTGACTTTGGAGGACGGCGGCCGACGCGCTGTCGACGCGGAGCTGCCCCCGGACCTACCGCTCGGCTGGCATCGGCTGGCCTGCGCCGACCGCGAGGCGACACTCGTGGTGGTGCCCCGTCGGCTGCCGGTGCCGCCGCGTACGTGGGGATGGATGCTCCAGCTCTACTCGCTCACCTCGGACCGCTCCTGGGGAATGGGCGACCTCGGCGACCTGGCGGACTTCACCGGTTGGGCCGGCGCCACCGGTGCCGGTCTGGTGCTGCTCAACCCGCTGCACGCGGTCGGCCCGGCGCACCCGGTCGCCGCCTCGCCCTACTCTCCCGCCAGCCGGCGCTTCGTCAACCCGCTCTACCTGCGGGTCAGCGACACGGCCGCGTACCGGGCGGCCGACCCGGCGACCCGCGCGGTCGTCGACGCGTTGCGCCCGGACCGGGGGCCGCTGATCGACTACGACGAGGTGTGGGACGCCAAGCGGCATGCCCTGGAGTTGCTGCACCCGTACGCGCAGCCGGTGGACCTCGCGGCGGACCCGGCGCTGACCAACTTCGCGACCTGGTGCGCCCTCGCCGAGCGGCACGGCAACGACTGGCGTGCGTGGCCGGCGGAGTTGCACCACCCCGACTCCCCGGCTGTCGCCGAGCAGCGCCGGCAACTCACCGGCCGGGTCGCCTTCCACTCCTGGCTGCAACTTCTGTGCGACGAGCAGCTCGACGCCGTGACGGCGGCGGCCCGGTCCGCGGGGATGCCGGTCGGCGTGGTGCACGACCTCGCCGTCGGTATCGACCCGGGCGGCGCGGACGGGTGGCAGCTCGCCGACGTGCTGGCCCAGGGCGTACGGGTAGGGGCGCCGCCGGACGACTTCAACCAGCTCGGTCAGGACTGGGGGCTCGCCGCGTGGCGTCCGGACCGGCTCGCCGCCACCGGTTACGCGGCCTACCGGGACATGCTGCGTCGGGCGATGCGGCACGCCGGCGGTCTGCGGGTCGACCACGTCGCCGGGCTCTGGCGACTGTGGTGGGTGCCGCCGGGCGGCGGGGCGGCCGAGGGCACCTACGTGCGCTACGACGCCGACGCGATGCTGGGCATACTCGCGCTGGAAGCGCACCGGGCCGGAGCGGTGGTGGTCGGGGAGGACCTGGGCACCGTGCAACCGGCGGTGACCCGGGGGCTGCGGGGACGCAACATGCTGGGCTCCACTGTGCTCTGGTTCGCGCGCGACGACGAGGGCGACTTCGTCCCACCCGCCCGGTGGCCGCGCAACGCGCTCGCCACGATCTCCACCCACGACCTGCCCACCGCGCCGGGCTTCCTCACCGGTGAGCACGTGCGGGTGCGCGACGAGTTGAAGCTGCTCGGCACCGACGTGGCGGTGGAGCGGGCCCGCGCCAGCGCCGACCGGGCCCGGCTGCTCGACATGCTGCGAGCCGAACATCTCCTGCCCGACGCGGCGACCGGCCCCGGCCCGGCGCGGCCTGAGGCGGCGACCGGCCCCGGCCCGGCGCGGCCCGAGGCGGGGGATGCCGGGCCGGGGGCCGGCGGTGCGCCGCTCGACGACGAGGTGGTGGTGGCGATGCATGCCGCGCTGGCGGCCAGCCCGGCCCGGTTGCTGGGCGTTTCGCTCTACGACGTGCTGGGCGAGGTGCGCCAACCCAACATGCCGGGCACCGTGGACGAGTATCCGAACTGGCGGCTGCCGCTGCCGGCGGGCGTCGCGCAGATCCGCGCGGACCCCCGGGTGAAGCGGATCGTCGACCTGCTCAGCGCCGCCCGTCCCCGACCGGTCGACCCGGAGTGAGGCCGGCCGCTCAGGGCAGCCAGGCGACGCGGGGCGGCAACCCGAGGAAGTCGGCGTAACGCCCCAGCGCCTGCTCCGCGCGGCCGCGGGTGGCAGCGTCGAGCGTCACGAGCGGCTGGATCGTCACGGTGACCGCCGAACGGCCGACGGCGCGCCTCCAGACACCCACCACCCGGCCGGCGTGGACGACGGTGGCCCGGAAGACGCCGTTGTTGCCCGGCACCACCGCCGCCCGGTGCGCCGGGTCGAGCATCAGCGTGCGGTTCCGGTAGCCGAGCAGGTATTCGTCGAAGCCGGGCAGTGCCAGCACCGCGTCCAGCGGCGCGCGCGGAGCGTCGGCCAGCGCCGCGTCGACGTACATCGGTTCGCCCTCGACCCGGACCTCGACGACGGCGTCGCCGAGGGCGGCCAGGCCGCGCCGGGAGTCGGTGAGGGTGAGGCCGCTCCACCCGGCGAACTCCCGGTCGGTCACCGGGCCGTGCCCGCGGACGTAGCGGTGAGCGAGCACTGCCAGCGCCTCGTCCCGCTCCGGCCGGCGGGGCGCTGGGGCCCACTCGTCCAGCAGGGCGAAGGTCTGTTCGGTGCCGACGTTCGGCGCCAGGCAGGTCACGCCGCGCACGCTCGCCTGCGAGAGCAGGTGGTAGCCGCGCTGCCCGTCGGTGCCCACCCCGGCCGCCCGCAGGGCGGCCAGGCACTCCGCCCGGGTGAGTCGGCCGCCGCCGGCCAACGCGCCGCCGAGGACGTCCAGCGCGTGGTCCTCGTCGGCCTCGGTGAGACCGAGCCGGGCCCGGCGGGTCGCCGAGCCGGCCAGCGCGCGGACGCCGGTCAGCTCCAGCATCCACCGGGCGTCGGCGGGCGGCACGAAGTGTACGGTCCCCCGCATCGGCCAGGTGCGCAGCGCCTCGCGCCGCTCCAACGCGGCCCGTACGTCGTCGACGGTGTGGCCGGGCAGTCGCACGCCGAGCGACCACAGCCCGCTGGACAGGTCCTGCGCCTGCATCGCGCCGAACCACTCCACCACGTCGGCGACGGTGCCGGGGCGGGTGCTCGGGTGCGGGCGCAACAGCAGGCTGGTCGTTCGCAGCGCCAGGGCGTCGGCCGCGCTGAGGTCGGCAGGCATCGGACGTCCTTTCCACGGCCGGACGGCCAGCCTAGGTCGGCCCACCGACACTCCGGCAGACGGGAGGCGTAAGGGCGGTCGACCTGGGAAAGCGGCGCGGCGGAAGTGCGCGCGCCGCGCGTACGGAAGGGACTTCCCATGACTGCCGCAAGCGAGCCGGCCCGGGGGGCCGGCGTGACGGCCGGGTCTCGGAGCCATCGGGGTGACGCCAGCGCGAAGACGAGCGCGGCCGCCACCTTCGCCCTGGTCTTCGGCGTCGCCGGCCTGCTCAGCGT
Organism: Micromonospora sp. WMMD1120; assembly: GCF_029626235.1. Taxonomy (NCBI): domain Bacteria; kingdom Bacillati; phylum Actinomycetota; class Actinomycetes; order Micromonosporales; family Micromonosporaceae; genus Micromonospora; species Micromonospora sp. WMMD1120. The sequence goes on along the minus strand of NZ_JARUBO010000005.1, from coordinate 6,951,741 downwards.
GCTGACCGCCATCCTCGCCTGGATCGGGCTGGTGCTGGGCATCATCGGCATCATCCTCGGCATCGTCGGGCTGAAGATGGCCCAGCGACCGGGCGTGACCGGTCGGGGCGTCGCCATCGGGGGCCTGGTGCTGAGCATCCTGGCCGTCCTGATCGGCCTGGGCCTCGCCGCGGGCATCACCACGTTCGTCAACAACGAGGGCGCGGTGGACCGCCTCCAGAACCAGGTCGACGACCTCCGCGACAGGCTTGACTGACACCAGCGGCTCCCACGGACGGCGGACCACGCCCGCGCCCCGCGGCGCGTGGTCCGGCCGTGGGCGGGTGCGGCCCGGTCGAGGACTGGCGTGCCGGCCGTCAACGCAGCCCCAGTAGGGTGGGCGGCGTGCTCCGCCAGGTCACCGCGATCCGGTACGTCACCCCGCTGCGCGAGGGTGGCTCGTTGCCGGGCGTGGTGGAGGCCGACGACCTGGGCACGTACGTGGCGAAGTTCCGGGGCGCCGGGCAGGGGCCCAAGGCGCTGATCGCCGAGGTCATCTGCGGTGAGCTGGCCCGTCGGCTCGACCTGCGGGTGCCGCCGCTGGTGGTCCTCGACATCGACCCGGTGATCGGGCGCGCCGAGCCCGACCAGGAGGTGCAGGAGCTGCTGCGCAACAGTGGCGGCGCCAACCTGGGGATGGACTTCCTGCCCGGGGCGCTGGGCTTCGACCCGGTGGCGCACCCGGTCGACCCGGTGCTCGCGTCGCGGGTGTTCTGGTTCGACGCGTACGTCGAAAATGTCGACCGGAGCTGGCGCAACCCCAACCTGCTCATCTGGCACCGCGAGCTGTGGTTGATCGATCACGGCGCCGCGCTGTACTTCCACCACAACTGGCCGCGCGCCGAGGCGGTGGTGCACCGTGCCTACCGCGGCGACGACCACGTGCTGGCGCCGTACGCCTCGCGGCTGGCCGAGGCGGACGCGGAGCTGGCCGCCCGGGTCACCCCGGAGCTGCTCGCCGAGGTGCTGGCAGTGGTGCCGGACGCGTGGCTAACCGCCGCCGACTTCGCGACGGCCGAGGAGGCGCGCGACGCCTACCTGCGGCACCTGTCGGGTCGCGTCGCGCGCACCGCCGACTGGCTGCCATCCGGGAGGGCGGCATGAGGCATCCCTTCGAGTACGCGCTGATCCGGCTGGTGCCCCGCATCGAGCGCGGCGAGCAGATCAACGTGGGGGTGTTGCTCTACTGCCAGCAGCGTGACTTCCTGGCCGCGCGCACGCGGCTGGACGCGGACCGGGCCCGCGCGCTCGCGCCCGACGTGGACCTGCCGGCGGTGGCCGCGGTGCTCGACTCCTGGGACCGCACCTGCTCCGGGGACGGGCCGGCGACCCGGATGCGCCTCGGTGAGCGGTTCCACTGGTTGGCCGCTCCGCGCAGCACGATGATCCAGACCGGCCCGGTGCACACCGGCCTCACCATCGATCCGGAGGCCGAGTTGGATCGGCTGATGGCGGCCCTGGTCGGCTGAGACCGACCGGTGGCGGTCGGCGCCGTCCCGCGCTGCGTTCCCCTGATCGCGCTTCGCCAGCGGGTTGCCGGCAAAGCGCGATCCCCCGTTCAGGTCCCCCACGCGGGGCGGCAGACCGATCCGCCGACACCGATGGACTACAGGATCGCCGCCCGCGGTGGGCACCGGACCGAAACGGTCGGGAAGTTGCGGAAAATTTGAGCCGAGAGTCCCGGCACGGTCTCGTTAGAGCGGGTTCTCAGCGGGTAGTCGCGGAGCTGATCCGAGACGAGAAGGGGACATCCGATGGCGGCCCAGACCAAGGTAGCGGTGATCTACTACAGCGCGACCGGCATCACCTACCAGATGGCGCAGGCTGTCTGCGAGGCCGCTGGGGACGCCGGTGCCGAGGTGCGCCTGCGCAAGGTCCGCGAGTTGGCCCCGGACGAGGCGATCCGGTCCAACTCCGGCTGGCAGGCCCACCACCTGGAGACCCAGGACGTGCCCGAGGCGATGATCGACGACCTGGCCTGGGCCGACGTGGTGATCCTCGGCGCGCCGACCCGCTACGGCATGATCGCGGCCCAGTTGAAGCAGTTCATCGACACCACCGGCCCGCTCTGGGCACAGGGCGCGCTGGCCAACAAGGTGTACTCCGCCTTCACCTCGACGGCGACCTCGCACGGCGGGCAGGAGACCACGCTGACCTCGCTGTTCAACGTCTTCTACCACTGGGGTGGCGTCGTGGTCGTGCCCGGCTACACCGACACCAGCCAGTTCATCGCCGGCAACCCGTACGGGCCCTCGCACACCAGCAACAACGGGGAGATCGCTCCGGACGCCGTGGCGCTGGAGGCCTGCGCGCTCACCGCACGCCGGGCGGTGCAGATGGGGGCCGCTCTGAAGAAGGGCCTGACCGGCTGACCGGCGTGGCGACCGGTGGCGCGGGCGGGGGCTCTCGGCCCGTCCACGCCACCGGTCGATCCAGCCCTACCCTCCGAGCCGGGGGCTATGCGCGCCCGCCCGTGGTGGACAGCTCGTCCCGCCGGGGCGCCGGCAGCAGCTCGGTCACCAACTCGGTCAGCACCGCGAGCCCGTCCGGGCTGAGCACCGACTCCGCGTGGAACTGCACACCGGCGAAGCCGCGGCCCCGCAGCGCGTGCACGGCGCCGTCGACAGCGTCCCGGGCCAGCTCCACCGGCCCGTACGCGGTGTCCAGCCGGTCGGAGGCGGCGCGGGCGGTGAAGGTGGAGTAGAAGCCGACCCGACGGGTGCTGCCGAACAGCGACACCTCCCGTTGCAGCCCCTGGTAGGGGGCCTTCCGGCGGTGCAGTTCGAGCCCGAGCAGCCCGGCCAGCACCTGATGGCCGAGGCAGACCGCGAGGACGGGACCGCCAGCGGTCAACCGCTCGACCAGCAGACCGCGCAGCGTTGCCACCTTGGGATCGTCCGCGCTCCCGGGGTCGCCGGGGCCGGGCCCGGCCACCACCAGGTGGTAGGCGTCCAGCGCGCCGACCTCCCGCCACCCCCGGGTGGTCACCACGAGACCCAGGGCGCCCAGTTGGTGGGCCAGCATCCCGGTGAAGGTGTCCTCGGCGTCCACGATCAGCACCCGGCGGCCGACCAGTCCGGGCAGGCCGGGCGCGTCCGGCGCCCGCTGGTCCAGCCAGAACCGGGCCAGCGGGGCGTTGCGCGCGGCCAGCGCGTCGCGTACCGCCGGGTCGTCGGCCAGCCGCGCGACCGGCAGCCGGTCGCCGGCGGACGCCGCCGGCCCGAGACCCAGCGCGGCCAGCACACCGGCGGCCTTGGCGTGCGTCTCGGCCACCTCTCCGACGGCCGTCGAGTGGCGGACCAGTGTGGCGCCGACCGACACCCGCAGCGCGCCGGTGGGGGAGATCTCGGCCGTCCGGATCAGGATCGGGGCGTCGAGCGTCTGCCGGCCGGCGTCGTCGTGGCCGAGCAACGCCAGCACGCCGCCGTAGTAGCCCCGGCCCCGGCGCTCGTGCCGGGCGATCACCCGGCAGGCGTTCTCCATCGGGCTGCCCGTGACGGTGGGCGCGAACATCGTCTCGCGCAGCACCTCCCGCACGTCCCGGGTGCTCTGCCCGGCGAGCAGGTACTCGGTGTGCGCCAGGTGCGACATCTCCTTGAGGTAAGGGCCGATGACCTGCCCGCCCCGCTCGGCGACGGTGGCCATCATCTTCAGCTCCTCGTCGAGCACCATGTACAGCTCCTCGACCTCCTTCGGGTCGGCGAGGAACCGCAGCAGGGCGGCCCGGTCGACGACGCCGTCGGGGCAGCGGAAGGTGCCGCTGATCGGGTTCATCATCACCAGTCCGTCGTCCACGCTGACGTGCCGCTCCGGGCTCGCGCCGACGAGTGTCCGGGCGCCGGTGTGCACCACGAACGTCCAGTACGCGCCGCGCTCGGCGACCAGCAGCCGGCGTAGCGCGGCCAGCGCGGCGCGCAGCGGCGGGCCCAGCACAGTGGCGCGCAGGGTGCGGTGGATGACGAAGTTCGCGCCCTCGCCACGGCCGATCTCCTCGGACAGCACCCGCTGCACGGTCCGCGCGTACTCCTCGTCGCTGACGTCGAAGCCGGCGTCGTCGGTGCGGACCGGCTCGTCGGGCAGTACGGCGAGAGCGTCGGCCAGCGCGATCCGCCGGTGCTGACGCACCTGGAGGCACTCCAGCGGGGCGTCGTCGTCGACGCAGGCGAAGCCGCGCTCGGTGACCTGTCGGTACGGCACCAGGGCCAGCGCCCGCGCACCGGGTGGCCCCGACGTCAGCGGCAGGTCCGCGAGCCGTTCGAAGGTGTCGACCGGGCCGGTGAGCAGGTCCAGTTCGGCGGCCCCGTCGCGGCGCAGCAGCGCGAAGGGGCCGGGGTCGACGCCGTCGTCGACGGCGGCGAGCAGGTCGGTCAGGTGTGTCATCGGATGTCCCGTCTGGGCCGGGCGTCGCCCGTCGGGCGGCCCATCCGGCCGGGAGATCCGGCGACCGCCTCGATGGGCGGCCGCGTGGTGGAAGCTACGCGCGGGAGATGGCCGCCGGGTCGGCGGGCCACCAGCAAGTCAGACGCGCGAGCATGTGATCCACCCTACCCGCCCGGCGCCCGCCTGGCACCGGGTAACTTGACCGGCGATGAACATTCTCGCGCTCGACCTGGGCACCTCGTCGGTGCGCGGGCTGGTGCTGGACGCGGACACCCAGCCGATGCCCGGCGCGCTGGCCCGGCGCAAGGTCGACCTCGCCATCGGCGACGACGGCACCGGCACACTGTCCGGCCCGGACTACCTGGCGTCCCTGGTCGAGTGCCTGGACGAGCTGGCCGAGGCAGGTCACCTGCGCGACGTCGGCCTGGTCGCGGTCTCCGCCCAGTGGCACTCGGTGCTTCCGTTGGACCGTCAGGGCGTTCCGATGGGCCCGGTCGTCACCTGGCTGGACACCCGGCCCACGCCGGTCGGCCCCAGCGCCGGTCCGGCCGCTCCGGACGCGTTCCACCAGCGCACCGGCTGCTGGTGGCACCGCTCGTACTGGTCGATGCGGCTGCCCTGGCTGCGCGAGCAGTCCGGCACGCCGATCGCCCGGTTCGTCGGCCTGCCCGAGTACGTGCTGGGCCAGCTGCTGGACGACGCCCCCATGTCGATCTCCCAGGCCAGCGGCACCGGTCTGCTGGACCTGCGCACCCTGACCTGGGACGACGAGGCGCTGGCATTGGCCGGGGCGGGACCGGACGACCTCCCGTCCCTCGGCGCGCTCGACTGGCATGGCCGGCTGCGGGTCGACCTGGCCCGTCGGTGGCCCGCGTTGGCGCAGGCCCGCTGGTCACCGCCGGTCGGTGACGGCGGGGCGTCCAACGTCGGGTCGGGCTGCGTCGACCCGAGCCGGGCCGCCGTCACGGTGGGCACCTCGGCGGCCGTACGACTGATGCAGCGCATCCCGGCCGGCGAGGAGTTGCCGCGCCTCCCCGAACGGCTGTGGCGGTACCGGGTCGACCACGACCACGTGGTGACCGGGGCGGCGTACGCCAACGGGGGCAACCTCTTCGCCTGGGCGGACCGGGAGCTGCGCCTGCCCCGGGGCGCGGAGCTGGACGCGGCGCTGGCGCTGGTGCCGGCCGGCGGTGGCCGACCGGCGGACCCCCGTTTCGGCGGCGACCGGGCGCCCGGCCTGTCGCCGGCGGGCAGCGGCGAGCTGCGCGGCCTCAGCTTCGGCACCACTGCCGTCGACATCCTGGCCGGGCTGATGCAGGGGCTGTGTGAGCTGGTCGCCGAGGACCTCGCGGTGCTGGAGTCCACCATCGACAAACCGGTCGGCGTGGTGCTGGGCGGGGGTGCGGTGGCCGCCTCGGTGTGGTGGCGGCAGGCCTTCGCCACCGCGCTCGCGCCGCGGCCGGTGTCGCACCAACGCAACCCGGAGATCGGTGCCACCGGCGCCGCGTTGGTGGCGATGGGCCGCTTCGGTGACGCGATTCAGCTCGCCGACATCGGCCGGACGGACGAACTCGTCTTGCCGGGCACGGCAGGACGATCCCACCCGCAGTATCCTTCCTGAACTTCCACGTTGTTCGGGCCGTTGACAGCGCTCCCGAGCCTGGTTGGATGGACTGCGCTCCCCGGACCGCGGTGGACGCGGCAACGGAGGAGGCAGGGTGGCGAGAGGTTCCGAGCCGGCGAACGGCGCGGTGTCCAACCATCGCCGGCGTCGTTTCGACGTGCGCGTCGTCCCGCACCGGCGGCGGTCGCCGTTCCGGCTGCGCGACTGGCGGATGAGCACCAAGCTCGCCACCGTGCTGGTCGTGCCGTCGATGGCGTTCCTGCTGCTCGCCGGGGTGCAGACCAACGCGCTGGTGGGACGGACGACGGCACTCAACGACTTCTCCGGCCAGGTCGGCATCGGCCGGCAGATCACCGCGGCGGTGCACCAGCTCCAGCAGGAGCGTGACCGGTCGGCGGGGGAGCTGAGCGAGCTGCGCCAGGGGGGCGACCGGCAGGCCGCGGCGAGCTCGCTGCGACAGTTGCAGGCGTCCACCGACAAGGCCATCGTGGACCTCCGCCGGGCGGCCGAACCCCTGGCCGACGCCGACGCGTCGTGGCGGGTCGCGTTCTCCCAGGCCCTGGAGGCGTACGACCAGGTGGTCGACGTCCGGCCGGCGATCCCGCCGGCGGTGCTGAGCAGCAACACCATCCTGGGCAACTACAACCGCGCGGTCAGCGCGATGCTCGACCTGCTCGCCGAGCCGACCCCGGGTCAGAACCAGCCGGCGCTGAACGACGCCGTGCTGCGCTACGTGCAACTGGCCCGGGTGAAGGAGCTGTCCTCCCAGGTGCGGGCCCAGCTCTACGCCGCCGCCCGCGCCGGCCGCTACAGCACCGAGGACCGGGTGACGCTCACCGACCTGCGCGCCCAGCAGCTCACCGCGCTCGGCGCGTTCCGGGTGGCCGCGACCGCCGAGCAGGTCCGCCGCTACGACGAGACCTCGCTGGCCCCCTTGTTCGTGGCCGCCACCCGGCTGGAGGAGCGCAGCCTGCCGGCCAGTGGCGCGGCGCGCGAGGTGCTGCCGTCGGAGCAGTGGTGGGAGGCCAGCCAGCAGCGGCAGGAGCTGCTGCGTCAGATCGAGGCGGGGGTGCTGGACGATGCCGTGCGGCAGGCCGAGGACGCCAGCAGCGGCCAGCTCCGGGCGACCCTGCTGGTCGTCGGCGGGGTCGTCACGGTCCTGCTGGTCGCCCTGCTGATCTCGTTGCTCGTCGGACGGTCGGTCGCCCGGTCGATGCGGCTGCTGCGCAGCCAGGCGCTCAAGATCGCCCAGGACGAGTTGCCGGACACGCTGGACCGGCTCAAGACGGTCACCGGCGGGGTGCCGAGCATCGAGGTCGCGCCGGCGGTGGTGCGTTCCCTCGACGAGATCGGTGAGCTGGCCGAGGCCTTCGTGGCGGTGCACCGCAGCGCGGTCACCGTCGCTGTCGAGCAGGCGCTGATGCGGCGCAACGTCAACGCGATGTTCGTCAACCTGGCCCGCCGTAGCCAGGTGCTGGTGGAGCGCCAACTGGAGCTGCTGGACGACCTGGAGCGCGAGGAGAGCGACCCGGACCAGCTGGAGAACCTCTTCAAGCTCGACCACCTGGCCGCCCGGATGCGCCGTAACGACGAGAGCCTGCTGGTGCTCGCCGGCACCGAGTCGACCCGGCGGTGGAACCGGCCGGCCGGCCTCGGCGCGGTGCTGCTGGCCGCCGCCGCCGAGATCGAGCAGTACCAGCGGGTCCGCATCGAGTCGGTGGCCGACGTGTACGTGGTCGGGCACGCCGTCGGCGAGTTGGTGCACCTGCTGGCCGAGTTGCTGGAGAACGCGACGGTCTTCTCCCGCCCGGACACCGCCGTGGTGGTGACCGCCCGCGCCGAGGGAGCGGCGGCGGTGATCGAGATCGCCGACCGTGGCCTCGGCATGAGCCCGACAGCGCTCGAACAGGCGAACACGGTCCTGTCCAGCCCGCCGGCCGCCGACGTCGCGGCTGTCGAACGGATGGGTCTGTTCGTGGTCAGCCACCTGGCGTCGCGGCTGGGCGTACAGGTGCGGTTGCACGGCGGCGAGGGCGGCCTGGTCGCCCGGCTCGGCCTGCCTCCGATGCTGCTGGCCACACCGGGCCAGGGGGAGCTGGACCAACCCGCGCCGGCACGCATGCTGGCGACCAGCGCGGCCCGGGGAATGGTCGCGCCCGCCACGGCGGGGCTGGGCGGCGCCGCGCGGGACCTGCCGGTGGCCGGCCGCCCGCCGGTCGCCGCCGTGCCCCGTCAGGGCCGACCGGTGCCGGTACGCGCCGAGGACGTCCTCACCCCGGCCGCCACGCGCGACGGCGGCGGCTGGTACTCGCGGCAGGGCCCGTCCACGCCGGCGGCGCCCCCGCCGGTGGCCCCGCCGACCATCCCGGTGACCGCCGGCACCAACGAGCGCGGGCTGCCGGTGCGGGTGCCCATGGCGCAGTTGAGCGCTGTCACCCGCTCGGCGCAACCGACGTCGGCACCGACCCGCACCGACCCGGACCCGGAGGCGGTCGGCGGCATGCTCTCGCGGCTCTACAGCGGAGTACGGCGCGCCGAGGCCGAGGACACCACCGAGATACCCGTGCCACCGTCCGGGGGGCACGACGAAGGGGGACGACGACAGTGACGACGTTGAGCCAGGAGGCGCGTGACCTCAGCTGGCTGGTGAGCGCGTTCGCCGAGCGTGTGCCGGGCGTGGCGCACGCGGTGGTGGTCTCCTCCGACGGGCTGCTGGTGGCCATCTCCGACCACCTGCCCCGTGACAACGCGGACAAGCTGGCCGCGGTGACCTCCGGGTTGATGAGCATCACGGCGGGCGCGGCCCAGATGTTCGACGGCGATGTGGTCAAGCAGACGGTGGTCGAGATGGGCCGCGGCTACTTCCTGGTGATGCAGATCCGCGACGGTTCGATCCTGGCCACGCTCGCCGCCGGGGACGCGGACATCGGTGTGGTGGGCTACGAGATGGCCCGGCTGGCCAAGCAGGCGGGGGAGATGCTCACCCCGGCGTTGCGGGCGGAGTTGCAGCAGGCGCTGCCCCGCTGACGGGCCCGGCCGAGGCCCGGACGGTCACCGGCTCACCGGAGCCGAGCCGTCCGGGCCCGGTCATCCGGGTGGCCGACCCTTCAGAACCCGCCGTCGGCGATGACGGAGCGGTACCAGCTGGCGCTGCTCTTCAGCACCCGCCGCTGGGTCGGGTAGTCCACGTAGACCAGGCCCCACCGCTGGTCGTACCCCTCGGCCCACTCGAAGTTGTCCAGCAGCGACCACACGTGGAAGCTCTCCAGCGGCACGCCCGCGGCCATGGCCCGGTGCGCGGCGGCGAGGTGGTCGCGGAGGAAGGCGATCCGGCCGGCGTCGTCGACGGTGCCGTCAGCGCCCATCGTGTCGGGCGTGGGGAGCCCGTTCTCGGTCACGGTGAGGGGAATCGGGCCGTAGTCGCGGGTGACCCGGGTCAGGATGTCGTACATGCCGTCGGGGTAAATTTGCTGCCACTCGGCCTCGGAGGTCGGCCAGCGGTGCTCGGTGCCGCCGTCGCCGGTGACGTAGATCGGCGTGTAGTACTGCACCGCCACCAGGTCGACCGGGGCGGAGATGATGGCCAGGTCGCCCTCGCGGATGCCCTGGACCATCCGGCTCTGCGGCCCGAGGTCGGCCAGCACGTCCTCCGGGTAGCTGCCCTTGAGCAGCGAGTCCAGGTAGAGCCGGTTCTCGTAGCCGTCGTGCAGGTGGGTGGCGGCGGCGGCCCGCGCGGAGTCGTCGGCCGGGTAGCAGGGGTGCAGGTTGAGGGCGGGGCCGATCCGGCTGTCGCTGCCGGTGGCCCGCAGCGCCTCGACCGCGAGCCCGTGGGCGAGTTGCAGGTGGTGGGCGACCAGGTACGCGGCGTCCGGGTCCTGGCGGCCCGGGGCGTGGTGCCCGATGAGGTAGCCGTTCTGCACCACTGTCTTGGGCTCGTTGATGGTCAGCCAGACCGGCACCCGGTCGCCGAGGGCGCGGAAGACCGCGTCGGCGTAGTCGGCGAAGCGGTAGGCGGTGTCGCGGGACTCCCACCCCTCGGCGTCCTGCAACGCCTGCGGCAGGTCCCAGTGGAACAGCGTGGCCATCGGGCTGATGCCACGCTCGTGCAGGCCGTCGACGAGGCGGCGGTAGAAGTCGAGCCCGCGCTGGTTGGGGGCGCCGGTGCCGTCGGGCTGGATCCGTGGCCAGGAGATGGAGAAGCGGTAGCTGCGCAACCCGAGGTCGCGCATGAGGTCGAGGTCCTCGGCGTACCGGTGGTAGTGGTCGGCGGCCACGTCGCCGGTGTCACCGTTGCGGGTGCGACCGGGAACGCGGCTGAAGGTGTCCCAGATCGACTCGCCGCGCCCGTCCTCCTTGGTGGCGCCCTCGATCTGGTACGCGGAGGTCGCCGCGCCCCAGCCGAAGTTGTCCGGGAAGCGCAACGGGCCGGCGGGCCCGGTAGGTATCGACATGGATTCTCCTCGTGGATACGGAGCCACCGCCGGAAGTTCGGGAGCGCTCCCATGATAGGGCAGGCGCTGCCGCCCGGTCAGCCGGCCGTGCTGGCGGCCGGCGCTGGCGGGCTGGTGGCGGGTGTGGCCCCGAGCAGCGAACGAGGCCGTCCGGGCGGCGCGGCGCGCCTGTCCCGTCGGCCTCTTTTCCTATCGTGTACGGGGGTTTAGTGTGGGGACGGGGGAGGGCAACCCCCGTCCCCACCGTAACTGCACACGCGCGGGCGGAATTTGGGTCCTGCCGTGCGTGTCGCGCGGGAGCCGGGCCACGCGAGTGGCTCTGGTTCCACCTCCCTCCGTGTGGCGGGACGATGGCTGACGACGGCGTCCGGGCTGGCCCGTCGTCGGCCCTCGGTCTGGTTCCCCGGGGGCCGTCAGGAACGGTCCCCGGCGATCTTCTTTTTGGAACCTTGTCGATGGAAGCGCTCCCATCGACCGATGTTGCGACTGTAACGCCCGTCACGCCTTTGTGAAAGACCCAAAACGAGATCGAAACAACGATGCGCTCAGGCGTCCCGCGCGCTTGTTGTGGGAGCGCTTCCATGGCACACTGTCGATTCGACGCGACCGGAGCCACGTCGCGCGAGCGCGGGTCCACCGAGGGCAGCCGGCGACACCAGGCCGGTCACGGTTACCCATGCAGCCGACGGGACCCGTCCCGTGCGGGCCGCACCGTCTGACCCCGGCCGGGCCCGGGGCCCCCCACCACCTTTCCGGCGCCTCGAATCCCCTGCGGACCAGCACCCCCGCGGGCAGGCGCCCCGCCGGGACCATCCCGGCCTGGCCCGAGGAGACACCGCGCACATGAGACAACTGGCACGACGCCGTCGCGTGGCGATAGTCGCCGCCGCCGTGCTCGCCGTCGGCGGGGTGACCCTGCCCGCCGGCGCCGCACAGGCCGCGCCCGCCTGCGACGTGGTCTACGCGACGAACGACTGGAACACCGGCTTCACCGCCAACGTGACGATCAAGAACCTGGGCGACGCGATCAACGGCTGGACGCTCAAGTGGACCTTCCCGAACAGCAGCCAGCGGGTGGTCCAGGGCTGGTCGGCCCGGTTCAGCCAGACCGGCAGCGAGGTCACCGCGACCAACGAGTCGTACAACGGCAACCTCGCCACCGGGGCCTCCACCACCATCGGCTTCAACGGCGCGCACTCGGGCAGCAACCCGAAGCCCACCGCGTTCACGCTCAACGGCACGCCCTGCAACGGCACCCCGGCCAACCAGCCGCCGACCGTCTCGCTGAGCCTGCCGGCCGGCCCGTTCACCGCGCCGGCCGACGTGCCGCTGACCGCCACCGCCAGCGACCCGGACGGAACCATCAGCAAGGTCGAGTTCTACCGCAACGGCCTGCTGATCAACACCGACACCAGCGCGCCGTACTCCTACACGCAGGAGGACCTGCCCGCCGGTAGCTACACCGTCCAGGCCAAGGCCTACGACAACGCCAACGGCATCGGGGTCGACGAGAAGGCGTTCACCGTCGGCGCCGCCAGCGGCCCGCAGCTCGTCGCCACGCCGTCCGCGGTGAGCGTCGCCGAGGGTGGCACCGCCACCTTCAACCTGAAGCTCAGCGCCGCGCCGACGGCAAGCGTGCCGGTCACCCTCACCCGCACCGGCGACTCCGACGTCACGGTCTCGCCGACCAGCGCCACGCTGACCTCGAGCAACTGGAACACCGGGGTCACCGTCACGGTCGCCGCGGCCGAGGACGCCGACACCGCCGGTGGCGCCGCCACCATCACCGCCTCCGCCACGGGGCTGGCCTCGCTGGCGGTCACCGCCACCGAGATCGACAACGACACCCCGGGCGGCGACAACACCTACATCGCGAAGTTCCTCGAGCAGTACGGCAAGATCAAGAACTCGGGCTACTTCAGCCCCGAGGGCGTGCCGTACCACTCGGTGGAGACGCTGATCGTGGAAGCACCCGACCACGGTCACGAGACCACCTCCGAGGCGTTCAGCTTCTGGCTCTGGCTGGAGGCGAACTACGGGCGGGTCACCCAGAACTGGGCCCCGTTCAACAACGCCTGGACGGTGATGGAGAAGTACATCATCCCGACGCATGCCGACCAGCCGACGTCCGGCTCGGCCGGGACGCCGCAGTACGCCGCGGAGTACAACCTGCCCAGCCAGTACCCCTCGGCGCTGAACCCGAACGTCCCCGTCGGGCAGGACCCGCTGCGCTCGGAGCTGCAGTCCACCTACGGCACCGGCGACATCTACGGCATGCACTGGCTGATGGACGTCGACAACACCTACGGCTTCGGCCGCTGCGGTGACGGCACCACCAAGCCCGCCTACATCAACACCTTCCAGCGGGGCACCCAGGAGTCGGTGTGGGAGACCATCCCGCAGCCCTCCTGCGACACCTTCGCGCACGGCGGTCAGTACGGCTACCTCGACCTGTTCGTCAAGGACACCGGCGCCCCGGCCAAGCAGTGGAAGTACACCAACGCCCCGGACGCCGACGCCCGCGCCGTGCAGGCCGCGTACTGGGCGCTGACCTGGGCCAAGGCGCAGGGCAAGCAGGCCGACGTCGCGGCGACCATCACCAAGGCCGCCAAGATGGGTGACTACCTGCGGTACGCGATGTTCGACAAGTACTTCAAGAAGATCGGCAACTGCGTCGGGGCGAGCACCTGCCCCGCCGGCAGCGGCCGGGACTCGGCGCACTACCTGCTGTCCTGGTACTACGCCTGGGGCGGCGCGTACGACACCAGCCAGAACTGGTCCTGGCGGATCGGCTCCAGCCACAACCACTTCGGCTACCAGAACCCGTTCGCGGCCTGGGCGCTGACCAACACCCCGGAGCTGGCGCCGAAGTCGCCGACCGCCGCCAGCGACTGGACCAAGAGCTTCGAGCGGCAGTTGGAGTTCTACACCTGGCTGCAGTCCGCCGAGGGCGGCATCGCCGGTGGCGCCACCAACAGCTGGGACGGCAGCTACGCGCAGCCGCCGGCGGGCACCAGCACCTTCTACGGCATGTTCTACGACGTCGACCCGGTCTACAACGACCCGCCGTCGAACCAGTGGTTCGGCATGCAGGCCTGGTCGATGCAGCGCATCGCCGAGCTGTACCTGCAGACCGGCAACGCGAAGGCCAAGGCGCTGCTGGACAAGTGGGTGCCGTGGGCGATCGCCAACACCACGCTCGGCGCCAACTGGTCGATCCCGTCGGACATGGCGTGGACCGGTCAGCCGACCACCTGGAACCCGTCCAACCCGCAGCCCAACACCAACCTGCACGTCGAGGTGATCACCAAGGGCCAGGACGTCGGCGTCACCGCCGCCTACGCCCGGACCCTGATCGCGTACGCGGCCAAGTCGAGCAACGCGGCGGCGAAGACCACCGCCAAGGGCCTGCTGGACGCGCTGTCGGCGGCCAGCGACGCCAAGGGTGTCTCCACCACCGAGACGCGCGGCGACTACCGGCGCTTCGACGACGTCTACAACGCCTCCACCGGGCAGGGCCTGTACGTCCCGTCCGGCTGGACCGGGGAGATGCCGAACGGTGACGCCATCGCCGCCGGCAAGAGCTTCCTCGACATCCGGTCCTTCTACAAGAACGACCCGGACTGGCCGAAGGTGCAGGCGTACCTGGACGGTGGCCCGGAACCGACCTTCAACTACCACCGGTTCTGGGCACAGGCTGACGTCGCCATGGCGTACGCCGACTACGGCAGCCTGTTCCCGAACGGCTGACAGACGACCCGGGGTGGGTGGCGTGGACCGCCCACCCCGGGGTCCGGCGGGGTCCGGGGAACGACGGACCCCGACCGGCGGACGGCCTGACACCCACGGTCAGGCCGGGGTGGGCCGGCCATCTGGCCGACGCAGCGGATCGGCTTGGCCCACCCCACCGCCCGGACTGGAGCCAGCCGCAAAAAAGCCCAGAAATTCGGGCCGTCACGGGATCACACCGGGGTCCCGAACGGAGTAACGTACGTCACCGGAGAGGCCGCTCCCCCCGTGGCGGCCTCTCCACTTTTTTGCCCACGATCCGTCGTGGACGCGTCGGCTCAGCGAGGCCCGGCGACCGGTCCCTCGACGACCGGATGGCGCAGACCCGGGTGCCCGGCCGGCAACGACCGCCGCAGCACCACCCAGCTCAACGCGAGCGCCGCGGCGACCAGCGGCCAGGTCAACGCCACCCGGGCCACCACCAACGCGAGCACCTGCCCACCCAGGTACAGGGGCACGAACACCGCCACGCGCAGCACGTAGGTCGCCGTCCACACCCAACTCGCCCGGCCGTACCCGCGCAGCAGCGCCCGGTCCCGCCGCCACCGGGCGCGCTGACCGAGCACCGCGCCGACCAGCACGCCGAGCAGCGGCCAGCGCACCACGATGCTGACCGTCCAGGCGAGAGCGCTCGCGGCGTTGGACAGCACCTGGATCAGAAAGAAGTTCTCGGCCCGGCCGGTGCGTACCGCGATCAACGCCGCGACACAGACGGCCAGCAGACCGATCAGCACCGAGCGCGGACGGTCACCCCGACGCAGGCGTACGCCGGCCACCACCGCGCCCACCGCGAGCGCGGCGCCGACCCCGGCCCACAACGACTCGTCACCCAGCAGCCAGCCCGCCGCGAACGCCACCGGGGGCAGTGTGGCGTCGACGGCGCCGCGTCGCCCGCCCAGCAGATCCGCCAGCGACTCGGTCCGCTCCGGTCCCGCCGGGTCCGCGGTGGCACGCCCCGGACCAGCCCCGGTCGGACCGCTGCCACGCTCCGGTGTTCCGTCCATCACCGCCTCCTCGCTCCCGGCACAACCTAACCGGCGATTGGCGGCGGGCCACCGGTCGGACCGGCGACACCTGCCGCTACGGTGTGCGGATGCGCGCGACGGCACGGGGTTGGACGGCGGTCTGGTTGGTCGTACTGGCCCTTGTGCAGACGGCCGCCTTCCTCGCCGTCTGGCGGGTGGCGGTGCACCTGGAGATCGGCCAGTGGGTGGACACCGTCGCCCTCACCGGCAACCGGATCGGGCAGGACACCATCGACGGCCCCGTCGACCGGATCCTCAACGCGATGTCGGTGGTCTCCCTGCTGGCCGCCACCGCGACGATCGGGTTCATCGCGTTGATCCGGGGTCGGATCGCGCTGGCCATCACCGCCACCCTGCTGATCGCCGGCGCGAACGTCTCGACCCAACTGCTGAAGTACGGACTGAGCCGACCCGACTTCGGTCTCGACCCGGAGCGTGCCGCCGTGGGCAACAGTCTGCCCAGCGGGCACACCACCGTCGCCGCCTCGGTGGCGGTCGCGCTGGTGCTCGTGCTGCCGCGCAAGGTGCGCGCCGTCGGCGCCTTCATCGGTGCCAGCTACGCCGCCGTCGCCGGAGTCGCCACCCTCTCCGCCGGCTGGCACCGGCCCAGCGACGCCGTCGCCGCGTACCTCGTGGTGGGTGTCTGGGCGGCGCTGGCCGGGCTGCTCCTGCTGGTCACCCAGCGGGAGCAGGCCGAGGTGGCCCCCGGCGACGCGCACCGCGTCGCGGCGGCGGTGCTCGGGCTGGGCGGCGTCCTCGCCCTGATCGCCTGCGGGCTGTCCCTGGCCTGGCTGATCAACCTGCGCGACCTCGGGCCGACCGAGTTGAGCCGCCGCCCGCTGTTCGTGGGATACGCGGGCAGCGCCGCCGGGATCGCCGGCACGATGGCGGTGGTGATGGCGCTGGTGCTCACCGTGGTGCACCGGCTGGTGCCCAGGGTCAAGGGCTGACCCGGATGACGGAGCCAATCCGCGCGGCGTTCTCCGCCGAGTGCGCGGCGCTCACGGCGGTGCTGGCCGACCTGTCCGAGGCCGACCTGGACCGCTCCACCGACTGCCCGCCGTGGACCGTACGGGAGCTGACCGCGCACGTCCGCACCGGTGTCGGCCGGCTGAGTGACATGCTGGCCGCGCCCGCGCCGCCGCGTGCCGAGGTGGACGCCGCGGGCTACTTCTCCCGGGCGAAGTTCACCGAGCAGGTCGACGCCGACCGGATCGCCGGCGGGCGGCGCGACGCGCTCCAGGTGGACCGTTCGGCGCTCGCCGCCGAGTTGGACCGGGCGTGGCGGGCCACCGACGCCGCCGTCGCCGCCGCGCCGCCCGGTCGGCTGGTGCGGACCCGGCACGGCGACGCGATGAGCCTCACCGAGTTCCTGCGGACCCGCGTCGTCGAGGTGGGCGTGCACGGTCTGGACCTGGCCGCCGCGCTGGGCCGGCCGCCGTGGCTCACCGCCGCAGCGGCCGAGGTGATCGCCGACCTGCTCAGCGGAGGGCGTCCGGTGCCTGCCGCCCTGGGCTGGGACCGGCTGACGCTGATCCGCAAGACCACCGGCCGGGCGGCGCTGATCAGTCGGGAGCGGGCCACGATAGACGCGGCCGGCTTCCGCTGGCTCTCCTTCGGCCGCTGAACCCTGCCCACGCCCGCTGGCGCTGCCGCTGGTCGCCGTTCCCGTCGCGCGCTGGTGGCCGTCACTCGCTGGTCGTCGCTGCCGCTGAGGGCCGCCTCAGGTCAGCGCGGGGCGCGGGGACGTGCGGGGCGACGCCGCGCAGGTGGGCGAGCACCACCGGGTCGATCCGACCGGGCACCAGTCGCTCCTCCAGGTTCTCCAGGCCGGCCCAGGAGGTCAACGCCGCCTCCGTCCCGCCGTCGGTCACCGGGTGGCCCAACGCGCCCAGCAGCGCGGTCACCTCGGCGGCCACCGCCCCGCTGAGGTCGAGCAGGGTGGCCGGGTCGGGCCGGCCGAACAGCATGGTGTGCACGGCGAGCAGCCGACCCAACTCGGCGACCGGGTCCGGGTGGTCGTCCACCCGGAGATCGACCACCACGTCGCTGGTGCCGCCGTATCCTCCGCCGCGCTCGACCACCAGCAGCCCGGCGCTCTGCCGCCCGCGTCGGTCACCGCCGGCCTCGTCTCCCGCCCGCAGCGCGGCGACCAGTCGCTCGGCGAAGGGCAGCTCCGACTCCGCCAGCCAGGTCTCACCGAGGGCGTCGACGACCTCCGGCCCGCTCAGGATGTTGCCCTGTGCGGCCCACCCGTCGCCGGTCCGGCCGCCCGCCCACGGGTGGCAGGCCGGCCCGGTCCAACTGGCCCCCGGCCCGTCCACCCCGACCACGCCGAGTTGGCGGTGCTCACGTCCCGCGTCGGCGGCGACCAGCCCGGCCACCACGTCGGCGGCGGCCACCCCGGTGCGCAGCAGCGCGAGGCCCTGCGGGCGGTAGGCGAGGTTGACGTGCGCCTGGGTGGCCAACGCGCCCACGTCGGCGGCGGCGGCCGGCACCAACGCCCCGGCGGCGAGGAACTTGCTGGCGACGACCACGCCATGTCGGCGGCCGTCGGCGGAGCGGGCGACGAGCGAGAAGGTCACCCACCGAGACTAGGGCGTGCGTCAAAGCCCCTTGCCGGACCGCCGCCCGGACTCCGCCTCGGCTCGACCGAGGACTTTGACGCACGCCCCAGCCGCTCGCCCGGGAGGGGTATCGCCGCACGTCGCTGGCTCAGAAGGGTGGCGCGGCGGGTTCCGGTGGGGCGCCCCGCGCCCGCCGGGCGTCGGTCACCACGACCGCGGCCAGCACCACCGCCCCGACCGCTGTCGCGACCACCCCGGGCAGCGCCAGCAGCGGCACCGCCGATGCCAGCAACACCAGCAGGGCGATCCAGCGGGACGGGGAGACGCGGGCGAAGACCTCGTACTCCAGCCGGGCCCGCCCGGCCAGGAACAGGACCGGACCGCCGAGCACCACGACCAGCCAGGGCCCGGAGACGCGCTCCAGCGGGTCCTCGATGATCAGCTCGTAGCCGATCGCCGTGAGCGCGAGACCGATCACCATCACCAGGTGGGTGTCGGCCGCCGAACGGCCGATGGTGGCGGGGTGCCGGGCCATCGTGACCGCCTCGCCCAGGACCTGCCCGGCCCGCTGGATGTAGATCCGCCACAGCATGATCGAGGTGGCGAGCGCGAGCGCGAACGCCCAGGCGTGCCCCGCCTCGTACGGACCCTTGCTGTAGGCGAAACCCGCCACCAGGATCGTCTCGCCCAAAGCGACGAGGAAGAACTGCTGGTAGCGCTCGGCCAGGTGCTCTCCGGCGATCTCCCACCTGGAGATCTTCGAGCGACCCAGACCCGGCACCGGCCAGCCGCAGCGGGCCACCAGGTACTCGAACGCCAACGCCGTCGACCAGAGCACCACCTGCGCGTTGGTCGACAACAGCGCCCCGCCGACCCACAGCACTCCGCTGACGGCGTAGGCCACCGCCATCCGTGCCTTCAACCGGCGGTACGGGTGCGGACCCAACGCGAACAACAGGATCACCGGCCGGCTCAACTGGGCGATCACGTACGCCACAGCGAACATCAGCGCGGTCTCGGTGAACGCCCGGAGGATCGCGACCCCCATCAGCATGCTGCACACCAGCGCGGTGATCACCACGGCCTGCAACGGCACCCGGTACGGGTCGTACCGACTCGTCGTCCACGCCGTGCCCTGCCAGACCGCCCAGAGCGCGAGCAGCAACAGCAGTGTCTTGCCGCCGCCGGTGACCGCGCCCCAGACGTCGTGGCGGCCCGGGTCCTGGGCCAGGTTCTCGAAGGCGCGGGCCGAGATCCGGGTGAGCGCGAAGACGAACACCAGGTCGAAGAAGAGCTCCAGGAAGGTGGCCCGGCCCGGCGTGGCCGCCCCGGGGACCGGCTCCAGGTGTCCTGACGCCCTGGAATGCATGGTCAGCGGCCTGCGCGGTCGGTCCGGTTCACCTCGCAGTCGTAACACCCCCGGTCGGCGCGCACCGGCAAAAACCGGCGATTCTGCCCAGTGCGCGGATCTTGCTCGGGCGCCCCGTCAACGGGCACGATCGACCGGTGACGAATCGATGGGGCATGACGGTGCCGCTGGGCGGGATCGCGCTGGCGCAGCACGACACGGTCTACGCGGCCCTCGACCGAGCCGGGTTCACCGACGTGTGGTCGTCCGAGGTCGCCGGGACCGACGCGTTCACCCCGCTGGCGCTCGCCGCGGCCTGGCAGCCCCGGCTGCGGCTCGGCACCGCTGTCGCGCCGGTCTTCACCCGGGGCCCCGGGCTGCTGGCGATGAGCGCGGCGACGGTCGCCGAGGCCGCGCCGGGCCGGTTCGCGCTCGGCATCGGCGCGTCCTCGCCCGTGCTCGTGCGGGACTGGAACGCGGTGCCGTTCGAGGAGCCGTTCCGGCGGACCCGCGACGTGCTGCGCTTCCTGCGCGCCGCGCTGAACGGCGAAACCGTCGACGGGGCCTTCGACACGTTCACCGTCCGCCGGTTCACGCTGGAGCGGCCACCGGCGGTGCCGCCGCCGATCCTGCTCGCCGCGCTGCGCCCGGGGATGCTCCGGTTGGCCGCCGCGGAGGCCGACGGGGTCATCCTCAACTGGCTCGGCGCCGACGACGTCCCGCAGGCCCTCGCCGAGCTGGGCCAGCGGCGCTCCGGCTTCGAGGTCGCCGCCCGGATCTTCGTCTGCCCCACCGAGGACGCCAGCTACGCCCGCGCGCTGGGCCGCCGGCTCATCACCAGCTACCTCACCGTCCCGGCGTACGCCGAGTTCCACCGCTGGCTCGGCCGCGACGAGGTGCTCGCGCCCATGTGGCGGGCCTGGGCCGCCGGCGACCGGCGCGGCGCCGGCGCGGCGGTGCCGGACGACGTGGTCGACGCGCTGGTGCTGCACGGGTCGCCGCAGCGGTGCCGCGACCAGGTGCGCTGCTACGCCGAGGCCGGCGTCGACGTGCCGGTGCTCGCGCTGCTGCCGACCCCCGAGGTCGCCGAGGGCGGCGCGGAGGCGCTGCTCGACCTCATCGCCCGGTTGGGCGTCGACGTGGTGGAGGCGGCCGCGTGAATCTGACCGACCGGGTCGTGGTGGTGACCGGCGGTGCCGGTGGCATCGGCGCGGCGCTGTCCCGCCGCTTCGCCGCAGAGGGTGCCGCCGCGGTGGTGGTCGCCGACCTGGACGCCGACGCGGCCCGCGCGGTGGCCGAGGGCATCGGCCCGGTCGCGCGCCCGGCCGCCCTCGACGTCACCGACGAGGAGCAGGTCCGCGCGTTGGTGGCCGACACCGAGCGGCGGTACGGCCGGATCGACCTGTTCTGCGCCAACGCGGGGGTGACCACCGGAGGGGGAGTGGAGGTCGACGACGCAGGCTGGGAGCGGGCGTGGCGGGTGAACGTGCTCGCCCACGTCTACTCGACCCGTGCGGTGCTGCCCGGCATGCTCGCCCGCGGCGGCGGGCACCTGCTGCACACCTGCTCGGCGGCGGGGGTGCTGACCGCCGTCGGCGACGCCGCGTACACCGCCACCAAACACGCCTCGGTGGGTTTCGCCGAGTGGCTGGCGATCACCTACCGGGACCGGGGGATCCGGGTCAGCGCCCTCTGTCCGCAGGGGGTGGACACGCCCATGCTCGCCGACGGCATCGCCGAGGGCCACCTCGGCGCATGGGTGATCGCCGCCTCCGGCGCGGTCCTCACCCCGGAGCAGGTCGCCGACGCGGCCGTCGCCGGGCTGGCCGAGGAGCGGTTCCTGATCCTGCCGCATCCCGAGGTCGCCGACTACGCGCGTCGCCGTGCGGAGGACCCGGACGGCTGGCAGGCGGGCATGCGCAAGCTCGTCCGCCGGCTGACCGCCTGACCGGGGGCGACCCCGCCGCCATCGCCTGGTGCCGCTGCGCCGGCGCGGGGCAGCAGCGGTGGCGTGAGCAGGAGCAGGACCGCGGCGATGGTGATGGCGGTGAGCGGGCCGGTGCGGGTGGCGAGGACTCCCCAGACCGCCATGAGGGTGGCCTGGGCGAGTTTGCCGCTGACACTCCAGGCGGTGAGGACCCGCGCGGTGTGCTGGTCCGGGGTGCGGCGGAGGCGTTCGGTGGCGGCGAGCGGGTTGAAGACGCCGATGCAGGCGATCAGCAGGCCCTCGACGAGGACCACGGTGACCAGCCCGGCGGTGCCAGGCTGGGTGAACGCGAGACCGAGCGGGACGATCGCGCGCAGCCAGCCGGAGACGAGCAGCGTGCGGTGCCGCCCGTAGCGGTCGGCGAGTCGGGCGGCGAGGCGGGCGCCCACGAAGCCGCCGAGTGCCGGCACGCCGAAGGCGAGGCCGTACTGCCAGGCCGGAAAGCCGTAGTGGTCGAGCAGGAGGACGGTCAGCAGCGGGCCGGTGGCCATGATCAGACCGTTCACCGCGACCGTGTTCAGGAACAACCGCCGCAGGACACGGTCGCGCAGGACGAACCGCCAGCCGTCGAGCAGGTCGGCGGCGCGCATCCCGTCCGCCCGGTCGCGGGGGGTCGCGAAGTCGCCGCCCCGGATGCGCCGCACCGCGAGCGCGGACAGCAGGTAGCTGACGGCGTCGGCGGCGACGGTGACGACCGGGCCGAGCAGCCCGACGAACGCGCCGCCGACCGGTGGTCCCACCGCCGTCGCCACCCAGAGGGTGCCTTCGAGCCGTCCGTTGGCGACGAGCAGGCGGTCCGTGGGGACGAGCTGTCTCAGGTACGCGCCGGAGGCGGCCGTGGCGGCGATGCCCGCCGTGCCGCAGAGCACCGACACAACCAGCAGTTGACCGTACGACAGGAACCCGACCAGGTACGCGATCGGAACGGTCGCCGTGGCGGCGAACCGGACCAGATCCATCGCGATCAGCACCGGCCGCTTCGCCTGGCGCTCCACCCACGGGCCGAACGGGACCGCCACGACAGCGGCGACGGCCAGGCCGGTGGCCGCCAGCAGCGAGACCTCGAACGTCGACGCGTGCAGCACCTGCACCGCGAGGAGCGGAAACGCCCCGAAGGCCAGCCAGGTGCCGTACGTGCTGACGGCGTACGCCGACCACAGCCACCCGAAGTCCGCTCCCATCCGCACGCCCACGTGACCCCCTCGCGCCAACACGTCGCCGGTGCGGCAGCACAGCAGCGACGCCGGCCCGCTGGCAAACAACGGGCTGCTCGGCGTGCCACAACCAGCGGTTGTACCCCCGTACGATCGCCGGATGGACACCGAGGGGTTGCGATCGTTCGTCCGGGCTGCCGACCTCGGTCAGTTGCAACAGGCCGCCGCCGAGTTGGGCGTGACGCAGCAGGCGATCTCCAAGCGCATCGCGGTCCTGGAGCGCGAGTTGGCGGTCCGGCTGTTCGCCCGTACCCCCAGAGGGGTGGAGCTGACCCTCGACGGCCAGGCGTTTCTCCCGCACGCCCGGAGTGTCGTCGCGGGCCTGGATCGTGCCGTCGCCGCGGTCCGGCCGGGCTCCCGGGCCCTGCGGATCGACGTCCTCGGCCTGCGCAGCGCGCAGGCGGTGATCCTGCACGAGTACTGGCGGTCCCATCCGGGCAGCAACCTCGACGTGGTGACGCTCAAGGCCACCGATCCACGTGTGGTGGCCGCCGCCGTCGAGTCCGGCGACCTCGACGCCTCGTTCCGCACCGTCACCGACCCGGCCGCCCTGCCGCCCGAGGTGCGGATGATCCCCGCGTTCGACTCCGCGTTGGAACTCCTCGTCGGCCCCCGACACCCGCTCGCCGCCGCGCGCGCACTCACCCCGGCCCAGCTCCGGACGTACCGGATCTGGGTGCCGGGCATCGCGCCGGGCAGCGAGTGGGCGGAGTTCTACGACCAGCTCGTCACCGAGTTCGACCTGCGCGTCGACGCGGCCGGCCCGCACTTCGGCGACGAGGTGCTGCTGGACACCCTCGCCGAGTCCGCGACCGTGGCGACACTGGTCGGGGCACGCGACCGCTACCTCTGGCCGACCAACCACGACCTGCGGCGCATCCCGATCGTCGAGCCGGCGCTCGCGTACCCGATCAACCTCCTGCTGCGCCGGACGAACCCGCACCCGGGACTGCGGCCGATCATCAAGCATCTCGCCGACCTGCCGCCACTGCCGGCGGCGACCTGGCGTCCGTCCTGGGCGACGACGCCCGCCCGCGACGGCTGACGACGGGGCGGGTTCAGCGGCGGCGCAGCGGACCGGGGTGGACCGACCAGAGCAGCCGACGCCACCACGGGCGGGCGGCACGCAGACCCGCCACGTAGGCGGTGGCGACCGCACCGGCGCGCTCAGCCTGGTCGGCCGTCGCGGTGCCGGGCGCGAAGGCCACCTGGTTGAGCAGGCCCGCCAACTCGTCGACCACGGGAACCGGCCCGTCGCCGCCACCGGCGCTGTCGGCCGGCGCGCCGGAGCGTTCCCGACGAGCGGCCAGCAGGGCCTGTCGTGCCTGCTCGGCGACCTCGGTGGCCGCCAGGTCCCCACCGACCGGCCGCCCGGCCAGGCGCAGCGCGTCGGTGACCTCCCGCCAGGCGCCGGCGATGCGCTGGCCGGGGTCGCCCCGGCCCAACCGGGCGCGGGTGAGCGAGCGGCGCATCGCGACCAGGGCGAACAGCACCGCCCCCAGCACCAGCAGCAGACCGCCGCTGCCGCCGGCGACAAGCACCGGTGTGGAAACCCCACCACCGCCGGACGGTCCACCGGGAGCGGCGACCGGCTCGGGGGACGCGCTCGGCTCCACCGTGGGCGCCGGCGCCTCCGACGGCGGTGGGTCCTCCGGCTTCTCGCGGAAATCCTCCTCCACCGGCCGGGGCTCGTCGTCCGGTTGCGGCAGCGGGTTGAACGGCACCCAGCCCAACCCGTCGAAGAGCACCTCCGGCCAGGCGGACGCGTCACCCGCCAGCACCGGCCCCTGCCCGGTGGTCCGGAAACCCACCACCACCCGGGTCGGCAACCCGGAGAGCCGGCCGAGCACCGCGAACGCCGCCGCGAACTGCTCCGATGTCCCCTCCTGGCCACCGCCGCCGCGGGGACCGAAGAGGAAGAAACCCAGATTCGGGTACGCGTGCCCGCTCGGCGCGTCCGCCACCACCCGGTAGTGCTCGGCCAGGAACTGCTCGATCGCGGACGCCCGCGCGAACGGCGCGCCGTTCTCCTCGGCGAGCTGCGCGGCCAGCCGGCGCATCGGGTCGGGCGCGCCGTCGGCGACCCGGAGCACCCGGGCCACCTCCTCGCCGGCGGGCACGTTGGCGGTCGGCAGCAGATTCTCGTCCGGGCGCTCCGCGGCGGAGGTGACCGCGTACCGCAGCCCCGGCGTCAGCCCCTCCGGCCGGATCAACGTCCCGCTCGCCGGGTCGTACGCCACCCGTGCGCCACTGACCTCCCGGGGTGTCGCCACCGCCGGGAGCAGCCGACCACTCAACTCCGCGACGGTGATCTGCTGCCGGACCGTCGTCACGGTGCTGTCCCGTGCCACCGCGCCGGCCGGCAGGATCCGACCCGCGTTGCGGTACGTCGCGCCGACCCGCCAGGTCACCCCGTCGTAGTCGCTGAGCACCGCCAACCGGATGCGGGTAGCACCGGTGGCGGCGCCCTCCGTGCTGGCGCCCTCCGTGCTGACGCCTTCCGTGCTGACGCCTTCCGTGCTGGCGCCTTCCGTGCTGACGTCGAGCAGCTTCTGCTCCGGGTGCAGCGCCCACCCGGAGATCCGGATCAACGGGTTCTCGTCGAGCGTCTGCACCTGCGGCGGCTCCACGTACCGACGTGGGTCCACCGGCCGACCGTCGACCTGGTCGGCGACGACCGGACCGAGCGCCGCGACCAGCCCCACCACCAGCGCCACCCCGAGCGCCGCGCCGCCGGCCAACCGCAGCCGGACCGCCGCGCGCACCCGGGAGGGCAACTCGCTGGTCGGATCGCCGCCGGTCGGCGCGGTGGCGGACGAGGCCGCCAGGCCGACCGCCGCGACCGCGACGAACACCAGCGTCGCCCCCACCGCCGGTTCGGCGTTCGGGCCCACCACGTAGAGGGCGGCGACGTAGAGCCCCGCCGCCGGCAGGTAGCCCAGCAGCACCCGGCCGGCGCGCAGCGCCACCTCCGACCCGGTCAGCCCGGCCAGCCAGGTGGCGACGACCGGCACCAGCACCGTGTCCGGTGTGGGCTCCACCGGGATCAGCGCGGTGAGCAGCCGGGGAATGGCGTTGCGGGCGGCGTCGGCGGTGACCTCCAGCAGGCTGCCCGGCAGCGCGGCTTGGGTGGCGGCCAGACGCAGCGACACCAGGGTCCAGCCGGCCATCGCGGCGATCGACACCGGCGCCACCAGCCAGGACGGTAACCGTCGGGCGGCCACACTGACCAGCACCGACCCGGCCGCCGCACCGATGACCAGCCAGCTGAGCAGGCCACCCGCGTACACCCGGCCGAGCACCACCCCGGCGAGCGCCGTCATCCCGATCAGCGCGAGCGGGACCACCGCCGCCCGCGCCACGCGCACGACGTGCGTCACCACCGGCGGACCCC
Source organism: Micromonospora sp. WMMD1120 (assembly GCF_029626235.1). Lineage (NCBI taxonomy): Bacteria > Bacillati > Actinomycetota > Actinomycetes > Micromonosporales > Micromonosporaceae > Micromonospora > Micromonospora sp. WMMD1120. The sequence continues at coordinate 6,925,923 of NZ_JARUBO010000005.1, read as the reverse complement.
GTCCCACTCGGCCGCGAACTGCGCGCCGTCCGCCGCGTCGACGACCACCAGGCCGGCGGCGCCCGGCGGCGTCGGCTCGGTCGCGCCGAACACCCCGACCACCACCGACGGGTACGCCCCGCGCAGCGCGCCGACGTGCCCCAGCTCGTCCCGGCCACCCGGCCCGGTCAGGAAGATCAGCGTGTCGCCGAGGCGGTCCTGCCGCAGCCGGGTGGTGGCCGCCTGGACCGTGCCGGCCCCCGCGGACAACTCGGCGGCGGCGAGCCGGTCCAGCGGTCCGAGCGCCCGGTTCGCGTCGGCCTCTCCGTCGGGACTCTCCGTGTCGCCCGGCGGCGTCGGCTCCGGGGCGACGAAGAGCAACAGCACCGGCAGGTCGGCGCGGTGCGCGGCGGTGACGACCGACGCCGCCGCCTCACAGGCCGACTCGAACGACTCGGCCACCGCGCCGGAACGGTGCGGGTGCGCGGCGGCACGATTGTCCAGCAGGACGACCAGGCGCGGGAGACTCGTGTCCACGTTCTCCCGCACCATCAGTTCACCCACCCGGGCGCTGGTCCGCCAGTGCACCCGGCGCAGCTCGTCACCGACCACGTACTCCCGCAGCGAGTCGAACGTGATCGACCCGTGCGGGACGCCGTCCCGCCGCCCGTCGAGGCTGCGCCCCGCGCCGGTGGGCACCGCCGTCAACGGGTGGACGCGCGGGTGCACCCAGACCGGCACCGACGCCCCGTACGGGCGGGCCAGCGCCACCAACCCCAGCGGGTCGCGCCGCGTCACCCGCAGCGGCCCGACCTGCACCACCCCCCGGCGGTGGGTCGGCACGTCGTAGCGGACCTCGGTGTCCCGGCCGGGCCGCAGCCGCAGCACCGGCACCGGCACGCTCCGATCGCCGCACCGATCCTCGGCCAGCAGGTTCGCCGAGCGCAGCCGGCCGGCGTTGCGCACCGTCAGTGTCATGCTCGCCGGCTCGCCGCGCGCCACCCGGTCCGGATCGGCCCGCCGGGTCACCGTCAGCCGGGGCCGCCACGCCGCCACCAGCGCGGCGTAGCCGACGGCCGCGCCGGCCGCCGCTCCGAGCAACGTCAACTCGGGGTACGCGAACCGGAAACCCGCGACCAGCAGCACGACGGCGGCGACGAGCAGCCCGGCGCCACGGGCGGTGATCCCCATCGTGTCGCGGCCGGTCAGCCCTGCACCGGAGCGGGCTGCCCCGACGGCAGCGGCACCGGCACCGAGCCGATGGCCTGGCGCAGCACCTCCGCCGCCGTCAACCCGCGCACCTGGGCGTCCGGCGTGAGCAGCAACCGGTGCGCGAACACCGCCTCCGCCAACGCCTTCAGATCCTCCGGCATGATCCAACCTCGACCGTCGATCAGCGCGTACGCGCACGCCGCCCGGGTCAACGCGATCACACCTCGCGGACTGACCCCGACCCGCACCTGCGGGTGGCTGCGGGTGGCGGCGGCCAGCCGGACCGCGTACGCGTAGAGCGGCTCGGCGATGTGCACCCGCCGGGCCATCCGCACCATCTCCCCGACGGTGGCGGTGTCGGTCACCGGAGCCAACGCCTCGGGGGAGCGCACCGTCGCGCCGCGCAGCACCTCCACCTCGACCGCCTCGTCCGGGTAGCCGACGGACAGCTTCACCAGGAAGCGGTCCAACTGCGCCTCGGGCAGTCGGTAGGTGCCGTCCATCTCCACCGGGTTCTGGGTGGCCACCACCAGGAACGGCGACGGCACCGGATGCCGCACCCCGTCCACAGTGACCGTGCGTTCCTCCATCACCTCCAGCAGCGCCGACTGGGTCTTCGGCGACGCCCGGTTGATCTCGTCGGCGATGACGATGTTGGCGAAGACCGGCCCCGGATGGAACTCGAAGTCCCTACTCGCCTGGTTGAAGATGGTCACGCCGGACACGTCCGAGGGCAGCAGGTCCGGCGTGAACTGGATGCGCCGCCACTGACCCTTCACCGTGGCCGCGATGGCCCGGGCGAGGGTCGTCTTGCCCACCCCGGGCACATCCTCCAGGAGCACGTGACCCTGGGCGAAGAGCGCCGTCAGCGCCAGCCGCACCACCTGCGGTTTGCCGAGCACCACCGCGTTGACGTTCTCGGCCAGCCGGGCGGCCAGGGCGGCGAAACCCTGTACCTCCGGCTGGGTGAGCGGCTCGTGGGTGTTCACGGTCGGTGGTGCTCCTCGCCTGGTGGCTCAGCAGGTGGGCAGGACGTTGATGTTGTCGCCGCCCTCCAGATTGAGCCAGGCCCAGGGGATGTAGTTCTTCCCCTCGAAGTTGACCTGCACCCACCAGGTGCTGCGCTTGTCGTTGTTGTAGATGTAGGCGTAGACCTCTTCGCCCTTCTTCTTGCAGAACGTCTCCAACCGACGCCCGTTGGGCACCCACCCGACCTGCTTGTCGTTGTCCTGCCGGGGGACCGAGAAGATTTCGTTGCCGTTGCGCTCGTCGGGGATCTCGCGGGAGCAGTAGGTCGCCTCCGGTCCGGACGCTCCGTTGCGGCACGTCGCGATCCCGTACAGCGGTTGGGTCTTCTGCGCCCTCGTCGCGGTGCCCTTGCCGGCGGCGTTGCTCGCCGTCACGGTGAAGGTGTAGTTGGTGCCCGGCGTCAGCCCGGTCATCGTGATGCTGGAGCACGCGCCCGCCTTCGCCGGCTCACCCGTCGTGCTCAACGAACAGGTGGCCTGACCACCACCGGCGTCCACTGTGAACGTCACCGTCGCGCCGGTGGCGGTGGCCGACGAGCCGGTCACCGTGACCCGGGGCTGCGCGACGGTACGCGCGGTGGCGGTCGCCTCCGGGCCCGGCCCCGCCTCGTTCACCGCCTTCACCTTCACCGTGACGTTCTGCCCGTTGCCCAGCCCGGTGACAGTCGTACGGGTCTCGGTCACCTCGCTGACCCGGCCACCCACGTCCACCACGTACTTCGTCACCGGCCGGCCGTTGGCCTCGGCCGGCGCCCACTGCACGGTGATCGCGCCCGGTTGGTTGGCGACAGTGCCGGCGCGCAGGTCGACCGGTCGACCGGGCGCCGCGAACGGCACCACCGTGTTGCTCACCGGGGACGCCGCCGAACCGGCGCCCTTGCTGTTGACCGCCACCACCGTGAACGCGTACTGGGTGCCGAACTCCAGCTCGCCGGCGGGCACCACCAGCTCGGTCTTGGTCGACTCGCCAGCCGGGGCGTTCGTCCCCGCCGAGCTGGCCGTCACCGCGTACCTCGCGATGGTGTTGCCCTGCCCGTTCGCCGCCGGCCACCTGACCAGCACCGTGCCGTCCGGTCGCGCCTCGGCGGTCACGCTCGCCGGCGGGTCGGGCACCGCGGCGGTCGGCGTCACCGGGTTGCTGTTACGCGGCGGACCCGCACCCTTGGCGTTCACCGCGTGCACAGCGAACCGGTAGGTCTCGCCGTTGGTCAGACCCTTGATCTCCACCGCGCGCTGGTTCGCGCCCACCTCCAGGCGTTTGCCGGCGCCCTCCACCACGTACTTCATGATCTCGGCGCCGTTGGCGGCGGCCGGCCGCCAACTCACCCGCGCCTGCGCGTTGCCGGCGGCGGCGGTCACACTGCGCGGCGCGCTCGGCTTACCCACCCGGGGCTTCTTGGGCGGTGGCGGCGGCGGGGGGACCGGCGGCGGGTCGCCGCCGAGCACGTCGTTGGCGTACTTGTTGACCTCGCGCACCTGGTGCTTGTCGTCCACCACCCGGGCGGTCGACGCGTCGGGGGAGTTGATGAACAGGTGGTTCTCCCGGACCTCAAGCTCCAACGGCCCGTTGGCCCGACCCTTGATGGTCTCGACCAGCCGACCACCCGCGTCGAACGAGTAGATGGTGCCGGTGGCCTCGTCGGCGCAGTAGAACCGGTCGGCCCAGGCCACCGCCGGGCTGAGCCGGTTGCCCTCGCCCGGCACCGTGAACGTGCTCTCCTGACCACCGTCACCCACCAGCAGCACCCGCCGCTCGGCGGTCACCGTGACCGGAACCCGGGGCCCGCTGGTGCGCGTCGGCATCTCCGCCGGGCCCGGCAGCGTCAACGGCGTCGGGCGCACCTCGCCGCGCTGCACCCGCACCAGCTTTCCGGCCGTGCGGTCGAGCACCGCCACACCGTCGTCGAGAGCGGTGACCACCAGCTCGTGGCTGGGCTCGGCGACGTCGTACGACGCGACCTTCTCCGGGCTCAGCCCGGCGCCCGGGGCCGAGGCCGGCGCGGACGGCAGCGTGGCGGCGGTGATCGCCGAGACGGTGCCCTCGCTGGGCACCGCGATCCAGAGCCGGCCCTCGCCGTCGAACGTGCCGCCGGTGATGCCCGGCGGATAACGCACCGGCTCGCCGACCGGCGTCAGCGATCGCGGGTCGAGCTGGCGCACGATGCCCTGCACGGCGTCGACGACGAACGCCGAATCCTCGTGCAGCGCGACGCTGACGCCCAGGCCGGGGGTGGTCGGGGTGGTCGCGCCGAGCTGGAGGGTGGCCAGGTCCAGCGAGCTGACCTGCCCGGTTTGCAGATCGCGCAGGAGCAGCAGCCGGTCGGTCTGGGTGACCTGCATCGGGTGCTGGCGGGCCGCCGGGATCTCGGTGCGGGTGTCCACCCGCGCGGTGACCCCGTTGACCCGGGCCAACTCGCTGCGCGCCGCGCTCCACAGCCAGGAACTCGCGTCGTAGTTGGCCACCGCGTTGTCCGCGGCGCCCAGCCCGAGGACCGTCAACCCCATGGCGGCCAGCAGCGCGGCCACCGTGCCGACGGTCACCAGCCCGCCGCGAAGCCGCGACCGGGAGCGTGTGGCGTCGGTCCGTACGGCGTCGTCGATGCTGGCCACAGCCGGCTGCCTCCCGTAAGTCGTGGCAGGTGGCGTACGCCTCGCGGCGACCCCTCCCCTGAGCCGGGTGCCATCATATGGCGCTGCCGGTGCCGGGGAAACCCGCACCGTCACCCCTGTGGATACCGAGCGTGTGCGTTGTGGACGCCCAGCTCAGCCCCCGGGTCGGTCCGGTTGGGCGCGGTTCAGCGCGGCGACGGCCGACCCGACGGCTCGCCGCCCGACCCGGCGGTGTCCTCCCGCGTGGTGCAGACCTGCCCGGAAGTCGCAAAGCTGTCAGTCGAGTAGACAGCCAGCACGGTGAAGCAGTAGTCCACTCGCGAGTTCAGCCCGTTGACAGTGTGCGTGGTCCGTCCCGGGTCCACGGTGGCGATCACGCCCAGCGCCTGCCCGGCCCGACCGGCGGCGACCATGAACGGCACCCCACCGTTCGTCGGGTCCGTCCAGCTCAGCGTGATCGTTGCCGACTCGTCGCGCAGCCTGAGGTCCCCCGGCGGAGGCCCGGCCGCCGTCGGCGCCGCCGCCGCTGTCGGAGCGGGCGGCGCCGGCGGCGGGTCGTCGCGGGTCAACACCACCGCGCCGAGGCCGGCCACCGCCACGACGGCCACCCCGACCGCCGCGATCGCGCCGACCAGCACCGTCCGGTCGCGGCCGTTCGAACCGCTCCCCTCGGTGTACGCCGTGCGGTACGGGTCCTGACCCGGGTACGACGTCAGGACCGGGTGGTGCTGCGGCACCGGCTGGTGGTGCGGCGCAACCATCCGCGGCGCGGTCGGTGCGGGTGGCGGGGTGGCGCCCGGCGACCAGGCCGGCGTCGTCGAACCCGGCTGCCCGACAGTGAACTGACCACCGACAGCCTCGACAGTGCCCGGGCCATCGCTCGTCGCGACGACCGGGATCACCTCGGTCTGGTCGACCGGAGCCTGCCGCGCCACGGTCGCCGTGGTGTCGAGGAGGCCCAGCCCGGAGTCACCGTCCGTGCCGCGCGGGTCCACCGTGGCCGGCTCGGCGGGATCGGAAGCCGCTGCGGGCAGTGGTTGTGGTGGGGCGCTGCCGCTCCAGGGCGGCGCGGTCAGGCCCCACGGCGGTGCGCTCACGGGCGGCGCCGAGACCGGCGGTGCGCTCACGGGCGGCGCCGAGACCGGCGGTCCGGAGACGGGCGGCGCGGAAACTGGGTAGGTGTAGCCGGGCGGTCCCGAGACGGGTGGGTGGTGGCCGGGCTGGCCGGAGACGGGTGGGTGGTGGCCGGGCTGGCCGGAGACGGGTGGGTGGTGGCCGGGCTGGCCGGAGACGGGTGGGTGGTGGCCGGGCTGGCCGGAGACGGGGTGGACGTAACCGGGTGGCCCCGAGACGGGCGGGTGGTAGCCAGGTGGTGCCGAAACCGGATGGTGGTAGCCGGGCGGGCCGGAGATCGGCGCTGCGTGATCACCTGGGGGCGCGGAGATCGACGTCGGGGGAGTGGGTGGTGCGCTGACCGGGTGGGCCGGTGGTCCGCTCACCGGTTGCGCCGGCCCCGGACGGGAACCGCTCGGGGAGGACCGGTCCGGTGCGGCCGGGGTGACGCCGGACGCGGTGTGCGACTCGCTCGGCGCGGTCGGCGGGGTCGCGGCGCGGGCGGCCTCCTCGGCGAGCAGTGGTTCGATCTGCTGAACCTGGACGGTCGGGTTGTCCCAACGAGCTGCCGGCGCGGCTGGCGCCGTCGGCAGCACCGGTGGGTCGGCAACCGGGGGCGTCGTCGCGCCACCCACTCGCTGCCGTGGCGCCGCAGCCGTGGACTGCGGCCGTGGCGTGGTCGCAGCCGGCGAACCGGCAACCCTCGGCCCGGGCGCCGGTCCCGTGGATTCGGGCGATCGCTCCGGACCGGGTTGACGGGGCGGTAGCGTACCCGCCGGCGACCGCTCGGCGGTTCCGACCGCCAGTGACGTTCTCCCGGTCGGGTCCGCACCGACGCGAGGGTGCGGTGGCGTCCCGGGTTGCGGCGTGGGTTGGTCGGTGTGCTGGCGTGGCGGCTGCGGGGCCGGGGGGTGCTCGGCGCGAGAGCCCGTCGGCGCGACCGTCGGCGCGCCGGAATGGGTGGGCCTGACCGGTGCGGACGAAGGTGGCACCGGCGCCATCGGGGAGCGCGGGGCCGCTGCGCCGGGGCTGGTGGGCGGCGGGGCGGGAACCCCCGGCGCGGGGGTCGCCGGTGCGCGTACCGCCGGAGGGGTTGTCCGGGGCGTGGCCGGCGGATGCGGCGGCGCCCAGGATGAGGCGGCGGCCGGTGGACCAGCGGCGGAGGGTCGCATCGCGGCCAGGGTCGCCATCGACAGGGTGGGCCCGGACAGCGCCGCCCGGACGTCGGGTTCGACCGCCGCGGCGGCCGGGCTCGCTGGAGGATCGGCAGCGCGCTGGCCCGCCGCCGAGGTGGGCAGGCCGAGGTAGGCGCGGGCGGCGCGTACCGTCGGGTGGTCCTCGCCGAGCGCGGCGGGCCCGGCGGTCGCGACCCGGGTGTAGTTGCGGCGGGCCTCATGGCGGTTGCCCAACTCCTCCGCCACCTCGGCCAACTCGAACGCGAGCGCGAGCAGCACCGGGTCGGAGTGCTCCCACCTCCGCTCGCCCGCCGCGAACGCCTCCTCCAGCACCCGGCGGGCGGCGAGGGGGTCGTCCCCCTCCCGGTGCAGCCGGGCCAGCAGATGCGCGGTGTGCAGCACCTCGGGGTGATCGGCGCCATAGGGCGGGGGAGCGAATTCGACGGCCTCCGCGAGCAGGTGCCGGGCGGCGCTGAGATCGCCCGCGGCGCGCAGGGCGAGGGCTCGGTGCTGGGCGGCTGCCAGAGGAGAGGGATGGGACACGGGGCCATGCTGCCGGCAGAGGCCGCCGGACGCTACCCGGACACGCGGCGGCGGCGCATCAGTCGGGTCGATCACGGGGCCGTGACCAGCGATATCTGTGTCGCCGAGACAGCAGCGGAAGGCGATGTGCATGATCCACCAGCGGCGTGTACAGTAACTCCCCGTGCGGCCCGCCGTGCCGACCATCGGATCGAATGATCATCTGGTCGGCGAGGTAGGCTGGACGAGCAGGTCCGGGTGGCGGAATGGCAGACGCGCTAGCTTGAGGTGCTAGTGCCCGTATAGGGCGTGGGGGTTCAAGTCCCCCCTCGGACACCAGTGTGTTGCATACGTGCAACGTTTGACGTGCCGGTGGTCAAGCATGATTGACCACCGGCGAATCTCATCCGACACCCCGCCGGGCACTACCCTCAGTGACCAGCGCCGGGCAAGCCCCGCGATGACGCGCGACGGCTCGTCAGTGATCCCCGCCGTCCTCCCGCCAGGCTTGGCGTCTGGCGTGCGCGTTGCTCCTGGCTCGCCCGCGGCAGCAATGAGGCGTCCACCACTACCGCTTCCTACCCTTGCCGCCACCCGAAGCCGAACAGCTGTCTACGGACTGGTCACGCTCGATTCGCGTGGTCGAATCGCGGACCAAACCGCGATCAGTGAACTCCAGTGGGCCCCCGGGCTTCCATTGAACATCAAGGAGTATCGAGGGCTGATTGTCGTATCCGCAGACGAGCAAGGCGTTTTCAAGGTGTCGAAGGACGGCTACGTCCGGCTGCCGGCAGTGGTCCGTCAATGGTGCGGCCTCGCCGCCGGCGACCGCGTACTCGTCGTGGCGGAATCAGCAAGCAACTGCCTCGTGGTTCATCCGCCGGCGAAGCTCGACGAGATGATCGGGCAGGCTCACGATGCGATCTTCGGGGGCAAGCATGAGTGACGCATCGGCGAGTCAAGCTGAGCTGGACGCGGCTCGGCTCCTTCTTGCTCGGATGGGCATCTCGCCTGCCGAACTTCTGGAGGCCGCCGTGGCGCGGCCCCCGTCGCCGACCTTCGCCGAATACGTTCCCGTGGTGGCGGCTGCGGTCTCGGCGGGTACGAGACGTGCCTATGGCTCCTACTGGAACCGTGTAGTGGAACGGTGGGGGCAACGCAGGCTCGACGAGCCCACGCCGTCGGAGATTGAGAAGCTGGCGGAATACGTCAAGGCGCACGTTGTAGCTCGGCGTAATGCCCGCGGAGGCCGAAGTGCGGTGGAGCATCTGATTGCCGCCTTGCGGTGTCTCTACAGGAGGGCGGTAGCTGATGGTTTCATCGCAGAGTCGGACAACCCTGCTTCGAAGGTGGCGAAGCCGCGGCGTCTGCCGAGCACGCGGCGAGCGGTGGCGGACACCCGGCTAGCCGAGATCAACGAGGTTGCGGCCAGCACGGGTAACGATCCAGCTCTCGACACCTTGCTCTTGCGGCTGCACACCGAAACGGCGTGTCGACGCGGTGGAGCTCTGGCGCTCCGTCCGGTTGATCTTGACCCGGACCAATGTTTGATCCTGCTTCGAGAGAAGGGGGACTCAGTACGTTGGCAACCAGTTTCGCCTACGCTGATGAAATACCTGCAGCGGCATGCTGAGGAGCGGGGCGCGACGGAGGCGGGGCAATTGCTGCGCTACCGGGACGGTGCGCCGATCACGCGCCGGCGTTACGACCACCTGTGGGTACGCATGGGCGAACATCTGCCGTGGGTCTACGTGCAACAGATCAGTACCCACTGGCTACGTCACACTACTTTGACATGGGTGGAAAGGAACTTCGGATACGCTATCGCGCGAGCCTATGCCGGTCATTCGGAGAGTGGCGGCGACGCTGGCACTACAGCCACCTACGTGAAAGCAACGCCGCAGGAAATCGCCGCTGCCCTGTCAGCGCTTACCAATGAGCCGCACCCTCTAGCCTAGTCGTCTGGTGGGGCCCGGTCTTACAGGGCCGGACCCCACCGTGGGATCTGTCGGCGGCATGGAGGTGCAAGCAGGGACTCGACCTGCAATGCGTGTGCTGTCATTAGCGTCTGCCTTGGCCGTGCTCCGAACATGCGATTCATCCGCTCAATGAAGCGGCGCGGACTTGCCGCAATCGGGATAAGAGCAGTAGCCATTGGCCCCTGGGGTGTAGGAGTGACTTAGGCGGCTGGTCGACGAGCTTCGCGCGGTGGGACGATGTTTGTTGTTTGGACCCAGTCCGGCTGTCGTACTAGATCCGTCCGGCTGTCGTACTAGCGGTGGTGCTGTGGTCGCACCAACTCCGGCCCCCGTGGGAACTCGAAGTCGATAGACGGTCCGTGCCTTTTTGCGGCGAGCGTCTTCCACTTTCGGTCTAAACCGGATGACCCAGCCCAATTTCTCAAGTCGGTTCAGCCAGACGCCGATCGTGGAGCGGGCCAAACCTGTTGCACCTTCCAGGTCCGTCAAGCTCGGTGAGAATTGCGGAGGGATCACGGCGGTTGCGGTATCGGTCCAGGTGAGGAGTGTCAGGATGAGGTGGCGCCCGGAAGGGCTAAGGCAACAGTCAGCGTCTCGAACTGCACGCTCTACGGCCCATCGATCTACCATGCAATTGCCCCTTTCACCGTGGCATCCACCGGTAGCTTTTGACACCGTTTGGCATCGGAGCCTCGTGACGCTAGCGATGAAGCTCGGCTTTGGCCAGGCATGCACCTGCTCGTCATGCGCTGTCGACGTGTCGATGGCGACGGTGGCCTGCGGCTTTGGCGTACGTGGAGATCCGACTACCGTTGGTTGGTTCGGTTCGTGATTCCGGCGGGCTGGCACCTGCAGACGGCGGCCCGAAGTCGCCGCCGGCGCGCGGCCGGTCGTCGCGGTGCGGGCGAGAGCGTGGCATTGCCGGAGCCAGATTGCGGCTGCGGGCGAGTCGGACGGTTCGGGTGATTCACCTATGTTGTGAACAGCGGGATCAGTGCGCGTCTCGCCGGGCTTCCTCGGCGGCGAGTTGGGCGGACTCCCGCGCGGCTTGCTCCATCCTCAGAATGCTTTGGATGATGGCGTCGATGCCTTCCCTTGCTCCGTCGGATAGTTGCTCGATGGAGCGCGTCATCACTTGGACCTTCGCGCTGACCGGGCTTGACCTGGACGGCGGCCTCCGACGTCGACATCGACCACGTGGTGCCGCTCGCGGAGGCGTGGCGCTCCGGCGCCAGCTCGTGGACCACCAGCCGCCGGCAGGGCTTCGCCAACGACCTGAGCGCACTTGATCGCGGTGACCGACAACGTCAACCAGGCCAAGGGCGACCAAGACTCCTCCACCTGGCAAGCCGCCGCTGTCGTCGTACCGGTGCACCTACAGCAGATGTGGATCACCGTGAAGTACAGCTGGGGCCTCACCCTGCAGTCGTCGGGGAAGTCCGCGCTACAGAGCATGCTCAACACCTGCGGGTCCTGACCAGCGAGCGGTCACCCGGTCGACAGTTGCTGGGTCGAAGTCGTTCCATGAGAAGGGGCAGCGATGGCGATGCATGTCGGTGAGGTTCGGATAGATGCCCACTCCTTCTATGAACCTTCTCCAACCTCAGCGATGAAGGTTCTGAGGGCGGTGAGGAACGGGTGAGGGTTGCTCGTGTCAGACTCCGCGGGTGCAGGTGAACGAGTTCTGGTCGCTGGTCGAGAGGGCCCGCGAGGACGTGCACGGCGACGGTGGGGGTTGGCCGTCGGGGTCGGTGATCGGTCGAGCGCTGGCGGCGAGGCTGGCGCAGTTGCCGGTGGAGCTCATCGTTGAGTTCTACCGCTGCTACGGGCGGGTAGCCGCACGCGCGCATCAGTGGGGCTTGTGCGCGGCGGCGTACGTGATCTGGGGGTACATCTCCGACGACTCGTTCAGTGACTTCAACCCTGGCCAAGCTGCGTTGCTGTCCCAGTCTTTCGACCGCGATCGTGCACGCCATCCTCGTCCTGCACCGCGTCGAGACCAGCCGCTACTCATGATGAAAACGGCTCAGTAGGGGCGGCATGACTGCCAAGCCCGGTAGAGCCACAACCGATGCCACCGGGCCGATGACGGATGCCGAGTTCGAGGCTCGGCAGAACCTCGTCACGGACGAGGTCAAGTCACCGAGTTGGCTGCTCCAACTCGGTGCGGATTTGGCCGAACACGCCATGCGGGTCATCCGTGTTCGCAAAACCGATGAAGGTCACCATGCCGAGCGTATGAGGATCGCTCCACGCGCAGAAATCGACGGGGATGCCCTTCTTGCCCTGAGCGGCGCCGCAGGCGGCCACTCCTCCCAGAGCGCCCGCGCGGATCGGCGCCACGTCGGTGATGTTCGGTAATCCGCCGAACATCCTGTCGAGCGCCGCGGTCGGATCGGTGATCGTGCCGGAGACCGCGCTGATCAGGATGACGCGCTGATCGTCGCCGGGAATGTACAGCCCGTCCGCTCCTGAGGGCACCTCTTGAGCGCGGACATAGGCGGTGCCCATCGCGCTCGTGGGCCCAGCGTTCAGGAGCTTCTTGGCGTTACTCATGTCCTGCTCAGCATGGCCACGCAGAACCCTGTCAACCGACTCGGTCCAGGTGCCCAGAAGCTTGGCCGGTTTGTTGATACGCATCACCGCGGCGGCTGGCGATGACTGCGCGACCGCTGCCGGTGCGCGGTCGTCGGCCAGCCCCACACACCCGGTCGTGCCTAGGAGGATCGCCGAAGTCAGGGCACCGACGATCGCTGAACCAGCCGGCACTGAGCGTGTCATAAATTCCGTCCCCGTCTCGTGTTTAGCGCGCACACGATAACGCAGGACACGTACCGCAGACTGGTCCCGGTCTGTCCGGCGCCGGTGGGCTGGGCGACGTTGGTAAACGTGGCAGGCAGCCGTCGCCGCAGGGGCGCGCAGAGCGCGCTATCGGTCTCGTCTGGTTCAGTACAAGTTGCTGGCCGCTGCGTACGCGGAGGCGAGGAGCGCCGGGAAGTAACCTACTGCGGTAGCCGCGCCCGGTAGGGCGTGATCCGGTCCCTGACCAGTTCGGTGAGGGGGCGGATTGGCGCGTCTGGTGCATCCGTGCAGTACGTTCTCAGCGGAAGATCACTCACCGCACGGGGGTACCTTGACGAATTCCTTCAGCACCCGCCACATGCTCGCCTGGACGGCGCCCGTGGTGCTCGTGCTAACCGCGCTCGCCCCGGCCCTGCCAGCCCAGGCCGCGCCGAAACCCACACTCACCGTCGTCGTCCCCGGGCCGGTTGACAAAGACCTCGACGGTGACGGCGTGCCCGACCTCGTCGCGGTCGGCGGTCCGGGCACCGGTCTCGGCTCCGGCGTCTGGTCCGGGCTCGGCGTGAAGTCCCGCAAGACCGGGGTAGGCACCGGCCAGGTGCAGACCCCGGCCAGCAACGTCGGTTTGCACGGCAACGGTGTCACCGGCAACAACTCCCCGGCCGACTTCGATGGCTCCCAGGTCATCACCGGACGCTTCACCGGCGGCAACCAAGAGGATTTCCTGTACTACTACCCGACCGGCAATTCAGCCGGCAACGGTGGCGTCATCCGCGGCGCCGGGGACGGCACGATGGCCAGCGCGAACGGAAACCAGTTCTCGATTTTTTCCGACAACCTGGCCGATGCCAACGGCAACATCCCGCTGCAACTGGTGAACGCGTTCCAGGCTGACGGCGTCGACACCGGCATCCCGGATCTGTTGGGCATTGCCGGTGACGCCACCAACGGCTACCGGCTTGGCTACCACCCCAACTACTTCGCGCCGGGCCTTTACTACGGCGTCACCAGCCTGATCAACCCCACGCCAACCGGGGGGACCGACTGGCAGAACTGGAGCCTCGCCAGCACCGAGACCGACTCAGGCATCGCGCTCTTTCTGCGCAACACAGGCACCGGTGAGCTGTACCTGTGGACCGACGTCATGATGGTCGACCAGGGCGACGGCATTAGCATGCTCGCCCACACCCAGTACCAGGTGGCGGTGAACTGGAACACCGGCGTCGCAATCACGACCCTGCAGGCCGCCGACATCAACGCCGACGGCACCCCGGACCTGTGGACCGCGCTTTCGGACGGCACTTACCGGGCGTACCTGATCTCCGGCCTGTCCGACAGCGGCATCGCAAGTATCACGGCCACCCGCACCAGACGGCTTGCCTAACCCCCTGGGCACCCATCAGGCATCCCGACTGACAATCGGAAGGTCGGCGGTTCGACTCCGCCCCTGACCACATAGCCTTCGGCCTGGCTGCAGGAGCGCCGACCAGCGGAAGCGCCGATCGGCGTTCTGCTTTACGTCGCGCGCAACGACTGACGCCGCTTCGACCTAGAACGACCGCTGCAGACCCCCGGTTGCCGTTTGCTAGCTACACGTTGGCTGCACGCTCACGCTGGCAGAGTGGATCGGAAGCATATCGTGACCGAGAGGCAGCGGTTGTCAGTTCGCCTTCGACCGATGACGGCCCCTACGAGGGAGTTACTGATCACCGTCTGACCTCCCTGGACCGTTGGGCAAAGATCACTCTGATGACGGTGTGAGGAGCTAGCCGGAGAATAGAGCTGTCGGTCGCTCAGCACGTGATCCTTCGCTGAGCGGTAGTCCCGGAACGCCCCAGGGGATCTCTCTGCTGCACCTTCGTCCTCGCCATGGCGAGGACGTCCAGCCCAGCGCCCGGGGTCCCCGGATCTTGGTCATTCACGTACCGTGGTCCTACCGCGCCGTCACGAGCGCATCACGGAACGCATCGACCGAGCAGGAAGCCGGGGGCGAATGCAGCAGGGCAGCAGGCATGAACGCCTCAAACTGGCGAGTCTGGACTTTCTGGGCGACGATTCCGTCTTACGCGAGCAGGCCGATCGTGCGCTGCGCGAGACGGGAGGTGAACTGCGACCCGACGAGTGCCCCGGGACAGACCACTCCGGCTCCGTCCGCGTGGTGGTCGACACCCAACGAGAGGTCTCAGCTCTGACGATCGCTCGCGACTGGCGCAGCCGGCTCGGCCCCAGCGGATTCGCCGATGCGCTCTTCGAGGCGTACACCGCCGCCGTGCAGGCTGCCCTCGAACTGGCGGCGCTCCTTCATCTGCAGGCCAAGGAGAGAGGTCCTGCAGCACCGCAACAGCGACCGCCGGATAGCCCCGAGCGAGACGTCGACGAGCACACCTGGCTGCGTAACACCTGGCGGACGCTGGACGACCTCGACGCAAAGTTGGACGCTGCGGCTCGCTTGCCCAGGCGGACGGACGAGTCGAGCATGTCGAGCCCCAACGGCTGCCTGACGGCGCGCATCCGCGGAGGCGGCATCACCGGCATCACCGGCGACGTCCGGCGAATCGCACGGGCAGACGCGGGCCAGCTGCAGTTCGAAGCCCGTTCCCTCTTCCGCGCGTTCACGCTGGCCAGCGCCGGTCGGACTGGATCGTGAGGTAGTGCGATGGCCGAACTGAACGTCATCACCGATTCGCTACGTGATGAGGGAGGTAAGTGGCTGACGCTGTCGGACCGGGTCGCCGCCATCAAGGTCGCTGCGGAGCAGCTCCACCTCGACCCATCGGCCTTCTTCATCGGTGACGCGAACGTCCTCATTCACTCGCTGGCATACAACGACTTCCACACCTTCATGGTCGCCGTCCTGAATGGGGCGGTGACCGAATTCGAGCAAGTGGGCAAGGCCCTGCGGCACATCGCTGACGAGTACGACCGAGCCGACGAGATCGTCTCACTCGACCTCAACAGCATCTACAAGGTGTAGCGACACACCGCGCGACGTTCGGAGAGGGCACGGAGCATCCCATGCCGCCAGGTACCACTGACCTTGAGTACGGGGAACCGTTCAACAAGGCGTTTGACCACATCCGCTCCGGCATCGACACGGCGATCGGGAAGTTCAACGAGATCGTCGAGCAGGTACAGCAGTGGAAGTGGCTCCTCGGACCCGCAGCACTCTTGTGGATCAAACACAGCCTGGACAGCACCAGAACGGCCCTGAACGCCGTCCTCGACCGCGTCGAGCAGGCCTTGGAGCATCAACTGCCGGTGCTCTCGCTGATCGAGGTCAGCTTCCGCTGGGTCAACGACGTGAAGACCCCGGTCTCCGAGCTGTCGTCCGCCACCACCGATCCGGCCAACGAGAATCTGCCCAAGTGGACCGGTGACGCCGCGAGTGCCTACAGCGCCAAGGCGCTCAAGCAGAAGGCCGCGGTCGACGAGTCCGTCGTCAAGTCGGAGTTCATCAGCCAGTGGCTCTTCACGATCGCCAAGGCGAACGTCGACTACGGCGTCGAACTCGCGAAGATCGTCACGGGGCTGGCCGGCAAACTGGCGCAGGCGGCGGGTGAAGGCGTCACCGTCATCGACCTACCGTCTGGGTGGTCTTTCATAGCTGCTGGTCGATAATTCTGGTTCGGGGCTGATCGGCCGGTTCGCTGGCATGCTGATGGCCCGGCGCTGGGCCGGGTTCCTCCGTGCTGCGGGTCGAGGGTGAGGCTTCGGGGTCAGCCGGCGGGTCGTGGCAGTGCGGCGAGTCGGTTGAATGCGCTGGTCAGGGCGTCGGTCCACGGCCAGTCGGCGGTGATGGCGAGGCGGGTCCGGCGGGCGGTGCGGGTGAGGCGGGCCCCGACGTGCAGGAGGCGGTAGCGCAGTTTCTTCGGCTCCGCGCGGGCGAGGTCACCGTGCAGGAGCAGGGTTTGGGTCCAGGCGATCAGGTCGATGCCGGTCAGCGCGAGGTGGAGCCAGGCCTGATTGATCGCGAAGACTCGGGACGGGAACCGGCCGAAGCCGGTGTCCTTGCCGCAGCGGATGCGGTCCTCGACGCGGGCGTGAGCGCGGTGTCGGGCCTCGAGGTGCTGGATGCTGCCGCCGCCGGGTGGGGTGTCGGTGGCGACGACCTGGTGCCGCCACCCCTCGATGGTGTCGAACAAGGTCAGTTGGGCGCCGGGGTGCGGGCGTTCGCGGCGGACCAGGAATCGGGTGCCCTCGGGCCAGCCGGCGGCGTCGATGAGGCCGGTGATCTCGCAGACCTCGGCGTGGTCGCTCAGTTCACCGTCGGTGTCGACGGCGGGGACCCAGCCGGTGGCGGCCTGGATCGCGGCCCGGACCGGCTCGGTGATCGCGGCGCCGACGGAGAACCGGATGTCCAGGTGCTGCTGCCGCAGGCTGCGGACGTGGGCGAGGAAGCCGTGACTACTGCCGGCTGAATCGGCGCGCAGCAGGATCGGGGTGCCGTGCCGAACGGCGTCGGGGATCTGCGCGAGGGCCTGGTCCAGGACGGTGATGTGGTCGGCGGTGGTGTTCGACCCGGCTCGGCCTTCCCGCAGCAGACCAGCCATAGCTTCGCCGGTGTTGTCCAGGAAACACAGCAGCGGGTGGTAGCCGAACGTCTTTTTCCAGGTACGGGTCGCCGCTTCCTTCTCGGAATGGCAGATCACGATCGTCGCGTCGATGTCCAGGACCAGACCCTCGACCTGCCGGCCCGCCACCATCGGCTGCGGAAGGTGACCACGAACCTCGGCATGTTGGGCCCAGGCGACCTCACGGGCTCGGGCCCGCGCGGCACGCAAACCGGCCAACAGAGCCTCGTCCACCTGCGACAACAGCCGCCACGCGGTCGGGTCAGAGGCGACCGACCCGAACAACCCCGGCTGGTCCCGCAGCACCGCCAGATCAGCGATGGCCTCGCCGCCGTCGGCGAGCATCACCGCCAGATCCACGGCGATCCGGCCAGGGTCATGTCCGCCCTGCCTCTGCCGCAGCCCAGCCAAGGCGTCACTGAACATGCTGGTCAACCCCGTCGTGTCGGCCAGATCAGCGAGCAGCCGGGCACCGACGTGACCCACCACGCCCCGCCCGCCGCCGGTCACCATGATCTTCGGACGTGTTGCGGTAACCTTCACCCAGCAAGTGCCTTCCGTGACAGGAACATGGGACTCTCGACAAGCCCTATTTTCCCAGATCAGAAGGCACTTCTTCGTTCTCAGCCCAGCCCGTGGACAGCCCTTACCGAAGGGCCGAGGCTAGAGCAACGGCGAGCGTCGCCCAGCGGAGGGAAACAATGACAGGCCCTGTCACTTACCACGAGTTGCTGTTCAGGCCAGACCACCGATCATTCACCCTTCGAGATGAAGAGTGCGATGCCGCGGTCGGCGCCTACCAGGCCCTCGTTCAAGCTTACGAGACTGGCGCCGCCACCACAGGCTACGAGGTGTACGTAACGGCGGCTCAAGATTTGATCAAGGTGCGAGCCCGCTTAGAGGTTTGGAACCGGCCGGGCGGCTCGGCCGACGGTTTCGATGACGTCCTGACTTTTGGGCTGACATGTCCCAGTGGCGTGCTGCAAATAGGAGACGGCAGCGGGACCGCTGTCGGCGGGATCGATCTCCCGGACGGACCGGGCGTGTACACCGTGCAGATGCAGTACCGGGGTCGCGGCGAGACCCGAGCGGCGTTGCGACGCCTCGACGAGCGGCTGTCAGAAACGGTTGCAACAGCCTGGCTTGCCCTGTTCACACCGTGCGACGGGGTCGGGAGTATCTGATCCGAGTCTGGTTCAGCAATGTCCTGCCCGAAGACGACGACGAGCTCGACTTTAGCGATGAGGCGGTGGACTGACTGCCGTGACCGGCGGGCGCGCTCGGTCGTCGTTAGGGCGTTCGTGCCAAACCCGTACACGTCGTGGCCGGCGAAGGTGAGATCAGGGCTCGCTGTCACCGTGCCCACGTACTCGTTAGGGTGCAGGATCCAGCGTCGCCGGCCGTCTGTGGCCTCACGTACCTCCGATGGGTTGCCCAATTGAAAGGGCTGCCGTGCCCGGGCGGTGAACTAGAGTCCGCAGGCTTGCCGCTTGACTCGCTGTCGTCGACACCCAGTTGCTTATCCAGCCAAGCCTCAAGGGTCGGCGCGAAGCGGACCCGTATGGGGTTCTACACCTCAGGCACGGCGCAGCGTATGGGCGGGAGCATCACACTTGGACGCTGCGGACCCAAACGGTTGCTGATCGAGCCGGTGGGTCCTCTGGCTATCTTCGCCGAGGGGGTTATGTGAAGTGCAGGGTTGTAAGCGTCATCGCAGTCCGTGTCGTATTATTGGCCGCCCTCGATTCTTGTTTGTCTGATGTCGACCGTCGGATTGATGTGTCTGTTAACGCGTCATCGTGTCCGGAGGTGGGAGGGAAGAGCTGCCTTACTCTGCCGCTGCCAGGAGCAAATGTTGCGGCAAGCGGAGGAGGCGTTGAGTTGGCATCAGGAGTAACAGGCGAACATGGTCGTCTTAGTTTACGTATCCCGATGGACTTCGCGGGCGAAGCAACCGTAATCGCCAACTCTTCAATGTTGTCGAGAGAATTGCGAATGACGACGAGAATCTCAGGCACGGGCCAAACTTCCGTCTCGTTAACAGACCCAGAGCCATTGTATCGATGACGTGCCCGGCGCGGTTCGCCTCGCTTGTTGGATAGCTATGCGACGTGCCCCCCGGCTGGGATCGAACCAGCGGCCCTCAGGCTCGGAGCCTAGTGCTCTATGCGCCGAACTACGAGGGCGTGGTGGGAGTGGAGAGATTCGAACTCCCCGAGCGCGAATGCATCGGGGTTACAACCCGGCCTACCTCTCACCATCTGTGGCGCACTCCCTTGGGGTGACTGGGCGGAACCGAACCGGCATCACCGGGACCACAACCCTGGGGCTTTCACCCGGTGCCGCTTCTCCGCGTCAACACCGCGATCGTCGCCACCGCTCTCACCACCCTGTCCGCCTTCCTCGCAGCCCAGGCAACCAGCATGGTCAACCCGCACGGCGAAGCGGTGGACAGCCGATCCTTCCCAGGTAGCAGGTAGCAGGTAGCAGGTAGCAGGTAGCAGGTAGCAGGTAGCAGGTAGCAGGTAGCAGGTAGCAGGTGGCAGGTGGCAGGTGGCAGGTGGCCCTCGCCCAACTCAACCACCTACAACGAGGCCACGGTCAAGGACGGAGACGCCGATTGGTCGCTGGCGTAGCGCAGTGACCTGCTGCGCCATCGGGGTGGCAACCCCGTTGGATCTGCCGTGGAGATTGTTGTCAAGGGGTTGCTTATCCACGCGGCGAGGGGCAGGTGGCGTTGGCCGATGTGACGTTCGGTGCCCGCCAGGGGTGTTTCCTCCTGATCGCATTGCTTTCGGCAGCTACCCAAAGTAGCGCTCAGTGTTGTGGTTGACACGAACGGTTGTCGGTCCTTACGTTCATGCCAGTTGATCACGGGGGAGGGCGACGTGCGGAGTCACGTTGGGCAACGAGAAAGCCTGGGCCAGGTGGACGTCTTCGTCCATGTGGCCGACAGCGCGGTCGCTCCGGTTTCGCTTCGGGTCTATCCACCAGATGTGACGCGGTTCGGCCGTCGACCATTTCGTTAAAAGACGTGGATTTCCGGCGGTTACTGTCGCGGTTCGTTGCCGTTCAAGGTTCTCAAGTAAACCGAATCAACATCCTCTCGCACTGCTTCGGTCGCTCGCCCTGCCAACGGTGGTTTGTGGTGAAGCGGCAACCGACGCGGTCCTCGCCCATAAACGGATCCTGGCCATCCCTCAATTACCGTCCGGCCCAACCCCGATCCATTGGTAGTAGCGACATCCTTATCACTCAGGAGATTTGGTGCCAGAGCCCCACACATCTGCAGCCGCTCGGTGGCGTCGGCTGCAGATCACTGCGACAGCCCTCGCAGTGGCTGTTTCTACCGCTGTTGTGCTTCCTCAACGGGCTGACGCCAGGGAGCCCGACGTCGTGAACCCGGGTGCTGCCGTCGATCTGTCTGAGTCTGATGCGATCGCTGCCGCAACGCGCTTGGGCCGGCCGGTTGAGGCGTCTCGCCTTCGGTCGGAGACCTCCCGGGTGGTGGCGACGCCAGAGGGCTCGCTTGTTCTGGAGTCCTACGCCACGCCTCGCTGGAAGAGGCGCACGGACGCTAGTGGCTGGTGGAGCATCGATACCGCGCTTCAGCGCAGGCCGGACGGGACCGTGGCGCCGGGGGCGACACTGGCCGATGTCGTCTTCTCAGCCGGTGGGACCGCTCCTGCTGTCACGCTGCCGGTGGCGGGTTCGCAGGTGTCGTTGACGTGGCCGGGTGCGCTTCCTGCTCCTCGGATCGAGGGCGACGCGGCTGTGTATGACTCGGTGCTACCGGAGGTGGATCTTCGGCTGCGGGCGCTGGTGGACGGTTTCACGTGGGTGCTGGTGGTGAAGTCGGCGCAGGCGGCGGCTAATCCGGCGCTGGAGACGCTGCGGTTCCGGCTTGACGCCCCGGGGTTGACGACGCGCGAGCGCGCCAGCGGGGGCTTCGAGGTGGTGAACGGATCGGGTCAGTCGCTGCTGTCCGCCGGTGACGCGTTGATGTGGGACTCCTCCGGTGCCGCCTCGGCGCCGGCCGGGAATGCCCGCGCCGCTGCCAAAGTGAGTCAGGAGGGTTTGCAGTCGGCGCCGGATCTGGCGCGCACTGCGGAGCTGCCGGTGGAGGTTCAGGGCAGCGACCTCGTGATCCGGCCGGACCTGTCGTTGCTGCGCAACGACGAGACCGTCTTTCCCGTGGTGATCGACCCGTGGTCGACGTTCAACAAGCTGCGCTGGGGTTATGCGGGCTCCGAGAACGCGACCCGCGACGATGGCGTCGCCCGGGTTGGCCAGGATCCGGCCGGCAGCGGCTTATACCGGTCATTCTTCGCGTTCAATCTCTCCTCCTTGAGCGGGAAGAGTGTGCGCTCGGCCAAATTCCTGACCGAGATGACCCACTCCTACGACTGTGTTAACACGCCCGTGAACCTGTGGCGCTCAGCGGACTTGACGAGTCCGGGCAAGCAGTCATGGGATGGGCCGAACCTAGCGTTGTGGCTGGACGAGCGTTCCGGGCACGCGCACAAACCGTCCGGCGGCGAGGGTTGCGATAACGACCCGCAGCCGGATATGCCGATGGAGTTCTCCGGGGACAAGCTCAGCGCGGACGTGTCCGACGCCCGGGGTCAGGGCAACTACACCCTTGTGCTGTCGACTCGGAAGTCGAACGGGTCGTCGGAGTCGACCAGTACGTGGTGGAAAAAGTTCGACCCGGTGCTCACCAAATTGTCGGTGGAGTACAACAGCAACCCGAACACGCCGACCGCGGCGCAACTGTCGACGCACGCGGGCTATACGGGTCCGGCGCAGGCCTGCGTGACGGGGGCGTCGCGGCCGATGGTGCGGTCGGACTACCCGTGGCTGAAGGCGACGGTGTCCGACCCGGATGGCAGCAACGGCGGGTCGCTGAGCGGAGTCTTCACTCTTCAAAAGCTCGTCAACGGTGCGTGGACGGGTCTGCAGGGCTGGCCGAAGACCGACTCGGGTGTCGCACCGGGGGCGAAGGCCGAGGTGCAGGTCACCACCAAAACCGTCGACGGTGACGTCTACCGGTGGCAGATACAGACCAAGGACACCCTCGGTGGCGCGTCAACGGGCTCACCGTGGTGCGAGTTCTACGTGGACTACTCGGCGCCCGGGCAGCGACCGAGGGTGACCGCGATCGGCGACGACCCCTACCTTGAGGCCCCGCCTAACGGCACGAACGTGGACGCTCAGGGATCGGTCGGTCTGTCCGGGAAGTTCACGTTCTCCGCGAACGGCGCTGCCGACGTCTACGACTACGTCTACAAGCTCGGCAATGGGCCGGAGATGACGGTGCAGGCCGCCACGCTGGGCGGCTCGGCCGACGTGTGGGTGACGCCAACTGCTATCGGCGAGAACGTTCTCACGGTGCGCAGCCGCGACCGAGCGGGCAATTCATCGGATAAGTACGACTACAAGTTCCTGGCCTTGGGCTACTCGGCGCCGAAGGCCGTCTGGAAGATGGACGAGGGAACCGGGTCCGCCGCCGCGACGACCCCGGCAGGCGGACCCAACCTGACCCTGACCAGCGCTGTGGGGTGGTCGGAGAGTTGGGTGCATGGCACCCGCAAAAACACCACACCCGATCGGGCGTTGGGGTTCGGCACGAACAAGGGATGGGCGGCCACCTCGACAGCCCCGCCGATCGACTCGTCGCGCAGCTTTAGCGTGGCGGCCTGGGCGCGGGTCATCAGCACCAACACCTTCGGCTCGGTCGTCGCGGTGAATGGCACGAACAACGGCGCGTGGCAGCTGCAGCGGGACAAGGGCGGCAACTGGTACTTCCACACGTTCTCCGCTGACAGCAGCACCCATACCCGCACCTCGGTCGCCTCCAGCACAATCGCGCCGATCGGCGTCTGGCAACACATCGTCGGCGTCTACGACGCTGGCGCGAAAGAGATCCGGATCTTCGTCAACGGGCAGCCGGCGGGAACGCAGGCGTTGAGTTCGCTGTGGAAGTCCACTGGCGTCCTGCAGGTGGGTCGGGTGCGGTACAACGCCGTGGAGACGAACTACTTCGACGGTGACGTCGACGAGGTTCAGCTGTGGGACCGGGTGGTCGACCAGGTAGAACTGCAGGAGATGCTCAAGCCGAAGCTCGTCGGCGAGTGGATCCTGGATGACGTTGATCTCGCCGCCACGGCCCATCAGCAGGGCGACTCCTCGGGATACAACCGGCCGGTCAACCTCACCGCCGCCCCCAGCGCGACCATCTGCGAGGGGCAGGGACCCACTGGCGGCGACGCGCTGTGCCTGGACGGGAGCAGCGGCACCGCAACCACTGCGGGGCAGTTGCTGCGCACCGAGGGTTCGTGGACCGTGGCGGCATGGGTGAAACCGACGGCCTTCACCAGCTTCCACACCGTGCTCTCCCAGTGCGGTGTGTCGCGGTGCGCCTTCTACCTGCAACGACAAGCCGGGTCGTCGCCAGGGTGGGCCATCGTGGTGCCCGACAGAGACCAGCCCGAGCCGAACGTCAGCTACACCACGGTTAAGTGGAGCGACGCGCCGATCCTCAACCAGTGGGTACACCTCGCGGCGACCTACGACTCGAACACGAAGAAATTGAAGCTGTATGTCAACGGCGCTTCTGTCGGCGAGAAGGACGTCCCCCCGTTGTTCGCGACCGGCGGATCGCTGCGGATCGGCTCCTCCGACAGCGGCGACTTCGTCAACGGCGCGATGAGCACGGTCCGGGTGTGGCAGGGTGCGCTGACCGACGCGGAGGTCCTTGCCTACGCCAATGAGGTGTAACGACTGATGGTCGAGGGCTCCGGGGCGGCGGCAGCCTGGCCGGCCCCGGAGACCCCGCCGGACACAGCCGGTTGCCGGAAACGAACCGTTGCGACCTAGTGGGTGCGCCAAAGGAACTCTCGTCGTAGCGAATGACGCGGCACCGGGAAGCTCGTCCCCCTCGGGCAATCGCCGTGGCAGCAATGCTTCCCACAGCTGCCTCTCCCGCTGGGCATCGGCCGGGCCGACGCGTGCAAGGCCATCCACGACGTGGACTACGCCGACGCGGCGGCCTGGCTGGTGACCCCTCTTGTTCACCACGTCGGAGCCTCTGGCGTGCTGTCATCCCCTCGGAAGGGACATCATGAAGACGGTCAGACCTAGTCGACCAAGCCGCTCACCGCGGCGCGGGTCGACCTTTGGCGCCGGGGCGGCGAGGAGCCGCAAGGCCATCGCCGCCGGTCTACTCGGGGTGCTTGTCAGCACCCTCGGAGGGCAGGTGCCCGCTCAGGCACAGCAGGTCGCCCAGGCGAAGCGTCTCGAGGCGCAACGCTACGAGTCCGTGCCGGTCCAGCCCGTCACCCCGACGAAGCCCGGCGGTGAGCCGGAGGAGGCCGCGGCCAAGGTGACCCGCCCGGCGCCCGTGTGGCCAGCCGCGGGTGCTGCCGAGGTGAGCCTCGCGCCGGCGGGTGCACGGTCCGCCGCAGCGGCTACCGCGGTGAAGGTCGGGGCGCTACCGGTGACGGTGCGGCCGGAGACGACGGCGGCAATCGCTAAGGCGCCCGCCACCGCTCCGAGTAAGGTGCGCGTCGAAGTCCTGCCCAAGGACAGGGCCGACGCCGTGGGCGTGCGCGGGGGTCTCCTGCTGCGCGTGGGGCGCACGGATGGTGAGGCATCGCCCGGGCAGGTAGAGGTGGGCGTGAACTACGCCGGGTTCGCCTCGGCGTACGGCGCGGACTGGTCGTCGCGGCTTCGCCTCGTCGAAGTGCCGGAATGCGCCATGACCACCCCGAACGCCACGGGTTGCGAGTTGACGCCGCTGCCGTCACGCAACGATGCGCGGACCCAGACCGCCTCAGCATCGGTGGTGGCGTCGGCGATCTCGCCGGCGCTGTCGAGCACGGACGCGAAGCGGCTGGGGCTGCGCGCGACCGCGGCGACGACCGGCACCATGGTCGCCCTCGTTGCCGGCACCTTCGGTGGCGCCGGTGACTACTCCGCTTCCAGCCTTGCTCCCGCGTCATCCTGGGAGCACAGCGGCTCCACGGGCAGCTTCAACTGGTCCTATCCGATGCGGGTTCCGCCCAGCCCGGGAGGGCCCTCACCGAGCCTTGGCTTGTCCTACTCGTCACAGTCGGTCGATGGGCGCCAGGCCGCGACGAACAACCAGCCCGGCGCCATCGGCGAGGGCTTCGACTACTCGCCGGGCTTTGTTGAGCGTCGGTACAAGGCCTGCGCGGACGACATGGACGGCAACGCCAACAACACCGTCGAGACGGGGGATCTGTGTTGGGGGCCGGAGAACGCGGTCCTGTCCCTCGGCGGCTCGACGATGGAACTGCTCAAGGGCAGCGACGGTAAGTGGCATCCCCGTAAGGAGGACGGCTCCAAGATTGAGTTGTTGAAGTCGCCGGCCTACGCCAACGGCGACGACGACAACGAGTACTGGAAGCTCACCACCGTCGACGGGACGCAGTACTGGTTCGGGCGCCACCAACTGCCCGGGTGGAGCGCTAACCGTCCGGTCACCAACTCCGTCCTGACCGTCCCGGTGTACGGCAACAACCCTGGCGAGCCGTGCAACGGCTTGACCTTCGCCGCGTCTGACTGTGGCGGCAAGAAGCAGGCCTGGCGGTGGAACCTGGACTACGTCCAGGACCTGCACGGCAACACCATGTCCTTCTGGTGGACCAAGGAAACCAACTACTACGCCAAGAACCGGAGCATGACCTCGCCGGTGTCGTATGACCGGGCGGGCTACCTGACGCGCATCGACTACGGCACCGACAACCGCGACAGCACCGAATACTCCTCGGTCAGCCCCTACGTTCAGAATGCCCCGGGACGGGTCGAGTTCATCAACGTCGACCGGTGTCTGTCCAACTGCACCACGAAGAATGCCACGACCTGGCCCGACACCCCCTGGGACCAGGAATGCACGGCGACAACCAACCCCTGCCAGATCGGGTCGCCCACCTTCTGGTCGGCGAAGCGCACGACGGTGGTCACCACGATGGCGTGGAAGGCCGTCACCTCGTCGTACCAGCCCGCTGACTCCTGGACGTTGCGGCAGAGCTTCCCCGACCCGGGCGACGGCACCCGCGCAGGACTCTGGCTCGACGGCATCACCCACCGCGGGCTGAACGGCACGACGGTGACCGCGCCCGAGGTGACCTTCTCGGGCATGCAGATGCAGAACCGGGTCGACGCCTCCGGCAGCGACTGGGCGCTGGCGATGAACTGGTGGCGGGTCAACTCCATCAGGCTGGAGACCGGCGGTGAGATCTATGTGACCTACAGCTCCCGCCAGTGCGCCAAGGGCGGCACCATGCCCACGCCCACCGCTCTGGACAGTAACCATCTGCGCTGCTACCCGGTCCGATGGACGCCCCCGGGCAAACTCGATGTGCTCACCGACTACTTCCACAAGTACGTCGTGACCGAGGTGCAACAGATCGACCACACCGGTGGCGCGCGGCCAGTGCGAACCGCCTACGAGTACGTCAACGACGATAACGAACCGCTCTGGCATCACGACGACGATGACGGGATCACCCCTGACGACCGGATGACCTGGTCGCAGTGGCGGGGCTATCCCACCGTCATCACCTACGTCGGTGAGGGGACCGCACGGGTCAAGTCGGAAACGCTCTACTTCCGCGGCATGTACGGCGACAAGCTCGCCGCAGGCGGCACCCGCACCACCCAGGTGCAGGGCCGCGACGGTGGCCCCGCCAACGACTACGACCACTATTCGGGCACCCCCCGCGAGCACATCGTCTGGCTCGGCTCGACGATCCTCGCCGCCACCGTCAACGACATGTGGCGCTCAAACCCGCCCACCGCGTCCCGCGCGGGCACACCGGGTGCGGAGGCCCGCTTCGCCCGGGTCGCGGAGGTCCACAGCCGCGCCAGCACCGACAGCGGAATCCGCCGGTCCACCACCACGACCACGTTCGACAACACCTACGGCATGCCCACGAGCGTGCAGGACGGTGGCGACGACGCCAAGACCGGCGACGAGGGGTGCGTCAAGACCGAGTACGCCCAAAACATCTCCACCTGGTTGCTGACGCCGGTCAAGCGCACCCACGGCTGGGCGGGACCCTGCGCCACCGAGCCAACAACGCAGAGCCAGATCACCGCCGACACCAAGTTCAGCTTCGACTCCCTCGGCTACGGCGCCACACCCACCAAGGGTCTGGTGACCGCGATCGAGACGATCAAGGGTTTCGCCAGCGGCACCCGCAGCTACCAGCAGACCTTCACCGGCAAGTACGACGACGTCGGCCGGCTCAAGGAATCCACCGACATCGCCGGCGAGACGTCGACCACGGCATACACCCCGGAAAGCGGCGGCCTGGTCACCAAGATCGTCTCAACCAACCCGCTGCTCTGGACCAACTCGGTCGACATCGACCCGACGTTCGGGCTACCAACGAAAAGCACCGACCCCAACGACCGTGTCACCGAAGTGGCCTACGACGCCATGGGGCGCACCACATCCGTCTGGATCCCGGGACGAAGCAGGACGACCTTCCCGGACACCCCGTCCTCCAGCTTCACCTACACCCTGTCCAAGTCCGCGCCATCGTCGGTCACCTCCCGCTCGCTGAACACCAATGGCACCTACGACACCGGCTACGAACTGCTCGACGCGCTCGGCCGGCCCCGACAGACGCAGGAGGCTGCCTACGGCGGCGGACGCATCCTGACCGACACGTTCTACGACGCTACCGGCCGGGTCTACAAGGCCAACGCCGCCTACTACAACAGCGCGGCGCCCAGCACGGCGCTCTACTCCGGGCTGGACCAGGACATCCCCAGCCAGACCAAGACCCTGTTCGACGGGGCAGGTCGACCCACACACGCGCTGCTGCTGGCATCCCAGGCAAGCGTCCAGGTCGAGAAGGCCCGCACCTCCACCACCTACCACGGTGACCACACCACCGTCGTGCCGTCGGCCGGTGAGTCGGCGACGACCGCGTGGACCGACGCGCACGGCCGAGTGGAAAAGCTGTGGCAGTACCACGGCCGCACCGCGACCGGCACGTACGACGAGACCAGCTACACGTACCACCCGGTGGGTCAGCTGGCGTCCGTCACCGACGCCTCAGGCAACTCGTGGTCCTACACGTACGACATCCAGGGTCGGTTGACCTCCTCCCAGGACCCCGACTCCGGCACCACCACCCTGGCCTATAACGACCGGGGCGAACTGGAGCAAACCACCGACGCGCGGCCGGACACCCCGGACCTGTACTACACCTACGACCGAATCGGCCGTCCCCAGACTGTCCGCGAGGGCAGTCTGACCGGACAAAAACGCGTCGAGAACACCTACGACTCGCCGCTGAAGGGCCTGACCTCCTCGTCGTCCCGATGGATCGGCACCGACGAGTACCGCAGCGAGACCGTCAGCGTGGACACGCTGTACCGGCCGACGCAGACCAAACTCACCCTGCCGGCGTCCCAAGCAGGCTTCTGCGGCATCGGCGCGACCACCTGCAGCTTCACCTCGAAGGCCACCTTCCGGGTCGACGGCTCACCCAACACCGTCACCCTTCCGGCCGCCGGCGGACTCGACCAAGAGGTCCTGACCTACAAGTACGACCCGACGTACGCGATGTCGGATCGCCTTGCCACGGATTACGGAGACGTCAGCTACTACGCCATCCAATCGAGCTACACCAACCTGTACGAACTGAGCACCATCACCCGCGCTGCTGAATTCACCGGGGCCAAGTTCGTCCAAACCGCCAACTACTACGACGACGCCACCGGACGGGTCAAGAGCAGCTCCATCACCCGATCCACGTCGCCGGCTCCCATCGCCGCCGTCTCCTACGGATACGACGAGGCTGGCAACCTCCTCAAAATTGACGACAATTCCGTCGCGCGACCGCGCGACATCCAGTGCTTCACCTACGACCATCAGCGACGACTGACCGAGGCGTGGACGCCCGCGTCCACCTCGACAGACTGCAAGACCGCACCGACCGCCGAGTCACAACTGGGCGGCCCGGCACCGTACTGGCAACAGTGGTCCTTCGGCGCGCCGGACGACCCCAAGGGCCGCATCGGCAACCGGCTCAAGCAAACCGAGCGGGGCACGCCCACCGGCACGGTGACCACCGACTACACCTACCCCTCCCCGAAGGCGAACCAACCACACCGCCTCGACGGGTGGAGCCGAACCGACAACACCGGCACCACCACCGGGTCGTACACCTACGACGAGTCCGGCAACACCACAACCCGCCCAGGCCCGGCCGGCCCGCAAACCCTGACCTGGACCGTCGAGGGTCAACTCGACAAACTGACCGACAGCACCGGCACGAACTCCTACACCTACGACGCCTCCGGCAACCGACTCATCGCCAAGGACGCCACCGGCAGCACCCTGTTCCTCGGCGACCAAGAAGTCCGACGCAACGCCAGCACCGGCCAAGTGACCGCCACCAGGTACTACTCGTTCAACGGCGAGACCATCGCCCAACGGACGCTCACCGGCATCACCTGGCTTGCCAGCGACCACCAGGGCACCGCCCAAGTCAGCGTCGCCAACGACACCAACCAGACGATCACCCAGCGTCGACAAACCCCGTACGGCGCACCCCGAGGGGCCGCGGTGTCCTGGCCTAACAAGCAGGGCTTCCTCGGCGGCTACCAAGACCCGACAGGCCTCACCCACCTAGGCGCCCGAGAATACGACCCCACCATCGGCCGGTTCATATCCGTCGACCCGGTCAACGACCCAGGAAATCCTCAACAACTTCCGGCGTACACCTACGCCGCGAACAACCCCACCACCTACAGCGACCCCAGCGGCCGCATCATCGCCGAATACGCAGGAGTCGACAAGCCGACGGGCAACTGGGATGCAAAGTGCACCGAGGGCGGAAGTGCCTACGATTGCCAGGCGATCATCGAAGGCGGAAAGAAAACCAAGACCACTCGCCGCGATGACGGCTTGGTCAACAACAAGGCTATCCACCGAGCCCTGGATGTACTATCCGCCGTCCCTCTCCTGGGGTCAGTGGCGGATGCCGGGAACACAGCCTTCTACATCTATGAAGGCAATTATGATGCCGCTGCCGAGGCGCTCATGCCTGGCCCTCCGATCTGCGGCGTAGCCAAAAGCATCTGCAAAAAGGTTGAGAAGGCGCTAGGCGACAAAGCGCAGAAACTCATCAGTCGAGCCACCAGGGGCAAGGTCGAGCCCAGAATCAACCCTGCGATAGAAGCCGACGAGATTGCCAAAATCAAGGCTGAGGCGCGGGCGAAAGACCTTTCGGTCACGCCAAAGCCGCCAACACCCCCTACTAAGAAGCCAGATTCAGGCAACAAGGGCAAGCCTGCCAAGAACGACAGTGGGACGACCAGCAAGAAGGCAGGCGACGGAGGTTTCAAGAACGGCATCTCCGCAGATGAAATCGACGGCATCAACCGTAACTTCGAAGGCACGCACGTATATAACGGATCTGCCGCCAACGCGCTGACCAATGCAACTCGCTACGATAGTTTCTGGGAGAAATCAGCAGTGTTGTTGCGGGATATTGCGGGCGCCCATATGTATAATAACGGGAACAAGCGTACAGCCCATGCGGTTGTGTCGGAATTAATGCAGAGAAATAACATCATCAGTGGACCAAATTCTGATGAACTATGGAGCGTGGTGGCCCGAGTAGGCGATTCCAACAAGAAGGGTCACAGCATGGAGGTTGGCGAGATCGCACGTATGCTAAGGGGGTTCTAGTGCTTGAGACGGGGTTCGGCCTGCCGGAGCTCATGGAGGATCTTGGTCGCCATGGTGTGACCATGATTCTAAAAGTCGATCATGAGCGCCTCGGATTTGGGCAAAAGCCCTGGACGGTCACACTCTCGGGGCCGCCGCTGGGTGATCTTCGAGCAATTCATTCAGACTTCCGTAATCTACGAGAGGCGCTAGAGTATTGCCTTTCCAGGCTGCGAGAGTTGCCAGGGGAATGGAAATGGCTCGAGGGGTATTCACTAGATTAGTGTTGAGGCTTGCGTGTTCTGCCGTGACCGTCAACTTCCCGTGACAGTCTGTCGGTTCACGCGGCAAGGAAGCTGCGGCACGCATTCTCTGAGGACTGCTCGCCATGCGAATCGGCGAGAGATTGCATTTCCTGGAGCCCGGAGTGGCATCGGTACGGGCAGTGCTGGTGTCACTCCGTTGCGCGCTTGCTATTGTGTATCGGAGTCGCGGCGGGTTGTCAGTTGCGCTCGCCCTCTCGATGCGCCATCACTGCTGCCGTCAAACGGAAGTCTCGCAGTGACTGTCAAGCGCGAAGGTCGTTCTGTGGCTCCCAATATGTGTTCGGGTCGCCGGCATGGAAGCTGTAAGAACGCATCACGTACTCAGCAAGCTGAAGGTGGGCCGGAGCGAGGTGGCGTGTGGTGAACTGACCGTGGAGCGAGTCCGAGTGCTCTCGCTGGCTGCGGCCCACCGGACTCTTGCCGTCTATCAGGCGTATAGCGAGATCGCGCTGAGCTGGGAGCGTACGGGCTGATTCACGAACGGTCTCGTAAGGGTGTGGTGGGTTCCGCGTGCCAGGCCGGGCGCCTCTGCCATGGAAACTTGCTTCCTGGGTTCACGCCACGATCAGGAGTGCGAAGCTGACCCTTCAGTCGATCAACACTATTGACGGTACTGATTCAACCACGTCGGTCTTGGTGAGCGTGAATGTCGGTGTGCCGGCTTCACGGGGAGAGGCGACAGGAATGGAAAGTCGAGTGACGATACCCCTTGACCATCCTTTGGTCGGGGCGTACCTGGTGAGTGCGCCCCGACTCAAAGATACCAATGGATAGGTATGGCTGAACAAACGGACTGGACGATGGAGTGACGAGACCAGTCTTGCGGCAGAGGTCGATGCGCATGGTGAGCAATCGTCCCGGCGCTGTTCAACAGCGACTCGCCGCGCTCGTACCGGTGCCATCTGTGGTATCTCGTGACGGGGTCTTAACGAGCGTCGGTGCACCCTCCTCGACGTCTCGGCGGCGACGCTACCCCGGATGGCTGGACATGACCTGGAAGGGTTGGTGGCATTACTTGTCTCGGAATTACCGTTGAGCTCGAAAACCTAATCGGTGCCTCGTAATCGGTGGGAGGTGAGCTTGCCGCAGTGCTGGCGTCATCCCGCCAGAACTGCGTTGTGGAGATGGGCGATGCCAGAAGCAGTCACTCGATGACGGCACCCCAGGACTGAACCCTGAACAGATCGCCGATGGCCAGTTCATGCACCCCAGACGTTGTCTTCCCTACCAGCCCCGGCCGCTGCCGGCTCTAGCATCAACGGCGTGATGGGCCTGGACCTCGACGACTTCGCCGATGCCCCGCGCCAGCCAATGGAACAGCGCAGGCGTGCGATGGGAACTGCATCGCGGACCCACCCGCGACAAGTCAGCGGCCTGGATCGTCTGCACCACCACCGACCACGAGGCCCAGCTCACCGTCTGGGCCAGCGGCGAAGCCGACCTTGACCTCGCCCAGATCTCCACAGGCGCCGTTACCAGCACCCACTACGAAATGTCCACCGCCACCGATTCCGCCGCCTGCCTCGATGAGCTCACCCACCGGCTAACGTCGGCCCCTTCCGGGACTTGGCCAAACCCATAGGAAAACCAGGCTAGTAACTTGCCGTGAGGACGGGCAGTCGCTTTCACGACCAGGGTGCTCGGTTGCGCATACATGGGTCGGGGGTGCCGCTGGTCTTCGTCGAGTCGCAGCGGTGCTGCTCTGGATCACCTCGGGACTCCTCGCCGTGCAGCCGATGCCGACACGCCGCGGCGAGGCCGGTCGCCACCAGCCGTTGAAGCAAAACTTGCCGGCGTCGTGTGCGTCACGGTGCCACTGACCAGCCCTGTTCAGCTAGTACTGCAACGGCAGTAGGCGAATCGAGTTCGACTCGTGTTCGTTGGTCTGCCTGTGACGGATGTTGATGTTGGCCGGTGGCATGCGGAGTTGGACCGGTTGCACGCGCGGATCGGGCCTCGGTTTCGTCGGTCGGAGCCGCGGCGGCGGGCGCGTCAGTACCTGTGCGGGCTGGTGTCGGGTCTGGGTCGCAAGAACGGCTGGACTCTGGCTGAGCAGGCCGGGGATGTGTCGCCGGACGGGATGCAGCGGTTGTTGCGGTGGGCGGACTGGGATGTCGACGCCGTCCGCGACGATGTGCGGGACTACGTGGTCGAGCACCTCGGCGATCCGGCCGGTGTGCTGATCGTCGACGACACCGGCTTCCTGAAGAAGGGCACGCGGTCGGCCGGGGTGCAACGCCAGTACTCCGGCACCGCGGGGCGGACGGAGAACTGCCAGGTCGGGGTGTTCCTGGCCTATCGCTCCAGCAAGGGCCATGCGTTGATCGATCGGCAGCTCTACCTTCCGGCGTCGTGGACCGATGACCGGGACCGGTGCCGGGCCGCCGGAATCCCCGACGAGGTGGAGTTCGCCACGAAGGTGCAGATGGCCCGCCAGATGCTGGTCCGTGCGTTGGACGCCGGGGTGCCGGTGGGGTGGGTAACCATGGACGAGGCATACGGTCAGTCGAAGTCGCTGCGGTTGTGGTTGGAACACCGGGATGTGGGTTATGTGGTCGCGACCCGCCGCAACGACGACATGATCACCACGTCGATGGGCATCACCCGCGCGGACAAGCTGATCGCGGCCCTGCCGGCTCGGGCGTGGTGCCGGCTGTCCGCCGGCGCTGGCGCCCACGGCCCCCGTGAGTACTGGTGGGCGCGGGTGCCGGTGCGCATCGGCTGGCAGCCCGGTCGCGGGCACTGGCTGCTGGCTCGACGCAGCATCACCACCGGCGAGATCGCTTACTACGTCTGCTACGGACCCCGTCGCACCCGCCTGGTCGACCTCGCCCGCATCGCCGGCGCCCGCTGGGCGGTCGAGGAGTGCTTCCAACAGGCCAAGAACGAAGCCGGCCTCGACGAATACCAGGTCCGCGACTGGCGAGCCTGGTACGCCCACATCACCCTGTCCATGGCCGCCCACGCCTGGCTGTCCGTCGCCCGATCCCTTGCCACAAAAGGGGATCCAGTCCCGGCGACGGCATGATGATCGGCTACACCGTACCGGAGATCCGAAGACTGCTCACCGCACTCGTAGTGCGATCAACTCATCCACCAGAGCGCGTCTGGGCCTGGTCCCGATGGCGCCGACGACGCCAACACCAAGCCCGGACCTGCCACTACCGACGACGCGGCTACCCCTGACAACTGGCGAGACGACGGCGCTCTGACATGATCACGTCGTGCCCGACCTCGAGCCAACAGAAGGCATTCCGTCACCAGAACCGCGTACGTCGGCAGCACGCAGCGATTTGAGCACGCTTCTTGCGCTGCTCCTCATCTCAGCCGTGTTACTGGCGCTGTGTCTCGGCTGCGCCGCCTTCTGGCTATACAACTAATCTCGCCCCGACGGCAGGAGCCGGCCGGAGCACCGCGCTTACTGCCGTTGCAGTACTAGACGAGTAAGTCCGAAGTCGGGGTCAGTGGTCGTAGGCGATCAGGGACCTGGTCACGGGTTGGCCGGTGGTCCGGTTGTGCCAGATCGCGGCGGTCATCGCGAGGAGGCGTTGCGCGACGCGTGCCGCGACGCCTTCGATGCTGCGTCCGCCGTGCAGTTCGAGGTCGAGTTGGCCCTTCAACGTGTCGTTGACGGACTCGATGAGCTGCCGGATCGGTTTCAGTAAGTGCTCGTCCGAGCGTGGGACGCGGTTGCGATACGACGGCCGTAGTAACCGCACCCCACGCTCTGTCAGCCACCGGTCGAGCTCCGCGGACACGTATCCCTTGTCCGCGACGATCAGCAGTCCTGGACGCTCGGCTATGAGGTCGGGGTCGTGGTCAAGGACAGCCATCAAGACCTGACGTTCGTCGACTTTCGGTGTCGCGAGGGCCCAGGTGATCGGCAAGCCGGCCGGGGTGCAGATCAGATGCAGCCGCAGTCCCCAGAAGAACCGCGAGTGCGAGGCGCAGTAGCCGTACCCGGCCCACCCGGCCAGGTCCGAGCGTTTCACCGTCGGCCTGGACCGGCCGCACTCGACCGGCGTCGAGTCGACCACCCAGGTGGCGTCGGTCCACAGGTCGGTGTCCGCCGCGACCACGCGGATCGCTCGCTTGAGCAGCGGCAACGCCGCACGCAACCGCTTGTTGTAGCCGGACTGCCCGGGCAGGTACGGAAACGCCCCAGGCAGATGCCCGGGGACGAACCGCAACCAGCGGGCTTCGGACCGCACGCCGAGCAGGGCCTGAGCCACGGCCAGGGTGAGCAGTTCCGCGTCGGACAGCCTGGGTGGCCGCCCGGGCCTACTCTGCCGCCCGAGCCAATCGTCGATCTTCACGTAAAGTGCGGTCAGAAGGGTGTTGAGGTCGGTCGTCACAAACTGATCCTCAACACCCTTCGTCTATCTCCACCACCCAGGGGCGTTAGGACTCACTCGTCTAGGGCCTGTCCTGTCGATCTTGTAGTGGTTGATCGTTGACGATGTTCCGGTGGTGCGTCGTGGTGAGCTGACCGATGAGGCGTGGGTGGTGATCGCGCCGCTGCTGCCGGAGCCGGGTGGTGCGCGGGGGCGGTGGCGGGATCACCGGCAGGTCATCAACGGGATCTTGTGGAAGCTGCGCACGGGCGCGCCGTGGCGTGACCTGCCGGAACGCTTCGGGCCGTGGAAGACCTGCCACGAACGGCTGCGCCGCTGGACGGCCGACGGCACCTGGGATCGGATCCTCGCCGTGGCGCAGGTCCATGACGACGGCACACCGGTGCAGTGGACGATCAGCATCGACCCGTCGATCGTGCGGGCGCACCAGCATGCCGCTGGCGCCCGCAAAAAAGGGGCTCCCCCGCAAGTCCGGCGACGCCTCGTGCGCAAGATGGCGAGGCCATCGGCCGATCCCGCGGTGGGCTGAGCACGAAGATCCACCTGGCCGTCGACGGACGTGGCCGGCCGTTGTCGATCCTGCTCACTCCAGGCCAGGCCGGCGACAACCCGCAGCTTCTGGCGTTGCTCGACGCCATCCGGGTCAACGAGCCCGGACCCGGCCCGGCCCCGAAAACGCCCCGACATGCTCATCGCGGACAAGGGCTACGCGCATGACTCAACTCGTCGAGCCCTGCGACAACGCGGCATCCGGCACGTCATCCCGGAGCGCACCGACCAAGTTGCCCGCCGAGCGGCCAGAGGCAGCGTCGGCGGGCGACCACCAGCCTTCGACAAGGTGATCTACAAAAAGCGCAACGTCGTGGAACGCTGCTTCAACCGTTTCAAACAGTGGCGCGACCTGGCTACCCGCTACGCCAAACGCGCATCGCTCTACCGCTCCAGTCTGATCCTCATCGCCGCCATCATCTGGCTCCAGTGATCGGCAGCAACAGCTAGTTGCCGCGAACCTCGCCAGAGTCAGGCAGGTCGAGGTACGCCAGCAGCCGCAGGAGCCCGCTCACGTGCGGGACGTCGTGCCACAGCGATACGACGTCCTCCGGATCTCGCTGAAGGAGGCTGGACAGCTCTGCGAGATCGTCGCTGCTCTGCCCGCAGTCGATCTCCAGCTCCGGCCGCGAGACCATCGCGAATGCCGCACGAAGATCGACGTTCCAGTAGTAGTCGACGCTGAGCTGTGACAGCTGGATTTGAGGACCGAACCGACTCTCCGCCGCGTCCAACAGCATCGAGCATGCTCGGCGCAAATCCGCAATCCTCAGCACCGCATCAGCATCGGTCACGCCTCATGATCCCTCGGGGTGACGTCACCTGACCAGTCAATCCAAGATCGACAGGACAGGCCCTAGTACTGCAACGGCAGTAAGCGCGGTGCTCCGGCCGGCTCCTGCCGTCGGGGCGAGATTAGTTGTATAGCCAGAAGGCGGCGCAGCCGAGACACAGCGCCAGTAACACGGCTGAGATGAGGAGCAGCGCAAGAAGCGTGCTCAAATCGCTGCGTGCTGCCGACGTACGCGGTTCTGGTGACGGAATGCCTTCTGTTGGCTCGAGGTCGGGCACGACGTGATCATGTCAGAGCGCCGTCGTCTCGCCAGTTGTCAGGGGTAGCCGCGTCGTCGGTAGTGGCAGGTCCGGGCTTGGTGTTGGCGTCGTCGGCGCCATCGGGACCAGGCCCAGACGCGCTCTGGTGGATGAGTTGATCGCACTACGAGTGCGGTGAGCAGTCTTCGGATCTCCGGTACGGTGTAGCCGATCATCATGCCGTCGCCGGGACTGGATCCCCTTTTGTGGCAAGGGATCGGGCGACGGACAGCCAGGCGTGGGCGGCCATGGACAGGGTGATGTGGGCGTACCAGGCTCGCCAGTCGCGGACCTGGTATTCGTCGAGGCCGGCTTCGTTCTTGGCCTGTTGGAAGCACTCCTCGACCGCCCAGCGGGCGCCGGCGATGCGGGCGAGGTCGACCAGGCGGGTGCGACGGGGTCCGTAGCAGACGTAGTAAGCGATCTCGCCGGTGGTGATGCTGCGTCGAGCCAGCAGCCAGTGCCCGCGACCGGGCTGCCAGCCGATGCGCACCGGCACCCGCGCCCACCAGTACTCACGGGGGCCGTGGGCGCCAGCGCCGGCGGACAGCCGGCACCACGCCCGAGCCGGCAGGGCCGCGATCAGCTTGTCCGCGCGGGTGATGCCCATCGACGTGGTGATCATGTCGTCGTTGCGGCGGGTCGCGACCACATAACCCACATCCCGGTGTTCCAACCACAACCGCAGCGACTTCGACTGACCGTATGCCTCGTCCATGGTTACCCACCCCACCGGCACCCCGGCGTCCAACGCACGGACCAGCATCTGGCGGGCCATCTGCACCTTCGTGGCGAACTCCACCTCGTCGGGGATTCCGGCGGCCCGGCACCGGTCCCGGTCATCGGTCCACGACGCCGGAAGGTAGAGCTGCCGATCGATCAACGCATGGCCCTTGCTGGAGCGATAGGCCAGGAACACCCCGACCTGGCAGTTCTCCGTCCGCCCCGCGGTGCCGGAGTACTGGCGTTGCACCCCGGCCGACCGCGTGCCCTTCTTCAGGAAGCCGGTGTCGTCGACGATCAGCACACCGGCCGGATCGCCGAGGTGCTCGACCACGTAGTCCCGCACATCGTCGCGGACGGCGTCGACATCCCAGTCCGCCCACCGCAACAACCGCTGCATCCCGTCCGGCGACACATCCCCGGCCTGCTCAGCCAGAGTCCAGCCGTTCTTGCGACCCAGACCCGACACCAGCCCGCACAGGTACTGACGCGCCCGCCGCCGCGGCTCCGACCGACGAAACCGAGGCCCGATCCGCGCGTGCAACCGGTCCAACTCCGCATGCCACCGGCCAACATCAACATCCGTCACAGGCAGACCAACGAACACGAGTCGAACTCGATTTGCCTACTGCCGTTGCAGTACTAAGGCGTGTTTCAGAAGTCGTGGTGGCTGATGAAGGTCATGGTGTGGCGGTGATCGACAACTGAAGAGGTCTCCGGTATCTGGTTCTGCGACCAAGCAAGAACTTCATACCGGAGACCTCGTGGCCACCTTAGCGGTGACGAGGCGGCACGACCTGACCGACGCTCAGTGGCAGCGGCTCGCCGCGCTGCTGCCTGTCGCGTCGGCGAAGGGTCGTCCGCCGAAGTGGGAGAAACGGCAGCTCATCGACGGGATCAGGTGGCGGATCCGGATCGGGTCGCCCTGGCGTGACGTCCCGGCCGAGTACGGACCATGGCAGACGCTCTACGGCCTGTTCCGTCGCTGGCAGCGCGATGGGACCTGGGACAAGATCCTGGCCGCGTCACAGGCCACCGCAGACGCGCAAGACCGGATCACCTGGACGATCAGCGTGGACTCGATGACCAGCCGCGCCCATCAACACGCCGCGGGCGCCCGTAGGAACCCTCACCTGCAGAAAGAGCCGCCCGGCGGCGTGCACGACGAACCCGCTGATCACGCTCTCGGACGATCTCGCGGCGGTCTGACCACCAAGACGCATCTGGCCTGTGAGCAGGGCCAGAAGGTCTTATCAATGGTCGTGACCGCCGGACACCGGGGTGACAGCCCTCAGTTCATCCCGGTCCTGCGCCGGATCAGGGTGACCCGACTCGGAGCAGGCCGGCCCCGCACCAGCCCCGACCTCGTCCTGGCCGACAAGGCCTACACCAGCCGCGGCAACCGCGCCTACCTGCGCAAGCGTGGCATCAAGGCGTGCATCCCGAGCAAGACCGACCAGGACGCCCACCGCAAAGCCAAGGGCAGCCGCGGCGGACGCCCGCCGAAGTTCGACCGAGACCTTTACCGGATGCGACATGCCGTTGAGAACGGCATCGCCCGACTCAAGCGCCACCGCGGCGTGGCCACCCGCTACGACAAGCTGGCCGTCCGGTTCCAAGCCGTCCTGACCATCACCATCATCTGCGAGTGGCTCTGACCGGGCTTATGAAACACGCCTTAGACCCGAGCCGACCTCGAGGGCGGCGTTCCTACCGTCGGTCATCAACATGCACAGGTCACGCAACGACGCCGGTACCTTCGCGCGAAGCTCACGCAGCGCCTGATCCTTTTGGCTGGTGACGAGCACCCGCTGACCGCGAGCCAGCAGCGCCGACACCAGGTTGGCGATCGTGTGCGTCTTGCCGGTCCCGGGAGGCCCCTGAACTACGACACCCGTTTCCGAACGAAGCAGCTCGATGACATGCATCTGCTCATCGTTGGTGGGCAACGGAATTGGTGGGCAACGGAAACAGCGGGTCGCTGCCGAGGACGTCGCCGCTGGCAGCCCCCTGATGCTTGAGCCACTGGTTGCGATGCTCGGGCTCGGTGTCCACCACCAGTTGAGCAAGCGCGACGGGCACTTGCACGTCAGGTTGGCGCAGCGCCTGACCAATGTGCTGGTATGCCTCGGTCAGCAGTACCCGACTGCGCCGACGTACCACCAGTGCCGGCGAGAGACTAACCGTCGGTGCACTCGGCAGTTCGTCTCCCATCACGAACGGTAGGGCTTCGGTGTGCACGTCGGTGTCGAGACATTCCTCCAACAGCTCCACGATCGGGCGCAGCAGTTCCAGCCATGGCCGGTTGCCGTCGACGATCGCTTGACGGTGAGGTCTTCCACGCTCGCTGCGGAACAACTCCTGGTCGCCGAGAAGCTCCCGGTCCTCGGTCCGACGGCGCCCCGTTCCCATCGACACCGATACCTCAGCCGTGGCTCGATCCAGCCGCGCCACGACACTCTCGGTCGCAAGGTGGCGACGAAACGCGTGCCGTCCGGGGCCGTCCAGCGAAGCAGGCCGAGCCCGAGAATGAGCTCGTACTCGTCATTCTGCTGCTCCAACAGCTTGGCGGCGCGCTCAAGTTGCTCGTATAGCCGCCGGACCGTGTGTACGCGTTGTGTCTCGTCGGACCAGGCCTGCCACTGTTCGCACCAAGCGTCGAAGGCACGCACAACCCGGCCGGGCGGCCCTGTGCGACCGTTTTCGTCTTGGGGCGGGGCGCTCAACAGGCGCGGCGCGGGACCAGCGGCTCCACGCAGGGACTCCATGTCAATCCACTCGTGCAGCAACTCCGGCGGTGCCGGCTCCGCTGGCGTCCGGGCCGGGCATAAACGAATGATCACATCGTCGGCGGGGTGGCTACCCACTGGACACCCTGCGGTAGGGCATCGAGCCAGACAAGGAGATCTGGTAGGTCGAGATCCTCCAGGATGTCGCAAACCGGATCCCGTTCGACTGCGGCTGTCACATCCGCGAGAAAATCAATCAGCTTCGTAGTCTTCCCGATCGCATCCTGACTGAGAGTCACGCTCGCATCCACCCCCTGTGATCTAGCAGGCAACGTCACAGACTGCGCTGCCTTCAACCAAGATCGCAAGGGTGACGCCGTGCGCGCGACATGAGTGAACGGTCCGAGTAGGGGCGCGGTCCGAAATCGGCCACCCGTCGCGACCTCATCTCTGCGGTGTTCGCGGGCGGCGCCGCGATAGTCTGCAACGGATGAAGCCGTCGGCTCGAAGGTGAGGCTTGCCCGATGGGTACCAGCTACGAACCGATGAGTCTGGCCAGGTTGGCCACCCATCTGGCATCTGCGGACACCGACCAGACTCGCTGGAAGCTCGTATGGGAGTTTCTGGAGGAGTACCGCTGGGAACCCGCTGAAACCAGGGTCGACCTGTTGCGAGATGAGCCCGGGCTGACCGGAGACCCGCGGTGGGACGCGCTGCTTGCCGCGCTTGCGGAGCACCTGCTAGCTCAGGCAGATCTTGCTCCGCCTGCCTGGGGCGACGCACGTGTTCTGCGCCGGGCATGGTTTCCGGCCGAACTGGCCATCCACCGGGCCGACGCCCTGGCATGGGCCCCGGCTGCGTTCCGTAAGCACGGTGTGTACCTCTCCGTTCACGACCTGGCCGCGGCGTGAGCGGATCAGGCGGCGTCCTCATGGGGCGCGCGGAACTCGTACGCGCGTTCGCTCACCTGGGCGACCGGCTTGTCCGCCGCGGAGTCGTCGCTGACATCTTCATTGTGGGTGGTGCCGCAATGGCGCTCGCCTACGACGCGAAACGGGTCACCCGGGACGTCGACGCGATGTTCGTCCCGCACGGAGTCGTCCTCGATGAGGCGCGTGCAGCGGCCGACGAACTGGGCCTACCGCCGTGGTGGCTCAACGAGCAGGCCAGCGTGTATGTCTCCGGCAAGGACGACCCGGGCAAGCGGCGAGTCTTCGATCACCCTGGCCTGCGCGTGATGGCTGCTTCGCCGGAGCACATCTTCGCGATGAAAGCGCTCGCGGCGCGAACCCGCGACGTGGACGACCTTCGCACCCTGGCGGCGCTGGCCAAGGTAACGACGGTGGACGACGCTATACGTCTGTGCGCCGACTTTTACCCCGACGAAGCGATCTCGCCACGAGCAATGGGAGTTATCCGCGAACTTTTCGGATGATTCGGATACACATTGCACCTCGGCGCTCAACCTGATCATTTCCTATAGCTCATGCCTCTGAGCAGGATTCTCATCTGACCGCCGAAAGCAGGTGAAACGTGGCCGTCCTGCGGAGCGCTTGCTCAGAATCCTATCTGCGGTTGTTCGCTTCGGACATGGAACAGCTGGTGCCGTCAGGGGAGAGGTGCTTCGGGAATCTGCCGTTCCTGTTCAGCGTCAGGGACGTGCGACGGCAGGATGGACAGATTTGACGGCTGCGTGGGCGCCTGCACTGTCTTGGTATATCACGATCCGCAGTGTGACGAGTCGTTCCTGAGCCACTGCACTCCTTCTGGGCACCGTGCCCGAACACGCCGTGCGTCTCTTCACCGTAATGCTTCGGCAGAGTCTTGATCTTCGTGAGCTTCAGACGCAGACAACAGACGTCACAGTGGGCCACGGGTAGCGACCTCCCGTGGCGGACGCTCCCGGCGCCGATCGGCGTTCAGGCGGGATTTGCCACTGCATTCGCTGTAACGCTTCAGGGCTGATGCGCGGGGGAGCCATGAGCAGATGCTGCCCGAGGCCCGATCGAGGTCCCCTCTACTCAGGGACAACGCATGTTGAGTCATGCACGGAAAGTATCGATCAGAGTGCGCAGGGTCAAGTGGGGTGATGCTCTGCGAGAAGTAGGTGCGGGGTGGCCTCCAGGCCTGCCACGGCCTGGTATGCCAGCCTGCTCGTCCGGGCTTATGCCGTCACCATGACTGGCTGTACTACCCCAGCTCCGACACCGCGACGCCGGCGACTCATCCGGATCTAGACCCCCGCCCTGGCGGTGCGAACGCAGATCTGCGCGTCGCGGGAACACCTCGTTGCATCGCGTTGGTCGGCGCTGGATGCTCTGGCGCTGTGCGCGGTTGTGGTGGATTCCAGAGTTCGACGAAGGCGGTGAACCTGGTGCGCTCGCTACCGAAGAACGCGAGCGGCACGGGTTGCCGTCAGCGCCGGTCGACTGAAATCACCAGGAC
The DNA here is from genome assembly GCF_029626235.1 of Micromonospora sp. WMMD1120. Classification (NCBI taxonomy): domain Bacteria; kingdom Bacillati; phylum Actinomycetota; class Actinomycetes; order Micromonosporales; family Micromonosporaceae; genus Micromonospora; species Micromonospora sp. WMMD1120. Next base: position 6,882,996 of record NZ_JARUBO010000005.1, on the reverse strand, counting down.
CCCTGCGGTGGGGCTCAAGCTTGATGCCTGCACGTTCATTTCGGTCAGTTGATAACCGAGCCAGCTGACTGGCAAGATTAGACCATACGCAGCCCGACTTCGATTCATGCTCACGCCCGGTAATGAGCGCACGAGGTTGAGTCAACCCTGAACGTGCCGTAATCTATGAGCATGTGCACCCGAAATGGAGCACCGATGATACGTACAAGAGTTCGAATCCCCCCTCGGACACCAAATTTCGTGGAAAATCACGATAAATGGGATGGAACGGCTGTCTTGTTTAAGCTCTCTTAGTCGCAAATGTTATGATCTTAGGCGCGAACGCTTGGCTATGTCTGCTGCGCCTGTCCAATCCGGTGACAGGTAATGTATTCTCTTCCGCGCGCTGACGTCGCAGATTGACGTGGGACGTGCCGGGTCTGCGCCTCAGCGTCGGTACGGGTCGATGATTTCCTTGGGGCGTAGCGCGGGTGCGGCGAGGTCGCGCAGCGTCGGCGAGGTGAGGTAGAACCTGCCTCGGGTTTCGCCGTGCTGTTCGAGCATGCCCGCCCGGACGAGGGCGCGTAGGTCGCGGGTTGCTTGGTCGTCGGTGAGGTTCTCGTCGCGTTGATAGAGGGTGCGGCGGACTCGACCGCCGGTCGCGGCCAGGTACAGGGCGCTGACGACCCGCTCGGGCAGCCCAGCGTGCCGGACCCAGGTGTCGAGCAGTTCCCAGAGCTGCGCGGCCTGGTCGAGGCGTTGTCGGACCAGTTGGGCTTGTTGGTGGTGGGCGCTCAGGCAGAATCGGATCCACTTGCTGGTGTCGTTGTCAGGCTGCCAGGTTGGGCCGCCGACCTCACCGAGTGCGTCGTAGTAGGCGTAGGTGTTCCGACCGACGCCGAGCCACTCCTCGATCGAGGAGAACTCCGGGGCGAGGGCACCGTCGCGGGCGAGCACGAGGGTGTGCAGGCAGCGGGACATTCGACCGTTCCCGTCCCGCCAGGGATGGATCTTGACCAGGTTCAGGTGAGCCATGGAGGCCCGCACGAGCAGCGGGGTCTCCGGTTCACCGTCGGCCAGCCAGTCCATCAGCTCGGAGATCAGCGACGGAACGTCGTCCGCGTCCGGCCCGGTGTAGACGCGTCGGCCGGTGTGCGCCTCGTCGATGTGGATGTCACCCGGACGGTAGCGGCCCGGCCACTTGTCGAGCTCGCGGCGGAGCATCATGAAATGCAGCGCGTTGAGCAACATGTGCTGCCAGGCGAACTCGCGTGAGCGGGCGAGTTGCTGCACATAGGTCAGGGCGTCCCGGTAACCAGTGATGACGTCCCAGGTTCGCGGGTTCGTTTCTACCGGTTCGTCGCCGGCGACGGCGGCGGCGGCGTCGTCCAGGGACACCTGGTAGCCCTCGATCGAATTCGAGCCCTGGATGGCGTGCGCGATCAGGGTTCGTCGGAGTTGCCCTGTCCAGTGTCCCGCATGGTGTCCAGTTCGCCGAGCACGCGCTTGTCGTCATCGGCGAGCGCAGGGGTCCGATACAACATGCGCTAATCATACAATTCTTTCCGCCAAATCCCAGATTAATCTCGGCATTACGCCGCTGAAGGGCATCAGGCCGCCTCTGACGTGTCGCGCCTTATCGCTGAATGAGGTTGTTCGGTCATGACACGACCTATCCGACCGAAGGAACACCTCGTCGGTCCACTCGTACCCGCCGTCCTGCCCGCAGGTCCCCGCCCCGCCACGATGCCAATGCATGACCAGTGAATCGATCGAGGCCCCACGAGACCGCCGCTCAGTGCTTGAGCAAGTCGTCAAGGAGTTCATCGATGAGGCTTTCCTCGTACGCCGCGCATCCGGACTCGGTCATAGCCTCGTGCAGGTTCGGATCCCAGGCTGTCGTGGGCAGGGCGGCCGTATCCAGTTGGGTCCGTCCGTGCGCGGGGCTGGTGAGGCTGCTCAAGTAGTCGGCTGCCGTCATTCGCCAGGGAACCGCGGAGGGGATGCCGGCGAGCAGGGTGGCCACGTGTTGCAGTCCGGCCTGGTCGAAGTCGGCGCGGACGGCTACCTGCCAGCCGGCGCCGGCGAGTCGTCCGATGGCATCGACCTCAAGTGCGGACGGTGTGCCCACGGTGCACAGCAACCGGACTGGTGCGTCGTTGCCGAGGTCTGCGGCGGCGGTTACGACGGAAGGGTTTTCGGTGACGAACACCCGGGCACCGGGCTGTGGGGGTTCGGGCCAGGTGCAGCGGGCGAGCTCGCGCGGTGGAAGGGTGACGACGGTGCCGGTTGGCAGGGACCAGCCGGCCGGGTGGATGCCGAGGGCGAGTAGTCCGCCGGTGAGGTCGTCGCAGTCGACGCCGGCGGCGGCCCAGGCGGCACGCGGTGGCAGCCCGGTGGGGACGCGGCCGGTGGCGGTGAGGATGGCCAGGACCAGTCCGGGCAGGGTGCCGCTGTCCAGGGCGTGCGGGAAGCCGGTGACGGTGTCGGCCAGCCGCCGCCGGTCGAGCCGTTCACCGGGTGCGGGTAGGGCGGCGATGACTGCCGCGGCCTGGTCGACGATCTGTTCACGGTTGCTGGTGGCCAGCAGCCTCGCGACCCAGCCGGCCCGGTGCAGGGCAGGCCAGAATTCGCCTTCGCAGTCGATGGCGTTGAGGGCGTGTCGTCGCAGGTGTTCGAGGGCGTCTCGGCGTTCGGCATTGCCGCGGATCCGTTCGCCGAGGCTGCGGCCAGCAGTGTGGGCGGCGAGCATGCCGGGCTTCAGGCGCGGATCATGAGCCTGCAGCCGGGCGGTGAGTGCGCTCAGATCCACTCTGATGGTTTGTCCGGCTCGCGGTGTACGGCCGCCCACCAGGCCGGTGACGGCGGCTCGTTGCATGGCGTCGGCCGGGGCGGTGACTGCGGCGGTGCCGGTGATCAGGTCCTGGTCGCCGCGCCGGTCACCGACGTCGGCGAGCCGTTGCCAGAGCCAGTCCAGGTTCTCGCCGCGCAGGGGCGCGTCGTTGACGCCGGCGCAGTCGCCCGTACACCAGGGGCATTGCGGCGTCATGCGGGGTCCTCGGGCAGCCGGTGGAGTCCGCGGACGAGCATCGGAAAGGCGACCACCGTGGTGTCGGGGCCGGCTTCGAGGTCCCAGGCGTCGATGCCGTCCCACGCGCCGGGTGCGCCGTCCCACAGGTAGCTGGTGCAGATCAGGTCGAGGTCGAGTTCGGCCAGGTACCGGGCGAGGCCTTCGCGGCCGCGTTCGTCGACCTCGGCGGGAACTTCGTCGAGGGCGGTCAGGCGTAGCCCGGTCGGGCCGAGCTGGTCGTAGTAGGCGGCGACGGCGGCGAGCATGGGGGCCAGCACGACGAGTCGGCGTTCGCCGCCGGACAGTCCGGTCTTGGAGGTCCAGCGGTGTGTCTGTCCGTCGGGGCGCACGATTTCGTAGGAGATGTCGAGCCACTGCCGGACGTCGATGGCATGGGTGAGTTGTTCGGCCATGGTCGCTCCGGGCGCTGCCGCGATGAGGGCTTGCAGGGCTTCGCCGACTTCGGTCTGTTCGGCGGCGGTGAGGGTGGTGCGGGTGCAGGCGAGTCGGTGCACGGTGGCTTCGGCGGCGGTGAGGTCCTTGGACAGGGAGCGGGCGATGCGGACGCCGACACCGGACGACGCGGAGGCGTTGCGCATCTTGCGGTTGACGGCCTGGACCCAGTCCTCGATGTGGACCCACGCGGTTCCGATGGCCAGGGGCAGGCGACCGATCACGAAGTCGCGGAGCGCTGATTCCTCGGCGCGGTTGAGGGCCTGCTGGGCGCGGTCGCGCAGTTGCCGGCCGGCGTCGGCGGCGTCCGGTGGGGCGTAGCCGACACCGTCGTGGGTGAGCAGGTAGGTGTCGAGGTTTTCGACGGTGTCGCCGGGGTCGAGCGTCCACAGGCCGGCCAGTTCGGTACGGCAGGTGTCGTAGCGCTCGCGGAGCAGACGTTGACTGATGGTGCGCTTACCGGCGACGGCGGATCCGAGCGCGTCGATCAGATCGTCTTGGTTCGGCCGGACCGACAGCAGCGCCGACACTCCGTTGACGTCGAGCAGCACCCGTACCCGGCGCAGCGCTGCCGCCAGTGGCGGAGCGGCGTCCTCGATGCGTTGCTCGGCTCCTCGTTTCTCGAAGCCGAGCTCCCGGACGCGGTTCTCTGCCTCGGTCACGGCTTTTGCGGCAGCGCCCAGTTCACCGTCGAGGTTGTCGCGGCGGCCTCTCGCCTCGGCATGTCGGGCCAGGGCGGTCGCGGCGTCGAGGCCGATCGCGCGGACCAGTGCTTCGTGCTCGGCGGCCAGTCGGGTGGCGCGCTCGACGATGACGGTGGCGTCGGCGTGCTGACGGTTCAGCCGTTCGTTGTGTTCCTGGTCCTCGCCGGCGGTGGCGGCAAGCCGGTCCAGTCGGGGCATCACGCGTTGCTGTAGCTTCTTGGCCTTGGCGTCGAGGTCGCGGGCGCGGCGTTCGCCGTCGGCGCGAAGCTGTTGGAGCTCGACGATGCCGATCGGTAGATGGCGTGCGCGGGTTCGTTGTTCCCAGGCGAGGCGCAACGTTTCTGAGGTCTCGGTGAGCTGGGCGGCGAGTTCGGCTGCGGTGTCGGCGACGCGGCGGGTTTCGCCGGCCCGGGTGGCGGCGGCTGCGCGGACGGCCTCGGCCCGGCCGGCGGCGGTGCTTTTCGGGAAGTCGCTGAGTGCCGCCCGCACGTGGTCGGCGTCGCTGAATGCACGTTGAGCGGTCTGTTGGTGCTCGGTGGCCTGCATATCGAGGCCGGCCGCCTCGACGTCCAGGGCGTCGGCGCGGGCGAGGGCGGCGGCTCGCCGCTGGGCCGCGCCGACGTGCTCGGCGGTCGCCAGGTGAGGTGGCCGGCCGCGTACGGGTCCGGCGGTGTAGGTGCCGTCGCGGCCGATGACGAGTCCGGCCGACGGGGTGCTGGTGTCGTTGACGGCAACGCGATGCAGTACTCGTTCGGCGATCTGGGACTGGGGATGGTCCGGGTCGATGATCAGCACGCTGGCGAGGTTCGGAGTGACAGGTTCGCCGGTCGAATCGATGTGCCACCTGTCGGACCGTACGCCGTCGGCGTGCAGCGCGGCGCCGAGCAGGCCACTGGCGGCCAGTGCGGTCTCGATCAATGCCCGCTCGTCGGGGTTGATGACGGCCGGGTGCCAGTCGACCGCGTCGGCAAAGGCGTGGCCGTCGGGTGCAGGACCGGCCCACTCGGGCCGGGGGACCGGCAGTAGCTTGCCGGCACGCAGCATACGTGCTTCGCCGCGGATCTCCTCGGCGGCCCTGGTCAAACGAGTCGCCTCCGCGCCAGCGACCCTGGCGCGGTGCTTCAAATCCGCAACGGCGGCTGCGCCGGCCTGCCTGACGGTGTGGGCGATGACGTCGATGTTGGTGAGGATCTGGGCGGGCTCGTCAGTGCCGAGAAGGTCGGCGTCGTCGCGGTACCATCCGGCGCCGACCAGGATTGCCAGTTCGTGATGGTCGGCGTACCAGGTGTCGATGGCATCGGCCAGGTCGCGAAGCGCCCGCCGTGTTTTTGCGGTTTCGGCGGACAGCTGCCGCTGAGCGGCGTCGGCAGCCCCCCGGGCGCGGGCCGTGACGGGCGCTTGGTCGGCGGCTTCGCGTTCGGCGTCATCGGTCTCGCGCCGGTCGGTCAGCGCGAGGCCGGCATCGTTGCCGCTGCGGCGGTGACCGGCGGCGAATTCGCGCCACAGGCCGGCGAGCGTCGCGGCTCGCGCCGGCTCGGCCCGGATGACGGCGGTCTGACCGGCGTCGAGGGATGTCTCGTCGAGGTGGAAGACGGGCCGTGGGTTGCTGGTACAGGTCAGTAGCGGATGATCTGGAGTGGCACGGTTGTCGACGGCGGCGGCTTCACCCACCAGGTCGTCGAGGTCGGCGATGATCTCGGCGGCCGTGGCCCGCAGGTTCTCCGCCCGGGACCTGCTCGCGGCCACGGACTCGGCGAACTTGGATCGCTCCGCAGCCGCGGCACGGTTCTCGGCATCGACCCGCTTCTGCATCTCGGCGAGCCGACCGGCCGCCTGATAGGACTCGGACTCCTCCAGCGCACGTATCATCACGTCAAGCTCGGCGGCCTGACGTTTGAGGTCCTTCCCTCGGGTCACCGCATGCTCGTGGTCCCCGAACGCTGCCTGCTCGCTGCTGGCCACCCGGGCCAGGTTGCGTTCGGCGTCGCGGACAGCACGCCGCGCGGAGGTCACGGCGGTGTGGGCGCCGCCGACAACGTCGATGACGTGTCCGGCCCATGCCTCGGCGAAACGTTCGAGCGCGGCGGCGGCGTCGCGGTCACGTTGGAAGGCCGCCCGGGTTGCCTCGGACTCGGCGAGGGCTTCGGCGGTGGCGGTGACCACTTCGTCGGATACGCCGGGCAGCGCTTCCCGGAGCGCATCCGCGGCGGCCTTGGGGGACACGTCGCCGAGCAGGCTCGGATTGCGCACCGAACGCACCCGGTTGGCGAGTTCGATCAGCGGTCGGTCGGCGGTCCGCCACACATGTGTCGCGAGGTGAGCGACGTAGGAATCCTCATCGTCGAACACAATGCCGCCGGCCGCGGCGATGGTGTCGCCGAACTGCTCGTTCGACAGCGCCGCCCGGTTCGGACCATAAAGAGCGAAGTCCTTCAGCGGTACGCCCGCAGCGGTGAACGGCACGACCCGGACCGCCGGGGATCCGCTCTCACTGAACATCAGCCGTACGCCGTAGGAGCGGACGCCGTCACCGCCCGGCGCCGCGAAGGTCAGCCACAGATATCCGCAGCGGCGACGGTGACCGTCGGCGCCTTCCCGCATCAGCAGTGCCAGTGAGGTCGGCCGTGCTTTGCCGGCCGCCAGCCGCTGCGCGTTGAGGTCCAGCAGGTACGGCCACAGGGCTTCCAGGGCGGTCGTCTTGCCGGTGCCGTTCGGGCCGCGCAGCAACAGCCGGCCGCTGGGTGCGGTCAGGAGCAGGTCGCCGTAGCGCCACACGTTCGACAAGCCGGCGCCGACCAGCCGCCACCGCGTGGTGAATCGCTGCGGGTGCCCGGCCGGCGCCACCAGATCGTCGCCGAACAGCGACAGTTCGTCAACCGATGCCATGGGTGTCCTTGCGTGCCTGCTCGCGCCGTGGCTCGCGGGGCCGCGCCCAGCGGCCCGCCGGCGGGGCGAACCACCACATGCCGGTTTCGACACGCAGGAGGTTCACGCCGGCGAGCAGCGCCGCCACGTCGACTGCCAGCCCGGCCGGTGCGGCGACGTGTTCGGCGGCCCAGCCTTGCCCGGCGTATTTCGCGGCGAGGGTCGTCAGGTGGCGCAGCACGTCGTCGTCGGCGATGCCGCGCCAGCCGGGTCGTTCGGCGGCGACCATCCCGTCGGACTCGGCGAGGTCGCAGAGCAACACCGCGGCGTGGGCGACGGTGCCGCCGCCGGGGAAGGGCCGGTCGCCGAGCGCGTCGCGGGAGCGGAACGCGTCGGCCGGCACCACGAACGCGGCACCCTCGGCCCGGCGTTCCAAGTGCAGGCCGAAAGCCTCGGCCAGCGGCAGGCCATCGTCGCCGCGGACCCGGCGTGACAGCCAGTCGGCCTCGTCGGGGTCCAGGTCGATGGCGTAGACGGCGGTGTCGTCGACGAGCTTGCGGCGCATCCGCCGCGCCGGGTCGCTCTCCCGTACGACCTGATGCAGCCAGCCCGCCGGGTCGGCAACCGGGTCGGCCGTACCGAAGTTCGCGATGACGTGCACCAGACGATGGTGGTGCACCGCCAGCAGCACCGGCGGGTCGTTCTCGCGCAGCAGGAGGTTGAGATCACCGTCGAGGCTCTCCACGACGCCGCGCTGTTCCAGAAGTTTGACGGCGGCCAGGATCGCGTATCGCTGGGGCATGTCGTCGGCCGCCGGGATCTCGGCCTCGGCGGCGGCGCTGCGGGCGGCGGCGATCAGCTGTCCGATGCTCACCCGCGGTGGCAGGGACTCTGCGGCGGCGACCAGCAGAAAGAACCATGAGCTGGTCAAGGGTGTGGGCCCGGTAGCGGCCCAGGCGTCGCGGCGCACTGGGGGAGATTTCCGCAGCCGGACGAAGTCCCGTTCGGCTACCAGGACCCAGCCCAGCCGGCCGAGCACCTCACGGATCGCGGCCTCGTTGCGGCGTACGGCCGCGATCGCCACGTCGTCCCGGCCCGCGACCAGCCAAGGCTGGACCATGAGCTGCCGCAGCACCGTGGCCGTCTCGGCAGCGGTTTCCGGGGCATCGGTCCGGCGTTGCCGCCACGCCTTCGCGCCGGTCGTCATGCCGCACCCGGAATCTGCTCGACTCTGGCCGGAACGTGGCGGGACGGGTCGGGGCTGGTCGGCCGGGGCGCCCCGACCCACTGGCCCGGCAGGTGGAAGACGGGAAAGCGCCCGGGGAGGATGACCCGCCAGGTCGGCGCGGCCAGCAACCCGGTGCCGGAGCCGGTGTGAAACAGCGTGCAGGCGAGTCCGTCGCGGGTGCCGGTCCGCCGGTCGTTCGTGCCGGGCACGAGCCCGGTCCGGACCGCGGTCATCAGCGCGGCCAGAGCCACCTGCGCGGCACGCACCGACAACACGCCGCCCGGCGCTTCGTTGAGGATCTCCTCGATCGCCGCCGCATGCTCGGCCATCCGCTGCTGCCGAGCCGCCTGCACCGCCGCCCGCGCGGCGGCGTCGTCGCGGGCCGCCGGGGCACGTCCGCGAGCGCCGGTGCGGCCGGTGGTGCGCAGCAACTCGGGCAGCTCGACCAGCGGCCCGGAACGCCATCCCGGGTTGGTGGACAGGTCGGCGTCGTCCGCTTCCCCGTACAGCTTGCGCCACGGATGATCCCCGGTGGCTGCTTGCAGGATCGCCGTGCCGTACCGGGGATCAAGGCACGCCCTGGCCAGAAGCAACGCCCGCGCCCGGCCCGTCGCGTACCCGGCTGAGCTGTGCAGACGGCGCAGGTTGGCGTGCATTCCGGGCAACGCGCGGACCAACCGCAACGCGAACCGGCTCGACCGTCCGGTGTGCGGGTCGCACCAGGCCGCCAGCCCGTCCCAGTCGGTGACCCGGCCACCCTTGGACGCGGTGAGCGCCCCGCGCTCGATCAGTGCCCGGGCCTGCGACTGAGCCACCGCGATCTCGGCGAGGACGCTGAAGTGCGGCCGCAGTAGCCGGTTCAGCACGTCGTGGACGCGTTGGGCACCACGTTCGAGTTCACCGGCGACGTGGGTGGCGTAGTCGACCAGCAGTCCTTTGAGTTCCGCTGTCGCGTCGCGGTCCAGGTCGAACCGGTCGGCCAGGCCGGACAGGCTGTCCTCCGCGCCGACCAGGGACGCGTCAAGATCGTCGTGGGCGGTGAACAGTCGCCCGATGAGTTCCGCGGTCCTGCCGTCGTCACGGCGGGGCAGAGCCAGCTCGTGGGCCAGTTGTTCGATCGACTCGACGATCCGGGCCAGGCTGGGTAGCGGAATCTCCCGCATCGTGGGGGTAGCGGCCAGCACCGAGGTGTAGAAGCGGTGCACCTGACGGCCGGCCGGGGTGGCCGTCCACCGCCAGTTGCGCGCCAAGATGTCGGCATGCCGCCGAATCCTCGAGGGATCCGCTCGGCCGGTAGCCGCCGTCCAGTCCTTCAGTTTGTCGAGTCGTGCCTGGACCACGCCCTCGGGCATGACCGGCCCATCGGCGGAGACCAGGAGCGCTACCTCGGCGGGCGTCAGGTCGGTCACCGACGACTCGAGCACCGACATGATCCGGATGTAGTCGTCCGAGCCCGGCGCCACCAGGTAGGCCATCGCCCGCCGAGAGTCGGTGACCTGAACGTCGAAATTCTGCGAATCGTCGCCGTCCGGACCAGTGACGTGTCGTGAGTTGGTCGGCAAATCGGTAGGCCCTCCCCAGACGCCTTCCCGGCACAGGACACGAGAGTAGCCGCAGTCCAAGTATTCAAGTAACTGCATGCTCACCGCGTGTTCGCGCGTTCTGCGCGATGGTCGTCGATCCCGCGTACCAGCAGATCACCCGATTGCGCACGGTGGCGCTGCGGGAGGTCGAACGCCCGTGGCCGCCCGAGGCAGGGGCGTTCGACCTACCGGCCGTCGAAGAGCGCCCGGGAGGCCAGGATGTCGGTGACGTTGCCCTCTGCCCAACTCGCCAGGCCCCGGACGACGTCAAGGAGGCTGAGGCCGCGGGGCGTGAGCGTGTAGTCGACGCGCGGTGGTTTGCTGTCGTGCACGGTCCGGGTCACCAACCCGTCCCGCTCCAGTCCACGTAGCGTCGCGCTGAGCATCCGTTGGGTAATGGGGTCGCTCTGCCGACGCAGCTCGTTGAATCGTCGGGTGCCGTGGCCCAGTTGGCAGATGACGACCACGGACCACTTGTCGCCGATCCGTTCGAGCACGTCGCGGATCAGGGCGCGACGCTGTTCGCAGTTGGCGGCAGGAGAGTGGTCGGGGGCGCTGGTCGGGGTGATGGTGGTGGTGCCGGGCGATGCCATGCCGGCCAGTATACGAGCGATACCAGGTTGTCGGTGAGCCCCTGCGGTCGCGCTGCGGGATGTGGTTCACCCAGTGATACCTGGGCAGGTCGAAGTGCCTTCTTGTCGACTCCCGGCGTGGGGAGCAGACTCGCATACCGGTACTCATTCGGTACCAGGTGTATGTGAGGTACCACACATGAAGGGGTTGGGCCCGTGCGTACGGTTGGTTTCTACGAGTTCGGCGGACCGGACGTGCTGCGCGTCATCGACCTGCCGGAACCGCACGCCGGGCCCGGTGACGTTCGGGTACGCGTGCACGCTGCCGCGGTGAATCCGGCGGACACGCTGGTCCGAGCCGGCGTGCACGCCCAAGCGCTCGCCGGGGTGCCGACGCCGTACGTGCCCGGCATGGAGATCGCCGGAGTGGTCGACGAGATCGGCCCGGGCACCGAGACCCCGCTCGGCATCGGCACGCCGGTGATGGCGATGGTGCAGCCGATCGGGACGGCGGCGGGCGGCTACGCCGAGTACAAGGTGCTGCCGGCGGGCTGGGTGGTTCCCGCGCCGGCGGGTGTCGACCATCCGGCCGCGGCCACGCTGCCGATGAACGGGCTCACCGCGTTGCTCGCGCTTGACCAGCTTGCCCTCGCTTCGGGCTCGGTGCTCGCCGTGACCGGGGCTGCCGGGATTCTCGGCGGCTATCTGGTGCAGTTGGCCACCCACCTCGGGCTGGTCGTGATCGCCGACGCCGCGCCCGCCGACGAGCCGCTGGTCCGCTCGCTCGGGGCGGCGGAGATCGTCGCGCGCGGGCCGGGGGTGACCGAGGCGATTCTGGCCCGCCGTCCGCACGGCGTCGACGCGATCGCCGACGTGGCGTTGCTCGGGCCGGACCTGCTTGCCGCCGTCCGCGATGGCGGACGCTTCGCCCGGTTCCGCAGCGCGGGAGAGCCCGGCGGCTACCGGATCGACGACCTGCGGGGAATCACGATGGTCGCGCCGTTCGTCCCCGACTACGCGGGACGGACCGGCAAACTCGACGCGATCCGGCGCTTTGCGGAGGCTGGTGTGCTCACCCCGCGCCTGGCCGCGACCATGCCCGCCGCCGAGGCGGCCGAGGCCCACCGGCGTTTCGAGGCGGGCGGCGTCCGCGGACGCCTGGTCCTCACCTTCTGACCCGTTCGACTCCCTTTATCCCTGACCACCATCCAACAGGAGCAGTCGTGTCCACACGTTTCGCAGACAAGGTCATCCTGATCACCGGTGCCACGTCCGGCATGGGCCGGGCCGTCGCCAAACGGGTCTCTGCCGAAGGCGCGAAGGTAATGCTGGCCGCACGCGGGAAGGACGCGGGCGAGGCGTTCGCCGCCGAGCTGCGCTCCGCCGGCCGGGACGCCCACTTCGTGCCCACCGACGTGACGGTGGAGGCCGAGGTGGCAGCACTCGTCCGACAAACGGTCCAGCGGTACGCGCGACTCGACGGCGCGTTCAACAACGTCGGGGCGGCTACCGCGGTCGGTCCGCTGACCGATATCGATGGCGACGCCTGGCAGGGCGATCTGGCGCTGAACCTCGGCAGCGTCTTCTTCGGTCTCAAATATCAGATCCCCGCGCTGCGGTCGACCGGCGGTGGCGCGATTGTCAACAACGCGTCCAACCTCGGCGTGACCGGCGCGGCCGGCATGGCCTCCTACAGTGCGGCCAAGCACGGCGTGGTGGGGCTCACCCGATCCGCGGCCTTGGACGTGGCGGCCAGCGGCGTGCGGATCAACGCGCTGGTCACCGGTGGCGTCGATACCCCCCTGTTGCGGAACAACCTGGGCACGGACCCGGAGGAAGCGGTCCGGGCGGCGGGGTCGTGGCACCCGGTAGGGCGGGTCGCCCAGCCGGACGAGATCGCGGCCTTCGTCGCGTTCCTGCTCAGTGACGAGGCCAAGTTCGTCACCGGGGCGGCGCTTGCGATCGACGGCGGCCTCACGGCTGCTTGACGGCAAGGCCGGCACCGGCCTGAGGTCGCTGACTTGGCAGCGAGGCGTCCCCGTGCGAGCCGAGCTGCATCCGCCGCGATGCCGCGATGACCCGGCCAAGGGCGTGGCCGTCCTTGCGCCGTCGCCGCCGGAAAGGGACCAACGGGTACGGCGGTTCAGACCACTGTTTCCCACCTCTCGACCGGGGTAGCGGTCCGACATGGTGGCGGCAACGGCTGCCCTGGTCGCCGCGGTCGCGCCTGGTGAGCTGGCCCGGCCGCGCATTGGCCTCGGCGGCGTCAGGTCGTGGAGGTCGGGGCCGTCTCGCGGACCCACACCGACTGGCACACGCGGCAGCGGTGGCGGCCGTGCTCGCCCGCCGCCTCTCCGGCGCGACGTTGGTCAGGGTGCGCGGCCCGCACGGCGACCACACGCTGCGCGTGCACCCGGACACCCACTGACAGGGGTACGCGCGCAGACGCGAACACCGCCACCCGAGCTGTCCCCGGATGGACGTGGTGCTGGTGACACCCGGCCCACCGGGCGGAGCGGTGGGAACGGTCGGCCCGGTGCCGGTCTGGCTCGCCGGCGACCACTGTCATCCCACCCACCTCCAGGAACGACTGGACACCCTGAACGGATGGCTCACCGCCCATCCCGGCCGCCCGCGCGCGGGGCCGCCCGGCTGCGTGCTTTGCTTCAGCCGGGCGCCGTCATCTCCACGGCGAACCTCCTGGGCAGCGGGTCCGATGTCCGCACGTGTCGAACGCGCATTCACGGTTACCGGAACTCGGACGTTGACGCCCATACCCGCCACGCGCACGCTGTCGCCGTAACGACCTGTGGGCCGGGCTGGTCATCAGGTACGCAGCAGTCGGCTGCCAAGCAAGAAGAGGTGTTGCGGCAACCACTGGAGAGGCCCTGCGATGCCGGTCGCTACCGGCTCAGGAAACGGTGCACGTCCTCGGCGAACTCCTCGACGTGCTGGAACAGGAAGCCGTGGCCGGCGTCGCTGTAGATCACCAGGCGGGCGTTGGGGAGCCGCTGCGCCATCAGGAAGTTGCCATAGGCGGAGATCATCACGTCCTGAACTCCGGTGGCGAGCAGGACGGGTAGCGTGAGCTGGTCCAGCCGATCCCAGATCGTCGTCCCGACCCCTTGGATCACGGCGAGCTGCCGGCGAACGGTGTCGGCGGCCACAACGGCGCCGGACTCGTTCAGGCGCGCGTCCAACCGACGTAGCGACGCGAGCCCACGGTCCCGGGCGTCAGGGTCGGACGGGAAGAACAGGCGGAGGTAGTCCTCGTCGTCGTTGGTCGACCTCGTGGCGATCTGCATGATCTCGGGCGTCATCCGTTCGACGCCGGGGGCGGCGCCGGGTCCACTGCCCGCGACGACAAGCCGGCGGATCCGCTCGGGTAGTTGTAGGGCGGCGGTCTGGACCACGTAGCCGCCCATTGACCAGCCCAGCAGGTCGACCCGGTCGAGGCCGAGCGCCTCGACGAAGCCGAGAAGGCCGTCGGCGAGCCCTTCGATCGAAGCCGGCGCCTCGCCCGTGCTGGCTGCCGTGCCGACGTTGTCGAACACGATGACGTCGTGGTGCGCGGCGAGAGCGTCCAGGAGGGTGGGATCCCAGTGGTCCATCGTGCCGCGGAAGCGCATGGCCAGTACGAGCGGCACGCCTGCCTGCTGGCCGAACCGGCGATATGCGATGCGCCCGCCACGCGTCTCGACGAATTGGGTCTCGGCGAGAGCTGAGCGTATGGCTGCTGACATGACCAGAGACTCCTCTGTGCTGGCGGCGGCCGAGTAAGACGTCGCGCCCGTTCAGGCGCACGGGTGACAGCTCTCGCCCGAACCGCCTGACTTCACAAGTGCTAAGTCAGGACCGTATCAGGCTAACTTCTCCAAGGCAAAGTCAGGGGGGGCATGCTGGCGAGACTGTGGCCCTGCAGGCGTTGAGCGAACATCCGCGGCACGTGTCCGGCCCTTCCTGGGCCCGCTGTGAACCGGGCGCCACCGCTGGCGCGACGGCGGTGGCACCGCCATACTCGGCGGACATGGAGAGGGCCCCCACCGAGTTGAGCCGGGATCTGGCGCACGCTTTGCGGACCGGCCCGTTCTCGGCGGCGCTTCACCTTGCCATCGAGGATCGCGGATTAAGGCTGGAGGAGATCCAGGAGCAGCTGTCGAACGCCGGAGTCAACGTGAGCCTTACCACGCTGAGTTACTGGCGGCGCGGTCGTAGCCGACCGGAACGCCCGGAGTCCATCAAGGCGGTCCGGCTCCTGGAAAGAATCCTTTCGCTCCCAGCCGAGTCCTTGATCGTTCAACTCGGGCCCCGTCGACCTCGGGGGCGTTGGCTGAGCCAACCACCTGGCACGATCGAGATCGATCGTCTCTTCACCGACGGCACCAGCGTGGCCAAGCTGGTCGCCGAGGTCGACCGGTGGCTGTACCACGAGCTGACCCGGCTCAGCCTGCACGACCTCTACGTGGTGGGCGACCGACGCCAGGAGATCAGCCTGACCTGTCGGCAGGTACTCCGGGCCAACACCGACCGGGTCTCGCGGACGGTGGGTATCTTCCGCACCGACGACCTGACGGCGTCGACCCGGATCAACGCGGCACGCAACTGCCGGGTCGGCCGGGTCCGGTGGGACCGCGGATCGGGCCTACTCGTCGCCGAGATCATATTCGACCGGATGCTGGCCCAGGGCGACACCGTCGTGATCGAGTACGAGTTCCTCAGCACCTCGCAGTCGCCAACTGACAACTACTACCGGGGGTTCTCCACTCCGGTCACCGAGTACGTGCTCCAGGTGCAGTTCGACCACGACGCGGTGCCGGCCCGCTGCCACCGCTTCGAGCGACGTGGCCTCAATGCGCCGGACCAGGGCGTGTGGGAGGCGTGGATCGGCTCAACCCACGGCGCTCACATCGTTGCCTCCGACGTACCCCCAGGGATCGTGGGTATGCGCTGGGAGTGGGAGTGAGCGGCTCGCCGGGTCCGCGAGCCGCCCACTCCGGTGTCAGCTTGCCGGTCAGCTTGCGCTGATCGTCACGTCGTCGATCACGAAGCTGGTCTGGTACGACCAATCCTCCACCCCGTTGAACGTCAACGTGGCGGTCTGCCCGGCGAACTGCCCGACGTTGATGGTCTTCTCGACGTACCCGTTGGTCCTGTCCAGGTTCGTGTAGGTGGTGAGCGCGGTGTTGCCGAGTGTGACGGTCAACCGGTCGTAGGCGAGGTTCTCGTATTCGGCTGTGGTGATTCGAAGCCAGAAGCGCAGCGTTGCGTTGGTGCATCCGGCCGGAATCGTCACCGCCTGCGAGATGGTGTCGGTCTGCACCTGGCCGCCGCCGTTGAGCCAGGCGTTCCGGGTGCCGGAGCGCGCCGGGTACTGCGACCAGGTGCCGATCACGTTCGCCGTCGCGGTCCACGGTGAGGTGCCGCTCTCGAAGCCGGGATTGCCGACGACCTGCGCCGGCGTGCAGCCACCACCACCGCTGGTCACCGTCCAGGTGAAGGTCGCGGTAGCAGTTCGCCCCGCCGCGTCGGTGAGGGTCACCGTGACGGTGGAGGTGCCCGCCGTGGTGGCGCTGCCGGTGATCCGTCCGGTGGACGCGCCAATGGTGAGACCGGCCGGCAAACCCGAGGCGCTCCAGGTGTACGGGGTGGTACCGCCGCTGCCCTGCACCTGCACGTCAACGGCCTGGCCGACAGCCGGGGTGCGGTTACCCGGGTTGGTCACTGTCGGACTGCCCGGACCGGGGTCGGTGCCGCCGATGAACCCGGTGTAGAGCAGCACGTTCGGTGAGCCGCTACCCGGACTGGTGATCTTGCCGCTGGTGCCGTTGGTCACCAGCGCGTTCCGGACCTGGGCGGGCGTCGCGCTGGGGTTCACGCCCAGGTACAGCGCTGCGGCACCGGTCGTGTGCGGTGACGCCATCGAGGTGCCCGTCATCGTGGCGCTGCCGTTGTTGCTGGAGTACGACGCCGAGACGATGCTGGTGCCGGGGGCGAAAATGTCCAGGCAGGAGCCGTAGTTGCTGCTGCTGTTACGTCCGTCGGAGCTGGTGCTGTTGCCGACCGTGATAGCGGCGCTGACCGCCTGCGGGCTGTAGTAGCAGGCATCGTCGGAGGAGTTGCCGGCCGCCTGTACGAACTGGACACCCGAGTTGATCAGGCTGGTGACGGCACTGTCCATCGCCTGGCTGGTGCACCGGCTTCCGCAGCCGATGCTGTAGTTGACAACCGCCGGCTTCTGCGCGTTGGCGCGTACCCAGTTGATTCCCGCGATCAGGTCGTCGTTCGTGCCGCTGCCCTGGCAGTTGAGCACGCGTACGGCAACCACGTTGGCCTTCTTCGCGATGCCGTACGCGGTGCCCACGGCGGTGCCGGCGACATGTGTGCCGTGTCCATGGCAGTCCTGGGGGGTGCTGTCGTTGTCCACCATGTCAGTTCCCTGCCGCACGCGACCGGTGAACTCGTTGTGGTTGGCGTTGATCCCGGTGTCGAGGACGTAGACGGTGACCCCCTGGCCCGGGTTGGCCGGATAGGTGAAGGTCTGGTTCAACGGCAGGTTGCGCTGGTCGATCCGGTCGTCCCCCCAGTTCGGCGGGTTGTTCTGGGTGTCCAGCACACCAATCCGCTGGACCTGCTCGACCGCCGCGACGGACGGGTCGGCGGCGAGCCGTTGTGCCTGCTTGGCGGACATGGCCGCCGCGAAGCCGGGTAGAGCCGACGCGTACACGTGTCGCGTTTGGCCACCGAAGCGGCCGGTCAGCTCACGTGCCTTCGTGGCGACGGGAGTTGCGGCCACCGCGGTGGACGTCAGCGTGATGATGTAACGGTCGGCCACCGCGTTGGGGCCGTCCGCGTACCTGATGGTGCCGGTCGGTGCGGCCTGAGCCGCACCACCGACGCCGATGGCGCCGCTTAACGCCATGACGAGCGCGAAGCCGGCGGCTGGGAGTCGTTGCAACACGGGTGGACCTCCTGTCGACGCCCCGCTCGCGTCCCGATGACAACGAACTCGGCGGTTGTGCCGAAAGGTAGGGCCAGGACGGACGACGAAGACAGGCTGGTTAACAAGGTTCGATGATTTGTAACGTCAAAACTGTTTATGAGTCTGATCGTTCGCCGGCCTCGGCTTGAACCGGCCCAGTGGTGCGGTCTTCGCCGAGTTGGCTACGGAAAGCCCTGGCGCGGTCACCCAACGAAGTGAGGTTAGGGCCAGCGAACGTCTGCCCGGTGGACCGCTGGTCGGCCAGCGGGCAGGCTCAGCCGTGGTGGGGGAGCTCGCAGGCCGGACGGCAAGATGTGACGCAGCAACACCTGGCCAGTGAGCACTGCGACCCGCAGGGGAGCATCATGTCTGCCGGGCCCGGCTACTGTCGCAATAGTAGGGCGAGGTCGACGACCACGTGTCCGTTGAACGCGCCTGTCGTCTGAGCCGCGCCGGTGAGGAGGTCGACCCGGTAGAGCCGGGAGCCGTTGAGGACGGCGTAGGCGTTGTTGGCGACGGCGCGGTCGCCACTCAGAGTGCTGTGGATGTCAAAGCCTGCCTGGAGGTTCGCGTTGACCCCCAGTGCGCCGGTGGCGGCGAGTTGCCCGGAGTTGGCGGGGGATTGCAGGACGACCTGGTCGAGGTTGGTGTCGATGTCGAACAGGGTGGTTGCGGTGGCGGGGTTCAGGTCGTTGTTGGTGTACGCCGCGGCGGTGACACCGACGGCGGCTGTGCTGGGCGGGTAGGTGAGAGGGCCGTCGACAAGGGTCGTGCCGCCGGGGTTGATGTTGTGGCGCAGGTTCTGGCCGGTGTCGCTGATGATCCGGAGTCGGTCGGCGGCGGGATTGAAGTCGATGCCGAACGACGTGCCGTTGAGCGCGACGGTCAGTTGGCTGACCTTCGTGGCCGCCGCGGTGCGCGTGTTCAGCGCGTAGATGCCGCCGTTGTTCCCGACGCCGTAGAGCCCTCCGTCCTGGACGCGAAAGTCGATGCTGATGAGCACTTCACTGCCGGGCAGGTCGACCGGGCCGATGGTGCAGGCCAAGCCGGGGCGGTTGGCGGCGAACTTGATCAGCCGCTGACCGTCGCTGAGACCGATGGCGACGAGCCCGTTGCGGCCTCCGGCGTTGAGCAGGTCCCACAGCAGCGTGCAGGTCCCACAGCCCAACGTGGGAAGGCCGCGCGCCGGGATGCTCGCTGCGGTGCGGTGGCCTGGTGGAGCGGCGTTGACTGGCGTCGCGGTGATCCCGATGCTGACGGCGATCATTGTGGCTGCTGCGAGCAGCCCTCGGCGGAGCGTGCGGTGCATGAGAGGCACTTCCTTGATCAGATGCACCGCCGGACTCCTCGGCGGAATCCGACGCCGTCGCCGGCGGAGGTGCAGGGATGAATTCCCTGCTCAGCGCCTATGTAGGGGCGATCCACAGCATCTGTCGGGATTCGGCGTTTCCTTCAACTTTCGCACCTTCTGCACAACGCAATCCACCTGAGGCAATCAACCGTGCTGGACATCTGATCGCGCTCATCGAATACCAGGGCCGGCGGGTGCTGAGTGGGAAGGCTGGAACGCCTCCGGCAATGCCAGCTTCGTGACCTAGCCGACGTCCGGCCGTGCGGGAGGAAGCGAGGCGATATTGCTGTAGAAGCGGTGGATGTCGCTGACGACGCGCTCAAAGGTGGGAAGGTCGAGGGGCTTGGTGACGTAGGCGTTGGCGTGGGCGGAGTAGCTGATGAGCACATCCGCGTCGATGCCGGAGGTCGTGAAAACCACGATGGGAATCGCCTTCAGCTGGTCGTCGGACTTGACTGCCGACAGGACCTCGCGCCCGTTCATCCGAGGCATGTTCAAGTCGAGGATGATCAGATCGGGGCGTGGTGCGTTCGTGTGGGCATCGGTGCGGTTCAGGAATGCCATGGCCTCCTCACCGTCGCCGACATGGTGCAGCTCGGTGGGTAGCCTGCGCGCCGCGACAGCGTTTTCGATAAGGGCGACGTCGGCCGGGTCGTCCTCGACCAGTAGGATTCGCAGTGTGGAGGGCCGGGTGCCGGTGGCGTCGGCGGCAGTGTTCACGTGCACGAGCCTACGACTGTAGGCCGCCAGCCACGATGATTGATAAATCGTCTCGTGGCTGGCCGTGTCGACCATGGGCCTCGAAGGTCCGGGTGCTGTCAGGAGGAGCAAGCCCGGCGCAGGGAACCTCCCATGACGGAATGCGTGCCTCCTGAGCGAACGTGCGGCTGGACTTCGCGGTAGGTTGCGCGATCAGTAGGCGACGTCGGCCAACTGCGCGCGTAGTTTGACGAGCGCGCGGGCCAGCAGCCGCGAGACGTGCATCTGCGAGATGCCGACCTGCTCGGCGATCTCGCTCTGGGTCTGGTTGCCGCAGAAGCCCAGCATGAGGATCTTCTGTTCCCGCTCGTCGAGGGTGGCCAGCGCGGGGCCGAGGGCCAGACGCAGCTCGGCTTGGGCGAATTCGGCGTCGTCGCCGCCCACCATCTCGCCCAGTCCGGCGCCGCGCTCGCCGTCGCCGACATCTACGCCGACGGTGTCACCGAAAGCCGTCGCGACGGTAGCCGTGACCTGTTCGGCATCGAGCGGCTGTACGGGGTCCTCGCTGACAACAAGGCGCGTTGTCGACCGCGTCGACGAGCTGACCGGCAGAGGTGCCCCGTCACCACCTACACCGCCGGTCACGTCCATGACGACACCGCCATCGTCGTCATCCGCCTACCCTCTCGCGGATCGGTAATTCCTGATCCCAACCGCTCGGACGGCTGAAGCGACCGCGACATCGACGCCGCGGCGGGTTCGTAACCGGACTGCCCGTGCACCTGGAGCTGCGCCGCAACGGCCGAGCGGTGCTCGCCACCGAACGGCCGTTCCTCTTGCACCCGTGCCTGCACGACTACGGCACGCACGCGTCTGTGCCCGACGAGAGGCTGGTGCCTTGGCGCGCCATGGTCACCATCACCATGACCGGCTGTCCGCGACGCGGCCGCTCCGCTGAACAGGACTGCCGGTGGCTGGCTCGTTCTTCGGCTCGGCTCGAAAAGATTCCGTCCGGCACCAATCCGGCGGCCGGCACGCCTCGAATGCCTCCTGACCGCACGTGAGTACCAACGCCGTACCCAGGCGGAGATGGAGATGTGTTGTGAGACTGTCCCGAGCCCTGCTCGCCCTGCCCACTGCCGCGCTGATCCTTGCGTTCCCCGGCGTCGCGCAGGCCGACGAGAGCGTGCAGGTCCAGTTGCAGGACCTCAACGAGACCGGTGCCACCGGTACCGCGACGTTGACCGCGACGAGCGGCGGCGACCTGAAGGTCATGATCCGGTCGAAGGGCATGACGCCGAACTCGCCGCACGCCCAGCACGTGCACGGCGCGGCCAACGGCATGGACTTCCACTGCCCGGACAAGTCCGCCGACACCAACGGCAACGGCTACGTCAGCACCGAGGAGGGCCTGAAGATGTACGGGGACATCTTCATCTCGCTGACCACCACCGGGGACACGACCAAGGCCAGCGGACTGGCGGTGGACCGGATGCCGAAGGCCGACGCGAAGGGCAACCTCAGCTACGAGCGCACCATCCCCGCTGCCGAGCTGCCCAAGGGCACGATCGAGCACCTCAAGGACCTGCACGTCGTGCAGCACGGCATCGACGCGAACAAGAACGGCAAGTACGACATGGAGGCGCTCGGGGAGTCGACGTTCGCCAAGTCCGTCGGTGTCAACGGCATCCCCGCCGAGGCCACCGACCCTGCGACCTGTGGCATGGTCAGCGGCGCGGCGGCCGGCTCCGTACCCGCCGGGGGAGTGGCCACCGGTGATGGCAGCACCTCGGGTGGATCGCCGCTGATCGCGTACACCGTGGGTGGCCTCGCCCTGCTCGGCGCCGCGGGCGCGGTCGTCGCGCGACGCCGGCTCGCGGGCGAGCGCTGAGCTGGAGGTAACCGTGATGGATTCCGGCGATGTACCAGTGTCGGCCGGCCGCCGCCGGGGGCGTTTCGCGCTCCTGGCGGTGGCCGGCGTCCTCACCGTGACGGCGGCCGTGACGATCGGTTGCGCGGTCGCCGACCCGGGTGGTGACCCACCACGACCCGACGCGTCCGCCGCGGCGCCAGCCGCGAACGCGTCGCCCGTGCCGGCCACCCGGGCAGGGGAGTTGACCTCGGGCCCGCTGATGGCCGGCTCACCGCCGGTGCGGGTGTCGATCCCGTCGCTGAAGGCCGCCGCGGCGACGGTCCCCCTGGGTCTGCAGGCGGACGGTGCGATGCAGGTGCCGGACAACGCCACCGACGTGGGCTGGTTCACTAAGGCGCCGACACCCGGCGCTCTCGGCCCGGCCGTGCTGGCGGGGCACGTCAATTGGAAGGGCCGTCGCGGAACGTTCTTCGACCTGGGCAAGCTGGCCGTCGGCGCCGGGATTACCGTCGAGCGTCAGGACGGCAGCACGGCGATCTTCACCGTCACGAAGGTCGAGCGGTATCCGAAGGACCGATTCCCCACCGATGAGGTGTACGGGGCGACCGACCACGCGGCGTTGCGCCTGATCACCTGTGGCGGCGAGTTCGACGACAGCACGCAGCACTACCGCGACAATGTCATCGCCTATGCCCGCCTTGCCCACGCACATCCCGCCTAGCATGCGGCGGCGGCGCGCCGAACCGTCGCCAGCACCAGAGAGGACATGCCGAGATGAGGGGTGACCCGGAGCAGGCGCGGCGATTACGGGCGGTGCCGCCGGACGAGGCGACTCCAGCGAGTGCCGACGAACTGCTCCCGCAGGTGGCGCGGGGTGACGAGGCAGCGTTCGCGGCGCTGTACGACGCGGTGGCGGGCCGGGTACTGGGGTTGACCCGCCGGGTGCTGCGCGATCCGGCGCAGGCGGAGGAGGTGACGCAGGAGGTGATGGTCGAGGTGTGGCGCACGGCTGCTCGCTTCGACGCCGGTCGCGGCTCGGCCTCGGCCTGGATTCTGACCATGGCGCACCGCCGGGCGGTGGACCGCGTGCGCTCCGAGCAGGCCCACACCGACCGCTCGTCGCGGGTCGCCGCGACCGAGACGCACGTCCCGTACGACGAGGTGGTCGAGGACGTCACCGCCCGCCTGGAGCGGGAACAGGTCCGCCGGTGCCTGGGCCGGTTGACGCCGGTGCAGCGCGAGGCAGTGACCTTGGCCTACTACGGCGGCCACACCTACCGCGAGGTCGCCGAGCAGTTGGCCACACCGTTGCCGACGGTGAAGACGCGGATGCGCGACGGACTCATCCGGATGCGCGACTGCCTGGGCATCGAGATGGAGGAACGGGCGTGAGCGCCGACATCCACACCCTCGCCGGCGCGTACGCCCTGCACGCGGTCGACGACCTGGAGAGGGCCGCGTTCGAGCGGCACCTGGCCGAGTGCGAGCCGTGCCGTCAGGAGGTCACCGAGCTACGGGAGACGGTCGCCCGGCTCGCCGACGACACCGCCGTAGACGCCACACCCCCCGGGTTGCGGGAGCGCACCCTCACCGAGGCGGCGCGCACCCCGCAGGTGCGCTCGGCAGCAACAGCGGGCAGCGCCAAAAGATCGGCCAGCAGGTGGCGGCGGCTCACCGTGGCCGCCGCTGCCGCCGTCCTGGTCGCCGGCGGCGCGAGCGCGGTCACCTGGACCGTGGGCAACGATCGGATCAGCGACGAACGGGCCCGTAGCGACCAGGCGCGGCAGATCGCCGCCGTCCTGGACGCCCCGGACGCCCGCGTGTTCGAGCGGTCGCTGCAGCCGGGCGGCGCCGCGACCGTGGTGGTCTCCCGCGACCGGGACCGAGGGGTGGTGCTGCTGCGCGACCTGCCCGAACCTGGCCCGGGCCGGATCTACGAACTCTGGCTCATCCGCGGCGACGAGCCCCGCAAGGTCGGGCAACTGGCCGAGGGGGTCAGGGCGTCGACCACGGTCGTCGGGCCGGTCGCCGAGGCGGGAACGTTCGGGCTGTCCAACGAGCCCGTGGGCGGCTCCGTCGCCCCTACCCGCATTGTGGGTACGGTCGAGCTGAGCTGAGCCCGGGCCGGCCACGGTCATACGTCGGCCGGCCCGCTCCGATCGCTTCCCAGCGCTGACCCCATCCGTGTGGGGTTCCGCTCCGAATCACTCACATGGATGACGAGTTGCTGGCGGGGCGGTACCGCAGGCTCCTGCTGATGGGAGACGCCGCGACCCCGGGGCGTGTCTGGCTGGCACGCGACGAGATGCTCGACCGGCACGTCGCGCTCCGACAGATCGCCGTACCCGGTTGGGTCAGCGACGCCGAACGGTCGCGGCTGCGGGAGCGCACGCTCGACGAGGTGCGCGGCCTGGCCGGTCTGGATCATCCGGGCGTGGTCGGCATGTGGGACGTGTTGAGCACCGACGGGCACCTGTGGCTCGTCATGGAGCACGTCCCCTCCCGGCCTCTCGCCGAGGTGGTCGCCGCCGACGGCCCGCTGGCACCGACCGAGGTGGCGCGGGTTGGCCTGCACCTGCTCGCCGCGCTGGGCGCCGCCCACGCGGCGAAAGTGGTGCATCGGGAGCTCCGCCCGCAGAACGTGCTGCTCGCCGACGACGGTCGGGTCGTGCTCGGTGGGTTCGGCCTGTCGATCTTCGACAGCCGCGATCCAGCGACTGTCACCACGCCGAGCCTGTCGACGATTCAGTACGTCGCACCGGAGCTCGCCCGCGACGGCAGGTCCACCCCCGCCACCGACCTGTGGGCCCTCGGCGCGACGCTCTACCTGGCGGCGGAGGGGCGTCCACCATGGAGTCGGCCGTCGACCCTGGCTACGCTCTCCGCGCTGGCCACCGAGGTGCCCGACCGGATGACCGTCCTGCCGCTCGAACCCGTGATTACCGGTCTGCTACGGCGTAACCCGCGTCAGCGTCTGTCTGCGCAGGAGGCACGCGACCTGCTTGAGCAGGTGGCCGAGGCAACTGTACCCATCGAGCCCAGGCCTCGACCGCGCCGCTGGCGGCGCACGCCCGCCAGCCGACGTCGTCCCGACCCCCCGACGTTGCCGATCGGACAAGGCGAAATCGACACCACGGTCATTCCGGTCAGTGCGTCGGCCACCCGTGACCGGACGACCGGCTGGGCGTTCGCCGGGGCCGTGGCGGGGCTGGCGGCGGTCGCGTCCGTCGTGGTTCTGGCCGGCGGGACGGTGATCAACGATCTGCGAGGTTCGGACGACGCGCCGGTTGCCGCGCCTGGCGGTGCGGCAGCCGGCGCGATGGAGTCGACCGAACCGGCGCCGCCCGCCCACCTCTGCCTGGACGACGACGCCTCCAGCGAGGCCGAACCCCTACATGAGCCCACCCCGGCGCAGCCGGAAGTGCTGCCGGACGGGTGGGTGTGGCATCAGGACCCGGACGGTTTCCGGCTCGCGGTGCCCGTGGGCTGGACGCGGCACACCGAAGGCGGAACGGTCTGCTTCCGTGACCCCACACAGGTGCGGGCCGTCGCGGTCGACCTGGCTGCGGAGGCGTCAGCGGTACCGTCCACGAAGTGGGAGATGGCGGAGCGAGAGGCGTTGGAGGCCGGGGCGTTATCCGGCTATCGCAAGATCAGCATCGGACCCGTGATCCGCGCGGGTGGTGCCGCCGAGTGGGAGTACACGTGCGACCAGCCCGATGGTGAGCGGCTGCACGTCCGTCGGCTGCTGGTCAACGACAACAGCACCACCGCTCACAGCCTGTCCTGGATCGCCTCGGACGGTCAGTGGGACGCCACCGAGCCCTCCCAGCGACTGGTCCTTGCCAGCTTCGGTCTCACCTGACAAGCCACCGCGGCACCGCGTACCTGGCTCTCGCAGTGGAGCCGGTCACCTACCATCTGCGGACAGGACACCGGTGCCAGGAAACTCGTTCAGGAACGCAGGTCTCGGCGGCGGTAGCCGGCGACCCCGAGCGCGGTCAGGAGCGCGGCGAGGGCCGTGGTGACTGTCGTGGCCGTCATGCTGGCGTCGGTGAGTGGCACGGGCGCCAGGTGAGCGAACGGTGAGATGTCGCGTACCCAGTCCGGTGCCCCGACGCTCTCGGCGATGACCAACAGCAGAAACCCGCCGGTGGTGGGAACGCCGCCGAGGAGCATCGTCAAACGCGGCATCCAGCCGACCGCGAACGACGCCGCGCCGAGGCTGAGCAGCACGAGCGGGAGAATGTTCCATGCGCCGCGCAGGGCAGCGCCCGGAGCCAGCTCGCCGCCGATGACCATCACCCCGAGCCAGGTCGCCAGACCGGCGCCGGTGACCAGGAGCGCTGCGGCAACGGTGGTGACCGCCAGCTCGGCGCCGATCAGCCGGGTCCGGGTGATCGGTTGACTCGCCAGCAGGGTCAGTCGCCGGTCGGTCTCGGCGGCCACGAACGCGGTCATCCGGACGGCGACGAAACCACCGGCAGGCAGGGCGAGGATCGCGAACAGGGTCGCGGTGAATCCGAGGATGCTGCCCAACCCGTCGAAGCCGGCCTGTGCGGCCTCGCCGGCCAGTCCCGGGTTGTCGCCCAGAAATTCGGTGACCGACACCGCGGTCAACCCGATCAGCAGGTAGTAGGCGCCGACACCGATCAGCCAGCCGGTCAGCGGCCGCAGCACTCGGCGTACCGCGAACGTTGCCGTGTTGGCCAGGAGTAGGGTTCGCGGGCGCCGTCCGGGTGCTGCACGGAGTAGACCGTCGTGCACGTCGCGGCGGCGGACCGCGGCCAGGGCCAGCACGGTGATGAGCGCGGTGGCGGCGGCGAGCAGGAGCAGTGGCGGAACACGGTTGTGGACGTAGGGGCCGCTGAGGGACAGCAGTCCGAACGGGGAGAGCCAGTGCAGCCAGCCGAGCGCCGTGATGCCGTCGCCGATCATCCGCATCAGCAGGCCACAGCCGAGCACCGCCACGGCTGCGCCGGTGGCTGGCGACCGGGCGGGGAAGACCTGGGCGGCCAGTGCGGCGACCGCGGTGAGGAACATCCCGAGCAGGCCGGTGCCGGCGCCGTGCAGGAGAGCGCCTGCCGGTTCGGTGCCGGACAGCAGCAGGGCCGCCGTGATGGCGGCGGCGGTGGCCGCGTTGACCGCCAGCACCGGGACCAGGTGGCGCAGCAGCACGGCTGGTGCCGGAAGACGGCTGGACAGCAGCAGGTCCCACCGTCCGGCCTCCTCCTCACCACGGGTGATCCGGGTGGTGGCCAGGATCGACCAGGCGCCGAGCAGGACCGCGAGGACGGTGCCGACCCGCCACACGGTGAACCCGCCGGCGGTGTCGAGGCCGACCGGGGCGCCGAACAGCGTCCGGATCGCCGGGTTGGCGGCCAGAGCCCGCAGGCTGCCGGCCGCCGCCGGATCGGCCATCACCTGCGCGTACGTGGCGGCGACCAGCGCGGTCATCCCGGCGGCCAGACCGACAAGGATGAGTGCACCACGTCGAATCTGGCGGATGGTCAGCCACGCGACAGCCCGGCCCGGCGCGGGATCTGCCGTCTGTTGGGGGTTGGCCGGGGCGGACATGGTGTTGAGGCTCATGGGGCGGCCTCCGCTCCGTAGTAGTCGAGGAAGATTTCCTCCAGACTCGGCTCCCGCATGCTCAGGGCAGTGACCTCGGCGGCGGCGAGGGCGCGCAGAGCGGGGCCGGGTTCGCCGGTCAGGGTGAACCGCATTCGTCGCTCGCCGGCCGGTTCCACCGCCTCGACGCCGGGAATCGCGCTCAGGTCTGGTGCGATGCCGGTGTAGGTGATCGTCACCTCGGCGCGGTGCAGATCCCGTAGGTCGCCGATCGTCGAGACCTCGGCGAGCCGGCCGGCGCGCAGGATGGCGACCCGATCACAGACCGCCTCGACCTCGGCGAGTTGGTGGGAGCTCAGGAAGACGGTCTGCCCGCGGTCGCGTGCTTGCCGGACCGCGGTGCGGAACTCCCGTTCCACCAGAGGGTCCAGGCCGCTGGTCGGCTCGTCGAGCACCAGCAGCCGGGCCCGGGTGG
This sequence comes from Micromonospora sp. WMMD1120, assembly GCF_029626235.1. Lineage (NCBI taxonomy): Bacteria > Bacillati > Actinomycetota > Actinomycetes > Micromonosporales > Micromonosporaceae > Micromonospora > Micromonospora sp. WMMD1120. The sequence goes on along the minus strand of NZ_JARUBO010000005.1, from coordinate 6,855,594 downwards.
CGAACGCGGCGATCAGGGCGACCTTCTGCCGGTTACCCGTCGAGTAGGTACGTGCCGGTTTCGACGGGTCGAGGGCGAAGCGTTCGACGAGTTCGTCGCGGTAGGCCAGGTCGATGCCGGGACCGGTGCGGGCTTGCAGGTGCAGGATCTCGGCACCGGTCAGGTGCGGCCACAACGCCACATCGGCCGGCACGTAGGCAAGGTGCCGGTGGGCGCGGGCCACGTCGGCGGCGTCGACGCCGAACACCTCGGCCCGGCCGGCGGTGGGCCGGGCAAGGCCGAGCAGCAGGCGGATGGTGGTCGACTTGCCGGCACCATTGGGACCGAGGAACCCGAACACCTCACCGGGAACGACGTCCAGATTTAACGCGTCGAGAGCGGTCAGGTGACCGTACCGTTTGGTGAGGTCGACAGCGCGCAGCGCGAGGTCGGTCATGGCGCCAAGCCCTTCGGTCGGTATGGATCGATGACCGCCGACCAGACTTCCCGGCACACCTGTTGCTCACCGTACCTCCGGCGCGCACCCGATCGAAAGCCCCATGACACTGCGCACTACCCGTCGTTGTCGACTCACTTCTGCCGAGTCTCGATCCTCCGATCGATATCGGGCAGATGGGCCGGTAGCGCCACTGAGCGCAGATCTGCGAGCACATGATTCAGGAGCCGGTCGATCCTTGGCTGCTCGTGTCCCGCCCGCCGGACGTCGTCGACCGCGACCGCGAGGAAGCCGTCGAACGTCTGTGACCGTGCCCGTACGCGTGGGGTGCCGTCCGGCTGCACGCTGACGTGGAGCCGCACCAGGTGCGTCTGGCCGAGGCGGACTGCACCGAAGGGTGCTGCGGCGCGCTGTACGTCACCATCGAGCGTCGCGGCGACGAGGTGATCTGGCGGGATTGGCATAACCCCGACCGGGCCGGCCTTGACCTGCCGACCGTTCGCTTCGACGCTGCCCAGTACGACGCCGAGATCAACCGGGCTGAGAACGATCACTCCTGGGAGTGGCCGGACCGGACCGTCGCCCGGCTGCTGCGGGCGCGGCTACGGCAACATCCCGATCTGCTGGGCCGGTGGGACTGCCATCTTGGGTGGGTGGCAGCACGCCCGGACGACCAGGGCCGGGTGCACGTGTCGTACTTCTACCCCAACCAGCCTGCTGGTGTGGAAGGTCTCTGGCTGCAGTTCGTCGTGGTGATCGACCTGCCCGCGGGGCGACCCTGAGATCGTGGCCGATGAGATTGTTCGGCGGATCACGGACGCGGACCCGCGCCGCCAGCAGTGGCTGACCGGCGGCAGTGCGGAAGCCGCCCGGGCAGTTCGGCTTCGACTGGCCTGTACGGCATTGAGGACGGAAACTGGCTGGTCCACGTCGTGGGCCAGCCAGTACTCTGCGCCAGCCAGGAAGGAGCGGCGATGACCGAGACAATGACCCTGTGGCGGCCGACCGGCCCCAAGGAGCTCGACCTCGTACGCGCCTCTGGCTGGACAGCCTGGCCGCCTCGGCTGCCCGACCAGCCGATCTTCTACCCGGTCCTCAACGAGCAGTACGCGATCATGATCGCCCGGGACTGGAACGTCCCCGCATCCGGCGTCGGCTACGTCACCCGGTTCGAGGTCGACCGCGAGTTTGTCTCCCGCTACCCGGTCCGGCTGGCCGGCGGCCGCGACATCCTCGAGCTGTGGGTGCCCGCCGAGGAACTCGACGAGTTCAACCGGCACATCGTCGGGCTGATCGAGGTGGTCCACGAGTTCGGGCTGGCAGCTGAAGGGGGACGTGGTGTCGGTGGACGAGGATGAGATCCTGCACCGCTACGGCCTGTATCCAGCCGCGGAACACCTCGATCAGATCCGCGACCTGCTCACGGCCCAGACCGAGCGTGAGCGGCAGAGCCAAGGCTACGGCGACACGGAGGTGATGAAGCTCTGCTGCGTGCAGCTGTTCGACGCCGGTGTGATGAGCGACGTCCTGACGATCTGGCGGGCGAAGTCGTCAAGCTGGGACGCGCACTGCTCGATCGACGTCCAGCTGCTGTGCGGCGGCGGGCTGGCCGAGACCAAGGCATACCTGCTCACGGAGGGTTCCGAGGACGCCGCGCAGGCGCTGGATCACATCGGCCGTAGTGAGGCCGCAGGGGACTTCGCCGGTTTCTCCGTGGAGAAACAGGTGGCCTCGTACGCCGACTACTACCACGCTTGATTCGAGTGTGAGCAACCAATGGCGACGAAGACGTACCGCGAGTTGAGCGGCGACGAGGCGGTGGTCTGGGACCGCTTCTCCGCAACGTTCGACTTCCGACCCAGCACGCGCCGCTTCCCGGCGATCATCGAGCCGGCTCCGTCGGTCACCTGGAGTCTGAGCGGCCTCGAGGACGATCCCGGCTACACCCGGTTGGATCGTATGAGCGAGGTCGTGCACGCTGGGCTCACAGCGCTGGTGGGCACGGGTTCGATCCTGTGTCTGGACTGGCAGCACCCGTGCTACCGGGTCTGGCCCAGCCTCGTCGGGCCCGAGAACATCGATCCGCCTGGCCAGCCCGGCTGGCCGCTGTCGCCGTACCCCGACGGCGACTACTTCATCTACCTCGCTGAGGACCACCGGTTCGGTACGTTCGGCCACCCGTGGGAGCTATCGCTGTGCGTGTTCGGCGGCGACCTGCTGGACCTCGTCCAAGCCGATCTGCATGAGGTCCTCGGCCAGGTCATGCGCCGTGACGGTCGGCAGGTGACGGTATGAGCCGGCTCATCGCCCACGAGCTGATGACGATCGGTACCGCCAACCCCCGGATCGGGGTCGACGGGTGCAGAATGCCGAGCCGCTACCTGACCATCGACGGCGTTCCTGCCTACCAGATCGGCTACTCATGCGGCACCTGCGGGCTCGTCCTGCGCCGTCAGCCTGGCGCTCCGACGGGGCCACTATCGGCGGCCGCCGTACGAGATCGTCTTAACGCCGGACTGAACGGGCTCGACCAGGACGTCGTCGACGCTTTCGCTGCCCAGTTGCCGCGCGCTGACTACCAGGTGATGCTCCTCGACACGCTGCCAATGCTCGCCGCGTCGGGCTCGACGAACGACTACTTCGCGTTCGACGGGCCGGCAGGCTGGCGTAACGAAGAGTTCGAGTACTCCATCGATCCTGCCAACGCGAGCTACTACCGGCTCGATCGGCTTGCTGTCGGCGCCCATGACGAACTCTTTGAGTTCGCCGTTCCGATGGGCGACCCGACCGAGTTGGACGCCGATGTCGTAGCGCGCTATTCCCAGGCGCCGGGCCGACCGACGGCCGTCGCCTTCGGGCTGCTCGACATCGAAGGTCCCTGGTTCAGGCGGGAACGGCACTGGGGCCTGTTCCACTTCCTGCTCGACGGACACCACAAGATGGCAGCTGCTGCGGCCAACAACGCCCTGATCAGGCTGCTCACCTTCGTCTCGGCCGGTGACTCGCTGGCTTCCGACGACGAACTGTTTCGTCTCCCGGAGATCATTCGCGCCGACGGCCACGGCAAGGCGGACCGATGACTGCCGCCGACGTTTCAAATCGGGTCGCCCGGTGCTGATCTCCCAGTACGCCTACTTCGCGCGGCCAAGCGGCGAGTCTTCGACCATCCTGGCCTGCGCGTGATGGCTGCCTCGCCGGAGCACATCTTCGCGATGAAGGCGCTCGCGGCGCGAACCCGCGACGTGGACGACGCGTTGTGCTCCCTGAGCTACCTGCACGTGCAGGGCATGACCGTGGCGGCCTTGCTGGCCCAGGCGCTCGCGGATGTCCTCAGCGTCGGCACGGAGAAGCTGGCCGTCCGGTTCTTCGCCTCGGCCGATGCCGTACTGGACGGCCGGCCTGCGGCGCCGACGGCGAAGGACCTGCGTTTCCCGCAGGCGGTGGGTGTGCGCCGGCCTGCCGCCCCGGCTGTGGTCGCCCATCTCAGTGCGGTCCGTTCGGCCACGGCGACGGATGTGGAGGCGGCCCGGGCGTTCATCCGTGTCCTCCACCTGGTCGATCCGGGATCCGCCCTGGCCGCCGCGGCCCCGGTCGAGCGGTTCCCGAGGTGAACCCGCGCACGAGAACTTGATCTTGCGCCGTCATTGATCCGGATACCGGTCGTATACGTCAACGTTTCATCGGCGGCACGTCTGCGTTCGCCCGGTCCACTGGACACATGACGGACACGATCAGCACTTCCGCCCTCGCGGGCCTAGTCGACCGGGCCGCGATCACCGACACGCTCCACCGCTACACCGCCGGCCTCGATCTGAACGACGCCGAACTGCTGGCCTCCTCGCTCACGGAGGATGCCGTTGTCGACCTGGGTCCGGCGATGCGGCGGATCGGCTACGACTTCCCGGCGCTCACCCCGCGGGAAACCGTCGTCGAGACTCTGATCGGCGCGGTGGGCCCGTTGGATACCAGCCACGCCGTCAGCAACATCCGGTACGACATCGACGGCGACACCGCCACGGTGTTCGCCTACGCGCTGGCCAACCACTTCAAGCCCGGCGTCGGATCAGACGCGACGGTGACCCGCCACGCTCTAATGATGAACCGCTATACCGCCGCGATGGTCCGCGACGGCAAGCGGTGGCGCATCCGGCGCCTGGACATCGCCAACGCCTGGTTCGAGGGTGACCCCCTCATGTTGCTCGGCCAGTGATCCACGTTGTCGGCGGCCCTGCCTGAGCTGGGCCCTGTCCGGCAGACAGGGTCCACTGCCCACGTGGAACGCTCGCCAACGACCCCGGCATCTACTCGAGCGAACGTACCGGTCGCACGAGATGGGAGGATCGGTGACTGACACCTCGATTTTGATCGCCGGCGCTGGCATCGCCAGACTCGCACTGGAACGTGCTGTCCGCCAGCGAGGGTCTCTCCTCGCCGCACCCGTTCCGGAAGTGGTCGAGGCCCTGTTGACCAATCCGTACCGGTTGTATCACTGCGAGTCACCGGAGTTCGCATTCCCACATGGAGCCGCGGCTGCTGTCTGCTGATCGGCGATGCCGCGCATGCGACCGCACCGATCTGGGGCGTCGGTGCCGGTCTCGCCATGGAGGATGCGCTGGTTCTGGCCGATGTGCGCGCCGACTCGGCCTGGTCGGTCGCCGGCGCCCGCTTCGAGGCGTCGCGCCACGGCGTGCGGCGGGTCGACCACATCGCGAAGATGACCGACCTGACGAGCCGCAGTGCTCGGACACCTGCCTGGATCCGCAGGCTCCTGCTGCGGCGGACGTACCGGGCGACCTATGAGCCGCTGAGCCGGCCGGTCGAGGTGGGCCCGCTGCCGGCCCGTCGGTCCTTTAGTTCGATCAAATAATCAGGTGAGGAACCGGACATGGATCTGCTCAAAGGCAAGGTGGCGGTCGTCACGGGTGCGACCGCCGGAATCGGACTGGATGTGGTGCGCGCGTTCGTGCGAGAGGGGGCGACCGTGGTGCTTGCCGGACGGCGCCGGCCGGAGGGCGAGGAGGCAGCCAGGGTGCTGGGGCCGACGGCCTCCTTCCTGCCGGTCGACGTTTCGCACGAGACCGAGGTGGCCGACCTGCTGCACCGGACGGTCACACGGCACGGCCGTCTCGATGTTCTCGTCAACAACGCCGGATCGCCGTCGCACCTGAGCGGCATCGAGCACGTCGATGCCGAGGACTTCCGCGCCACCCAGGAAGTCAACCTGATGGGTGCGCTGTACGGCATCAAGCACGCTGCGGCTCATCTGCGTCGGCAGGGCACGGGCGGCAGCATCATCAACATGGCCAGCATCACCGGTGAGCGGGTCGTCTATGCCGGAGTCGCCTACTCGGTCTCCAAGGCCGCTCTCATCAACCTCACGAAGTGGGCGGCCGCCGAGCTCGGCCGGCACGACATCCGGGTGAACAGCATCTCACCGGGCTTCATCTCGACTGCTCGCTTCGGCAAGGCTGCAGGAGTGACCGAGGCGCAGGCCCGGGGTCGCCTGGACGCTCTCGCGGCTTATGCGCGCGAGCAAGCAGGATCGATGCAGGCACTGCCCCGGCCCGGTTCCGGCGATGATGTCGCCGGGGCGGCGGTCTACCTCGCTGGCGAGGCCAGTTCGTACGTCACCGGGCACAACCTTGTGGTCGATGGTGGTCTGTCGTTGGGGCAGCCGTTCGAGGCCATGCGGTCCATCCGGGAGGCCATGGCTGGCATCTTCCAGGACTGAGAGCACCCGGGGGCATCACAGATGACGGTCAGCACGGCTGTCAGGATTCGTTCAGACGGTCACCGATGACGACAATGCCAGCGCGTCCAATGCCGTCCTGCATCGTTCCGGTCCTTCGACCTGTTCGGCCCGGCGCCGCGCGACGGCCTGAATCAACACCGGGTAGCGATAGGCGTCGATGCCGACGGTCTCGACCAGATGCACGTCGACGAGGTCCTCCAGCGCGGCCCGCGCCTCGGCGCGGGGCAGTCCCGTCATCGCCACCACCTCGTCGACGCTGCGCACGGGCGAGACGGCGAGCGCGGCTACGCGGAAGACGCTGGCCGAGGCCGCTGCGAGCTGGGCCTCGGCGCGACGGATCGGTTCGTCGACGATCTTGCAGTCCTTGTGCATGACCACTGGTTGCCTTAGGTCATCGGCGAGTTGCTCCATGATCTGCGATACCGTCCACAACGGCCGGTCGAGCAGGCGCGCGGCGGCGACTCGGACCGACAAGGGGTGCCCCGAACACGCGGCGACAAGGTCCAGCGCGGCCGCCCGTTCGGCGGCGACACGCCGATGGCCGGCGATCTTGCCGAGAAGTCGGAAAGACTCCTGCTCATTGAGCGGTCCAAGCCGCTGCCACGCGACCGCGGGCAGCTCCAGCAGGCGGCGCGACGCTGTGACGATCACCGCGCAGGCCGGCAGCAGCGGATCGACCTGGACGCTGTCGTTGGCATCGTCGAGGATCACCAGCATCTTGCGTCCGGACGTCACCGTCCGCCACAACGCGGAGCGCTCCGCCGTGGTGTCGGGGATGTCCAGGTCGGGCCGGATCGTGCGCAGCAACGAGCCAAGTGCGTCGCGTGCCTGCAGGGGCCGGCCGGTGCGGGTGTGCAGATCCAAATACATCCGACCGTCCGGGAACCGGTCGGCGAGGAGATGAGCCACGTGCACGGCGAGGGTCGACTTTCCGGCACCGCCGAGCCCGGTGATGCCGGCAACCGGAACACGATCCTCGGTGAGGATCTGACGCAGCCTGTCGATCTCGGCGTCACGACCGGTGAAGTCCCGGACATCCGGGGGAATCTGGTCCGGCCGGAGGAGCTGCGGCTCGGACGCCACCTTGGGCGCGGGGACGATTTCCTCGCCCTCCAACAACCGCTGATGCAACCGCTGTAGCTCAGGACCGGGTTCGATCCCCAACTGCTCATTGAGCTCCCCGCGTAGCCGGCGGAAGGCCTCAAGGGCCTCCACCGTGTGCCCGCAGCGGTGTAGGGCATTCATCCACAGTTCGGTCAGTCGGGAATCCAGCGGCCGGTCGGCGACAGCCGCACCCAGCTCCGCGCAGACCTCCTCATGCCGGCCGGCCGCCAGCTCGGCCTCGAACAGCTGCTCCTGGGCGACCCGGTAGGCCTCCGCGAGACGGACGCGTTGGGCGGCGGCGAAGTCGGCTTTCACCCCGCCGAGCGCCGGCCGGGCCCACAGCGCGAGCGCCCGGCGCAGCAGAATGGCGGCTCTGGCGGCGTCACCGGAACGTCGGACGGCGTGTGCCTCACTGACGAGCAGGTCGAAATCGTCCGCGTCGACCTGGGCTCCGTGACGCACGAGCTGGTACCCGCTGGCCGAGTGGAGCAGTTCGGCCTCACCGCCGGCGAGAATCTGCCGCAATCGGGCCGCGTAGGTGCGGACGGTGCTGTGGGCCGAAGCGGGGGGCGCCTCGCCCCACAGCGCGTCCACCACGTCGGCGATCGGAACCGGCGCTTTGCGCAGGAGCAGAAGTGTCAACAGCCCGCGCTGCTGGGGTGGACCGAGAGAGACGTCACCGTCTTCGGCGATGGCTCGCACCGGACCCAACAGAGTGAATCGCATATCGCCATCGTCCGACCGGCGATTACCTCTGCCAAGTCCGCTGGAGGTGAGTTATGCGACCGGGGGTGTGGTTGAACTTTCGTACCTCCGAACCGTGTGCGGTCAGCGCAAGGGCTGGATGTTGTGGTTGAGGCGAAAGACGTTCGCCAGATCGTAGGTGGCCTTCGCTCGGACCAACCGGGCAAACGTCGCCGCTGGATATGCCGCCCGTACCGCCTCCTGGCTCTGGTCCTCCCGACCGATGAAGTTGAGGTGTTTGCCCTCCACCGCCCACGGCTGCAGGCGGTCGAAGAATTCGCTGGTCCACCGTACGGCCGGACCGGTGGTGTCCGGATCACCCACGGTGACGACCCACAGGACGAATTCGGCGTCGCGTAAACCCGCCGCACCCGCGCCTGCGGGCGTCCTCCGCAGTGCGCCACCGAGATGACGAAGTTCGATGATGTTCGCGGGCACGTCGGCCTTCGGGCCGATTTCCTCGATCAACCGTGTCATCGAGTCGTCCGTGAGCGGCGCCAGACTCAGCGTGCGCTCGGCGAACGGCGCCGGGCTTTCCGGATCGGAGTAGATGGACGCAAATGCGGTGTAGGGCAGGTCCGCGACGGTGTCCACGATGATCGGCGCGGCGGCTCGCAGCGGCGCCAGTAGCCGGTTCGCCTCGGGGGCCTCACCGAGAAAGGAGATCCGCACGTGCACCGTGAAGGTGCCGCGCAACGGTTCCGGGAAGATCGGGACGTCTGGCAGCCGCATGAACGCGATCGACGTGGTCAGCTCGTCGGGCGCCTCGGCGGTCAACCGCCCGTACGCACGCAAAACCGCCTCGGCTTCGTCGCCCGGGAAGATCAGCGCTCCGCCGTACAGTCTGGTGACCGGGAACAGGTCGAATTCCACCGCGGTGACGACGCCGAGGTTGCTCTTGGAGCCGCGGAGCGACCAGAACAACTCCGGTTCGTTGGCAGCGTCGGTGTGCCGAGCCTGTCCGTCCGCGGTGACGACGTCCAGCGCGGTGACATGGTCGGAGGCCCAGCCGTGCTTTCGTCCCATCGTGGCGCTCAGACCACCGCCGAGAAGGTAGCCGACGACGCCGACCAGCGGGGAGGAGCCCGTGAGAGGTGCGAGCCCGTGCCTAGCCGCAGCGTCGACGACCTGCTGCCAGCGCGCTCCACCACCCACCCGGGCACGACGGGTCGCCGGGTCAATCGTGACCTCGTCCATCCGCCGCGTCGTGATGAGCAAGGTCCGATTGCCCTCGACCGCGGCGGTGTGGCCCGTGTTCATGACGGCCACGTCCAGGCGGTGTCTCTGGGCGAACGCCAGCGCGGCCTGGATGTCGGCCGGGCCGGTAGCGCCCACGACAACGGCCGGTTGAAGGAGTACGGCCGGGTTGTACATCGCGCACTCCTCGGCGTACCCGTCCTGCCCGGCCAACAGGACGGGGCCGGTGACTCGGGTGGCGAGCTCGGCCGCGTCCTCGGCCGAGATCTGGGTCGGGTTTCCACTCATCGGGTTCGACATGAGTCCAGTCGACCAGCGGGTCGCCGACGCGACGCAGACGAAACGTTGACGGCCAACGCACGACTCGGGACTCGCTGCCAATCTCACACCGCAGCGGCGTCATCAATGCCAGCCGGAGTCGGGGCGTCTTGCCGTGGCCCGTGGTGCAGTGGCTTCGAGCGGCAGAGCGCGGAACGAGGGAGGTCCTGGCGCGAGAGGGCGAGCCCGTGCGTCACCCCCGGTCGACGGGGTTGACGGCCGCACGGAGGGTACGCATGGCGTAGTGCGCTCGCGACTTGACCGTTCCGACCGGAACGCTGAGCAGCCTCGAGGTTTCCTCGATGGAAGCGCCATGGAGGTGAAGTTCTCGCAGCACCTGCTGATGCTCGTCGCTCAGCCGAAGAAATGCGGTCTTGAGGTTGTGTAGCGCGAGCGCGCAGTCCGTATCGTCGACACCGCTCAGTTGGCTGGCCTCGGTCAGGCTGACCTCGCAGGGACGAGCCTGCCGCGAGCGCACGGCATCGATGGCCACCCGGCGGGCAATGGTGAACAACCACTTCCGCGTGCCTTCTTCTTCGCGCGGCAACGACTCGAGGCGGCGCCACACCCGTAACATCGTTTCCTGCAGGAGATCCTCGGCCGCCGTCCGCTCGTTCCTGGTCAAGCTCATCAGGAAGCGCAGCACCTGTCGGTGGTGGGCAGCATAGACCGATTCCATCAGCGATCTGTCAGCACTGTTCCGGTGGACCGACATCGCTCCAAGGGGGGCGGCCATACTTGAGGTCACAGGTATCGAAACCTTCCTTGCTGCTGCCTGTCCACCATCGGATCTGTCCGTTTCCGGGCCGCAGCGCACAGACGCGTAACGCGTAAAACGCCGATGGGTGCTGTTGAAACCGTCTGGACAAGAGCTCAAGACGTGTGGAGCCCGCTTCGTGAGGTGTGCGAGGGCCGGCCGTCGACGAATGCTGGCCCCGTATCCGACGGCCCTTCCGCCTGAATGTGGGAGGCGCGGCTGGGGCGCGAGCACGCTGCCTTGCACGGCTCCCGAGTGATCGTCCCGTCCTTTCCCACGAGAGAGCACGACGCGCGAAGGACCGAGCCCAGCCCGCCTGGTCGGGGTGCAGATGAGTCAGCGCGAGCATGCCGATTGTCCGCCACGTCATGTCCGAGGTGTGCCAGCGTGTCGAGCAGCGAAGCGGAGTTGACCGTCCCACCGCCCGCCTGCCCCCGCATCGGACCCACGCCGGCATCGATCAGCAGCCGGCGACCGCCGATCTCGATCAGCAGGCCACCGGCCGACATCGGCGCCGTGCCCCGCTCGGCCAACAGATCGGGGTGTGTTGTCCCGGCCCGTTCCAAAAATCGCCGGGCCGGGACAGCCGGGCATCGCCGAGAGGCTGTTCGGTCAGATGCGATGTCGATCTCAGGCGGCGCGGCGGGTGACCGCTTCCCGCACGGCGTTCATGCCGTCCGCCTGCGTGACGATCGCGCGGTATCCGAGTTCGGCGACGGCCTTATCGGTGCGTAGCGTGCAGGTCTGCTCCAGGAACCAGCGCGCGGGGACGGGAATCACCTTGGCCGCGGTGCCGGCGTCGATCTCGGGGATCGGGGTGTCGACTCCGTAGACGGCGAAGGCGCTCTCGAGGAAGTCGCGGAGGGTCACCCGGTGCTGATCGGTGATGAAGTAGGCCTGACCCGGCCGACCGCGCTGCCAACCCCGGACCAGCCCCTCGACCGCGTTGTCGACGAACGTGACGTCGGTGCTCTGCCGGCCGCCCTCAATCCAGGCGAACTCGCCGTTGCGGGCTGAACGCACGAGACCTTCGACGAGAGAGCTGTCGGGGCCCCAGACGAACCGTGGCCGGATCGACACCGTTGCGAAGCCCGGTGCGTTGGCGGCCAGTACCAGTGCCTCGGCTTCCGCCTTGGTGGCGCTGTACGCGGCCTCCGAGTCCGGTCGTAGCGGCGCGCTCTCGTCGATGTCGACGAGCGGCTCGCCGGCCATGAGCGCGGCTTCGCTCCCGGCGTGCACGAAGCGGGCCGCCCCGGCCTGCCGGGCTGCCTGCAGGGCGGCCCGCGTGCCGCCTACCGTCACCAGCTCCTGACGCGCCCGATCGGCGGTGATGTCCGTCTCCGCAGCCAAATGGAACAGTACTTCGCTGCCCTCGATGCCGGCGCGCCAGGTTTCGGGACGGGTCAGCTCGCCGCGCACCGGTTCGGCGCCCAGGGCGGCCACCACGTCGGCGGCCGTCGCACTGCGGGCCAGCGCCTTGACCTCGTGTCCGTCGGCCACGAGGCGCCGGATCAGACTCCGACCGATGAAGCCGGAACCGCCTGTCACGAAGGTCTGTGCCATGTCGTTCTCCTCGGTGGTTGTGGTCCTTCACCTGGTTCAGCATCCGGTGACTGTCGCTGCTTCCCCCAGCACCATCTATCTTTCAAGGTCCTGCGATAAGATTTCCGAATGGCAACGCTGCGTGCTCTGGAGTGTCTGGTCGCGGTCGCGGACACCGGGTCGATTACCGAGGCGGCCCGGCTGCTGCACTCCTCGCAGCCGGCGGTGTCCCAGCAGATCGCCGTTCTGGAGCGCGAGACCCGTACCCCTCTGCTCCACCGCAGGGCACGTGGCGTCTCACTCACGCCGGCCGGGCGTGCCGCCGTCGTGGAGGCCCGACGAGCGATCGATGCGGCCGCGTCAGCGGTCCGCTTGGCCCGGACCAGGGGCGAGGCAAAGGGAGGATCGCTGCGCCTGGTCTGCGCCCAGAGCCTGACCGTGCCGCTGCTCGCACCCGTGATCCGCGCCTGGCACCGGCGCCACCCGCAGGTGGCGATCGACATCAGGGAGGCGGTCGTGTCCGATGGTCTGTTCGAAGCCATCAACGGTGGGGAGGTCGACGTGCTGGTGCTGTCCGGCCCGGTCGACGATCGCTTCACGTCCACGGTTCTCGGTACGGAGGAGATCGTGCTGACGGCATCCCGCGATCATGGGTTGGCAGAGCGGGGATCAGTGCGGCTTTCCGAGCTCGATGGTGAGGATTTGGTGCACTTCGCGCCGGAAAACGGCTTGAGCAATTGGCTCGACCAGTCGCTCGCCGCGGCCGGGATCCGGCTGAGGCCGGCGCTGAGAACGGCCGTCACCTCCGCGGCACCTCAGCTGGCAGCGGCCGGATTGGGCATCGCGATAACCCCTGTTAGTGCCGTCAGCGGAGGCTTTCCGGGCGTGGTCCGCTCCTTTTCGCCTCGGTGGACCCGGGAACTGGTCGCGGTGACGCCGGGAGAGCCCGATCCGCTCGTGGCCCGCTTCGTCGCCGACCTACGCGCCCGCGGGGTGCGGGTACCTCGCGATGTGAAGAGCCAACTCGAACCTTCGGAAGTTGACAAAACGGTCAATTCCTAGCTTAGGTGGCTGTGTGGCCCATGTCCGGGCTTCCCGCAGCCAGACCGAGGTTGACGGTCGCTGTCAGAGGTGCTGCTGCCGCCACTGGCTGACCGCCCGCTCGGACACCTCTTCCTCCTCCCGCAGGAAAGCCTTGATCCTGCTGCGGGCGGCGGTGCCGGTGAACCGGTCGACCACGATGAGAGCGATCAGGACGACTATCAGCCCGCCCAGCGCGGCGAGAGGCGTGACGAGCGTCGCCGGCCAGCTCAGCAGAGCCACGACCGCGGCGGTGGCCAGCCTGGTGGGCCGCACCCGGCGGAAGGTGCGCGCGACCACCGCGACCTCGGTCAGCAGGTACAGGGCGACCCCGCCGTAGAGGGCGGCGACCCCGGACCAGCTCAGCGGCTCGACGCTGATCTCGGCCGCGGCCTGCAGGACCACCTTGAGTCCGAGCGCGACGGCGATGACACTCGTGATCATCAGCAGGTGCAGGTAGGTGAAGACGTCCCGGGCCAGCGAGACCCGCTTGATGTCCCGAGTGCCGTGCATCGCCTGCTCCACGCTGGGCGCGAGGGTGTCGAAGTGCAGCCACCACAGGGCCGCCAGTAGCAGAATGCCGAGGGCCGACCCGGTGATCACCGGCCCGGACAGCGCGAGTCGCTCGAACCGGCCGGGTCCGAGCCCCAGCGAGATGACCGCCTCGCCGAGCGCGATCAGGACGATCAGAGAATGCCGCTCGGCCCAGTGCCCGGCCGAGGCGACCGCCCACTTGGAGTAGGGCAGGATCAGGCCGACCGAGTACTCGGTCAGGAGCGCGGCCGCCCACAGACCGAGGCGGACGTCCACGCGCACGTCCGGCGGTGCCCACCAGGCCGCCGTGCCGGCGAGGATGACCAGGACGCCCGCCACCAGTGGCGGCGCGGAGACGAGCGCCAGTTGCCGCCGGTCTCGACCGGTGCCGGTCAGGACGAAGAGGAACGCGCCCAGGGTGAGACCGCGCAGGGCCAGGTAGGCCAGCGCGAACACGACCGGTCCCGCCAGGTCGTTTAGTTGGTTCTGGAACGCCTGCGGAATGGTGATCGCCAGCACGAACGTGGCGACGGCGATGCCGAGCCCGAACACGGGCAGGATCCCCTTGTCGATGCGGACGAGGTTGCCCAGGGCAGCCAGCACGGTCCAGCACCACCACAGCAGCGTCAGTACGAGCAACCCGGACACCAACGATCGCGGGGTCGGGTGGGTCGAGATCAGGCCGGTCACGTTGAGAAACGCGAAAACGAAGATCAGGTCGAAGAACAACTCCAGGCGGGTCACCCGCGTTCCCGGCACGACCGGCGTCAACCACCGGGACCGGCGCACGAGGGCGGGACCGCTCACCGCACCAGTCTCCCAGCAGCCCCGCGAGGCCGCCGCGGTTTCGACGGGGTCGGCGGAACCGCCACAACCGGTGCGTGGTCGAGAGAGGCGCTCTGCCAGCGAGGCGGTCGTGTTCTCGATCTGGTCGGGGCGGTGACAAGCCAGTCAGGCGTACGTGGCCGGCACTGACATGTCGCGGCGGTGGTGAGCGTACTGTCCGAGCGACCGAGGCGGCCGCGAACCCCTGCGTGCGCGAAGGAGGTTGGGCCGGCAGTTCTCAGTCGTGAGGCGTCCGTTCGGCGAAGGGACGGGTTCGGCTACGACGGGACGGCGGCGAGTTCCGCGGCGCCGAAGGAGACGGCGAATCGCTTGCACCAGATGCTCACGCTGCGGAAATCCGCCGGGTCGACTCCCGCGCCCAGCCGGTACACCTGATCGCCCTGGTTGCCCTTGAGCTTGCCCAGTTCCGCGTACTTGCCGTCGTCGAACACCCGCCAGCCGGCGGTGCCTGCCCGAACCTGCTGGTCGGACAGCCACACCCGCAGGTCGGGGCCGTCGCTGGTGTCCAGCCCGACGATCTCCAACTGGTGACTGCCGTCCGGGTTGCGGACCATCCGGACGGCGCCGCTGGTGTCGTGTTCGTGCGTGACGAACGTGCCCTCGGCGACAACGACCGGCGACGCAGGGATGTCCGCGGCTGGCGATGCCGGGGTGTCCCCGGTCTGCGACGAGGACGGAGACGGCGGCGCGACGGAGGAGAGAGTGTCTGTCACGACCGTGTCGGTGAACAGTCGCCACGGCTGGAACCAGTAGAGCCCTCCTGCGACACCGATGCCGAGCACGGCGACGACGATCCAGGAAGCCGGAGCACGGAGAAGACGGCGAATCACGGTTCAAGTCAAACCGCAGGAGATCACTGCCGCCAGGTGGGGTCGGCTTACCGATTGCTTACGGCGTAGGGGAGGCGATCCGTCGATCTGGGCCGTTGTGATGCGGGGAGAAGCTCACGCCTGCCGCGTCACGGTCCTGGAAACGATGTCGGGCAGGTGTTCCGGTAGCGCCACGGACCGCAGATCCGCGAGGACGTCATCCAGGAGCCGCTCGATCCGTGGCTGGTCGTGTCCCGCCCGCCGGACGTCGTCGACCGCGACCGCGAGGAAGCCGTCGAACGTCTGTGCGCGGGCCCGTACGCGTGGGGTGCCGTCCGGGTCGTCGACGATCAGACGGTGACCGGGCCGGCCGGCGAGCCGGCGTAGCAGGTCGTGCATCTCCTGCACGCTGCGGACGGCGGTGGTGGTGTCGTTGATGCCCGGCGACAGTGCCCGCTCGGCGATGTCGGTCAGTTGCCGGAACCCGAACCCGACGTCCTGACCGAGGGTCCGTTCCACACCGAGGCTCACCGCGAGGCACGCCCGCGCATCCGGCACGGTCGTCGGAAGGGTGCCGCCGGGTAGCGGGTGGACGGCGATCAGCGGTTGTCCGGCCACCACGAAGTCGCCCGGCGCGGGCAGGACCGACAGGGCGCAGTCGTGTGTGCGGGCCAGTGCGGCGAGCCGGCCGAGATCGACGTGCTGGACCATGCCGGGCTGCGCCGCGTGGATCACCTGTACCGGTGGAGCCAGCGGCGGGGCGGGCGCGGTGGCCCGACCGGCCGGGTACTGCTCCTCGATCACCCGGCGGGTCTGTGCGCCGACCGCGGCGATGATGTGCGAGACCCGCATGACAGTGGTGACGTGGTGCAGGTAGTAGACGAAGAGCCCGCTGCTGGCCAGCACGAGCGCCATCGCCACGGCGAGCGACAGCTCCGGTAGTCGGGTGTCGGCGCCGGCCGGCAGGGCTGCCAGCACCACCATGGCGAACAGCGCGGTCGCCAGGAAGGTGCCCAGCGCCGCCTGCGTGATCCGGTCCTGCAGAAAGGTCCGCAGCACCCGGGGCGAGTACTGGCTGCTGGCGAGCTGCACGGCCACCACGGTGATGGAGAAGACCAGCGCGGTGAACGAGATCATCGCGGTGATGATCGACGACAGCAGCGACCGGGCGCCGCCCACGCTGCTGGGCAGGAACCCGCCGGTCGGCAGACCCAGCCGCAGCTCGGCCACCGACAAACCGAGGGCCAGCAGCACGGCCCCGGCGGCGAACGCCGCCGGTACCAGCCAGAACCCCGACCACGCCGCCGCCAGGCGGGAGCGGAGGGTACGCGGCACAGGGCTCATCCCGCCGTGATCCCCCGTGTGCGCCTTCCGCATACCTGGCCGAGGGTCTGGTTACCTGGGGGAAGACCACCACCGGACGCGCGACGGTGTACGGAGCGCTGGGCTGGACTGGCCGTCCGGCTCATCCGGCGCGGGAGGTCAGGCCGCCACGCGGGCGGGCGACGTCCTCCTCCTGTGCCGGGGGCCAGCCCTCCTCGGCGCTCACCTTGCGGGCGATGATGCCGAGCAGGACGCCGTAGACGACCTTGGAGGTGATGTCCGCGACGGTGTAGGTGATCTGACGCGCGACGACTCCGTCGGCCGAGTCCCACATGGCCGGCATCAGGTAGGCGCCGGGGTAGAGCAGCCAGGAGCCCAGAAGCAACCACCAGACGGCCTTGGCCAACGGCCGGGCGGAGGCGGGCAGCCGGCCCACGTTGGCGAAGACGGTGCGGGCGACGAGGACCAGGATCAGGAGGAAGAAGGCGGTGCTGACCAGGCCCCAGATCCAGAACTGCGGGCCACGGTCCACCTCGTGGAACTGGCCGGCGTACCCGGTGTAGATCATGGCGAGTCCGGCGGCGGCGAAGATCACCCAGGTGCGGTGGAAGGCGCGTCCGGTGATGCCGAGCACGACCAGGAGTTGGATCAGCAGCACCGGTACGTCGATGGACCAGTTCATGTAGCGGTAGCCGTTGCTGAACAGGGTGTCGGACTGCACGTAGGCGGTGCCGTCCCATCGGAACGCCTGCGACCAGCGCTGCGAGAGGACCCAGAGTTCGAAGAAGGCGGAGGCCATGACGACCGCGGACAGCGTGGAGGAGAGCCGGTAGCGGGGGCCTGAGCTGCTGCGCGTGGTCAGGAAGTAGACCAGGCCGGCGGCCATCACGGCGTATCCGAGCGTCAGCACGTGCGACACCAGCGTCCACTGGATGACGTTGTAGCCGAAGACGTTCTCGACGTTCATCGCGCTCCCAAGGCCGGAGAAATCTCGCAAAAAGGCTATAAGGTGTGCAGGTGGTGTGCAGGTGGTCCCGCCTGCTGTTCGACGACTACAACGCCTTGCGGGGCTGGGTAGCCGAGCGCTGGCCGGGGCGGCGCTGGCCGTCGACCTGACCGTCGGGTGGAGCGCCGGTGCCGGACGCGCCGTGTTGCTGGCGGGACTGCTGGCGAGCATCCCGCACGGCGCGGTCGACCATCTCGTACCCCGCTCGCTGCCCGGTTGGCGCGGGCCGCGCCCGGTTCTGCTCGCGCTCGCCTACGCGGCGGTCGCGGTCGCTGCCTTCCTGGTCTTCCGGGCGGCGCCCGGTCCGGCGCTGCTGGTGTTCCTGTTGCTCTCCGTCGCGCACTTCGGCGCGGGGGAGACCGCGTTCGCCGACCGCGCCGCCGCGCGACCGCGCCGCCGCGACCCGTTGACCGCGGCCGCCTTCGGCGCGGCAGTCGTGCTGCTTCCGCTGGCCCACCACCGGGCCGACCTCGCCCCGCTGGTCGCGGAGGTCTCCGGCGGCAACCCCGGGCTGCCGCCGGGGCCGGCCGCCGCGGTCGAGGTCACGACGCTCGCCCTGTTGGCGGTGGCCGCGGTACGCCGCTGGCGGCGCGGCGCGGCGAGCGAGGCGGCGGATCTGGCGTTGCTGACCGCGCTGGTGCTGGTGGTGCCGCCGACGGTCGCGGTCGGCGTGTACGTCGGTGGCTGGCACGCACCCCGCCATCTCGCGCGCATGCTCAGCACCGAGCCGGCGAACCGGACAGATCTCGCCGCCGGTCGGCTGGGCGAGCCGCTGTGGCGCTTCGGCCGGCAGGCGGCGCTGCCGACCCTGGCGGTCCTGCTGGCTCTGGTCCTGTTCTGGCCGAACGCCCGCTGGCCGGAGTCGGCGGCCGTCACCGTGATGGTGATCGCCGCGCTGACCGTGCCGCACGCGCTGGTGGTCGGCGCGCTGGATCGGGCCGCGCGTCTCGCCAGCCCGGCTGCCGGCTCTTCCGACAGGAGCCGTCGGAGCGTGCCGAACGACGTGGGCACCCCGCTCTAGGCTTCGGCCGGCCAGGGAAACACGAGCGCCGGCGTCGTCTCCCTCGGTCGCCGTAGGTCTCTGCGTCCGAACTCCTGACTCGGCCCGGTCCCTACCGGCTGGTCTGCCGGTCGACCACACCGGGAAGCGGTGTGCTGTCGGGAAACGCATCGTCGAGCAGGGCCACCCCGTCCTGCGGGTGTGCCTCCTCGATCAGGCCGGAGCGGGCGTCGCGCTTCTGCGCGCGGTTGACGTCCATGGCCTGGTTGCGGTGCTGTTCAAGGGCGGGATCGCACTGGCCGTCGCGGTTGAACGACCACATCAGCAGCGGGTCGCCCAGCGGCAGGATATCCCCGGGACCGGTGTCGAGGCGGCCGGTGTGCCAGGTGTGCCACGTCTTGCCGTAGCTGTTCATGAGCATTGCCATGAGCGCCCGCTCCGCCGGCTCGGGCAGCCCCGGCGCGATCAGTGAGCCACCGAGCACCTCGTAGTTGTGGGGGTGCCAGTAGCGGCGTTCCTCCTCCGGCAGCGTGTCGTGCAGGCGTCCGGAGACGATGTACTCCACGCCGATCAGGTTGGCCTCGTCGGTGTTGCCGTCGAACAGCACGCACTGCAGGAAGTCGTCGTTGACCTGCCGGCAGTAGTGGTGCGCCTCCATCTGCATCGACGGGTCGTCCTTCGCCGGGTGGAAACCGACAACGTACGCGTCGAAGCCCTTCAGCGGCGTGGTGTCCTGCAACGCCTTGGCTCCCAGGGAGAGACCCCGGTGCCACAAACTGGTCGACTCGCCGGGCGGTCTCACCGGGCTGCGGCGTCGATGCATGGGGCTCCTTGGCTGTACGGCCTGACTCGCCGGGAAGGACTGCGAATCCTATTTTGGCTGGTACTGCGGGCAGTGCGGGCAGGATCGACAGGACCGCCTCACAGGTGTCGCTTCCGCCACGCGCTGACCGCCTCCTCGGTGACGTGCTCCTCCCGACGCAACAGGTTCTTGACGCGCCTGCGGTCGGCGGTCATGCGCTGCGACACGGCGAGCGCCCCGCACACCGCGACGAGTACCACGAGGGCGACCAGCGGCACGAGGTGCGCCCCGGGCAGCGCCAGGGCGGCGACCAGGACAGCGGTGCCGAGAACAGGCCGGTTCGTGCGGTGAAATGTCCGGCGAGCAATCGCCACCTGACTCAGCAGGTAGAGCGCGACGCCGCCGTGCAGGGCGACGCTGGCCGCAGCGGCCAGTGGGGAATGCCGCATGGCGACCGTTTCCACCAGCAGCGTGAGGCCAAGGGCGGTGCTCACCACGCCAAGGATGGTCAGCAGGTGCAGATAGGTGTAGATGTCACGGGCCTGCGGTACCCGCACGGCGTCCCGCACACCATGCAGGCTCTGCTCCACCCCGGCGGCCAGGCTGTCGAAGTGCAACCACCAGAGGGCGGCGACCAGCGCGATGCCCAGTACGGATGCGGTGATGACCCGGGTGGTCAGCGCCAACCGGTCGAATCGGCCCGGCCCGACGCCTAGCGAGATCACCACCTCGCCCAGGGCGATGAGCACAATCAGTCCGTGCCGCTCGGCCCAGTGCCCGACTGACGGCAGCGACCAGTGCGCGTAGGGCAGCACCAGGCCGACCGCGTACTCCACGACCAGGGCCGCGCTCCACAGGAGCAGGCGGGCGTCCAGTACCGCCTCGGCCGGCACCCACCACGGCACGGCGACCGAGAGCCCGATCAGCACGGCGGCCAGCAGCGGCGGGACGGTGACGGCGGCGAGCTGGACGCGGGTGTGCGGCACGGGTGAGCACGAACACGAACCCGACCGAGGTCAGCGCCCGCACGGTCAGGTAGGACCCGGCGAACACCAGGGGGCCTGGCAGGTCGTCGGGCTGGTCGACGGAGGCCTGTGGAATCGCGATCGCGAGTACGAACACTGCGGCCATGATCCCGAAGCCGAGCACCGGCAGGACGCCGTGGTCGGCGCGTACCACGTTGCCGAGTGCGACGAAGCCGGTCCAGCACCACCAGAGCAGCGCCACCACCACGACACCGCTCACCACCTGCGCAGCCGCCAGATCACGGGAGACGAGTCCGGTGACGTTGAGGAAGGCGAAGACGAAGATCAGGTCGTAGAACAGCTCGAGCCGGGTGACCCGGCTGCCCGGCGCCACCGGGATCAGCCACCGGGACCGGCGCAGACGCGGTGGGCTGCTCACCCGGCCAGTGTCGGGCATCCGGCCGATGCGGGTCCCGGCTTTGCGCCTCCGCGCCTGCGGAAAAGCTGCGCATCGCCGTGTGCGGGGCCGTTCGCCCGGGTACGCCCGGAGCAAGCGGGGGCGCAGTGGGAGGTGCGATGAGCGACGGGACCGTACGACCGGACGGGCGGCGAAGCCCCACCGAGCGGCTGGCCGAGGACGTGGCCGACGTCGTACGCGAGGAGGTCCGGGCGGTCCGCGCGCAGGTGGGCGAGGCGGCCCGCCCGGCCGGCGTGGGGATCGTGTTGCTGGCGGCCGCCGGCGGCTGCCTGGTGTTCGGCGCGGGAGCGGCGTCGACCACCGTGTTGCGCGTGCTGGAGACGATGCTCCCGCGGCGGCTGGCCGCCGCCGGCCTCACCGCCGGCTACCTTGTCGCCGCCGTGGTGCTGGGGCGGGCGGGGTTGGCGCAGTTGCGGGCAGCCGGGGGACCCTCGGCGCGGCTCGCCGACGATGTGCGGGACATGGTCACCGAGACCGCGGGTCGGGTGTTGCCGGCGGGCGTCGACGCCGCCCGCGACGAACTGAACAGGTGATAGGGGATCAGGAGACAGCGAGATGCCGGACAAGCACGAGCAAGCCGAACAGATGCGCGACGACGTGCCGTCGACCATCGCGCGTTCGGACGACAAGGCGGTCCGCACGTACAAAAAGACCCTGGAGGCGGCCGAGGAGAGCTACGGCGACGGCGAGCGGGCGCACCGGGCGGCGTACGCGTCGCTGAAGCACACCCACGAGAAGGTCGGCGATCACTGGGAGCCCAAGGAGCACAAGGGCCCTTCGGACCCGCAGGCGGCCCAGGGCACCCCGGCGTCACGCGACCGCGAACGGCCGACCGCGCAGGGGGTGGATGCCAACGCCAGCAAGGGGCACCTGGACGACGTGGCCCGCAAGGTCGGCATCGACGAGCCGGAGAACATGAACAAGGGGGAGCTGGTCGAGGCGATCGAGAAGGCCAACGCCCGGGCCACCGCCCGCTCCCGGCGCACGTGAGGTGGCGGCGGGTGGGCGCGTTCGAGGCCACGCCGGGTAGCGGGCGGGCATGAGTCCCCTGCTGCTCGCATACGCCCTCGTCGGAGGGCTCGGTGTCCTGCTCGCGTTCTGGTCCAGCGCCATCCGCCGTACCGTGCTGTCCGAGCCGCTACTGGCCCTGGCTCTGGGAGTGCTGGCAGGCCCGGTAATCGGCCTGATCGACCTCACCGACCGGCTCGGCGCCGAGCTCAACCGTGAGGTGAGCCGGGCCTTGCTGGCGGTGTCTCTGATGGCGGTCGCGTTGCGCTTCCCGATCGCCGGCTACCGGGCCGTGCTGCGCCCGATCCTCGTGCTGCTCTCCGCCGGCATGATCGGAATGGCGCTGCTCAGCACCGGACTGTCCTGGCTGGTACTCGGCATGCCGCTGGGCCTGGCAGCGCTGCTCGGCAGCTGCCTGACCCCCACCGACCCGGTGCTGGCCTCGGGCATCGTCTCCGGCGGCCCCGCCGAGCGGCAACTGCCCGACCGGCTCCGGCAGGTGATCAGCGGTGAGTCCGGCGGCAACGACGGGCTCGCGTTCCCCCTCGTCGTCCTCGCCCTGGCCGCCGTCGGCGCGCAGCCGTGGACGGACCAGGTGACCGCGGCGGTGTGGGGTGTGCTCGGCGCGGTGGTCGTCGGCGTCCTGCTCGGTTCGTTGGCCGGGCACGCCGTGCGCGCGGCGAGCCGTAGGGAGACCCTCGACCAGGGGTCGCTGCTGGTCTTCGCAGTGCTGCTCGGGATCGCCGCGCTCGGGGTCGCGCGGGTGCTGGACACCGACGGCATCCTCGCCGCGTTCGTCACCGGGCTGGCCTACAACCGCGTCATCGGCGACCAGCCCCGCATCGCCGAGCAGCAGTTGGACGACTCGCTCACCCGCTACCTGGTGCTGCCACTGTTCTTCCTGCTCGGCGTCGAACTGCCCTGGCGCGACTGGCTCGACGCCGGCTGGCGGTTGCCGCTCTTCGCCGTCGCGGTCCTGCTGCTGCGACGGCTGCCGGTGGTGCTGGCGCTCGGAAAACCGCTCGGTTTGCCCTGGCGGGAGCTGGTCTTCCTCGGCTGGTTCGGTCCGATCGGCGTGTCCGCGCTGTTCTACCTGACCTTCAGCGCCGACGAGGGGGCGGTCGACCCATTGCTCTGGAGCGCCGGCAGCCTCGTCGTCGCGGTCAGCGTCGTGGTGCATGGCGCCACCGCGATGCCCGGGCGCCGCTGGTACGCCGCCGGACACCACGAGATCGCGAAGCGGCGTTGACCGTGCCGCCGCATCAGCCGGTGCCCCAGGTTCTCGCCCACTGATCGGGTGCCGGCCCGGTTAACTCCGGCCTGGGCGGGTAGCGGCAGCCCACGGGAGCCGCTGGGGATCCGGCGGGTCGGACCTGGATGGGGTGGCGGTGACGGGATTCGCGCTCTACGTCGCCGGGCTGGGCGCGGTGGCGGTCTTGGCCGTGCTCTCCAACCGGCTCGCCGATCGGCTGCGGTTGCCCGCGCCGGCGCTGTTCCTGTTCGCCGCCGCGATCGTCTCCGACCTGTTCCCGAGGCTGGACGATCTGTCGCTGTACACGGTCCGGCACCTGGTCGAGATCGCCCTCGTGCTGGTGCTGTTCAGCGGCGGGATGAGCATGGGCTGGCGGCGACTACGCCCGTCGCTCGGGCCGGTCGTGCTGGTGGGTGTGCTCGGGACGCTGCTGACTGCCGGCGCACTGGCGCTGGTGCTGCGCTGGGTGTTCGGGTTCGATTGGCTCGCCGCCCTGCTGGTCGGCACCGCACTCTCGCCGACCGATCCCGCCGCCGTCTTCTCCGTGCTGGGGCGGCGCACCGTCGTGGGGCGCAGCGGCACGATCCTGGAGGGCGAGTCGGGCGCGAACGACCCGGTGGGGATCGCGCTGATGGCGAGCCTGCTCGCCGCCGGGACCGCTTGGGGCTGGTCGGCGGTCGCCTCCGGGGCGGGGGAGTTCGCGCTGCAACTGCTGGTCGGGTCGGTGATCGGGTTGGCCGGCGGGTGGCTCATCCTGCAGCTGATGCGCCGGGTGTCCCTGCCGGACGAGAGTCTCTACCCGCTCCAGGTACTCTTCGCCGCCGCGTCGATCTACGGTGTGGCGACACTGGCGCGCGGCTCTGGGTTCCTCGCGGTGTTTCTCGCCGGCATCGTCGTCGGTGACGCCCGGGCACCGTTCAAGCGGGAGATCCAGCGCTTCCACGGCGCGCTGGCCAGCCTCGGCGAGATCCTGGCGTTCGGCCTGCTCGGCCTGATCGTGTCGCTGCGCAGCATGGTGACCGAGCGGGCCTGGCTCACCGGCCTGGCGCTGGCGGTGCTGCTGACATTCGTGATCCGGCCGATCGTGGTCGGCGGGCTGCTCAGCACGGTCCGGCTGCGCTGGGGTGAGCGTGTTTTCGTGGTCTGGTCCGGCCTCAAAGGCGCGGTGCCGATCCTGCTCGGCACGTTCATCCTCACTGCCGACCTGGAACAGGACCTGCGGTTGTTCGACATCATCTTCGCCGTGGTCGCGTTCTCGATCGTGGTGCAGGGCGGACTGGTTCCACTCATGGCTCGGTGGTGCCGGGTGCCGATGCGGACCACCCCACTGCAGCCGTGGGCGGTCGGCATCCGGGTACAGGGCGAGCCGGTCGGGCTGCGGCATTACACCGTCGCATCCGGCGCCCCGGCCGACGGGCGGCCGCTGTTCGAACTGAGCCGGGACGAGGGGGTGTGGGTGAGCCTGGTCAGCCGCGATGGCGAGCAGGTCCGGCTCGGCCGGGCGACGGTGCTGCGCGCTGGCGACGAGGTGTTGGTGGCCGGCGGTGAGCAGCCCTTGGCGCAGCGAGTCTTCACCGGTCAGGACGAGTGAGTGTTTCGTCGGCGGCTCCTTGGGTAGCCGGCGACCTCGGGAAGGTGGTGGGTCGGGTGAATCTCGGCAGGCTTGGTGACGTGGTGGTGGGCACCGCGGGTGACGTAGCCGGCAGCGTGGTGGACCCGAAGACGGGCTTCGGCAAGCTCCGTGCGGCGATCACGCCACGTGTGGTGGTCCTGCTGGGCAGCGGCCTGTTTCTGGGCTACCTGCTGGCGCGGCGCCGTTCATGAGCCCGGTCAGTGGCCGAGCAGGGGACGGATCTCCGGGGCAGCGGGGTGTGCCGGTGCGACGGCGAGGAACCGGCGCAGCGTCTTCTGCTCCTCGACGGGACGGGTGGTGCGTTGTGTCAGGCTCAGCACCAGCAGTCCGTCCGGCGATTCGGGCGCGTCGTCCTGCAGATCCTGTGCCAGTCGCAGCGCGACCGCTATCGGGTCGGCGCGGGGCGTCACCGCTGGTGGGGTGAGCCGGTCGGCGGCCATGCCACGGTCGCCACCAGGGCGACCCGGCCGCCGGCGGTGCGTTACCAGACCGGCCGGCTCGTTCGTCGTGTTCGACGTCCTGCCGGCGTGGTGATCCTTAACAACCGTGCAGCACTCACCGAGCGGGACGCGGTGGCTTCGGCACGGCTTCTGCGCGTGCGGCGCGGGCGCTGGCGCCGTGGCGGGAACGGGTCGGGGCGATGAACGCGGTGAGCTCCCTCGTCGGTCACCCGGGCTGGCTGGTCTGGGTGGCGGTGAAGGCGATCCTGCTCTACCTGACCGCTGTACTCGCGATGCGCGTCGGCGGTCGCCGGACGCTTGCCGAGCTGTCCGCGTACGACTTCGTGGCCGCCGTCGCGGTGGGCGCGATCGTCGGGCGGCTGCCCAGCGCCCCGGACGCGAGCTACCTCTCCGGCGCGGTGACCCTGGTGGCCATCCTGGCCGCTCACGCGCTGATCACCTGGGTGCGGCTGCGGCCCGCCGGCCGGAGGCTGATCGAGAAGGGTCCGGTGGTGGTGGTCGCTCACGGCCGGGCGCTCACCGGCAACCTGCACCGTGCCGGGATGACGCGCGCCGACCTCGATGCCCTGCTGCGCGAGCACGGGGTGGGCGAGGTCGACGCCGTGCATCTCGCCGTGCTGGAGGGGCGGGGACGGCTGTCGGTGCTGCCCCGGGACGAAGGGCACCGATGACCAAGGCCCGAAATCGGTGGCTCTGGTGGGTTTGCGGTCTGGGAGGCCGGGTAGCCGCCGCCCCGTCCGCCCCGGTCCGCGGTGTCCGGTGGGACACGTGAGATCCCGCTGACGCGGACGAGGACGGGCGAACCCCGGAAAGAGGAGGACGACGTGCAGGAGATCGTGGGCGAGAGCCTGGCCCGACGCCTGGTGGAGTGGGGGGTCGACACCGTGTTCGGCCTGCCCGGCGACGGCATCAACGGCCTGATGGAGGGATTCCGCCGGCAGCGCGAGAAGCTGCGGTTCGTGCTGGTGCACCACGAGGAGGCGGCGGCGTTCATGGCCACCGGCTACGCCAAGGCCACCGGTCGGCTGGGGGTCTGCTGCGCCACCTCCGGCCCGGGGGCGATCCACCTGCTCAACGGGCTCTACGACGCCAAGCTCGACCACGTGCCGGTGCTGGCGATCACCGGTATGCAGGAGACGTCGGTGCTGGGCTCGCACTACCAGCAGGAGGTGCACACCACGCAGCTCTACCAGGACGTCGCCTCCTACAACCTGATGGTCACCAACCCGCAGCAGATGCCGGCGGTGGTGGACCTGGCGATCCGCGACGCGCTGAGCAAGCGGACCGTGGCGCACCTGACCTTCCCCAACGACGTGCAGGTCGCGCCGGCCTCCGACGACCCGTACCGGCACGTGAGTCCGGGCAAGCCGCCGATGAGCGCCGCCACGGTGTCGTACCCCCAGCTGCCGGCCGACCCGGGGGAGCTGGCGAAGGCGGCCGAGGTGCTCAAGGCCGGCCGGAAGGTGGCCATGCTGGTCGGCGTGGGCGCCCGAGGTGCCCGCGAGGAGGTGCTGGCGGTGGCCGAGGCCCTGGCCAGTCCGATCGTCAAGACACTGCCCGGCAAGCTGGTGGTGCCCGACGACCATCCGCTGACCACGGGCGGGCTCGGCCTGCTCGGCACCGCGCCGAGCGAGGAGCTGATGGAGGAGTGCGACACGCTGCTGATGGTGGGCACCTCCTTCCCGTACGGGAAGTACCTGCCCGGGCCGGGGCAGGCGAAGGTCGTGCAGATCGACGCCGACCCGAGCCTGATCGGGATGCGGCTGCCGGTCGAGGCGCCGGTCTGCGCGGATGCCCGGCTGGCGCTGCGGGATCTGCTGCCGCTGCTCGGTCACACCGCGGATAGGTCGTTCCTGGAGAAGTACCAGGGCAAGATGAGTGACTGGCGTGGGGAGATGGCCAGCCTGGTGGACCCGGAGCGCTCGCCGATCGCCCCGCAGTACCTGATGGGCTGCGTCGACGCCGCCGCCGCCGACGACGCCATCCTGACCTGCGACTCGGGCACGATCGCCACCTGGTCCGCCCGGCACTGGACGATCCGTGGCGACCGTGAGTTCTACCTGTCGGGCAACCTGGCCACCATGGCGCCCGGCCTGCCGTACGCGATCGCCATGCAGCACGCCTACCCGGGCCGGCAGGTGATCGCGTTCGTCGGCGACGGCGGTTTCGCCATGCTGATGGCCGAGTTCCTCACCGCGGTGCGGCACGACCTGCCGATCAAGGTGGTCATCAACAACAACAACTCGTACGGGCAGATCCTCTGGGAGCAGATCATCCTCGGCTACCCCGAGTACGCGGTACGGCACCGCCAGCCGGAGGCGGACTTCTCCACCTGGGCGCGTGGCTGCGGCGCGTTCGGGGTGAAGGTGACCGACGCGAAGGCGCTGCCGGGCGCGATCCGGGAGGCGCTCGCCCACCCCGGCCCGGCGCTCGTCGACTGCGACGTCAACCCGAACGAGCCGCCGATGCCTGGCAAGATCAAATATGACCAGGCGAAACACTTCACCGAGGCGTTCCTGCGCGGGCAGCCGCACAAGGTCGCCACCGTCGCGACCGTCGCCCGCGACAAGATCAACGAGCTGCGCTCATGACCGAGGTGCTCCCCGACCCGGTCCTGCGGCCACCCGAGCCAGCCCGCGACGTCGACCTGGCCGCGCTCGCCGCCGACCTGCGGGCCGAGGTCGACGGCGAGGT
Organism: Micromonospora sp. WMMD1120; assembly: GCF_029626235.1. Lineage (NCBI taxonomy): Bacteria > Bacillati > Actinomycetota > Actinomycetes > Micromonosporales > Micromonosporaceae > Micromonospora > Micromonospora sp. WMMD1120. The sequence continues at coordinate 6,827,853 of NZ_JARUBO010000005.1, read as the reverse complement.
CCGCTTCGACGCCGGCTCCCGCGCCGCGTACTCCACCGACGCCTCCAACTACCGCCAGGTCCCACTCGGGGTGGTGGTGCCCCGCACCCTGGAGGCGGCGGTGGCCGCCGTGGCCGTCTGCCGCCGCCACGGCGCGCCGCTGACCTCCCGCGGCGGCGGCACCAGCCTGGCCGGCGAGTGCACCAACACCGCCGTGATCCTCGACTGGTCCAAGTACTGCCACCGCCTGCTGGAGGTCGACGAGCGGGCCGGCACCTGCCTGGTCGAACCCGGCATCGTGCTCGACGAGCTGAACGCCCAGTTGGAGCCAACCGGCCTGGAGTACGGGCCCCGGCCGGCCACGCACAACCACTGCACACTCGGCGGCATGATCGGCAACAACTCCTGCGGCGCCACGGCCCAGCGCGCCGGAAAGGTGGTCGACAACATCGTCGAGCTGGAGGTGCTGCTGTACGACGGCACCCGCCTGTGGGTGGGGGAGACCAGCGACGAGGAGTACGCCCGTATCCAGCGCGACGGCGGCCGCCAGGCCGAGATTTACCGGCGGCTGCGGGCGTTGCGCGACGAGTACCTGGCCGACATCCGTACCCGCTATCCGCACATCCCCCGCCGGGTCTCCGGCTACAACCTGGACAGCCTGCTGCCGGAGAAGAACTTCCACATCGCCCAGGCCCTGGTCGGTTCCGAGGGCACCCTGGTCACCGTGCTGCGGGCCCGACTGAAACTGGTCCCGCGGGTCAACGCCGACGCGCTGGTGTTCCTCAGCTACCCGGACATCGCCTCGGCCGGTGACGACGTGCCGCGGATCCTGGAGCACCAGCCGATCGCGCTGGAGGGCATCGACGACAAGCTCATCAGCTTCGAGCGGCGCAAGAGCCTGCACCCGCACGCGCTGCACGAGCTGCCCGAGGGCGGCGCCTGGCTGATGGTGCAGCTCGGCGGCGACACACCCGAACAGGCCCGGGCCGCCGCCCGTCGGCTGATCGACGCGGTGCGCCGCGACGGCGGCCCCCGCGTGCACGAGTTCACCGACCCGGCCGACGACAAGCGGATGTGGGGGGTCCGGGAGTCCGCGCTGGGCGCCACCGCCCATGTGCCCGGCGCGGACAACACCTGGCCCGGCTGGGAGGACTCGGCGGTCGCCCCGGACCGGCTGGGGGACTACCTGCGCGACCTGCAGGCGCTCTACCGCGAGTACGGCTACCAGCAGGCCTCGCTGTACGGGCATTTCGGGCAGGGCTGTGTGCACACCCGGATCCCGTTCCAACTGCGCACCGCCGACGGCGTGCGCGACTTCCGCTCCTTCGTCGAGCGCGCCGCCGACCTCGTGGTGTCCTACGGCGGGTCGTTCTCCGGGGAGCACGGCGACGGCCAGGCCCGCGGCGAGCTGCTGCCCAAGATGTACGGCGAGCGCCTCATCCGGGCGTTCGGCCAGTTCAAAGCGATCTTCGACCCGGACGACCGGATGAACCCGGGCAAGGCCATGCCGCCCTACCCCCTCGACAGTCACCTGCGCCTCGGTGTCGACTACGACCACGGCGGCGTGCGAACCACCTTCGCCTACCCGGACGACCGCGGCAGCTTCGGCGACGCGGTGCTGCGATGCGTGGGCGTCGGCAAGTGCCGGCGACACTCCGGCGGGGTGATGTGCCCGTCCTACATGGTGACCCGGGAGGAGGAGCACTCGACCCGGGGCCGCTCCCGGCTGCTGTTCGAGATGCTCGACGGCGCGGCCCGGGGAGGCACCATCGCCGACGGGTGGCGCTCCGACGCGGTCCGCGACGCGCTCGACCTCTGCCTGGCCTGCAAGGGCTGCAAGGCCGACTGCCCGGTCAACGTGGACATGGCCACCTACAAAGCCGAGTTCCTGTCGCACCACTACGCGGGTCGGCTGCGCCCCCGCGCGCACTACTCGATGGGCTGGCTGCCGCTGGTGGCCACCGTCGCCGCCCGGCTGCCCCGCACCGTCAACGCGCTCGCGCACGCACCGGGCCTCAGTCGCCTGGCCAAGGTCGTCGGCGGGATCGACAAACGCCGCGACATCCCGCTGTTCGCGCCGGAATCGTTCCAGCACTGGTTCGCCCGCCGTACCCCGACCGGCGACGGTGCCCGGGGCGAGGTCGTGCTCTGGCCGGACACCTTCAGCAACCACTTCCACCCGGGCGTGGCCCGCGCCGCGGTCGAGGTGCTGGAGGCCGCCGGCTGGCGGGTACGGGTACCGGAGCGCCCGGTGTGCTGCGGTCTGACCTGGATCTCCACCGGCCAGCTCGACGTCGCCAAGCGGGTGCTGCGCCGCAGCGTCGACGCGCTGCGGCCGCACCTGCGCGCCGGCACCCGGGTGGTGGGGCTGGAGCCGAGCTGCACGGCCGTGTTCCGCAGCGACGCGCACGAGCTGTTTCCGGCCGACGACGACGTCACCCGCCTGCGGGAGCAGACCGTCACGCTCGCCGAGTTGCTGAACGACCACAGCCCCGGTTGGCAGCCGCCCCGCCTGGACGCGCACGCCCTGATCCAGACCCACTGCCACCACCACGCGATCCTCGGCACCGCCGCCGACCAGGCCGTGCTCTCCGCGGCCGGCGTCGACGCCGAGTTCCTGGACTCCGGCTGCTGTGGCCTGGCCGGCAACTTCGGCTTTGAGCAGGGCCACCACGAGGTGTCCGAGGCGTGCGCGGAACGGGTGCTGCTCCCGGCCGTCCGGGACGCCGCCGACACGGACGTGATCCTCGCGGACGGGTTCAGCTGTCGCACCCAGGTCGAGCAGAGCGCCGCAGATGGCCGTTCTGCGCTGCACCTGGCCGAACTGCTGCGCGCGGCCATGTACAACGACACCGTTCCCCGGCGGCCGGAACAGAGCTGGGGTGACCGGCCCCGGCAGCCCGGCCCGATCACCCGTTGGGCGACGGTCAGCCTGGTGGCCGCCGCGGGGCTGGCCGCGGCCACCGCGCTGGCCCGGCGGTGGACGCGGTGACCGGCGTCGGCGTCACCGCCGAGGCGTACCGGATCCCCACCGACGCCTCGGAGGGCGACGGCACCCTCGCCTGGACCGCCACCACGCTGGTGCTGGTCCGAGCGCGTGCCGACGGGCACACCGGGATCGGCTGGACCTACGGCCCGAGCGCCGTCGTCGCCGTGGTGGCGGACCTGCTCGCGCCGGTGCTTGCCGACCTCGACCCGGACGACGTGCCGGCGGCCTGGGACCGCATGCGACGGCGGCTGCGCAACGCCGGCCGCCCCGGCATCGCCGGGCTCGCCCTGTCGGCCGCCGACTGCGCGCTGTGGGACCTGAAGGCACGCCGGCACAACCTGCCGCTGACCCGGTTGCTCGGCGTCGCCCGCCGGGAGGTGCCGGTCTACGGCAGCGGCGGCTTCACCACCTATGACGCCCAGCGGCAGCACCGGCAGCTCAGCGGCTGGGTGCACGAACAGGGCATCCCCCGCGTGAAGATCAAGATCGGGGAGTCCTGCGGCACGGCGGTGGAGCGCGATCTGGAGCGGATGAGGCAGGCGCGTCGCACGATCGGCGACGACACGCAGCTGTTCGTCGACGCCAACGGCGCGTACCAACGCAAGCAGGCGGTCCGCGTCGCGCACGCCGCCGCGGACCTGGACGTGCGCTGGTACGAGGAGCCGGTCAGCTCCGACGACCTGCCCGGACTCGGCCTCGTCCGCGACCGGGTCGCGGCCGACGTGACGGCGGGGGAGTACGGCTTCGACCTGGTCTACTTCCACCGGATGGCCCCGTACGTCGACTGTCTCCAGATCGACGTCACGCGGTGCGGCGGGATCAGCGAGTTCCTCCGCGCGGCGGCGGTGGCGGACGCCGCCGGGATCCAGGTGTCCGGGCACTGCGCACCGCATCAGCACCTCGCCGTCGCCGCTGCCACGCCGAACCTGCGGCACCTGGAGTGGTTCCACGACCACGTCCGCATCGAGGCGATGCTCTTCGACGGAGTACGGTCGGCCACCGGCGGCGCGGTGCAGGTGCACAACGACCAGCCGGGCAACGGGCTGGAGTTCCGCGCCGAGCAGGCCCAGCAGTTCCGGGTGGCCTGACATGGGCCGCCGACCCCCGGGACGAACTCTGCGACACGCGGCACTCACCGGCCGCGTGGCCTGGGGCAGCCTGCTGCTGCTCGCCCCCGGCGCGCTGCTGCGGCCGGTCGGACCGCCGACCCCCACCGCCGAAGCGACGCTTCGGGTGCTGGGCGCCCGACACCTGGCGCAGGCTGCGCTCACCCTGCGGTGGCCCGCATCGGGAGTGCTCGTGGCGGGCGCGGCGGTCGATGGCCTGCACGCGCTCACCGCGCTCGGTCTCGCCGCCGCCGACCGGCGGCAGCGGCACGCCGCGCTGGCCGACGCGGCCGTCGCTGCCGTCTGGGCGGTGCTGGGCGCGACCACGGGACGACACGAGGAGGAGTCATGAAGGTCGATGAACTGCATCAGCCGACCGGCCGGGTGCTGGTCGTCGTCTGTGACAAGGGCGACGAGCCGGTGACCGCTATCGGCGACGCGCTGCGCCGCCATGACCTGCGCGCCGGCCGGGTGACCGCCGTGGGTGGATTCCGCGAGGCCGAGGTTGGCTGGTTCGACCGGGACAAGGGCGACTACCGGCACATCCCGGTCCGCGCGCAGGTCGAGGTGTTGTCGCTGGTCGGAGACGTGGCCGCACGCAACGGCGAGCCGGCCCTGCACGTGCACGCGGTGCTCGGCCGCTCGGACGGCAGCACGGTGGGCGGCCACCTGCTCTCGGCCCGGGTGTGGCCGACGCTTGAAGTGATCGTCACCGAGGTCGCACCGGAGCTGGCCAAGCGCGTCGACCCGGAGACCGGGCTGGCGCTCATCGCCGGTCCCGGTCGGTAGACCGGTCAGCGGCAGGGGTCGACCTGGCCGAGCGTCACCGCGGTCTCCAACATCAGCGCGTGCACGAACCCCTGGGGCGCGTTGCCGCGGAGCTGGCGTTGCCGTACGTCGTACTCCTCGGTGTAGAGGCCCGGTGGGCCGCAGGCGGCCCGGTTGCGTTCGAACCACCGGTTGGCGCCGACCTCGTCGCCGGCCTGCCACGCGGACAGCGCGGCGGCGAAGCCGCACAGCAGGAACGCGCCCTCGGCGTCGCCGAGCGGCCGCCGGTCCGGCCGGAACCGGTAGAGATAGCCGTCCTGAGCGAGGTCGGCGACGACCGCCTGGCGGGTCCGGTCGGTGCGCGGGTCCTGCGGCGGAAGCGCGCCCCGGATGCCGGGCAGCAGCAGCGCGGCGTCGGTCCGGTCGTCGTCGTACGCACGACGCCAGTGCCCGTCCGCCGCCAACCCGTGCGCGGCGGTGTCGGCCAGGATCTGGTCCGCCAGCGCCGACCAGCGCGCGGACGGGCGGGCCGTCGTGGTACGTGCCGCCGCCCGAAGTCCCGCCACACACGTCAGCTTCGAGTGCGTCCACTGCCGGGGCGGCAGCTCCCAGATCCCGGCGTCCGGTTGCGCCCAGCGCCGCTCGATCACCTCGGCGGCAATCTGCATCGCGTGCCGGCCGTCGCTGTCGAGTCGGTCGTGGCGCTGCGCGGCGGCCAACACCAGCAGCACCTCGCCGAACGCGTCGAGCTGGAACTGGCCGCGTACCCAGTTGCCGATGCGGGCCCCCGCGCCCGGATACCCGGGCAGGCCGGTCAGCGGCTGCTCCCGCGGCACCGGATCTCCGCCGACCGTGTACGCCGGCGCGAGCCCGTCCCCGTCGGCCAGTACCCGAGCGGTCAGGAACGCGACGGAGTCGTCGAGCAGGTCGTACCGCCCGACCAGCGCGGCAGCCTGGCCCGCGAAGGACTGGTCCCGGATCCATGCGTACCGGTAGTCGTAGTTGCGCCCCGCCATCGCCCGCTCCGGCAGGGCGGTGGTGGCGGCGGCGACCATGCCACCACCCGGGCGGGTCATCCCGCGCAGGACCGCGTAGGCCAGCGTGGCGTCCCGGGCGGCCGGCCCGGCCAGCGGCGGGACCACCGACGCCCAGTGGTGCTCGGTGGTGCGCCACAACTCTCCCGGGGGTTCGCACGGCGTGTCGAGCGGACCGGCGGCCAGCTCCAGCACCACGTCGTGCCGGCCGCCCGCCGGGATCGTCAGCTCGCCGGCCAGGAAGCCCTGCGGGTCCCGGCCCAGCTCGCCGCCGCCCTGCACGCGCAGGTGCAGTCCACCGGCACGGGCCAGCCAGCGTTCGCCGTCGCGGGTGACCTCGCGCACCGGCTCCCGGCCGAAGTCGGCCCGCGGATCCAGCACCATCCGCACCCGCGCCGGCTGTTGCAGCGCGCGGACCTGGCGCAGCAGCACCAGCCGGCCGGCCTCGCCGGGAAAGGCCAGCGCGTCCCGGGACTCGACGATGCCGTCCCCGGTGACCCACCGGCTGCGCCAGATCAGCGAGCCGGGCTCGTAGTGTCCTCCCCAGACGAACCGGTCGGCCGCCGGCGCCACCAGGAACGTGCCCGCCCCGCCGAGCAGGGTGCTGAACACCGCCGGGTCGGACCAGCCGGGCGCGCACAGCCAGGCGACGTCCCCGCCGGGGCCGACGAGCGCGCCCCGGTGCCCGTCGGCGAGCAACGCGTAGTCCCGCAGCACCGCGGGCGTGGTGCCGGCGGCCTGCTGGTCCGCGTCCGCTGCGGCCATCGCTGTCGCCCCTTCCCTCGGCGTCCGTGGCGTGCGGTACCCGCCCGTCCCGATCTGACACGTGCGGGCTGCGCAGATCAGGCGCGCCGGGGGTGACTGAGCCGACCGACGACGGGTAGTGCGGGCAGCAGGAGTCGGCGACGGGAGGCGGGATGGGCATGCGGCGGCAGGACATCGGGGTGGCGGTGGTGACCGGCGCCAGCGCGGGAGTCGGTCGGGCCACGGTACGGCTGCTGGCGCGGCGCGGCATCGCGATCGCGCTGCTGGCCCGCGGGCGGGTGGGGCTCGCCGCCGCCGCCGAGGAGGTACGCGAAGCCGGCGGCCGAGCCCTGCCGATCGAGGTCGACATGGCCGATTACGACCAGGTCGTCGACGCCGGCCGGCGGGTCGAGGCGGAACTGGGCCCGATCGACCTGTGGATCAACGACGCGTTCAGCTCCGTCTTCGCGCCGTTCCAGCAGACCCGGCCCGAGGAGTTCCGCCGAGCCATGGAGGTCACCTACCTCGGCTACGTGCACGGCACCCGCGTGGCGCTGTCCCACATGACGCCCCGCGACCGGGGCACCGTCGTCCAGGTCGGTTCCGCGCTGGCCTACCGGGGCATCCCCCTGCAGGCGGCCTACTGCGGGGCGAAGCACGCCATCGTCGGGTTCACCGAGTCGCTGCGCTGCGAGTTGCTGCACGAGCGCAGCAACGTCAAGGTCACCATGGTGCACCTGCCGGCGGTCAACACCCCGCAGTTCGAATGGCTGCTGTCCCGGCTGCCCCGGCGTGCCGAGCCGGTACCGCCGATCTACGAGCCGGAGGTGGCCGCCCGCGCGATCGTCGGCGCCGTGGACCGGCCCCGCCGGCGCGAGTACTGGGTCGGCACCTCCACCGTGCTGACCATCCTCGGCAATCGCGTCGCGCCCGGGCTGCTGGACCGCTACCTGGCGCACACCGGCTACAAATCCCAGCAAACCGGCCGTCCCGCCGACCACGACCGGCCGAACAACCTCTGGCATCCCCTCGACGGGCCCGGCGGACACGACTACGGCGCGCGTGGTGACTTCTCCTCCCGGGCGCACGGCCGCAGCCCGCAGGCCTGGCTCTCCCGACACCGGATGGGGGTGGCCGCCGGCGTGCTGGGGACGGGGGTGGCCGTCCTCGCCTGGCGCCGGAGCTGATCAGTCGTCGCCGGTCGTCCCGGTGCCACCGACCGCACCACCCCGGTTGGTGGCCTCGGGAAGGTCACCCACCGGCGGCGGCAGCAGGCCACGGTCCGGCGCCCCGCTGATCCGGCGCACCGTCGCCCGCACCGCCGCGGCCCGCAGCCGACGACCGCCGGCGTGCAGCAGCGCGGCCTTCGCCGCGTTCGCCCCCGGTCCACCGTGCACCCCGCCGCCCGGGTGCGCGCCGGCACTGCCCAGATAGAGCCCCCGGACGGGCGTCTCCGCCCGGCCCAGCCCGGGCAGCGGCCGAAACACCAACTCCTGGTAGATCTTCGTGGTACCGCCGTTGATCGCCCCGCCCACCAGGTTCCCGTCCGCGTCCGCCAGGTTTGCCGGCGTCTGGACCACGCGGTTGAGCACCCGGTCGCGGAAGCCGGGCGCGTGCCGCTCCACCAGGTTCTCCACCGCCGCCACCTGCCGCCGTACCACCCCGGGGTCGAAGGCCACCCCACGTGGCAGGTGCGTGTACGCCCACACCACCTCCGTACCCGCTGGCGAGCGGGTTGCGTCGGCCGTGGTCATCTGCCCGAGCAGCAGGAACGGCCGGCGCGGAGCACGGCCGACGGTCAGGTCCGCCGCGTAGTCCGTCAACCCGTCGAGCCCTTCGCCGAGGTGGACCGTGCCCGCGCCGGCGACCTCGCCGGCGGTCCACGGCACCGGCCCGGACAGCGCCCAGTTCAGCTTCACCGTGGCGGGATCCCAGTCGAACCGGCGCAGGTCCGACAGGACCCGGTCGGGCAGCCGCTCCGCACCGACCAGATCGAGATAGAGCGTGGGCACGTCGACGTCGGCGATCACCGCCCGCCGTGCCAGGATCCGACCCGCGCTGGTCAGCACACCCCGCGCCCGGCCACCCACCACGATGACCTTTTCCACTCGGACACCGCAGCGCAGCTCCCCGCCGGCCGCCCTCAGCCTGCGCACCAGCGCCTCGACGAGCTTGCCGGACCCGCCGCGCGGGACGGGGAAACCGGTCCGCTGCCCGACCATCGTCATCAGCCAACCGAACAGTCCGCTGCCCGGCTCGTCCGGTGACATGTCCGAGTGCAGCGCGGTGCCTGCCAGCAGCAGCCGCGCGCCGTCGCCGCGGAACTGTTCCATCCCGAGGCGCCGGACCGGCAGGGTGGCGAAGCGCGCGGCCCGCAGGGCATCGGCCGGGCCCATCCGGGTCAGCAGTCGGACCCCGGAGCGCAGCGGCGGGAACGGGCTGAACAGTGCCTGGAGCACGTCGTCGCCGTACCGGTCCCACCGCTGCGCCAGGGCCTCCCAGGCCGCGCCGTCGCCCGAAGCGAACCGCTCGACGGACGCGGCCGTCTCGGCCACGTCCCGGGACAGCACGACCACCCGCTCGTCCGGCAGGAGGTGCGCCAGCGGGACCGGAGCGTGACTCCACCGGAGCCCGTGCCGCTCCAGATCGAGCGCGCGTAGCACCGGCGAGGCCGCGCCCAACGGATAGAACGCGCTGAACAGGTCGGTGGTGAAACCGGGCCCGAGCACCTCCGCGGACCGTACCGCACCGCCGGGCGCGTCGTCCGCCTCCAGCACGAGGACGTGCCAGCCGGCGTCGGCCAGCAGGCTGGCGGCCACGAGCCCGTTGTGCCCCGCGCCGACGACGATCGCGTCGTACCCGCCGGCGCTCATCGGGCCCTTCCTGTCGGCTTGCGCATGCCTGTGGCGTTCCCCCGCGACACCGGCCGAAACGAGCGGTCACTCGCCGGGCTGCGCCTTAGCGTCGGGCACGTCGGCGAGGCTGCTGCCGTCGCCGAGTTGGCCCCGGGTGATGACGCTGAGGCTTCCGTCGGTCTCCAGCACCACCGCCGCGAGGTTCCCGAGGTCGCCGGTGCCCTGGCTGCGGGCGGCCTGCCGGATTTCGCTCTCCGCCACCCGGACGCTGCGCATGCTCTCGTGCCGGAGTCGTCCGTCTCGTAGCAGCAGGGTCGGTCGGGCCTTGAGCAGCCGCTGCGACGGCGGCCAGCGGACCGCGAGCAACGCGGCCCCGTACTGCAGGCTGACCAGCAGAGCCAACGCGAGGATCCCCTCAGCCAGCGAGACGTCCCGCGACAGCAGGATCGTCGCCAGCGTCGAGCCCAGCGCCACCGTGACCACGAAGTCGAACGCGTTGAGCTTGGACAGTGTCCGCTTCCCGGACACCCGCAGGATCACCACCAGCACCGGGTAGACGAGTAGCGCGACGACGAGCAGACGGAGGAGGTCTGCGGGGTTCTTCCACACCATTACGGGGAGCTACCCACGATTCAAGGGGCGTACGCCGAAGGGATCGGTCGGCGCGAGGTTTCCGACGCTGACGGTGCCCGGCTCGACCGTGTGGCGGACACCGAGTGAGGCGGCGAGCATGGTCGCGGCCACGAGTAGCGCACCGGCGGCCGGGCCGGCGAGTGGACGCAGCAGCAGACGGGGCGGCTACAGCAGGACGAGAGGTACGAGATCCTCAGGTTGGGCTGCCGGGTGTGATGACGGGGGCGAGCACGGCGACCCCTACCTGTGGTCGGACGAGGTGGCGGCCGGTTTCATCGGGTGGGGTGTGTGAATGGTGATGTCCTGGGTTTCCGATGCCACCCGGATGCCGCTTTCGGCGAAGCGATCCAGCACCCGCCGGGTTACCTGGTCCTTGACGTGACGGGCGCCGCGCACCGGCACCACGAACCGTGCCGACAGCTCGATCCAGTTCGAGGTGGCGCGGACGAACACGCGCGGATCGACCTCCGCCTCGGCAGTCGGGTAGCGGTGACGCATCGCGTCGATGGCACCGCGGGCTTCGGCCGTCGAGGAGACGTTCCGGGCTTCCTCGCAGAGGATGCGCTCCGCCAGGTGCCAGTCGGCCTCGTAGGGGATGGGCAGGGTCAGTTCCTCCCACAGGTGGTCGAGCACCATGCTGCTGTTGTAGACCGGTGTGCAGAAGACGAAGCGGTTCGACAGTGAGACCACCCGCCCGGTGTACTGGCGGCCACGGATCCACGATTCCGGGTCGGTGGACGAGCCGCTTTCCAGGATGCGGGTGCGCAGGGGGGTGATTTCGAGAACGTCGCCGCGCACGTCGCACATCTGGATCCGGTCACCGACGCGGAACTGTCGGCCGGTCATGATGCTGATCCACCCGGCGAACGCGCCGATGACCTCCTGCAGTGCCAGCGCGAGACCGACGCCGACCAGTCCGACGACCAGGCCGATCCTGCCGGCGAACGGCCTCCACAGCAGTGCCAGCGCGAACAGCAACGCCACGACGGTCAGGTAGTGCGTCGCCTTGCGCAGGTAGTAGCGGTTGGCGGTGTCCTTCACCCGCAGGGTGGAGAGTCGCCCGGCCAGGGCGGCGATGACGACGGCAAGCACGATCAGGACAGCGCTGGTCACGAGGCGGCCACTCACGCTGCTCGTGTCCCAGAGTGCCTCCAGGAACCGCTCCATGGTGCTTGCCCATCGTCCTCGGCGGCGACCGGTCGGTACGTTGCTGTCGCGTCTGCTTCACCATAGGCAGCCGGTGTCAGCGGATTCTCGGGAACGGCCGGTGCGGGCTGAGTTGGTCGGACGGGGGTTGCGCGGGCTCGAAGTTGATCAACCGATCCGGCTGCGCCGTCCGCGACACCCGCTAACGATCAGCCTTGCGCCAGACGGCCGTGCCAGCGGAGCCCTCTGCCTACGCCGAGACTGCCTGCGGATCATCGGCGATGTCGTGGGCGGTCGTGCTCTCCTGTCGGCGGGGTTCCTCGCGCAGGATGGCGCAGTGCAGCCACTTGTCTGGAATGGCGAAACCGTCCACGAGGGTGCGCAGGTGCGGGCGCAGCTCTTTGAGTAGGTCGTTCACCACGTTGGTGATCGCCTTCGACCGGGCCGGCGTGAGCCGGCCGTGCTCCAGGAACCAGCCCTTGTTGGCCTCGATGACGCTGAGCGCGTAGAGGTCGCAGACCCGCGAGAGCAGCGCCCGGACCGCCGGGTCGGCGGTGTCGTCGATGCCCGCGACGAACGCCTCCAGGGTGATCCGGTCGGTGTGCGCGGTGGCGACGCTCAGGACGTGGTCCTGGACGTCGTTGAAGATGTCGAAGGGACGGTCCTTCTTCGTCGCCGCCCCGTTGCGCAGGCGACGGACCGCGCCGTCGAGGAGGTGCCTCTCGCGGTCCTCGAAGGCCCTGAGCTGCCAGCCACGGTCGGTGACGGCGATTTCCTCGTCCCGGCCGGGCACGGCGCTGACGAGCCGCTCGATGAGCGACCGCGCGGCGGTGCGTTCGAGCACCATCTCGCGGACCTGCTCGGCGGCGAAGGACGCGCGACCCCAGCCGTCCAGTGAGCCGAACTCGTCCCGGTAGCCCGTGAGCAGCCCCTTGGCGACGAGCTGCAACAGCACGGTGTTGTCGCCCTCAAAGGTGGTGAAGACGTCGGTGTCGGCCTTGAGGCTGGGCAGCCGGTTCTCGGCCAGGTAGCCGGCGCCGCCACAGGCCTCCCGGCACATCTGGATGGTGCGGGTCGCGTGCCAGGTCTGCGCGGCCTTGAGGGCGGCGGCCCGGGACTCCAGTTCCCGTTGCCGGTGCTCGTCGACCGGCTCGTCGCCGCCCTGCACCTCGCTGAGCGCGACGACCAGCTGGGTCTGGGCGAAATGCAACGCGTAGGTGGTGGCCAGGGCGGGCAGCAGCTTGCGCTGATGGGCCAGGTAGTCGTTGAGCAGCACCTCCCGCTTCCCGTCGGGCGTGGCGAACTGCCGGCGGATGTCGCCGTAGCGCACCGCGATGGTCAGCGCCGACCTGGTGGCCGCCGACGCGGCGCCACCCACGCTCACCCGGCCACGGACCAGGGTGCCGAGCATGGTGAAGAAGCGCCGGGAGTCGTTCTCGATCGGGCTGGAGTACGTCCCGTCCTCGGCGACGTGGCCGTAGCGGTCGAGCAACATCTCGCGCGGCACCCTTACGTGGTCGAAGGTGAGCCGCCCGTTGTCCACGCCGAGCAGGCCGGCCTTGGGCCCGGCGTCGCCGATGCGCACGCCGGGCATCGGGTTGCCCTGCGCGTCGCGGATCGGCACCAACCACGCGTGTACGCCGTGCCGCTCACCGTTCGTGATCAACTGCGCGAACACCACGGCCATCCGTCCGTCCCGGGCGGCGTTGCCGATGTAGTCCTTGCGGGCCGCCTCGTGCGGGGTGTGCAGGTCGAAGGTCTGCGTCCGCGGGTCGTACGTGCAGGTGGTGCGCAACTGCTGGACGTCGGAGCCGTGTCCGGTCTCGGTCATGGCGAAGCAGCCGAAGATCGTGCCCGAGACGATGTCCCGGAGATAGGCGTCGTGGTGGGCTCGGGTGCCGAGGGCCGCGAGCGCGCCGCCGAACAGGCCCCACTGCACGCCCGCCTTGACCATCAGCGACAGGTCGACCTGCGCCAACATCTCACTGGCGACGATCGAGCCGCCGACGTCGGCGCTGCCGCCGTACTCCGTCGGGAAGGCCGAGGCCATGCCCAGCTCGGTGGGAAGTTCGGTGAGCAACCTGGTGATCCGCTCCCGTGCCTGCTCACCGGTCTCGCCGTACACCGGCAGGAAGCGTTCGTCGAGGTGCTCCCGGTGCGCGTCGCGCACCTTCGCCCACGGCCCGTCCAGCACCTCGCGCAGGCGGGCGACGTCGATGTGGTCGGGCATGTTTCCCCCTCAGCTGATCAGCAGTGCCGGATGGCGGTGCCTCATCGAGAGTACCCACGCCGTATTACACCTCAGGTGGCGCAGTTGTATTCATCCGTCACAAGACCGGGCGGTAAACGTCATCGTTTCGTCGTATTGATCGGGCCGACGCCTGGGTAGGGCAGAAGGATCAGGCGCTACGGAAGGAGCAGCTCATGGCACACGAAACGACGGCGGCGATTCTGGTCAAGCTCGCCGACTCGGGGCAGACGATCGCGGATGCCGAGCAGGATGTGCGTGGTCGGCGGGTCCTCGACGCCGACGGTGGCGACCTGGGCAAGGTCGACGACCTGCTGATCGATCGCGAGGAGCGCAAGGTGCGATTCCTGCGCGTCGAGCACGGGGGCATTCTCGGCATCGGCGCGACGGCCACCTTCCTGCCGGTCGAGGCGGTCAGCGACGTCACCGAGGACACCGTGCGGGTCGAGCTGACCCGGGAGAAGATCGAGCAGGCCCCGACGTACGACCCGGAGGTCGTCGAGAACACGGGCTTCTACGAGGACGTGTACTGGTACTACGGCTATGCGCCGTTCTTCAGTCCGAGTGGTGTAGCCCCGCCGTACCCCACACCCCCGGCCCGACGCTGAGGTGCCGGCGAACCTCGATCGAGGCGTGTTTCGGCGGCCGTGCCCCGGCCGTCGAAACACGCAAGCATCTGCGAGGGAGCATCATGACCTACGTCCCCTGGTTCCTGCCCGACGATTTCTTCTCGTCTGTTCCGGTTCAGCCCCCCTGCGACGATGCGCGGCTGGCTTACCGGCTGCTGGAGATCATGCAGCGGGACCCCCAGTTGCGCTATGAACGCATCTGCATCGAGGTGCAGAACCGTGTGGTGATTCTCGACGGCGTGGTCACCTGCGCCGAATTGAGCGCGCACGCTCATGCTCTGGCCTGGAGCACGCCAGGCGTGCACGACGTCAACAACCGGCTGCGACCGTTGCAGCGGTGAACAGGCCGGTCCACCGTCACGACGGTTCACCCGGCCCGTGCCGTTCGGCCGCCCGTGCCACGTCCCGGACCTGCCGGTTCGCCTCCTCCACCGGGCAGCCGGTGGCTCGCAAGAGGTCACTGGCTATGACACGGACCTGAGTGGCGACAGAAGTGCCGAAATTCTGCAATCCCACGCCGACGGCCCGGCCCGCCTCGTCCGTTGCTCGGAGCGTGTGTCGGCGGGTCCCCTCGTGGGTCTTGTCGGCACGCACCTCCCGCTGCAACTGCCGCACGGCATCCGCGAGCGCCGCGACGGCGTCGGGAAGGTGACCGGGAATGTTCTCCCCGTACTCGATCATCGTCGCCGATCGGCGCGCCAGGCTCCTGCTGCCGGTGATAACGCGGCTCAGATGCTCGGCGCCGTACTCGTAGCGGCGGTAGTGCTGCCGCCAGCGCCACCGCGCCGGCGCGACCGTCACCACCTCTTCGGCGCCGCTGAGCGCCTCGCGCAGCCGCTCCATGTCCGGTCCCATGGCGCGCATGCCGCGCAACGCCCCGACCGCACGGTCCGCGTCTTCTGTGCGTATCGCCTGCTGCGTCTCGTCGAGGTGGCCGGCGAGCGCGTCGAAGACGGGCGCAACCGCTCGATGCAGGACCCGCATCGGTTGCAGCGGTAGCAGTAACGCCACCACCACCAGGCCCACCAGGCTCCCGGTCACCGCGTCGACGATCCTGGGAAGTTCAAGGTTCTGTTGGCTGGAGGAGAGCGTGGCGATCAGCACCGCCGTACCACCGACCTGGCTGACCACTGTGCCGCCCCGCCCGGCCAGGCCGAGCGCGACGGCGATGGCCAGGGCGACGATGACGCCCGTCTGCCACGCGCCGGTGCCGATGAGCGAGACCAGGCCGTCGCCGATGGCGATACCCAGGCCCACCCCGATCAACAGCTCCAGGGTGCGCCGTCCGCGCTGGCCGATCGCCGCGGCGATGGTGCCGACCGCGGCGGTCGGCGCGAACACCGGGTTCGGATTGCCCAAGACGCTGTAAGCCAACCACCATGACAGCGCCGCTGCCAGGCCGGCCTGCGCCGCGATCAACACAATGATCCCCAGTTGGCGCCTCCGCAGCCGGGCCGCACGGTCGGCGCGGCTGCGGCTCCCGGCCACCAGATTCCGGAGCCGGCGGGCCAGAACGACAAGCGGCGCCCGGCTGCCCCCGGTCGACGAGCGGCGAGCATTCATGCTGGCACCTACCCGCCACCCAGCCCGATGAATCGTGCCGGGCACGGGGCGTCGCTTGGAAACCACCCCGGGGGTACGAGTTGGTGATGGTATTGAAGAATCCCGGTGATCTGCTGCGTGTGCTGGTCGTCGCCGCACTCGTCTACCCGGCGCTCGTGATAATCCTGCGGCTGCTGTACGACGGACACCTGCGCGCGCGAGCCATGCGCCAGGCCCGGGTCACCGACAGCGAGATCCGGCAGGCCGCCCGCAGCCAGGGGTACGGGTGAGCTCAGCGGTCTCGGCGCCGTGGTGCTGGAGACGGACGGAAGCCTCAGCCTGATTCCCCGCAACCAGATCGGTGACGGCAGCAGCCTGTCGGACGTCGTCGACGCGGAGCGGTAACTGTTCGAGGGCGCGGCCGACCCGGGTCCCACGGCCTCCATGCGGCGAGAGCGGTACCGTCGGTGGACCGTTATGATCTGCGGGGTCTTGGAGCGCCGGGAAGTCTGGTCGGCACCGGGTCGAACCCTGTGCGTCGGAGGTTTACGTGCTGCTCCTGTGCTTTGCCGCTGTCCTGCTCGCCGCCGTGCTCGTGTCGGCGCTCGCGCACCGGACGATCCTGTCCACGGCAGCACTCTTCCTGGTCGCCGGGTTCGTCCTCGGTGACGGCACCACCGGGGTGCTGCACCTGGAGGCCGATTCACCGATCGTGGCGCAACTGGCCGAGCTGGCTCTGTTCGCGGTGCTGTTCACCGACGGGATGCGCGTCGGCTGGCCGGACCTGCGCAGCGCGTGGAGACTGCCCGGCAGGGCGTTGGGTTGGGGCCTGCCCCTGACGTTGCTGGTGACCGCGGCGCTGGCGCACTACGTGGCCGGGTTGGATTGGGCGGAGGCTCTCCTGGTGGGGGCGATCCTGGCGCCCACGGACCCGGTTTTCGCGGCCGCGTTGGTCGGCAACGACAAGGTGCCCGCACGGTTGCGGCACCTCCTCAACGTCGAGTCCGGGGTGAACGACGGCCTCGCCCTGCCGTTCGTGGTGGTGCTGCTCGCGGTAGCGGCCGGCTCCGATGACCTGCACCTGGGTGAGTTGACCACGGAACTGGCCGTCGGCCTGGCGATCGGTGTGCTGGTGCCGCTGGCGGCGCTCGCGCTGGAGCGCACGCGCTTCTTCGCCGCCTCGGCGGCGTACGCGCCGCTGAACGGGGTCGCGATCGGGCTGCTGGTGCTGGCGCTCGGCAAGGCCACCCACGGCAACCTGTTCCTCGCCGCGTTCGCCGCCGGCATCACCGTGGCGACCTTCGGGCCCCGCGAGCGCGCCGCGTTCGAGCACTTCGGAGAGAACGTCGCGGAACTGCTCAAGCTGGGCGCACTGCTGGTCTTCGGGGCCCTGATCTCGGTCGACTTCCTCGGCGACATCTCGTGGACGGGTTGGGTCTTCGCCGTGCTGGCCATCGTGGTCGCCCGGCCGATCGCGCTGTGGATCTCGTTCCTGCGCTCCGGGCTGAGCCTGCGAGAGCAGGCGGCGGCCATGTGGTTCGGGCCCAAAGGTTTCGCCTCGGTCGTCTACGGCCTGCTGGTGATCGAGTCCGGCATCCCCGCGGCGGACGAGATATTCCACCTGGTCGCGTTGACGATCGTCATCTCGATCCTGGCGCACTCCTCGACCGACGTCGTGGTCGCGCGGGCCTTCGACGACACCGGCGACACGCCCACCTGGCACGACGCGCTGCGCCGGGTGCGTCGCGTGCGCCGGGTGCGCCGGCGGGTGACGGTCTCGCGCCAGCCCACCGACAACCCGGCGGCGGCTGTCCCCTCCGAGGGTACCGAGAAGGCTGAGGACGGTCAGGCGAACGCGCAGTAGCGCCGCACAGCTGGGTGGCGCGGTCAGCTGTCGTTCTCGACCGCATTCGCGACCTCACCGATCACCACCCCACGCAGCCCACGCAACGCTTCAGCCTTCAGGCGGCCGTACTCGGCGCTCGGCTGGCTCTGGGTCCGCGCCTACCGGCGGCCGCGCCGCTGCCCGGTGAGCCGCAGGGTGTTGCAGACATCGAAGACACCAGGCGTGTCCCAGGTGAGCTCGCCGGCCACCCGTCGCGCGTCGGCGTCGCGTACCAGACCCGTCAGGATGACGACCCGGTTCTGCACGGCGACGGTGATCTGTTGCTTCCGCGTGGTCCAGTCGCCGCTCAGACGTTGGGCGACAAGCGCCTCGATCCGCAGGTCCTCGACGCCCGGTCGGGGTTGGTCCGAGTCGTCGCCGAACCAGTTCTCGCCGGGTGTCCGCCAGTGCATGTACATGGAACTCCTGGTGGCAGTCGGGTGGTGCGGAATCCACGACTGGTGTCGCCAGGCCCGCGGCGGCACCATGGCTCTCCAGCTCAGCGTTGGGGTGCTACCGCCCGAACCGAGCGGACGCGGTGGCCGGGGTGGCCGCCGAATCGGCAGGTGTTCTCCGGGACAGCTGAACGAGGGCGTCGTCACGGCTGTCGAAGATGGGAAACGCCGCCTCCAGGCGCATGGTGTGCAGGACCGTGCGGATGAACCGGGACGGCGCGGCCAGCGACAGCGTGACGCCACGTTCGCGGGCGTCACGGTGGGCGCGGACGAGGAGCCCGAGGCCAGTGGAGTCGATGACGTGTACCCGGGCGAGGTCGACCACCACGTGCCCGCCCATGTCGGCCGCGTGGCGTAGGGCCGCGCGCAGGGTGTCACCGGTGTCGAGATCGATGTCGCCGGTGGCGACGACGATCGTCACGTCGTCCAGATGGTCGATGCCGAGGATGCCCCCGGGTCCGTGGTCGTCACGCCGCGTCGTACCGCCGCCGGAGACTGGCAGCAAACTGCAGTGCGGACAGCGGTGCGGCCCGGTGGCGAAGGGGGAGCCGCTCCAGCCCTGCTCCGACACCAGGGTCCAGACGACCTCGGCGTCGGGGAGCACGCACGCGCTGGCCTGGACGGATTCGCCGCAAGCGTCACAGATCAGTGTCATCAGGTGTTCGTCCGGGACGACCGTCATTCTGGTTTCCTCCGGGAATCGGGCCCATGCTCGGCAAGCCCGCGTTTCAGGTGTTCAGGCGTTGGCGATGCCGTTGCTGTCAGTTAGTCCAGTGCGGGCTCTGCACCGACGCGCGGCCATGGGCGACAAGCGCCGGCTGTGCCGAGTCGGACTGATGTCCCTCGGCCGATGGAACGGACGCACACGACGGGGGACTGTTGACGAGCTGCAGGACCCGGTCGAGCCGGGCGTCACGCAGGATGCGCGCGATACGGGGATTCGGGTCACGGACGGTGAGGACGCCGTCGGCGCGCGCCAGCCGCCGGTGCACCTCGAGCAGCAGGCCGATCGCGGCGGCGTCGATGTGCCGGCACTGCGACAGGTCGATGACGATCCGCCGGGGCTGCAGAGCCAGCAGCCGGTCGAACACCGCTCCGGCCGCCGGCAGGCAATCCCGATTGAGTTCGCTGACGCCCACCTCGACCAGCGGTAGTGTGCACGGCGTAGACGCCAGTGGCCCCGTCACAGGCGTGCCCTCTCTTCTCGGTTCCGGTCGCCTTCGACCGTGCCGTGGGCACGTGGCGGTCACCGCGCGGACGTATGACAGTTACGTGACAAATCTGTCGTCCGGCCGTCAGGGCTGGCCGCCAGCGGGTGGTCTGGGCATGATGCCGGGTATGACGGCCGTACTGTTGATCGAGGACGACGACCGCATCCGCTTGGCGCTGCTGCTCGCACTCGAGGACGAGGGTTACGAGGCCATCGGTGCCGCCACCGCCGAGGAGGGGCTGCGCGCGCAGCGCCGTGCTCCCGCCGACTACGTGCTTGTCGACCTGATGCTGCCCGGCCTGGACGGCTTCGAGTGCATCCGGCAGATGCGCCGGAACGACGACGTGCCGATCGTGGTGGTGAGCGCCCGGGACGACACCAATGACATCGTGGCCGCGCTGGAGGCCGGCGCCGACGACTACGTCGTCAAGCCGGTGGCGATCAAGGAGCTGACTGCCCGATTTCGGGCCCTGCGTCGCCGCGCCCGGAGTGCCGGCGCGGAGCAGGTACCGGAACCGGTGCCGGTGCTCGCCTTCGGCGAACTGGAGATCAGCCCCGACGCGGGCGAGGTTCGCCGCGCGGGTCGACCCGTAGCGGTCACCCGCACCGAGTTCCGGCTGCTGTGCGAGCTGGCCGAGCACGCGGGCCGGGTGCTGTCCCGCCAGCAGTTGCTCAGCCGCGTCTGGGGCTACGACAGCGGCGATGAGCGGCTCGTCGACGTGCATGTCGGCCGGCTGCGGCAGAAGATCGAGCCGGATCCGGCGAACCCGACGCACCTGGTGACCCTGCGGGGTCTGGGCTACAAGTTGCAGCGATGAGACGGCTCGGCCTCCGTACCCGGGTCACCGTCGCGTTCGCCGTGGGCGCGTTCCTGCTCTCGGCGTCGATGGCTCTCGTCTCGTACGAGTTGACCCGCCGGTCCCTGATCGGCGAGCGGGAACGCACGGCCCTGCGTGCCGCCTATTTCGACGCCACAGTGGTCCGGGCCGGGCTGGCCACCGAGACCCCCGACGTCGTGGAGGTGCTCCGGTCGCTGGACACCGGTGGCAGCCGTCGGCCGGTGCTGAACCTGGACGGCGAGTGGTACGCCCGCACCGCCGACCCGGACACCACCACCGCCATCCCCGCCGAGCTACGGGACGCCGTCGCCGCTGGCCGGCCAGCGGTGCAGCGTGTCCGTGTCAACGGCCAGACCGCCCTGGTGGTCGGGGTGCCCCTGTCCGCGACAGCGACGTACTTCGAGGTCAACTCGCTGCTCGAACTGGAGCGGACGTTCCAGGTGCTGGCCCTCGCGTTGACCACCGTCGCCGTCGTGGTGGCCGGGTCCGGCGCCGCCCTCGGCTCGTACGCCACCCGGCACGGACTGCGTCCGCTGACGGCGGTCGCCGACGCCGCCGAGAAGATCGCCGCCGGTGACTTCACCGCCCGCCTCGATCCGGCCGTGGACCCCGACCTGACCCGGTTGTCGTCCTCGTTCAACCAGATGGTCGACCGGCTCGCCCACCGCATCGAACGCGATCGCCGCTTTGCCGCCGACGTCAGCCACGAGCTGCGCTCGCCGTTGCAGACCCTGGCCGCGGCCGCCAGCGTCCTGGCCCGTCGCCGGGAACACCAGGACGAGCGAACCGCTCTCGCGGCCGGGCTCGTCGCCGACGAGATCGACAGGTTCCAGCGGCTGGTCAACGACCTGATCGATCTGGCGCGCAGTGACCAGGCCGCCGACCGTGCCTCGGTGGACGTGGCGGCGTTGGCCCGCGACGCCTGTCACGCCCTCGACCTGCCCGACTCGATCGTTCACCTCGCACCGGCCACGCCCGCGACCTGGCGGATCGACCGGCGACGAATCGCGCAGATCCTGGCGAACCTGCTCGACAACGCGGTCACCTACGGCGGCGGCCCGACCTCTGTCCTGCTGAGTCGTGACGGCAGCGCCGGCGTGATCGAGGTCGACGACGAGGGCCCTGGCGTGCCGGTCGAGGACCGTAAGATGATCTTTGAACGCTTCGTCCGCGGTCGGGCCGCGCACACCCGTGGCGCCGGCGACGGCACCGGCCTCGGGCTGGCTCTGGTCGCCCAGCACGCCGCCGCGCACGACGGTCAGGTCACTGTCGCCGACCGCCCGGGCGGCGGCGCCCGCTTCCGCGTCACGCTGATGGACTGCCTGACATGAACCGTCGCCCTCTCGTGGTCGTGGCGTTCGTCTCGCTGCTGGCCGGCTGTGGCATCCCGGCCGAGGACGCGCCACGTACCGTCCAACCACCGCCGGGCCCGTTCCAGGGACCGACACCCAGTGAAGCCAGCGCGCCGGCGGGCCCCGCCAGCGAGACGCTCTGCCTGGTCCGTGACAACCGGATCATCCCGGTTCCGCGACGCGCCGACCGCCCCGCCAGCATCCAGGAGCAACTGCGGGATCTGCTTGGCGGACCCACCACCGCCGAACGCGACCAAGACCTCACCAGCGCCCTGCCGGGAGCGGTCAACGCCGCCGGTGTGACGGTGACGGGCACCCAGGCTCAGGTCGTGGTCGACGAACCGGGCAGCGACGCCGGACGTAGCGATGAGATCCTCGCGTTCGGACAGATCGTCTGTACTCTCACCAGCCGTGACGACGTCACCTCGGTGACGTTCCTCCGCGACGGCAAACCTCTGGCCGTACCGCGCGCCGACGGCTCACTGTCCAACCAGCCGCTCGTGCGCGCCGACTACACCGCACTGATCAGCCCGCGTTGAGCCGTCGTCGCGCGGTGGATCCGCCACGCCGGGGCGCGGGCGCTCAGTCCCAGACGGTCACCTCCTGCGCCACGAGCGCCCGTCCCTTTTCGAAATTTCGGTACGGTCCAGCGGGCCCGAGGCGGTAGCGGTCCGCGAGGGCACGGTGGGAGAACGAGGCCACCGTGCCTCGCACGGTCACAAGCTGCGGCGAGGCTAGTTCGGACGGACGTTCCGACAGTACGAGCAGGGTTCCGTCGGTCAGGTCCACGTCGCGCACGACGAATGCGGTGTCGGTGATGACCCGGTCGACGGTGGCGGTCATGGTGAGGTGATCGCCGATCTCCGCCCGCGCGACCGTGCCGGCCGGGGCCGTTGGCCTGGGCTCGGGACTGGGTCTCGGTGCGGCAGCGGGGTGGTCACATCCCGTGGCGAGCAGAGTCGCCAGGAGGAGAGCCGCCAGCACCGTGCGGTTCCGGTCGTGCCACCTGTGCATCGTCTTCCTCCTCTCCGGGGAGCGCACCTTCGGAATGCCCAGGAGAGATGGCAGTACGACGGCGGTTACGTGACAGTCGTGTGACAACCTCCGCCGTTGAGGAGATGCCCGCTGAGCAGGGCGTCTTGGTCCAGGATGGCGGGGGTGGGCCCGAGCGTCGAAGGGAGCTCGGACCCCGACCGGACGGCAGGAACGTCGCCGGCCGCGAGCGGGTGCCGACGCCGGAGACAACCGCCCATCCGCACATCGCCGTCGTCCACGACTACGGCGAGCAGCGGAGCGGTAGGAGACGCACGCGGCGATCGGTCAGGCGCCGGCCGACGAGGCGAGACCGGCGACCCGCTGGCGCCGACTCCCGGTGCTCGCGGCGGGGCAGCGGCGGCGGCGAGCGGGCGGCCGCGCCGGATCGGTTTCACGATTGCCGTCGGTGTGCCGGCGGTCCTGCTCGCGGCGCTGGTCGTCGGTCAACTGCCGGGTGCGTCCGGCGGCACCGGAATCGCGGGGGAGTGATCGGTTTTCGTCGCCACACTATGATTCCGGCAGTCGAGCCGAGGAGGCAGCATGGCGGTCGATCCGAGCGGCGAGGACCTGCGGGACTTCCTGACGGAGGATCCACAGGCACCAGTGGTGATGCTCAACCTGCTGCGCTTCGTCGACGGGGGGCGGAGTTCGTACGCGAGCTACGCGGCCGAGCTGCGGAAGACGCTTCTGCCTCGCTACGGTGGCGAGGTCATCTATGCCGGCGCGGGCGGGCGGGCGCTCGTGGCCGAGGACGGCCAGGCGTGGGACGCCGTGCTGCTGGTCCGGTACCCGAGCCGGCAGGCGTTCTGCGCGATGGTCGCCGATCCCGCGTACCAGCAGGTCACCCGGCTGCGTGCGGCGGCGTTGCAGGAGGCGGTGCTCCAGCCGACCGTACCCTGGTCGCCGTCCTGAGCGTCCATCGTCGCGCTCGCTCCCTCCGGACGGCGTAGGCGTCGGCAGCCGTCAACGCCCAGGCCGCGCGGCGCCACCTGGTCCACCGAGTCGTCCGTCACTTTCCCCGTCGCTCCCGTCCAGCGGACAAATGGGTACGGCTGAAGCAGATCCCTGTTTCTCGCTCCTGGGCCGGGGTAGCGCTCAGAAGGGACAGAGCAAGCTCGACGGTTGGGGAGATGTCGTGGCGCGACCTGTGATCGTGATCGTCGGAGCCGGCTTCGCGGGCTTTCACGCCGCACGCCGGCTGGCCCGGCTCGCCCGAGGGGCGGCGGACGTGGTCCTGATCAATCCGACCGACTACTTTTTGTACCTGCCGTTGCTGCCCGAGGTGGCCGGAGGCGTGCTGGATCCCCGCCGGGTCGCGGTGCCGCTGGCGGACACGCTGCCCGGCGTCCGAGTGGTGGTCGGCGAGGTCGACGGCGTCGACCTGGACGGGCGCGCGGTGTCGTACACCGATGCGGACGGCCGCCAGGGGCGGCTGGCCTACCACCGGCTGGTGTTGGCCGCGGGCAGTGTCAACAAGCTGCTGCCCATCCCCGGAGTGGCCGATCACGCGCACGGGTTCCGGGGCATCCCGGAGGCGGTGCACCTGCGCGAGCGGCTGGTCCAGCAGATCGAGTTGGCCGATGCCGCCGAGGACCCGGCCGAACGGGAGAGCCGCTGCACGTTCGTCGTCGTGGGTGCCGGCTACACCGGCACGGAGGTCGCCGCGCAGGGGCAGATGTTCACCACGGCGATCGCCCGCCGCCACCCACGCTTGGGCGAGGTACGTCCCCGCTGGCTGCTGCTGGACACCGCCGACCGGGTCCTGCCCGGTCTCGCCGACCGGATGTCCTCGGCCGCCGCGCGGGTGTTGCGCGAGCGTGGCGTCGAGGTGTGCCTGGGCACGTCGGTGACCGAGGCGAACGCCGACGGTGTCAAGCTCAGCGACGGCCGGTTCGTGCCGTCCCGGACCCTGGTGTGGTGCGTCGGGGTCCGGCCCGACCCGCTGGTCGAGGCCACCGGCCTGTCCGTGACGAGCGGGCGGATCACCGTCGACGAGTTTCTTGCCGTTCCCGGTCGCCCGGAGATCCTGGCATGCGGCGACGCCGCCGCCGTGCCGGACCCGTCGCGGCCGGGCGAGATCACCCCGATGACGGCCCAGCACGCCGTACGGCAGGGTCGGCTCGCCGCCGACAACATCGCCGCGTCGTACGGGGTGGGCCGGCGGCGTCCGTACCGGCACCGCGACCTCGGGTTCGTGGTGGACCTCGGCGGCTGGCAGGCCACCGCCAACCCGTTGCACGTCCCACTCTCCGGGCCGGTCGCGCGGGCCGTCGCCCGCGGCTACCATCTGCTGTCGTTGCCGGCGAACCGGACCCGCACCGTGGCCGACTGGCTGTTCAGCGCGGCGGGCGACCGGCCGGCCGTGCAGCTCGGGTTGGTGCCGGGCACAGCCGTTCCGCTGGACACCGCCGCTCCCGAACTCGTCCGTCACTGAGCAGTGCAGGAGACTACGAAGCGCACGCTGATCACGGCCCGGACTGCTCCCAACGCTGCCACCACGACTCCTCCGTCAGTTCTCCGGCGGCGACCACCAGGGCGTTGATCAGATTCGCGGTCGTCTGTGGACGCTCGACATCGGTTGCCTCCAGGAGCCGCCGGATCTCGGCGGTCCGGTGCCGCATGACGTCGCCCACGAGCGTCTTGCCTACCTCGGTGAGAGTCAACCAGGCGACCCGACGGTCGTCGGGGCGATGATGTCGGGCCACCAGTGCCCGCTGCACCAGGCGGTTGCACGTTCTTGTCGCGGTCGACGGGTGCACGCCGAGCGAGGACGCCAGATCCACGGTACGCAGGGGGGCGGTGGACGCCAGGATGACAAGCGTCCGGTACTGCGACAGGGTCACCTCGGCATCCAGTGAGCCCAACGCCCGAGCGGTGATCCCCACCAGGGTGCGACTCAGCGCGGACAAGCTGTCAACCAGCAGATCGTGGTCTCCGGTCGACGCGGGGCCGCCCTCCACGTACAGTTTCACCCGGAAATGATTGCACGGGTGCAGGTATGTTTGTCGGGTGAACCGGAGCAGGCGATGACTCAGACGGGGCCCGCTGACTGGGCCGCCAGGTGGGAGCGGCTCACCGCGCTACCCCTGACCGCCCTGTCGGTCCTGTTCCTCGTCGTCTACGCGGCACCGATCCTGTGGCCCGACCTGGCGGATTCCTGGCAACGGGTCTGCGAGGCGACGGCCGTCCTCATCTGGTTGACCTTCTGGCTCGACTTCGCGGCACGGCTGGTCCTGGCCGGGCGTCGGCGCCGGTTCCTGCGGGATCACCTGTTCGACCTCGCCGTCCTGGTCCTGCCCGTGGTGCGTCCGCTGCGCGCCCTGCGGTTGATCACCGTGGTGTTGAGCCTCAGCCGCAAGGCCGAGTCCTGGGCGCGTGGCCGGCTCGCCGTCTACGTGGGCGCCACCACCATGTTGCTCGTGTTGGTCTCCGCGCTGGCGGTGCTGGACGCCGAACGGTCCGCCTCGGGCAGCAACATCTCCTCGTTCGACGACGCGTTGTGGTGGGCGACGGTGACCATCACCACCGTCGGCTACGGCGATTACCACCCGGTCACCGGCACGGGCCGCTTCGTGGCGCTGGGGCTCATGATCGGTGGTATCGGTCTCATCGGTTTCGTCACGGGCTCACTGGCCACCTGGATCGTCGAACGGGTGTCGGCCCGGGAAACCTCCGCCACGGCCACCGTCGCGGACATCGCGGCCCTGCGTGCCGAGATCGCGGCCCTGCGTCGGCAGCTCGATCCGCTGACCCCGACCGCGGGCGCCGATTCCCACCGGGACAGCCGTGCGGCCGACTGAGCGCAGGTTGGACAGGCCGGCCACCGTCGCGGACGATTCGCCGGCGCGGTGGTGGGCCCGCTGGCTCGGATTACGGCTGGCCTTCGGGTTCATCGGTCTGGTCCTGCTGGTCGATGCCGCAGCGGGCACCCACGCCGTACTCATCGGTTTTCTGGCGCTCGCCCCGCTGCTGGCCGCTGCCGTCGAAACCCTACGCCGCACCGCCGTGGTGTCGGCCACCGCCACCACCGCGGCGGTGGCGGCCGGGCTGCCCAGCGGGATGCTGGGCAGCCTCGATCACCTGTTACGAGTAGCAGTCGTCATCGCGGTCAGCCTGATGGCGGTGTACGTCGCCCAGGCCCGCACCGGCCGGGAAGAGCGCCTGCGTCGGATGGCCGAGATCGTACGGACCACGCAGGCCGCGATCCTGCGGGAGCCGCCCCGGCGGGCAGCCGGGGTCGAACTGGCCGCCCGCTACGTGTCGGCCTTTGAGCAGGCCGGCGTGGGAGGTGACCTGTACGAGGTGGTGGTTCTCGACTCACGGCGGCTGCGGATCATCGTCGGTGACGTGTGCGGCAAGGGACTCGACGCGGTCCGGCTGGCATCGGCGGTGACCGGCGCGTTCCGACAGTCGGCGATCATCCGGTCCGATCTGACACAGGTGGCACGCGACCTGGACGATCTTGTCGGTCGCGAGCCGACCCCGGCTCGGGGCGCGACGTTCGTCACCGCAGTCCTGGTGGAGATACGTGGCGGTGAGATCCGTTCGGTCAACTGCGGTCATCCGCCACCAATCCTCCGGCAGCGCTCCGGGCGCCTTGACGAGCTCCAGGTCTCCGCACCGGATCGGCCACTCGGGTTGGGCGGCCGACGGTCGGCGGAGGTCACCCACCGCTGGGAGGTGGGTGACCGGCTGCTGCTGCACACCGACGGCCTGATCGAGGCGCGGGACGACAAGGGGCGCTTTTTCCCGATGTCCGCCGTGCGGGAATGCCTCTCCGAGCCCGCGGCGAACGACTGCCTCACGGCCGTCTGGGAGGCCGTGCACCGGCACGTGGGTGGCGAGCCGCACGACGACATCGCGCTCCTGCTGGCCGAGCGCCAGCCGACGGCACCGGCGAGCCGCAGGTCGGCTGCGGCCACTTCGTGATCTTGGCGAGAGTTCTCAGCGCCGAGTACGCTGACCGGCGACCAATTGTTGCATTCATGCATGTTTCAGGGGTTCGCCGAGCGTCGATCAGAAGGGAGTGGGCGTGGAGTTGTCCATCGACACGACGCGCGACGGTCCCGTGGTTCGGATCCGGCTGCGCGGCGAGATCGACATGGCGACAACCGGCCTCGTGCACGACGCGGTGATCGCGGCCCTGACGTCCGATTCGGTGCGTGAGGTCCTCCTCGACTTCGCCGACCTGACCTTCATCGACTCCTCGGGCATGGGAACCCTCGTAGCCTGCCAGCGGGCCGTCGCGGTGCGGGGCGGCACCCTGCGGTTGCAGAACCTCTCGCCCTTCGTTCGACGGCAACTCTTCGCCGCGGGCCTGCTCGGCCTGTTGGGCGCGGAGGACGACCCGCGGGCTGTTGCGCCGGACTGACCCCTCGCTGACCCCACAGATCGGATCTTGCTCGTGACTCCGCCCCCGGATGCCGCGTCCCCCCGTCGCGGTGCCGCCGCTCGGCTGCGACGCGTGGCCGCTCGCCCGCTGACGCTCGTACGCTCACGGTGGGGTGGCCGCGCCCTGACGGCGGCGGCGCTTGTCGCCGTCACCCTGACGGGCATCACGATCGGCACCTTGCTGGGTGCCAGAGGGTCCAGTGATGTCGGGCCGTTCCGGGTCGCGTTCCAGATCACCCCGTCCAGGGACGGGGGGACAGAGATCGCCATCCCACCGTTGGGAGCACTCTTCCTCGACAGCCACGACGGTCCCCTGCGACTGACCGCCCGCCTCGACTCGCTCGACCGACACCGCACCGAGGCGCTGCTCGACGACCCGGCCGGCCTCGCCCGAGCCGGCGACGCGGCACCGCAGGACCTTCGGGACGCCCTGGTCCGCCTCGGGATTCGTACGCTCGGCGTGTCCGTTCTCGCGTCCATGCTGCTCGCCGGGCTGGCGTTCCGGTCGTGGCGCCGTGTCGCGTGGTCCGGTGGTCTCGCCTTGCTCGTCACCGGCGGCACCCTCGGTGGCGCCGCCCTGACGGTCCGACCACAGGCGTTGGCCGAGCCTCGCTACGAGGGCCTGCTGGTCAACGCCCCGACTCTGATCGGCGACGCCCAACGGATCGCGGACGACTACAACCGTTACGCCGAGCAACTGCAACGCCTGGTCGGGAACGTCGGCAAGCTCTACACCACCGTGTCGACACTGCCCATCTACGAAGCGGCTCCGGATTCGACCCGGATCCTGCACGTCTCGGATCTCCACCTCAACCCCGCCGCCTGGCCGGTCATCCGGACCGTGGTCGAGCAGTACGACATCGACCTGGTGATCGACACCGGCGACATCACCGACTGGGGCAGTGAGCCCGAGACCTCCTACGTCTCCATGATCGGCCAACTCGAGGTGCCCTACGTCTACATCCGGGGCAACCACGACTCGCCCCGCACCGCGGCGGCGGTGGCCAGCCAGCCGAACGCGGTGGTGCTGAACGACTCCGCCACGACGATCGCCGGGGTGACGATCGCCGGCATCGGGGACCCTCGGTTCACCCCCGACAAGCAGGAGGCGGAGACGAGACCCTGGGACGAACCCACGACCACCGTCGAGGGCACGGGTGAACAGCTCGCCAGAACGATCCGCTCCCTCGACGTACCGGTGGACATCGCGCTGGTGCACGACCCGGCATCCGCGTCCGGGCTCAACGGAACCGTGCCCCTCATCCTGGCCGGCCATACACACCAGCGGAAAGTGACGACGCTTCCGCCCATGGGCGCGGTCGGCACCCGGCTGGCGGTGCAGGGTTCCACCGGCGGAGCCGGACTACGAGGGCTCGAAGGCGACGAACCGACGCCGCTGGCCATGTCGGTGCTCTACCTCGGCCCGAACCGCCACCTGCAGGCGTACGACGACATCCGCGTGGGCGGCACCGGCATGGCGCAGGTGAGCCTCAACCGCAAGGTGGTCGACGACGTCGTTCCGGTGGATGCGGCCGCGCCGTCTGTCACGCCGGCGGAACGGTGAGACCAACGTCTGGTCGGCGTTACGACCGGTGGCAGTTGTTCGTTCCCGACACGCCGCTGTGACAGATCGCGCTGCGGGGCAGCGCGATCTGTCTGACTATTGTCTTCCTCCTGAGGGTGCTGCTCAGGCGGGAGACCGACAGCAGGTCGTCCAGCGGCACCGCCCAGGGCGCGCTCAGCTGATCGTGGCGAGCAGGTCTCGGCAGGCGCGCTCGCAAGCGCCGCAGGTCTCGGCGCAGACGCGGCAGTGTTCGTGCTTGTCGGCGTGGCCGGAGCACTCGTCGCCGCAGGACTTGCAGGCAGTGGCGCAGGCCTCCAACAGGGTGCGGCTGATGTTCGCGTCGTAGCCGGTGTGCCGGGACAGCACCCGGGCGGTGGTGGCGCAGATGTCCGCGCAGTCAAGGTTCGTCCGGACGCACTTGGTCAGCTCCGCGACCATGTCCTCGCTCAGGCAGGCGTCCGCGCAGGCGGTGCAAGCCTGGGCGCAATCGTTGAGGGCATCGATCGCCGCCGCGAGCTTCGCCCGGTCCAGGTTGATCGACTTCGGGTACGTCTCCAGCATCGGCATGCTCGGCATCAGGACTTTTCCTCTCTGGTGTCAGCCGAACGCACGGAGGCGATCGGCGAGGGTGTCGCGATAGAAATCGAGGAAGCCGTCGGGGTCGGGGCCGGCGTTCTGCAGGACCAGATGGTCGAAGCCCGCGTCGGCGTACTTGCGTACCGCCGCGACATGGACGTCGGGGTCGGGGCCGACGGCGAACTGCTGTCGGATGTCGTCATTCGTGACCGTGCGGGACGCGGCTTCGAAGTTCACCGGGTTCGGCAGCTCACTCATCACCTTCCACCCGGTGACCGCCCACCGGCTGGTCTGCCAGGCCGCCCGCACCGCCTGCTCTTCGTCGGAAGCCCAGGCCAGCGGCACCTCCGCGTAGCGTGGGCCACTTCCGCCGCCACGCTGGTACGCCTGCACCAGGTCGGGCTTCGGCTCGGTGGCGAACAGCCCGTCGCCGAGTTCGGCGGCGATCGCCACCGACGCCGGCCCGCTGGCAGCCACCGCGATCACTGGCGGCTCATCGGGCAGGTCGAAGACCTGGGCGTCCTCCAGGTGGAGGTGCTTGCCCTCGTACGACTGGTAACCGCCCCGCCAGAGCAATCGGATGATCTCCAGCGCCTCCCGAAGCCGTTCGTGCCGGCCCCGCACGCTCGGAAAACCCTGGCCGACGACGTGCTCGTTGAGCCGCTCGCCGGCACCCACACCGAGGGTGAACCGGCCGTCGGAGACGATCGCGAGAGTGGCCGCGGCCTGCGCGATGATCGCCGGGTGGTAGCGCACCGTCGGGCAGGTCACCCCGGTGACCAGCCCGACCCGCTCGGTCCGGGCGGCGATGGCACCCAAGACTGTCCAGGTGAATGACGAGTGGCCCTGCACGTCAAGCCAGGGATGGAAGTGGTCGCTCATCTCGACGAAGTCGAAGCCGACCTCCTCGGCTCGGAGCGCCTGCCGGATGATCTCCTTCGGCCCGAACCCCTCACTGGCCAGCTTGTACCCAATCCGCATGGAATGCCCCTATCGCCAAAAAGCACCTTGGTCGTCACCTTTCCACGCACCGGCGATCCAAACCCTCGAATGGGGAAGTAGCCGTCGACGGGTGGCGGGTTCGGTACGGCCGAAACGGGGGCACGGTCACCGAGACGAAGCCGATGGAAGGGGCGACGATGCCGGCACGTGAGGACATGCCCGGTGTCCTGCCTCCGCTCGTGGTCGGCAGCCGACTTCATCAGCGATCTGGGTCCGGGCCGAGCTCTCGCGGGGGTCGGTCGGCGACGACGAGGGCTCGGGGCGCGGCGGCCTTCATCCGCGTCCGCACCCGCCCGAGCTGGTCCACCGCTGCACGGTTGTCGGCTGTTTCGCGCGTTCGTTCCGCCGGGCTCGACCACGCCGCTGGCTGTCAGTACACCGTCAGCCCGCGATCGTGGAACTGGCCACGGACCCGATGCAGCAGCGCCTCATCCGGCGGCGGCGTGTCCGGCAGCGGGAACGGCAGGCCGAGGGCGGCGTACTTCCGAGCGCCCAGCCGGTGGAAGGGCAGTACCTCGACGCGTTCGACGGTGGGCACGTCCGCCGCGATGGACGCGACGGCGTCGACGTTGAACGGGTCATCGGTGAGGCCGGGCACGACGACGAAACGGACCCAGATCGGCATGCCACGGTCGGCCAGGCGGTGCGCGAACCGCACGGTCGGCGTCAGCCTCCCGGTGCGGGTCACGGTCCGGTAGGTGGCCGGGTCCCCGGACTTGATGTCGAGTAGTACCAGGTCGGTGGCGTCGAGCAGGGGGTCGTCGGCGCAGTCGCCGAGCATGCCGCTGGTGTCCAGGGCGGTGTGCAGCCGCATCTCTTTGCAGTGGCGCAGCACCTCGCGGGTGAAGGCGGGTTGTCGCAGCGGTTCGCCGCCGCTGAGGGTGACGCCGCCGTGGGCGACCTTCAGGAAGCGTTCGTAGCGGCGGATCTTGGTGAGCAGGTCGTTGACGGAGGTGGGCCGGCCGAAACGGCGGTACTGGGTGTCGGGGCTGTGGCAGTAGAGGCAGCGCAGTGGGCAGCCGGCCAGGAACGCGACGAACCGGGTGCCCGGCCCGTCCACTCCGGTGGAGATGTCGAAGGAGTGGAGCGAGCCGGTCACCGGCGCCGTGACGGCGGTCATCACAGCGACCCGTGGAAGGTCCGGGAGATGACGTCGCGCTGCTGCTCGGGAGTGAGCTTGACGAAGTTCACCGCGTACCCGGAGACCCGGATGGTCAGCTGCGGGTACTTCTCCGGGTGGGCCATGGCGTCTTCGAGCGTCGCCCGGCTCAGCACGTTGACGTTCATGTGGAAGCCGCCGCTGTCGGTGTAGCCGTCGAGCACTCCGGCGAGGTTGGTGATCCGTTCGTCGCGGGCGTGGCCGAGGCCGTCCGGAGCGACGGTGATCGTCAGCGAGATCCCGTCGCGCGCGCAGCGGTACGGCAGCTTGGCGACCGACAGCGCGGCGGCGACCATGCCGTGCCTGTCGCGGCCGTTCATCGGGTTGGCGCCCGGCGCGAACGGCTCACCCGCGCGCCGCCCGTCGGGCGTGTTGCCGGTGTGCGTGCCGTAGACCACGTTCGAGGTGATCGTCAGAACCGAGAGCGACGGCTCGGCACCCCGGTAGGTGGGCTGCCGCCGGATCTTGGCCATGAATCGTTCGACCAGATCGACGGCGATCGCGTCCACGCGGTCGTCGTTGTTGCCGAAGGCCGGGAAGTCGCCGTCCACGGCGTAGTCGACGGCCAGACCGTTCTCGTCACGCAGCACCTTGACGTGGGCGTGCCTGATGGCGCTCAGGCTGTCCACGGCGACCGACAGGCCCGCGATGCCGGTGGCGAGGAAACGGTGCACCGGGTAGTCGTGCAGGGCCATCTCGATGCGCTCGTAGGCGTACTTGTCGTGCATGTAGTGGATGACGTTGAGCGCGTCGACGTAGGTCTCGGCCAGCCAGTCCAGAGTCCGGTCGTACGCGGCCAGGACCTCGTCGTAGTCGAGCACGTCGTCGGTGAGCGGCTCGGCGACGAAGACCTGCTCGCCGGTCATCTCGTCGCGGCCGCCGTTGATCGCGTACAACAGGGCCTTGGCGAGGTTGGCGCGCGCGCCGAAGAACTGCATGTCCTTGCCCACCCGCATGGCGGACACACAGCAGGCGATGGCCGTGTCGTCGCTGTACGCGGGCCGGATCAGGTCGTCGTTCTCGTACTGAATGGCGCTCGTGTCGATCGAGATCTGGGCGCAGAACCGCTTGAACCCCTCGGGCAGCGCCGGCGACCACAGCACGGTCAGGTTCGGCTCCGGAGCCGGACCCAGGTTGTACAGGGTCTGCAGGTAGCGGAAGCTCGTGCGGGTGACCAGCGGTCGGCCGTCGCAGCCGATCCCCCCGAGCGTCTCGGTCACCCAGGTCGGGTCGCCGGAGAACAACTGGTCGTACTCGGGCGTGCGCAGGAACCGGATGATCCGCAGCTTGATGACGAAGTCGTCGACCAGCTCCTGCGCCTCCCGCTCGGTGAGCCGGCCCTCGACGATGTCGCGCTGCAGGTAGACGTCGACGAACGTGGCGGTCCGGCCGAGCGACATCGCCGCGCCGTTCTGCTCCTTGGTTGCCGCCAGGTAGGCGAAGTACAGCCATTGGATGGCCTCGCGGCCGGTGCTCGCCGGGCCGGAGATGTCGTACCCGTACCGGCCGGCCATGAGTCGCAGCTCCTCCAGCGCGCGAATCTGCTCGGCCAACTCCTCACGGTCGCGGATCACGTCCTCCGACGACAGCTGAGCGTCGAGCGACGCCTTGACCGCCTGGCGCTCGGCGATCAAGCGGTCCACTCCGTACAGCGCGACGCGCCGGTAGTCGCCGATGATCCGGCCCCTGCCGTACGCGTCCGGCAGCCCGGTGATGATGTGTGAGCGGCGGGCGGCCTTCACGTCGGCCGGGTAGGCGTCGAAGACGCCGTCGTTGTGCGTCTTGCGGTACCGGCTGAAGATCGCTTGCACGGCCGGGTCGAGGGTGAAGCCGTACGCCTTGAGACCGGCCTCCACCATTCGCAGCCCGCCGTTGGGCATGATCGCGCGGCGCAGCGGCGCGCTGGTCTGCAGGCCCACGATGAGCTCATCGTCCTGGTCGAGGTAGCCCGGCTCGTGCGAGGTGATCGTGGACGGGGTGAGGGTATCCACGTCGTAGACCCCGCGGCGGCGCTCCTCGACGAACATGTGCCGCAGTTGCCGCCAGATCCGCTCGGTACGGCGCGTCGGCCCGGTCAGGAACTCCGGCCCGCCGGTGTACGGCTCGATGTTGTCGTGGATGAACGCGCCGACGTCGATCGTCTCGCGCCAGCCGGTGCCGTGGAACCCGCGCCAGGCTTCGTGGAATGTGGTGGCCATGGCCCCTCCTTCGTCTCCTCCAGCCTCGCCGAGTGACAACCCGTGGTTTAAGGGCCAGAGGTCCCGGACGGGTCGGGACCGTCCGGGACCTTCAGGTGTGGGCGCGATCTCGTCGGCCCTGTGGGTGGTCTACGGCAGCACGGGCGCCAGGCGGCGTGCGGGCGGAACACCTCAGCGCTGCTCGACGAGCCGGTGCGCGCGCAGCAGCCCACCAGGGCCGGTTCGTCGAAGCGGCGCGCAGCGGTGGTCTGCCGGTGCGCTTGAGACTGATCCAGCCGCCGGGACCCATCGTCACCGCGCCGATCTCCCGATCGCCACGGCGTACCGGGGTCACCGTCGTCGTCATCACGACCTCCTAGCGGCTGTCCGAGCCGGCCGCCGCGCTCGCGGCACGACCGGCCTCGAGCCGGGCGATCGGCACCCGGAACGGCGAGCAGGAGACGTAGTCCAGGCCGGCGTCGTGGAAGAACCGCACGGAGGTCGGATCGCCACCGTGCTCACCGCAGACCCCGACGGTGAGATCGGGCCGGACGGCTCGGCCGCGCTGGACGGCGGTGCGGACCAGTTCGCCGACGCCGTCGCGGTCGATGCTCTCGAACGGTGAGATCGAGAAGATGCCCAGTTCGAGGTACCGGCCGAAGAACGCGCCTTCCACGTCGTCGCGGGAGAAGCCCCACGTCATCTGGGTCAGGTCGTTGGTGCCGAACGAGAAGAACTCGGCGACGGTGGCGATCTGCCCGGCGGTGAGGGCGGCCCGGGGGACCTCGATCATGGTGCCGAGCCGGATCGGCGGCGCACCGGGCACGCTCGCCAGCACCGGCTCCGCTTCCGCGCGTACCGTCTCGAGTTCTTGGACCGCTCCGACCAGCGGAACCATGATCTCCGGCCGCGGGTCGCCGCCGGCGGCGACCCGGGCGGCCGCGGCCTGCGCGATCGCGCGGACCTGCATGGCGAACAGACCCGGGATCATCAGGCCCAGGCGTACGCCGCGCAGCCCGAGCATCGGGTTCTGCTCGTGCATTCGCCGCACCGCCGTCAGCAGCGCACCGTCATGGCCGGGGTCCACGCCGAGCGCGTCCGCGCGGGCCACCCGGGCGGTCAGCTCCTCCAGCGGGGGCAGGAACTCGTGCAGCGGCGGGTCGATGAGCCGCACGGTCACCGGCAGCCCGTCCATCGCGGCGAACAACTCCTCGAAGTCGGCCCGCTGCAAGGGCAGCAGCGCCTGGAGGGCTTCGGCGCGGGCGGCGTCGTCCTCGGCCAGGATCAGCCGCTCGACCAGCCGGCGGCGCTCGCCGAGGAACATGTGCTCGGTGCGGCACAGGCCGATTCCGGTGGCGCCGAAGCGGCGTGCTCGGGTCGCGTCGGCGCCGGTGTCGGCGTTGGCGTGCACGTCGAGCCGGGCCCGGTGATCGGCGTGGATCATCAGCCGTTCCACGGCGGAGAGCAGTGGGTCGTCGTGCGCCGTCAGGTCGCCCTCGAAGTACCGCACCACCGCGGAGGGCCGCACGGCGACCGACCCCGGGTAGACCCTTCCGGTGGTGCCGTCGATCGAGATGACGTCACCGGCGTGCAGGGTGCGGCCCGCCACGGTGACCGAGTCGGCGTCGACGCGCAGCTCCTCGACTCCGCAGACGCACGTCTTGCCCATGCCGCGGGCGACCACCGCGGCGTGCGACGTCTTGCCACCGCGCGAGGTCAGGATGCCCTGAGCAGCGATCATGCCGGGCAGGTCGTCGGGGTTGGTCTCCCGGCGCACCAGGATGACCGGCTCGGTCGCCGCCACCGCGGAGGCGGAGTCGAAGACGATCGCGCCGACGGCCGCGCCCGGAGAGGCCGGCACGCCGGTGGTCAGCGGCGGGGGAGCGGCGGTGGTGTCGAAGTTGGGAAACATCAGCTGGGCCAGTTGCTCCCCGGTGACCCGCTGCAATGCCTCGTCCAGAGTGATGCGGCCTTCGTCGACCAGCTGGGCGGCGATGATGAACGCGGCGGCTGGCGTGCGCTTGCCGACCCGGGTCTGCAGCATCCACAACGTGCCGTTCTCGATGGTGAACTCGATGTCGCACAGGTCGCGGTAACGCTGCTCGAGCCGCTGCATGATCGACAGTAGCTGCCGATAGCTGGCTGGATCGATGACGGCGAGCTCGGCCAGCGGCACCGTGTTGCGGATCCCGGCGACCACGTCCTCTCCCTGGGCGTTGCGCAGGTAGTCGCCGTAGACGCCGCGCCGGCCGGTGGCCGGGTCCCGGGTGAAGGCGACCCCGGTGCCGGAGTTCGTCCCCTGGTTGCCGAAGACCATCGCCATGACGTTGACCGCGGTGCCCAAATCCTGCGGGATGCGCTCCTGCCGGCGATACAGGACGGCGCGTTCGGCGTTCCACGAGCGGAACACCGCGCCGATCGCCAGGAACAGCTGTTCGTGCGGTGCCTGCGGAAAGGTCCGGCCGGTGTGCTCGTGGAACACCTTCTTGTACGCGTGTACCAGGTCCTGCAGTTGAGCCGTGTCGAGTTCCGGGTCCGTCCCGACGCCCGCGATCGACCGGGCGGCCGTCAGCTCCTCCTCGAAAGCTTCGGCTGGAACGTCGAAAACCGTCTTACCGAACATCTGGATCAGGCGCCGGTACGAGTCCCAGGCGAACCGCTCATCCGCGCTCCGCCGTCCGAGGCCGGCGACACTCGCGTCGTTCAGGCCGATGTCCAGGATCGTCTCCATCATCCCTGGCATCGAGAACCTGGCACCGGAGCGCACCGACAGCAACAGCGGATCCCTGGGGTCGCCGAAGGTCTTGCCCATCCGGGTCTGCATCTGTCGTAGGTGGTGCTCGACCTCGGTGAGCAGGCCCGCCGGCATCGTGCCGGTGCGCAGGTAGGCGCGGCACGCCTCGGTGGTGACGGTGAAACCCGGCGGTACCGGCAGGCCCATCAGGGTCATCTCGGCCAGGTTGGCGCCCTTGCCGCCGAGCAGGTCCTTGAGGTCCTTGTTGCCGTCCGTGAAGTCGTACACGTATCTGGTCATGGCCCTTGGCACCCCTTCCCTTGTCTCCTTTGTAGGCCGGTCGGGGCAGCTCGTCGTAGGGTCGGAGGTCCCGCATCGACGGGTCGCGGCGGGACCGTCTCGGTGGAACTCAGCCGCGTGCCGCCCAGTCGCCGAGGGCCCAGTCGCGGACCTCGGGCATGTCCTCGAGGTGTTCCACCACGTACGTCTCGTGGCGGTCGAGCTGACTCTGGCACCACGCCTTGAGGTCCGCTGCGCCGCGGGGGAGGCGCTTGGCGTTGTTGATGGCGTCCATCACGAGGTGGTACCGCGACGCCCTGTTGCGCACCGTCATATCGAACGGGGTGGTGGTCGTGCCCTGCTCGATGAAGCCGCGGACGCGGAACCGGTCCACATCGGGGCGGCCGTGCACGAGCTGGTGGATCGCGCCGGGGTAGCCGTGGAAGGAGAACACCACGTCGACGGTGTCGGTGAACAGTTCGGTGAACAAGGTCTCGTTCATGCCGTGTGGGTGGTCCTTGGGCCGGACCAGGGTCATCAAGTCGACCACGTTGACCACACGGACCTTGAAGCCGGGCAGCCGGTCGCGCAGGATCTGTGCCGCCGCGACCGTCTCCATGGTGACGACGTCGCCGGCGCAGGCGAGGACGATGTCGGGGTCGCTGGTGCCGTCGTCGGTGCCGGCCCAGTCCCAGACACCCGCGCCACGGGCGCAGTGCTCGATCGCCTCGTCCATGGAGAGGTACTGCAGCTGCGGCTGCTTGTCGATCACGATCAGGTTGATGTACGACCGCGACCGGAAGCAGTGGTCGGCCACCGACAGCAGGGTGTTGGCGTCCGGCGGCAGGTAGACCCGGGCGACGTCGCCGCGTTGGGTCAGCACCACCTGGATCAGGCCCGGCCCCTGGTGGGAGAAGCCGTTGTGGTCGTTGCGCCACGCCGTCGAGGTGAGCAGCACGTTGAGGCTGGGCACCTTCTCGCGCCACGGCAGGTGCTTGGCCTCCTGCAACCACTTGCCGTGCTGCACTGTCTGCGAGGCGCTGACCATGGCGAACGCCTCGTAGGTGGCGAACATGCCGTGCCGGCCGGTCAGGTTGTAGCCCTCCAGCCAGCCGTGGCAGTTGTGCTCGCTGAGCACCTCCATGACCCGGCCGTCGCGGCTGATCGCCACATCCTCTGGCGTCACCCGCTCCATGAAGGCGCGGTCGGAGACCTCGAAGACGGAACCAAGCCGGTTGCTGTTGGTCTCGTCCGGGCAGAACAACCGGAACCGGTCGGCGTTGCGGCTGTAGATGTCGCGCATCATCTCGCCCAGCTTGCGTGTCGACTCGGTCCGCTGCCGCGCGGGCCGGGACACGTCGACCGCGTAGGTACGGAAGTCCGGCAGGTCCAGATCCCGGGTCAGCACGCCGCCGTTGGCATGCGGGCTGGCGCTCATCCGTAGGTCACCGTCGGGAGCCTGGTCCCGGATCAACGCCACGGGCGAGCCGGCGGAATCGAACAGCTCCTCCGGACGGTACGACGTGAGCCAGCGCTCGAGGAGCGCGAGGTGTTCCGGGTTGTCTTTGACGCCGGACAGCGGAACCTGGTGTGACCGCCATGTCCCGGTGACGGTGATCCCGTCGACGGAGTCCGGCCCGGTCCAGCCCTTCGGCGACCGCAGGACGATCAGCGGCCAGACCGGGCGGGTGCCGTCCCAGGAACCGTCACGGGCGGCGTTCTGGATGTCGCGGATCGTCGTCCAGGCAGTGGCCAGGGCGGCGGCGAAGCGGTGGTGCATGCCGGGCAGGTCGGCGCCCTCGACCTCGATGACGTCGTAGCCGTGGCCGCGCAGCAGGGCGCGTACCTCCTCGGGTTCCTTGCGCCCCAGCACGGTGGGACCAGAGATCTTGGCGTCGTTGAGGTGCAGGATCGGCAGAACAGCGCCGTCGCGCTCGGGGTTGAGGAAGGACACGCCCTTCCAGGAGCCCTCGAGGGGCCCGGTCTCGGCCTCACCGTCGCCCACCACCGCGATGGCTAGCAGGTCCGGGTTGTCCATGACCGCGCCGAACGCGTGGACCAGGACGTAGCCCAGCTCGCCGCCTTCGTGGATGGAGCCGGGGGTGGTCACCGACACGTGCGACGGAATCCCACCCGGGCTGGAGAACTGCCGGAACAGACGCAGCATCCCGGCCTCATCCTGGCTGACGTCCGGGTAGACCTCGCTGTAGGTGCCTTCCAGGTAGCCGGCGGCCACCAGCGCCGGACCGCCGTGACCCGGACCGGCAAGGTAGATCGCCTGCTGCCCGGTGTGCCGGATCAGCCGGGAGACGTGCGCGTAGATCAGCGACAGACCGGGGCTGGTGCCCCAGTGACCGAGCAGGCGTGGCTTGATGTGCTCAGCCGACAGGGGCTCGCGCAGCAGCGGGTTGCCCTGCAGATAGATCTGCCCGATGGTCAGGTAGTTGTTCGCCCGCCACCACGCGTCCAGACGGGCGAGTTCGATGTCGTCGAGTTCGGCGAGCGTACGGGATTCGGAAACGACCGCGGTCACGTGGTTCCTTTCACAGATCTCGGCTTGTCGGACTCACGGTAGGCCCAGCCGAGGCCGGCCACCCAGGGCCGGAAGCCGTCCGTGGAAGGACTTCCGGCCCCCGACTCCGGGACCTCAGGGCCCCGCCGGTGTGATCAGGAATACCGGGTACTCCGCAGCTATCGGAGCGAACTGTGCGATTGGAGATCGTCGACCGATCGGGAAGTGCGGCCGGGCACCCGGCGCCTTGGCGAGATATTCGCGCAGGATCGGCGCTCGTTGCGCCACGTCGACCTCGACCAGCCGGACCGGCTCGCGCCGGCCACGGCGCAGGGTGGCCGCACCGCCGGCGGCCCGGACATTGGCCACCCAGTTGGCCCGCCACCCGAGCATCGAGACCAGGTAGCGCTGCCCGTCATGAATGACCATCACCAACGGGAAGGCCACCGTCCGCCCACTCCTGCGGCCGAGCACTTCCAGGGTCACCCAGGTCGACGGCGCCAGGAATCCGCTGCTGTGCTGGGCGGCGGCGATCCGGTTGAGTACCCGCGCCAGGCGACCGGGGCGGCCGCCCGGGTACATCCAGCGGCGCCATGCACGTGAAAAGATCACTGGTCGTTCCTCTTCAGTACCTCGGAGAGCGGCCGGCGCGGTGTCACCGCGGCCTGCGGTCCGTACCCGATCCGGATGATCATCTGCGCCCAACGGCCGGCCGCGGTGTCGGTGAGCAGTTCGCGGATCGCCGGAACCTCGACCGGTTGGCTGATGGGGGTGGTGGCCAGCCTCAGCCGGGTGGCCGCCAGCAGGACGTGCTGAAGCGCCTGACCGGCGCGGACCCAGTCGTGCGGGCCGTCACCGAGCGTCGCGAGCACGGCGATGGTCGGGTGCGCCTCGAAGAACTCACTGGTCCGCCGGGGTTGCGGGTGGACGAGGCCGAAGTCTCGGATCGGCATCCGTTCGAGGGCGTCCCACGGTCCGATGGTGGCGGCCGGGATGCCGTCGTGGCGGCCCGGCGCGGGCCTCGTCCAGTGGCTCAGCTCGGCCCGGTAGCGGCCGCTCGCGCGTAGCCGGCGCTCGGCCTGGTGCCCGAGCCCCAGGATGGCGTTGCGGGCGGCCGGGCCGGCGACCGTGAGTGCCGCCCCCTGGTCCGCAGCGGCCATGGTCAGCTCCTCGATCGCGTTGGCAGAGACCGCCGAGTCGGCGAACGGCCACCGATTGGTGTGCCGCCGGGCGATCGCTTCGGCCAACGTCGTCACGGTTTCCGGCGGTGGGGCTTCTCGATCGAGCAGCACCCGGGCCACCAGGTCGGGCGAGTCCGGCTCCGGGAAGAGGACGTGCGTCGTGCGCCAACCCTCTGCTCGCAGAGCCAGCCGCAGGGTGAACAGGGCCGCACCGACACTGATCAGGAGTTCTCGACCGGACGGGTCCAGCGCGTCGAGTCGGCGGCTGTGGTCCGCGTACACCCGCACTTCCCGGCCGGTGATCCGGAAACGCCACGGCTGGCTGTTGTGCAGCGAAGGGGCGAGTGTCGCCGCCGCCACGCACCGGGCCAGCACGTTCATGACGCGCCTTCCGCGCTCTGCTTGATACCGAGCAACATCCGGCGCTCCGTGATCAGGCTGCCCGGCTCGCCCGCTGTGGCTCCCCACGTGAGCTACCGGCCGGGCCGTTGGAGCGCTGTTCCCTTCATGGCCTCTCCCTTCTGCGCGAAGCGGCACGTTCCGGCCTGCTCAGCCGGCGCTCGTCGGTCCGTAGTACGCGGCGCGCATCAGCTCCTGCATGTCGGCGAGCATCGGCATCCGGGGATTCGCGGGCGCGCACTGGTCCTCGTACGCGATGAGCGCCTGCTGCGGCAGCGCCGTGAGGAAGGCCCGCTCGTCCACGCCGACAGCCGCGAACGAGGGTTCGATACCGACCTCGTCCCGCAGCTTCTCGATCGCCGTCGCCAGAGCTTCGACCGCTTCGGCGTCCGTCGCCGCGGGCAGCCCGAGGGTGCGGGCGATGTCGGCGAAGCGTTGCGGCGCCCGGTAGCTCTCGTATCTGGGCCAGCCGGTGAGTTTGCTCGGCACGGCCCCGTTGTAGCGGATGACATGTGGGAGCAGGATCGCGTTGGTGCGCCCGTGTGCGACGTGGAAGGTGGCGCCCAGGGTGTGCGACATGGCGTGCACGATGCCGAGGAAGGCGCTGCCGAACGCCATTCCGGCGATCGTCCCGGCATTGTGCATCTTCTCGCGGGCCTGCGGGTCCGCAGCGCCGTGCTGCACCGCGCGGGCGAGGTTGCCGAAGATGAGCCGGATGGCGTGCAGGGCCAGGCCGTCGGTGAAGTCGCTGGCGTAGACGGACACGTAGGACTCGACCGCGTGGGTGAGCGCGTCGAAGCCGCTGTCCGCGGTGACCACCGCCGGCAGGTCGGCGGCCAGCACCGGGTCGACGATCGCCACGCTCGGCGTGAGGGCGTAGTCGGCGAGCGGGTACTTCTTGCCCGACGTGGTGTCGGTGATGACGGCGAACGGGGTGACCTCGGCGCCGGTGCCGGAGGTGGTCGGGATACACACGAGTTGGGCCAGGGCGCCGAGGGTGGGGAACTTGAACGCGCGTTTGCGGATGTCGAAGAACTTCTCCCGCAGATCGGCAAAGACGACCTCGGGGTGCTCGTAACGCAGCCACATCACCTTGGCGGCATCCATCGCCGAACCCCCGCCGAGGGCGATGATGGTGTCCGGCCGGAACGACCGCATCAACTCGGCGCCACGGTCGACAGTGCGGACGCTGGGCTCCGGCTCGACGTCGTCGATGATCTGTAGCGCCACCTGTTCGCGGCGGCGGTGCAGCACGGACAGCACGCGGTCCACGTACCCCAGCTTGGTCATGGTGTGATCGGTGACCACCGTGACCCGGTGCACGTCGGACATGTCGGCGAGGTAACGGATCGCGTTCGGCTCGAAGTAGATCTTCGGTGGAACCTTGAACCACTGCAGATTGTTCGTACGCCGGGCGACCCGCTTGATGTTGATCAGATCGACCGCTGTGACGTTGTGCGACACCGAGTTGTGGCCGTAGCTTCCACAGCCCAGCGTCAGCGACGGTAGGAAGGCGTTGTACATGTCGCCGATGCCGCCCTGCGACGCTGGTGCGTTCCAGATGATCCGGACGGCCTTGACCCGGCGACCGTACGCTTCGGCCAGATCGGCGTCCCGCGTGTGGATGACGGCGCTGTGGCCCAGTCCGTCGAACTCGACCATCTGCTCGGCGTACGCGAAGGCCTGGTCGTGACCGGTGGCCGGCAGCAGGGCGAGCACCGGGCAGAGCTTCTCCCTGGTCAGCGGCTCGGCCGGGCCGACCCGGTCGACCGGGGCCAGGATGATCGAGGTGTCCGGGGCGACCGCGAAACCGGCGTGTTCGGCGATCCAGGTCGCCGACTGCCCGACCACGTCCGGGTTGAGTTCTCCGAGGCCGAAGAGCAGCGTCTCCAGCAGCGACTTCTCCTCCGGCGTCGCGACGTGGGCGTGCAGTCGCCGGAACTCGGCGAGGACGGCGGGCTGGATCGCGTCGTCGATGATGACGGCCTGCTCGGAGGCGCAGATCATGCCGTTGTCGAACGACTTGGACAGCACCACGTCGTTGACCGCGCGGGCCACGTCGGCCGAAGCCTCGAGGTACGCCGGGACGTTGCCGGCGCCGACGCCGAGCGCCGGTTTGCCGGTGGAGTAGGCGGCCCGGACCATGGCGTTGCCGCCGGTCGCCAGGACCACCGAGACACCGGGATGCTGCATCAACTCGTTCGTCGCGGCCACCGACGGCTTCTCGATCCACTGGACGCAGTGCGCCGGCGCGCCGGCGGCGACGGCGGCGTCACGGACCGTGCGGGCGGCCTCCTGGCTGCAACGTTGCGCCGCCGGGTGGAAGGCGAAGATCACCGGGTTGCGGGTCTTGAGGGCCAACAGCGCCTTGAAGATGGTGGTCGAGGTCGGGTTGGTCACCGGCGTCACCGCGGCCACCACCCCGACCGGCTCGGCGATCTGGGTGAGCCCCGCGATGTCGTCCTGGGCGATGACCCCGACGGTACGGATGTCGGCCATGTGGTTGGTGACGTGTTCGCAGGCGAAGATGTTCTTCACCGCCTTGTCCTCGAACACGCCGCGGCCGGTCTCCTCGACCGCCAGCATCGCCAGCGCGGCGTGCCGGCCAAGCGCGGCCACCGACGCCTTCTTCACGATCTCGTCGACCTGTTTCTGGTCGTAGGAGTCGTAGTCGGCCAACGCCTTGAGACCGTTCGCGACCAAGGTCTCGATCATGCTTCCGCCCTCCGTCGATCCGTCCCCTCGAACGTAGGTCTCCGTCGATCTACGGCGGCACGGCCGGTGGTCCCGCGAGCACGGGACCACCGGCCCGCGCGCGTACCGGTGGGCCCGTTCGGTTCGTTCACCGCCGTGGTTCAGGCCTGCGGGATTTCCCGGACCACCGCCACCGTGCATGGCGACCGGTGCAGCAGGTGCTGGCTGACCGAGCCCAGCAGCATCCCGCGGAGCGCACCGCGCCCGCGGCTGCCGACCACCACCAGTTGCGCTCCGGCGGCCGCCTCGGTGAGCGCGTCGGCCGGGTGCTCGGCCAGGTATGTCGCTGTCGCCCGCACGTCCGGGTACTTCTGCCGCCATTCGGCCAGTAGCTCGCGGACGGCGTCGCTCTGCTCCTGGATGATCTGCTCCGCCACGCTGGGGCGTTCCTCGACCAGGCCGGCGGCGAAGGTGCCGCCGCGGATGACCCGCAGCGGGACGCCGCGTCCGGCGGCCTGCTCGATGGCGAACTCGAGCGCGAGCCGGGCGCAGTCGGAGTCGTCCACACCGACCACCACAGGGGCATCCGGCGCGGGCACGCCGCGTACCACGACGACCGGGCAGTGGGCGTGGGCGCTGACCGCCACGGTCAGCGACCCCAGCGCGGCGATCGCGTGGTGGCCACGGCTGCCCAGCACGATGGTGCTCGCCTCGGCGGACCGGTCGATCAGGGTC
This sequence comes from Micromonospora sp. WMMD1120, assembly GCF_029626235.1. Taxonomy (NCBI): domain Bacteria; kingdom Bacillati; phylum Actinomycetota; class Actinomycetes; order Micromonosporales; family Micromonosporaceae; genus Micromonospora; species Micromonospora sp. WMMD1120. The sequence goes on along the minus strand of NZ_JARUBO010000005.1, from coordinate 6,783,001 downwards.
AGCGCGGCGGGTGCGTGCACGACGGAGATCGTGGTGTGCACGCCTGGGTGGCTCAGCTTCGCCGCGCTCACCACATCCTCAAGGCCGCCGCGGAGCAAACGCTCCACTTCGCCCTCCGGCCAGACATCCGCCGCCGGGATCATCGACGCCCCGGGCGCCCAGGTGGGCCATTCCCAGGCGTAGAAGAACTCGACCGGGGCGCCGGTGCGGGCGGCTTCGTCCAGCGCCCAGGACGCCGCGGACCTAGCCTCGGTCGACTGGTCGTAACCGACGATGATTTTCTTGGTGGTCATGACGTGACTCCTTTCTCGGTACGGCCAGCCGCTTCATCCCGCGCAGCACGGCGGGGCGCGTGGGTGACCACCCGCCGGGTCACCGAGCCCGGCCACAAGCTGGCATACCCGCCGTGCCTGCGGCTGCCGAACACCATCAGTGCTGTGGTCGCGCGACCTCGAGCATCCGGCTGCATGCCGTGCTGTCGGTGCGCGGCGGTCTTCGTGGCCCTCGTGGCGGGCTCCTCTCACGTCCTGTTTCATCCTCGGATTGCCTACGCCCACGGGGTAGAGCGTGAGGTCCCGTCACCGCAGGCCCTCCGGCCCTCTGCCGGCCTAGCTGGTGCAGGACCAACCGGCCCCGTGTGAGCCGGCTGCACAGGTGCGGCCCGACGTCGCGGTGCTCGACGCCCGGCTGCCGGACGGCAACGGCATCGACGTGTACCGCGACGTGCGGTTTGTCGATTCGGGGGTGGCGGACCCATCTAACGGCGGTTTGCCTGGCTGACAAAGGCTGGGAGCCCACCCAGACCTTTCGAATCATGGCCTCAGGTTGATCGGGGACAATGAGCGGCAGAAGCATCTACCGGAAGGGGTGCCCCGGCGTGCGCATCATGATCGCGGATGATGACACGGCCATCCGCGAGTCGCTGGAGCGGGTTCTCCAGGTCGAGGGTTACGAGACCAGCACCGTCGCCAACGGTCTCGCCGTGCTCGACGGGGTCGGTGGGGTCGGCGGTGACACGCTGGATCTGCTGATCCTCGACGTGATGATGCCCCGCCTCGGCGGGTTGGAGACCTGCCGGCGGTTGCGGGCGGCGGGTCGGGATCTGCCGGTGCTGATGCTGACCGCCCGTGACCAGGTCTCGGACCGGGTCGCGGGGCTGGACGCGGGTGCCGACGACTACCTGCCCAAGCCGTTCGCCACCGAGGAGTTGCTGGCCCGGGTGCGGGCCCTGCTGCGTCGGCGTGCGCCGGCCGGCGAGGAGTCGCCGGTCCTGTCGTACGCCGACGTCCGGATCGATCTTGACAGGTTCGAGGCGTGGCGGGGCGGGCGGCCGCTGCGCCTGACCCGGACCGAGTTCTCTCTCCTGGAGGTCCTCGTGCGCAACGCGACCCGGGTGTTGACCCGCGACGCGCTGTTCGAGGCGATCTGGGGCTTCGACATGAGCGCCACCGCCAACAACCTCCAGGTGTACGTGAGCTACCTGCGCCGCAAGATGGAGGCCGAGGGTGAGCCGCGATTGATCTACACGCTGCGCGGCCTGGGATACACGTTGCGGGAAACTCCTCCGTGAGCAGGCCCGCCGGCCGGGAACCGCGCCGGCTGACCCGATGGTGGCGCCGGCGGTCACTGCGGACCAGGCTGACCGTGATCGCGGCGACGGCCATCGCCGTCAGCGTGTTCATGGCCTTCCAGGTGGCCAGCGAGCTGCTGGACTGGCAGTTGCGGGACACCGCCGAGGACCAGCTGCGCGCCGACTCCCGCGTCCTGGCGGCGAACGCCGAGCGCGCCGCTCTGGCGCAGGTCCAGCTACCGCCGTATCCCGGGTCCGGTCGACTGGTGCGGGTCATCCTGCCCGACGGCTCGACCCGGACGCCGGCCGGCCAACCCGCGCTGCCCCCGGTCAGCGAGCAGGCCGGGCGCGTCGCGCAGGGCGGCTCGGTCGACCTGATGGAGTCGAACGGCATCGACGAGGACGGCTACCTCATCTACACGCTCCGGGCGGGCGACGGCGCGGTTCAGGTGGCCAGCGTCGCCGACGACAGCCCGATCAACCAGTTCGGGTTCGGCATGCTGCTGATCGGGCTGCTCTGCGTGGTCGGCGGCGCCCTTGTCGGGCGGACCGTGGCGCGGACCGGGCTGGCACCGATCGACCGACTGACCGCCGCCGCGGTGCATGTCGCGCACACCCGGGATCTCGACGGCCGCATCCCGGATGAGGGCGGTGGGGAGATCCGTCGGCTGATCCAGTCGATCAACGACATGCTCGCCGCGCTGCGGGACTCCCGGCAGGCCCAGCGGCTGCTTGCCGAGGACGCCGCCCACGAGCTCAAGACCCCGCTCACCAGCCTGCGCCTCAACGTCGAGCTGCTGCTGCGGCTCGATCGGCGCGGCACCCTGGACAGCGCACTGCCGGCGGAGAGCCGGACCCGGCTGCTCAACGACCTCGGCGCCCAGGTAGCCGAGTTGAGCACCCTCGCCGCCGAGCTGACCGACCTGGCGCGCGGTGACGTCAGCGACGAAGACACCGAGCTGCTCGACCTCGCCGACGTGGTGGTGGCCGCCGCGACCCGGGCGCGTTCCCGGGTGCCCGACATCGAGGTCGCGCTCGACGTCACCTCCGTGTGGGTGAGCGGCCGTCCCGCTGCGCTCCAACGGGCGGTGCTCAACCTCATCGACAACGCCGGCAAGTGGTCCCCCGCGGACCAACCGGTCCAGGTCCGGCTCCGCGCCGAGGGCGCGTCGGCGGTGCTTGAGGTCGACGACGCCGGACCGGGCATCGACGCCGCCGACGTACCGCGGGTGTTCGACAGGTTCTACCGTGCCGACAGCGCCCGGGCGTTGCCAGGATCCGGTCTCGGGCTGTCGATCGTCCAGCGGGTCGTCGACGCCCACGGCGGCCGGGCCACCGTCGCCCGCTCCGGACGCGGTGGCGCGCTGCTTCGGGTCGACCTTCCGGCTGCGGCCCCGCCCGGTCGAATCACCTGGCCCACCGCAGGGTCATGAAACGATCCGGGACGGGCCAGCGGCTCCGTCCCGGATCTCGCTCGTGCCGCCGCGCTCACCGTTGCAGCGCGGGCTCCTCGTCGTCGGCGGGCGACTGTCGCCCGTCCGGCGGCTCCACCGGTCGGGACAGTCGGCTCGGCCACCACATCCGCCGGCCGATCAGCAGGGTGAGGGCGGGCACCAGGACCGACCGCACCAGCAGGGCGTCGAGCAGCACGCCGAAGGCGACCAGGAACCCGACCTCGATCAGCATCACCAGCGGAAGTGAGACGAGGACCGCGAACGTGGCGGCCAGGACCAGGCCCGCCGAGGTGATGACGCCACCGGTGGCGGAGAGGGCTTTGCGCATGCCGTCTCTGGTGCCGAGACGTACGGCCTCCTCCCGGGCACGACTGGCCAGGAAGATGTTGTAGTCGACGCCGAGCGCCACCAGGAACAGGAATGCCAGCAGCGGCACCGAATAGTCGATCCCCTCGAACCCGAGGATCGTGTCGAAGACGAACACGCTACCGCCGAATGCCGCGGCGAATGACACGACCACGGTGGCCATCAGGACCAGCGGGGCCACTATCGCGCGCAGCAGCAGCCCGAGCACGATCAGGACGACGGCGAGCACCAGCGGGATCACCAGCTTCTCGTCGCGGCTGGTGGTCACCTCGGTGTCGAGGTTCTCCGCACTCGGCCCGCCGACGATCGCCTCCGCCCCGCTCACCGCGTGCACGGCGGTGCGTACCCGCTTGATCGTGTCGTACTCCGCGACGGTGTCCGGCGCGTCCGTCGGGAACACGGAGATGTCGGCCCAGCCACCGCTGGTTTGACCCGGGATGGACATGGCCACACCGCGGGTGTCCGTGGCGACGTCGAGCACCCGCTCCTGGTACGCCGGCCGCACGAAGATCGTCATCGGCTGGCCGCCGAGCTCCGGGAAGTGTTGGCGGAGAACGGTGAAGCCGGTGACCGACTCCGGCGCGGACAGGAACTGGTCCTGCTCCCGCAGGGGGCCGGTATTGCCCGCCAGCCCGAGGGCGAGCACGCCGAGGACTCCGAGCGAGCCGAGCGTCGCCACCCACCTGCGGCGGTTGATGGCGGCGCCGAGCCGCCCCCACAGCCCCGGCTTCTCCTCCACGCTCGTGCTGAACCGCGGGACGGCCGGCCAGAAGATCCGCCTGCCGAGCACCACGAGCACCGCCGGGAACAGCGTCAGCATGGCCACCAGCGAGCACAGAATGCCGGCCGCACCGATCGGGCCCAGCCCGCTGGTGCTGTTCAGGTCCGCGACGAGCAGGCAGAGCAGGCCGGCGACCACGGTGGCCGCGGAGGCGACGATCGCCGGCGCCGCGCCGCGCAACGCGTGGACCATCGCAACCCGGACGTTCTCGTGGTGGTGCAGTGCCTCCCGATACCGAGCGATGAGCAACAGCGCGTAGTCCGTGCCGACGCCGAATACCAGGATCGTCAGCAGCGCCGAGTTCTGGTCGTTGACCACGATGCCGAAGCCTCTGACGAGCAGGTAGACGGTCGCCATCGCCATCAGTGCCGCCGCGCTCACGACCACCAGCGGGATGAACCACAACACCGGGCTGCGGTAGGTGAGGATGAGCAGGAGCGTGACGACGATGACCGTGGTGAGGAAGACCTGCAGGTCGATGCCGTCGAAGACGGCGTCCATGTCGCCGTCGATCGCGGCCGGGCCGGTCACGTCGAGCTCCAGGCCGGCGGGGCGGTCCTCCACGGCGTCCCGCAACGGGCCGACGATGGCCTCCGGTGCGCCGTAGGTCGTGCTCACGTCGAGGGTGAACATCATCGCCCTGCCGTTGGTGGAGAGTCTCGTCGGCGGGCCCTCGTCGTCCTCGCCGGCCGGGGCCGCCACCTTCGGCGGGTACCGCCTGGTAAGGGTGTCGTGGTGGCGCTCGACAGTCGCGCGGTCGGCCTCGGTCATGCCGCCGGCGCGGTGGTACACGAAGACGAACGTGTTGTCCTCACCGCCGGGGAGACTGTCCTCCAGCACCGCCACCCTGGTGGATTCGGCACCGGCCGGCAGCGTGTCCACGGCTCTGTCGGTGGTGACCGAGCTCAGCTTTCCGCTCAACGGCACCATGACCGTCGCCAGCGCCACCCACAGGCCGATCACCAACCACGGCACCCACCGGCCTGCCAACCGACCGGCCGGCGCTTCCCCGGGCGGCGCTGTGTCGACTGCCATCACTAGCCTCCTACGAACGGGTCACACCACTTGTCTGGATGCCGACCTTCGTACCGAGCGAATCTGAGACGACTGTTAGAAGGGCGCTCAGGCCGGTTGGCCACCGGCGCGGGTTCGTCGTCGGGCGGCTCAGCCAGCCTCGGTCGTCGACGCAACAGAGAGAGAAACCATGACCGCCTACGTGATCGCGCATCTGCGTGACCCGGAGCAGCTTCACCCGCAGGTGCTGGAGTACATGGAGCGGGTCCAGGCGACGATGGACCCGTTCTCCGGTCGCTTCGTCGTGCACGGCGGGCCGGTCGACGTCCGCGAGGGTAGCTGGCCCGGGAGCGTCGTGATGCTCGAGTTCCCGTCGGTGCGGAACGCGCGTGAGTGGTACGAGTCGGCGGCCTACCAGGCGATCCTGCCGCTGCGGGCAAACCACCTGGAGGGCGAGGTGATCATCGTCGAGGGCGTCGGGCTCGACCACTACTCGGCCGCGATGGCCGCCGAACTGCGCAACGCTCCCGCGTAGCTCAGCCGGTGACGTCGTCGTCGAAGCCGAAGGCGGGCCTCGCGTAGGCATCGTGCACGTCGCGGTCCGGCCATGTGCCCACCTCGGGTTGTCCTCGGTCGGCGGTGCGGGCAGCTACTCGTACGGGTCCTTGGGAGCGGTCACCTGCCGCCAGGATTCGACGTCGATGTAGGGGATCTCTTCGTCGTTGACGGGATCACGGGTGACGCGGTCGGTGTAGCGGCCGGTGACCTGGATCCAGGTGTCGTCCGCCAGGCCGGTGGGTGCGTTGCCGGCCATGCCGAGTTTGACGGGTCGGCCGTCGGCGGCGCAGCAGGACAGGATCATGCGGGCGAGGATCGGTTGTCCGTCGGGTCCGGGGGTGATGAAGCCGGTGAGCTGGATCCGGCGGTCGCCGATCGACTGACCCTTGTCGAACAGCGCTCGGGCGGCGTAGTCGAAGACGGTGGTCGTGACCGGATCACCGGCGGGCAGGGGAGGGTAGTCGTCGTCGTAGTCCTGCTGAGCGGTCAGTGCGGTGCCCGCCTGGCCGGCGGCGTACGAGCCGAGGGCGGGTGGAGTCACCAGCAGTAGCCCGAGAGCGGGTAGCAGGAGCAGCCAGGCAACTCGCGGTTCGCGGTGGGTGTGCTCGTCGTGGTGATCTTCGGGCACGTCGGCTCGGGGACGTAGGTCGTACCAGAGGGTCATCACCGCGGCGGCGATCAGCAGCAGGCTGGCGGCGATGAGGAACGGGCGCAGCCCTTCCTTGACGTAGCGCAGGTAGAGGTCGGTGACGCTGGCGTGCAGGACCGCCGCACCGAAGAAGATCATGATGCAGGCCTGGGCCATCCGGTTCACAGCAGCACCATCCCGGTGGTGACGGCGACCGCGACGGCGACCGTGAAGGTGGCCGGCGCGAATCGGGCGGCGAAGCGTCGGCCGAAGATGCCGGCCTGCATGGAGATGAGTTTCAGGTCGACCATCGGGCCGACCACCAGGAAGGCCAGTCGGGCGGTGAGGGAGAACTGTGACAGTGACGCGGCGACGAACGCGTCCGCCTCGGAGCAGATGGACAGCAGGACGGCGAGCGCGGCCAGGGCGAGCACGGAGAGCACCGGCTGGTCGGCGAGGGTCTGCAGCCACTGTTCGGGGACGACGACGTTGATGGTGGCGGCGGCCATCGCGCCGATGACGAGGAACCCGCCGGCGTGGGCCACGTCGTGCCGTACGGCGGACCAGAACGCTTCCCCGCGTCGGAGCCCGTCCAGGTCGGGTCGGTGCGGGAGTCGGATCCAGTCGGTGCGGCCCAGGCGTAGCCAGAGCCAGCCCATGACCATGGCGACGACGAGGCTGGCGACAGCGCGGGCGAGGACCATCTCGGGATTGTTGGGGAAGGCCACAGCGGTGGCGGCGAGGACGATCGGGTTGATCGCCGGCGCCGCGAGCAGGAACGCCAGCGCCGCCGCCGGCGTGACGCCGCGGCGGATCAGAGAGCCTGCGATCGGTACGGCCCCGCACTCGCACCCGGGCAGGATCACCCCGGCGGCGCTGGCGACCGGGACGGCGAGGGCCGGGTGCTTCGGCAGGGCCCGAGCCCAGAAGGAGCGGGGTACGAACACCGCGATGGCGGCGGACAGCAGCACACCGAAGACGAGGAATGGCACGGCCTGCACCATCACGGAGACGAACACCGTCGTCCAGGTCGCCAGCGAGGGCGCGGACAGCAGCCTCGCCAGGGGGTCGCGCAGGAAGATGAGCAGCACGAGTACGGCGGCGAGGACCTCGACCGAACCGATCCGGCCGGCGAAGAGGGAAGGGGGTGGGTGGCCATGGTCATGCGGAGCAGTGGTGGTGCCTGGCCGCGTGCCGTCTGTGTCGACGGGCGCGTCGGGGGCTGTGCTGGTGCTCGACGAGGTGGTGGGCTCGGATGCGGCCACGCCGCCCCCTTCTCTCTGCTCAGGGCATGTGGATGGGGCGTCAGCTTGGTCGCCTACCCGTACTGGCGTTGGTGTAGAGCGGCGTGCGTGCCCTGACCTCTGGCTTGCTCACAACCATCGACAGCGATCTGAGTGTATCGGGCGCGGTGTGGCCGCGTCCCCAACCTCACGGGTCAGTACAGCCAATCGCCTGCGGCAGAAGTTCTTGACCAGCGCAATTGCCGCCTCCTGCCCAGCCCGGCTCCTGCTTGCACCGCGCGACGGCCCCGGCTATCCGGCAGACCTCGCCGACCTGCTGGGCACGAGCAGGCAGAACGTGTCCAACCACCTGGCCTGTCTGCGCGGCTGCGGCCTGGTCGTCGCCGTGCCCGAGGGCCGACGGTCGCGCTACGAATTCGCCGACGCGCGCCTCTCGCACGCCTTGGGGGATCTCCTCGATCTCGTCCTCGCGGTCGACCCGGCCGCCTGCCCGAGCACCGAGGCCGAGGGCTGCCGCTGATGAGCCCGCCACGCATCCCGCTGACCGCGACGCCGTCGCCGCCTCGACGGGCGGTGCTGATCCGCCGGGTGCGGCTGTTCGTGGCCGCGACCATCACCTACGCTGGGTCAGTTCGGCGCGGCGTCCGCCGCCCAGGCGCCGAGCTGGAATCGACGTGGTGATCGCGGGTCACCCATCGGTGGCGGCTGCCTGACCGACCAGGCTACGAGCCTCGTCCCGAGGCAGGCCAGTCGCGCGGAGCAGGTCGCTGGCGACGGCGCGAAGCTGGGATGCCACGATAGCTCCGGAGAAGCCGAGGCCCTGCCGATAGGCGCGGCCTGCCTCGCGTACCGACTCGAGGGCACGTTCCCTGGCTTTCACCGGTTCCCGGGTTGCCAGGAATTCGCGGTGCAGCAGGCGGACGGCCTCCCCGAAGTGCTCGACCCCGGCGGGCAGGTCCGCGGGTACCGGCTCTCCGTCCCGGAGCGTGGTGTTGATCCGGCGGACCATGCCGCGGCTGTTGCGGAACGCCCGTTCCATGTGCTCGATACCATCCCGGTAGGCGTCCAGCGCGCGGCGCCGCCGCCATCGTAGTGGCGAGAGCCGCACCACCTCGTCCGCCGCCGTCACGACCTCGAGTAGTTGATCGAGTGTTGCTTCGGCTTCGCGCATCCGGTCCAGCACCGCTTCGGCCTCGGCGGCGTCGCCGCTGGCGAGGGCGCCGGCCGCGGCGGTCATCTCGTCGGCGAAGCGGTCCAGGGCGGGGTCGGCGATCCGGCGGACCGCCCGCAATGGGTTGAGCGGTGCCAGCACCAGCACCACGAAGAGGCCGACCACGCCACCGACCAGCGCGTTCAGCGTCCGTGGCAGTTCGACGTTCGGCGCGGTGGGGGTGAGCGTGGCGACCAGTGCCCCGGTGACACCGGCCTGAACCAGCAACGCGCCGCTGCCGCGAACCGCTGCCGCCGCGGAGACGGCCAAGAAGACGATCAGTCCCGTCTGTAGCGGCCCGGTATCGAGCAGGGCGATGAGCAGATCGCCGATGACAAGGCCGAGTACCACCCCGCCGATCAGTTCGACCGCACGGCGGAAGCGGTTGCCCATCGCGGCGGCTATCACGCCGACCGCGGCGGCCGGCGCGAAGGTCGGCTGCGAGTTGTCGAGCAACTGCCGCGCCACCACCCAGGACAGGGTCGCGGCCAACCCTGCCTGCGCCGCCACCAGGAGGTTGTCACGCACCCGATGCCAAGCTCCTCGGCCGTTGTCCCGGATCAGGCCACCCAGCCGTTTCACCAGCTTCACCCCCTCCGTCTCCGGCAGCTCGTCCTCTTCGCGGGTTCGGCCAACGGGGCTGGCGTGAAGCGCAGGTTGCCCGACCGGTTGACAAACGACGGCGGCAATTCCTCGCCCCCTTTCGTCGTCGTTGGGCGTCCGCGGCTTACCCGGCGGCGCGGCGGGCAGTCGCCGCCGGTATGGGCTGTGGAACCAGCTCATGCTCGGTGCGCTCACCGAACGGTGACGTTTCCAACCGCCACGTCCGGGTATCCCCGCCTGCCCGCTCAGGGCAGGCGGGACCGTCACCGCCGTCGACGGTGGGAGGGACGGATGGCGGCCTACGGGTTCCACGCCTCGCACGAGCAGTTCCCGCCCAGCGCGCTGCTGCGTCTCGTCTCAGAGGCCGAGCAGGTCGGATTCACCCGTGCCATGTGTTCGGACCACTTCGCGCCGTTCGGGGTCGAGCAGGGCCACTCGGGGTTCGCCTGGTCCTGGTTGGGTGCCGCGCTGGACCGTACCGGCCTGCCGTGCGGGGTGGTGAACGCGCCCGGTCAGCGGTACCACCCCGCCATCGTCGCCCAGGCTGCCGCCACCCTGTCCGAGATGTTCCCCGGGCGCTTCTGGCTCGCGCTGGGCAGCGGGCAGGCCCTCAACGAACACATCACCGGGCAGCCGTGGCCGACGAAGACGGAGCGAAACGCCCGGCTACGCGAGTGCGTTGACGTCATCCGGGCGCTGTTCGCCGGCGAGTGCGTCACCCACCGGGGGCGGGTCACCGTGGATCGGGCGGTGCTCTGGTCCCGGCCCGAGCACCCGCCGCCGCTGTTCGCGGCCGCTGTCACCGAGGCCACCGCCCGCTGGGCGGCCTCCTGGGCGGACGGGCTGATCACCATCAACCAGGGCGTCGGGCAGGTACGGCGCGTGGTCGAGGCGTACCGCGACGGCGGCGGGGGCGGCCGGCTGGTTCTGCAGGTGCACCTGTCCTGGGCGGACGACGAGGCGACCGCCCTGCGGGTCGCGCACGAGCAGTGGCGCAGCGCCATCCTCGGTAGCGATCTCGGCTGGGAACTGGCCACGCCGGCGGAGTTCGCCGAGGCAACCGCCTACGTCCGCCCGGAGGACATGCGGGCGCACGTGTTGGTCTCCGCCGACCCGAGCCGCCACGCGCAGTGGCTACGGGAGTACGCCGACCTGGGGTTCGACGAGATCCACCTGCACCATGTGGGGCGCGACCAAGACCGGTTCCTGGAGGTCTTCGGCGCTCGCGTCCTGCCGGAGCTGGCATGAGCTTCCCGCCGATCGACGCGTACGCGTTCCTCTCCGACACCCACACCACCGCGCTGGTCGCACCGGACGGCGCGGTCGAGTGGCTGTGCGTGCCCGACGCGGAGGGCGACGCCGTCCTCGCCCGCCTGCTGGACCGCGACGTCGGTGGCTGCTTCACGTTGACGGTGTCCGGCGCTCCCGGGCCCGCTCGGCGTTATCTGCCCGGCACCCTGGTGTTGGAGAGCCGCTGGGACTGCCCGGACGGCACCGCGGTCGGTCTCGACTGTCTCGCGGTCGACGCGGGATCACCGGAGCAGCCGGTCCGGGCAGACCGCGTCCTGGTGCGGCTGGTCACGGCGCGGCGCGGCTGCGTACAGGTGCACGCGCGCCTGGAGGCCCGCCCGGAGTTCGGCGCCCAGACGGTTTCCTGGCGGCGCGTCGGTTCGGTCTGGCAGGCGGACGGCACGCCGCTGCGGTTCGCCACCGACCTACCCGTCACCGAGGACGGTGGGGCGCTCGTGGTCCGCGGGCGGGTGCCGGCCGGTTCGACGGTGGCGCTGCTGCTGTCCTACGGGGCCGATGTGACCAGCGCGGACGCGGGCGGACTGGTCGAGCGGACGTGCCGGACCTGGCGGGACTGGGCGTCGCGTAGCGACTACAGCGGATTCGCCGCTGACGCCGTGCGGCACAGCGCCCTGGTGTTGCGCGGCCTGTCGCACGACGCGACCGGCGCCCTGCTCGCCGCGGCGACGACGTCGCTGCCGGAGGAACGCGGCGGGGTACGCAACTGGAACTACCGCTACACCTGGCACCGCGACGCGGCGCTCTTGCTGCTCGCCCTCTTCCGGCTCGGCCATGCCGAGGAGGGCCGCCGCTACATGCACTTCCTGCTCAGTCTGTGCACCCAACAGGACCTCCTCGCTCCGCTGACCGGCATCCGGGGGCACACCACCGCCGAGGGGGAACTGCCCCACCTGACCGGATACGCCAACTCGACGCCGGTACGCGTGGGCAACAAGGCGGCCGAGCAGATCCAGTTCGACACCTACGGTCATATTCTCGATGCCGCGTTGGCCTATCACGAGCTCACCGGGGAGTTGACTGGACAACAGTGGCAGCTGCTCCGCAGGCACGTGGACACGATGGCTGACCGGTGGCGGGAGCCCGACCACGGTGTGTGGGAGATCCGCGGCCCGCGCCGGCACTACGTCAACTCCAAGGTCATGATCTGGGTCTGCCTCGACCGGGGCATTCAACTCGCCGAGCTCGTTAACGACCAGCGGGCGCCGGTCGACGACTGGCGGGCCGCCCGCGACGAATTGCGCGCCGAGATCCTGGACCGCGGCTACGACGAAGGCGTCGGCAGCTTCGTTCTGGCCTACGGCACCACCGACCTGGACGCCTCGCTGCTGCGAATTCCGCTGGTCGGTTTCCTGCCCGGCGACGACCCTCGGGTGGTCGGCACCATCGAGCGGATCCGGCGGGGTCTCTCCATCGGGCCCGCGCTGATCCGCCGCTACACCGCCGACGACGGCCTGCCGGGTGAGGAGGGAGCGTTCCTGCTGTGCTCCTTCGAACTCGTCTCCGCTCTCGTCCTCGCCGGTCGGCACGACGACGCCCGCCGGTTGTTCGACCAACTGCTGGTGTCCTGCGGACCGCTCGGCCTGTACGCCGAACAGCTCGCCGCCGACGGCACCGCCCTGGGCAACTATCCCCAGGCGTTCACCCACCTCGCCCTGATCGAGGCCGCCCTCAACCTTGACGCCGGCCAGACCCGCGACGCCCTGCACGCCTGGGCCGCGAACGACCGGGGGCCGCCGCGGGAGAGTTGAGTCCACCATGCCGAAGCACACAGCCGGGACGGGCCGACCCCGGAGTCCGTGGCAGGCCCTGCCCTGGCTACTGCGGGTCGCCGCCCTGTACGGCCTGTGCCTGCTGGTGCTGGCCGCCACCGCGTACCTGGTCGGCCGGCTCCTGCTCGCCGTCGCTCCGCTCTCCCTCGCCGTGGCCGTCGAACTCCTGCTCGCCGCACTGCTCCACCCGGTCAGCCGGCTGCTGCGGCGACTCCGGCTACCGAACACGCTGGCCGCCCTGGGCGGGGTACTCGCCCTGCTGGGCGTGCTCGCGCTCACCGGCGTGCTCGTGACCAACCAGATCGTCAACCAGTTCGACGACCTCGGCGAGACACTGTCGAGCGGCCTGGCCGAGATCCGGGAAGCCATCGTCAACGGTCCACTGCCGGTGGGCGACGAGCAACTCGGGGCCGCCGCCGAGGCCGCGCAGCGGCGACTCACCCAGGCTTCGGGGGACGTCGATCCCGCCGCCACCGTGTCGGCCACCCTCGAGGCGGTGGGCGCGGCGCTGCTGGCCCTCGTCCTGCTCTTCTTCCTGCTCCGCGATGGACCCCGGATGTGGGATTGGCTGCTCCGGCTCTTCCCCGACCGGCTGCGCGCCCCGATCGACGAGGCGGGCCGGGCCGGCTGGTGGGCGGTCAGCCGCTACATCGGCGGCCAGGTGGTCGTCGCGGCGGTCGACGCCGTCGGTATCGGCATCGCCCTGCTGGTGATCGGTGTGCCCTTGGTCCTGCCCCTGGCGCTGCTGACCTTCCTCGGCGGATTCGTGCCGATCGTCGGTGCCACCGCCGCCGGCGCCGCCGCCGCGCTGGTCGCCCTCGTCACCGAGGGGCCCGCGGACGCTCTGCTCGTCGTCGCCGCCGTCATCGTCGTCCAACAACTCGAAGGCAACCTGCTGGAGCCGCTGATCGTCGGTCGAGCCCTCAAACCGCATCCCGCCCCGGTGCTTCTCGCCGTCACCGCCGGGACCTTGACCGCGGGTATCGCCGGAGCGGTCATCGCGGTTCCGATCCTGGCCGTGCTGCACCGGGCCGGCGCTGTCCTCCTGCGGCACCGGGCCGAACAGCGTGACACGTCCCCGCCGGCGCCCGACGACGGTCGACCACCCGACGGGCCATAGGGCTTCGACGTTGACCTCAGGCGTCCACCCGGTCAGAGGCGGCCGTCGGAGTGCGGCCGCAGGGGCTCACGAGCGCGATCAGGGCGGTGAGCCGCAGTTCGCCCGCTGGGCGTCGGGACGGCCGGCCACCCCCTCGTCCTGCTGCCGAACCGAGCGACCAGCACCGCGTGCGGGACGGTGAGCCCGGCGAGTACCGCGAAGACCACCTGCAGCGGGTCAGCCGCGAACAAAGATGAGCCCTCACCGGCGGTCGACGTCGCACTGTGCAGCAGAGCGGCCAGGACGGCGCAGGCGCCGATGCTGGGTAGCGCCGATTGTCGGGCGAACCTGCGGAGCGGAGCGCCCAACCTCCCGGCCGCCAGGTCACGCTCGTTGTCGGGGTCGGCGCGCAGCAACCGGGCGACGTGCCGGGCCGAGTGCCAGGCGGCGAAGTACGCGCGTACGAGAAGTAGTAGGTCTGGTCGCAGTCGTAGCCCAACTCGTCGGAGCGGCTGCTGAACATCGTTCCCCGCCCGGAACCCGAGTTGATTCCGGACATCAGGAGAACCGATCCGGGGCGCGGGGACGCGGCCGGGCCCGGCTCGACGCCCCGGGTGCTCACGAAGACCACCGACGCGAACAGGATGGCCACCACGACTCCGGCGAGCCGCCACAGCGCCCAGCGCGGGGCCGGGCGGCTCAACGTCCGGATCGTCAACGCGGTGGCCAGGGCCGAGACCGGTACCAGCCAGACCGCCACGGCCGAGCCGGTGTCTGCCAACGCCCCGAGACCCGCGACCACCACCGCGTACGTGAGCATGACCGGTGCCCGCAGTCCGGCCCGGACCAGACCCGCCACCGCACTTCTGAGCCGGGTGGACCCCTGCCACGGCACCGGGCCGACCAGCATCGTCACCACCGCCACCACTGTCAACGCCGGCCAGAACAGCCGGGAGTACAGCAGCGCAGCCGCTGCGTAGGCCGCTTCGGCCGCCAACAGGAGCACTGGCAGGCTCACCAGGTAGAAGGTGACGGCGAAGCGGACCCGTGCGCGGGTGAAGCCGCCCAACATCAGGACCAGGACGGACACCCGCAGGGTGAGCGCGGCGCCGAGACCGAGCAGGAACAACGGCCAGGACGGCGCCCAGGTCAGCAGGAGGCGCAGGTCTCCGTAGAGATCCAGCGGGGGAAGTCCGACGAGGTGCACCACACCGGGCCAGCGGGGGATCAGACCCGCCGCGGCGGATGCGGTCACCAGCAGCGCCAGCGCTGCCAACGGCCAGAGTCGAACCTGCCCGGAGGACGCACGTTCGCGCCAGTCGACGAGGTCGCGCCCCACGGTCCGGGTCCGGTTCATGTCCCGATCGTCGGGGAACGGGCACCGCCTTTTCGACGAATCAGCCGGCTTCGCCGTTCACAGGCGCCGGCCGGAATCGCCGCTGGCCCCTCGTCAGGGGCAGCCGGGGTGAGCCCGACGACTTTCGCGCCGTTCTGGCTTTTCGCGGTCAACCCCCGTCGGCGTGGCCGAGAATTTGACCAACTGTCCGGCTCCAGCTCGGCGACCCAGAGGCCGGGGCCACCCGCTCCGCAGTAGGCGGCGTGGGTCCGATCCCCGATGGTGAGGTGAAGGTGGGTTCTAGCGAACTGCCGGGGTCTCCTCGCCGCGATGGGCACCACGCCATGGCCGCCCATGAGGTGGTGCTCCTGCTGGAGACGGACCCACGCCATGGTTTGCGTGGGGAGGAGGCTGCGCGCCGGCTGGAGCGGTACGGGCGCAACGTGCTCCCTGCCGCCGGCGGCGGTGGGGTCCTGCGGCGGGTCCTTCGCCAGTTCCACAATCCGTTGATCTACGTGTTGGTGGCGGCTGCGGTGATTACGGCGGTTCTCGACGAGTATGTCGACTCCGCGGTGATCCTGGGGGTCGTGCTGGTCAATGCGGCGATCGGATACGCGCAGGAGTCCAAGGCGGAATCCGCCCTGGAGAGCCTGCGGTCGATGGCGCGCGCCGAGGCGCGGGTGGTGCGCGACGGGCAGGAGCGGACGCTCTCCTCGGAGGAGCTGGTCCCCGGCGATCTGATCGTGCTGGAGGCCGGCGACAAGGTGCCGGTCGACCTGCGCCTGGTGCGCCTCGCCGAGCTGCGGGTGGACGAGTCGGCGTTGACCGGCGAGTCGACCCCGGTGGCGAAGGACGAGGTGGAACTGCCGGATGTGACCGAGGTGGCGGACCGGCGGAACATGGTCTATTCGGGGACGCTGGTGACGGCGGGTAGTGGTGCCGGCATCGCGGTGGCCACCGGCGCCGAGACGGAGTTGGGCCAGATCCACCGGCTGGTGGGCGCGGCCGAGACGCTGGCGACCCCGTTGACCCGCAAGCTCGCCCGGTTCAGCAAGGTGCTGACGGTGGCCATCCTCGCCCTGGCGGGGTTGACCTTCGGCGTGGGTGTGCTGCGGGGGCAGGAGGCGGCCGAGACCTTCACCGCGGCCATCGCTCTCGCGGTGGGGGCGATTCCGGAAGGGCTGCCGGCGGCGGTCACCATCACGTTGGCCATCGGAGTGACGCGAATGGCGCGGCGACGGGCGGTCGTCCGACGCCTGCCGGCGATCGAGACGCTCGGTAGCACCACGGTCATCTGCTCCGACAAGACGGGTACGTTGACTGAGAATCAGATGACGGTGCGGGCGCTGTGGACGCCGGACGGCGAGTTCACCGTCACGGGTTCGGGCTATCGGCCCGAGGGGGAGATCACCGACGGTTCGGGCGTACCGGTCAGCGAGACGACCAGCCAGGCACTGCACTGGTCGCTGCTCGCGGGCGCGGCCTCCAACGACGCCCGGCTGTCGGAGGAGGACGGCGAGTGGGTCCTCGCCGGTGACCCGACCGAGGGCGCGATGCTGGTGGTCGCCGGAAAGGGTGGCATCGACCGGGACCGGTTCGAAGGCGAATGTCCACGTACCGCCACGATTCCTTTCAGTTCGGAGCGGCAGTACATGGCCACCCTGCACGGCGAACGCGGCTCCGGGCGGGAGGTGGTGCTGGTCAAGGGCAGCGTGGAGCGGGTCGTCTCGATGTGCCGGACCGAGATGGGCGTTGAAGGGCGCAGCCGCCCGCTGGACGGCGATGCGGTCCTGCGTACGGCGGAGGACCTGGCCGGCCGAGGACTGCGGGTCCTCGCGACGGCCGTGCGTCCGGCTGGCGGGTCCGCCGGTTTCGGCGAGGAGGAACTACCCGGCACCCTGTGCCTGACCGGCCTACAGGCCATGCTGGATCCGCCCAGGAGCGCCGCCGCGTCGGCGGTGCAGGCATGTCACACCGCCGGGATCGGCGTGAAGATGATCACCGGGGATCATGCGGCGACGGCCACCGCCATCGCCACCCAGCTCGGCGTACTTGGCGACGATCATGATGGACACGTGCTCACCGGCAGAGACCTGGAGGCAGTGTCCGCTGATCGGTTCCCGGAGACGGTGGACCGCGCCACGGTGTTCGCCCGGGTGTCGCCGGAGCAGAAACTGCGGTTGGTGGAGACGCTCCAGCAGCGGGGCCACGTGGTCGCGGTGACCGGTGACGGGGTCAACGACGCCCCGGCCCTGCGCCAGGCGAACATCGGGATCGCCATGGCGCGTAGCGGGACCGAGGTGGCCAAGGAGGCCGCCGACATGGTGCTCACCGACGACGACTTCGCCACCATCGAAGCCGCGGTCGAGGAGGGCCGCGGGGTGTTCGACAACCTCACCAAGTTCATCGTCTGGACGCTGCCGACGAACCTCGGTGAGGGGCTGGTCATCTTCGTGGCCATCGTCCTCGGGGCCACCCTGCCGCTGCTACCGACGCAGATCCTGTGGATCAACATGACCACCGCCGTCCTGCTCGGCCTGATGCTCGCCTTCGAGCCGAAGGAGGCGGGCATCATGCGGCGACCGCCCCGCGACCCCCGTCGACCGTTGCTGACCGGTGCTCTCGTGGTCCGGATCGTGCTGGTGGCCGCACTGCTCGTCGCCGGTACCTGGTGGCTGTTCCAGTGGGAGCAGGACCGAGGCGCCGGTGTTGCCGAAGCGCGTACGGCAGCGCTCAACCTTTTCGTCGTGGTAGAGACGTTCTACCTGTTCAGCTGCCGCTCCCTCGTCCACTCGGCGTGGCATGTCGGTCTCTTCTCCAACCGGTGGATCCTGGCCGGTGTGCTGGTGCAGGCCGTCGCCCAGCTCGCCATCACCTACCTGCCGGTCATGAACGACATTTTCAACACCGCACCGATCAGCGGCGACGTCTGGCTGCGCATCCTGGCGGTGGCGGTCGCCGCCGCGGCCGTGGTCGCGCTCGACAAGCGACTACGACGGCATCTGCTGTGACCTTGCGAGACCCGACGAGCGTCGCTCACCCGTGCGCGCTGCGCCGCACGCCCGAGCACGAGCGGCTGTTGAGCTCAGAGGCTTCGACCCCGCGCCGTCAACCGCCGAGGACTGCCGAGTTTCACGGCGTAGCAAGGGGGTAGCCCGACGCATCCTGCCCGCCTGCCGTCTGGGAGTTGCGATGAAGCTGGAGCTCAACTGGGGCACCATGGTGAGGACCGGCACCCGCGGCGTGGTCGCGGCGATGGCCATGTCGGGTCTGCGGCAGGCAACCACCTCGCTGAATCTGGTGCAGAGTTCTCCACCCAAGTCGGTGCTGGAAAAACTCGCGCCCGGACTGCTCAGCCGTGTCCACCACAGTCACCACCCGGCGCTGCTCGCGGTCGCACACTGGGGGTACGGTCTCAACGCCGGGCTGGCCTTCGGGATGCTCCCGGCTCACCTGCGTCACCGGGTGTGGGTGGGTCCGCTCTACGGCGCCGCCCTCCTGGTCGTGTTCCACGTGGGTATCGCCCCGATGCTGCGCATCGAGCAGCGGCTGGCCGACGTCCACGAGCAGGTGGCACTGATCGCCGACCACCTGCTCTACGGGATCGTGGTGGCCGGTTTCCCGATGCCGCACCGGGACTGAACGCTGATGGACACCGATCGTGCCGCAATCGTCGTCGGTGCCGACGGATCTGCCGACGCGGATCGCGCGGTACGGCAAGCCGCCCGGGAGGCGAGCTGGCGGGGTCTGCCGCTGCGGGTGGTCCATGCGTTCATCTGGCCGCTGTTCAACGTACCGCTCGGCCCGCCGGAGGGGGGCCCGCCAGAGAGCGGACTGCGCAATGAGGCCAACCGCATCGTCGAGCGGGCTGTCGAGCAGGCCCGCGCCCAGGAGCCCGGGATAGACGTGGTGGGCGTGGTGGTGGAGGGTGCCGCCCCACCGGTGCTGATCGGCGAAGCACGCACGGCGGAGATGATCGTGGTTGGCAGCCGCGGCCTCGGCGGTTTCAGCGGTCTACTGCTCGGTTCGGTGGCGGTGGGTGTCACCCCGCACGCCGCCTGCCCGGTGCTCGTCGTACGGGGTGAACCTGTCCCACGCGGTCCGGTCGTGGTGGGCGTGGACGGGTCACCGCACGGGGACGCCGCTCTCGCCTTCGCCCTGCAAGAGGCCGACTGGCGCCAGGCCGCGGTGCGAGTGGTCCACGCGGTCGCCGGCCCGGCCCTGGGTCCCGGGAGTGGCGAGCTGGACAGGGCGGAGCCCCGGCTGCTGGCGGAGGCCGTGAAAGCTGCCGACCCGACCGCCCGCCATTCGGGCCTCACCGTGGAACAGGTGTCCCTGCCTGGACAGCCCGCGGCCGTCCTGCTCGACGCCGCCCGGGACGCGCAGCTCGTCGTGGTCGGGGCGCGCGGTCGGGGTGGTTTCGCCGGTCTGCTGCTCGGCTCCGTCAGCCATTCCCTGCTGCACCACGCGCCCTGTCCCGTCGCGGTGCTGCGTCAAACGTCCAACTGACGAACGTGCGGGCGTTGTTCCTCACCGGTCGGGCAGGCCGCCAAGTAGCAGGGCGCGGGAGGAACGGCGGGCCAACTCCTCGGCCACACTGCCGAGCAGCCGCTCCCGCACTCCATGGCCGTGCCGGCCGACGACCAGCAGATCGACGTCATGCGACTCGGCGGCCGCCAGCAGTGCGTCCACCGGGTGACCGCGGAGGATCTCGGTGGTCGGCGGCGGTAACTGGTCAGGCAGCGCGTCCGCGCGTTCGTCAAGCGTGCGTCGGGCGGCCCGCTGCTCGACCCCGACGTCCACGCCCACCGCGTCAGGGCTCGTCACCGTGATGAGCACCAGTTCACTTGCCGTACCGGTGAGCGCCCGGGCGATAGTGCGCAGGGCCCGGTCCGAATCGGGTGACCCATCCACCCCGACTGCCACTTTCAGGCCCGTGCCCGGTCCGCTCGGCGGTCCCTGGGCCACCTCGACCACCGCCGCGTCTGCGCGTCCCCGTTCCGCTACGATCGGGATGAAGAGCGGGCCGAGAAATCCACCGACGACGTACCACATCCGGTGGCGATGGCCGGCACGGATCACGAACCACGCGGCGGCGAGCAGGCCGACGGTCAGCCAGGCCACGACCACCAGAGGAATCCACCACCCGGCAGTCACCGTCGACTCCGGGCGGTGGTGTGCGTCGACGGAGCCATGCTGGTTGTTACCCAGGCTGTCGAGGGGTAATCGCGACCAGTGCCGGCACCCGTTCGGTGGCTGCGCGCCGAGCGGTGAAACCGTGCTGACTATCGACTGTCATCGGACGGAGAGGCTAACCTGCGTGCAGGCCTCGATCGACGCAGGAGGATGTCGTGTCGCGCCGTACCGGTAAGCCCTCCTACCAGATGCCCGTTCCTGACACGAGCCGGCGGCGGGTGGCACGCGTCGCTGTCGTCGTCGCGACGGTCGGGCTCGCGGCTGTCCTGGTGGGGGGCGCCGCCGGTTACACGGCCAATCGGCCGGACGCCACGGAGTCAGTTGTCGCGGACATACGCGAGGCCGAGGCGGAGCGCGACAGCCAGCAGATAGTCGAGCTGACGGCAACGGCGCGCCGCCTTCGTGAGGAGATCTCTCCCGTTCTCAGCGCCCTGCGCGCGGAGACGCCGACCAGTGGGCAACCGGGCCTGGATCAGGCCCGCCAGTGGCGACAGATTATGGTACGGGCGGCGGAGCCGTTCGCGGATCCCCCGTCGGGCACCACCGCGACCAACGTGGCCCGCGGCGGGCTGCGCGGCGCGGTCTAGCAGGCGTCCCTGGCGGTCGAGTCGTATCTCCTCGCGGTCACCGGGCCGCCCGCCCAACGGGCGGCTCTGACGGCTCTGGCGAAACGGCAGGCAGTCCAGGCGGTGGCGGCCTGGTCCGTGGCGGCCACCCAACTCGATCAGGTCAACATCGATGCTGGTCAAGGCCATCAACATGTCTACCTGGACACCAGTCCCGGCGGCGGCGCCTTCACCCCGGACGGCGCGGCAGAAGGCTCAGGCAGGTGACCGATCGCGGACGTTGACGCCGCGACCACGTTCGGCGGGCAACGGATGCCGGCGCGCGCGCAGTCGGCGTCGTGGCGAATGTGCGAACCTGCGACGCTCCGGTGGCCGTACTCGACCCGGGTGTGCGCTCGACGCTGCGAGGGCTACTCGTACGGGTCCTTGGGGGCGGTTACCTGTCGCCAGGATTCGACGTGGTGGGCTCAGATGCGGCCACGCCACCCTCTTCTCTGCTCGGGGCATGTGGATGGGGCGTTAGCTTGGCCGCCCAGCCGTACCGGCGTTGGTGTTGGGCAAGGTGTCTGACCTTGCCCTCGATGTGGGAGGCGCGGCGACGAGGTCGTCGTGCTGCACATCGCGGGGTGCGTGGGAGCCCATCCCACGAGATCGGAGATGGGCTCCCGTGCGGTGCGGCAGGATCAGTTGACGGCGCCGATGGAGACGGCGCCGCGGCCGACGACCGCGCCGTCGCTGGTGACGACGGCCAGTTCGCCGTACAGCTCGCGCCCGGCGGCCGGGGCGGACTGGGCGGTCATCGTTCCGGTGAGGGTGGCGGTGGCGCCGTTGGGCAGGGCGAGCGAGGTCGCCGGGGCGTCCAGCGTGCCCAGCGACGATGCCGAGAACGAGTCCCGGTAGTCGTAGGCGGTGCTGGTGTTAGGTCCGTCGACGGCGTACCCGTCGACGACGACCCGGTAGGTGCCCGCCGGCGGGTTGGCGATGGTGACCGCCTCCTCGGAGTCACCGTCGGCGGCCTGGCCGACCTGCACGTCACCGCGGAACACCGTCAGGTCCAGGTCGGCGCCCAGGTTGGCGGTGTTGCCGATCCGGGCCGTGAAGCTGCTGGCGCCGGCCGGGACGTCCACCAGGTACTCCTGCTGGTCGCCCTCGGCGATGGTCGGCCGCTCGGCGTGCACGCTGGACAGCGGGCCGCCTCTGCCGGTCACCGCGACCGGGCCGAAGGTGTTGGTCAGCGTCCAGGTCGCCGGTGTCGGCTGGCCGGCGGCAACCGCGGGCAGTTCGATCACGGACGGCTCGACCTGTACGCCCTGCACCCGGGTCTGCAGCTGGAACGGGTTGTTCAGCGCCGGGGAGGTCCGCCGGGACTCGACCTCGATCTCCCAGACCCCGGCGATCGGGTTCTGGTAGTCGCGCTCCTGCGGCTTGCAGGCGGCGGCGTTTGAGTAGTTGGTGTAGCAGGCGGTGCTCGCCGTGCTCTCCACCGGCACGCCGTAGGGGTTGATGGCGATGAACCGGGTCTGTGACCCGGTGGCGATGCCGGACAGGTTCACCTGCAGCGCCCCCGCGCCGGCCGGCACCGTGACGAAGTACGAGGTGAAGCTGTTGCGTGCCACCGAGCCCTCGGCGGAGAACGAGTAGCCGGGCTGGGTGACGGTGGTGGCGGCGACCACGACGGCGGAGACCTCGAAGTCGAGCACCGAGGTCTTCGGGTCGTCCACGGTCAGGATCGTGCCGTGCGCTCCGGTGGTCGGCGGCTTGGCGGTGACCGGGATCGTGACGGTCTTGTTCAACGGGAGCGCGACCGTCTTGGGTGCGGTGAACGTGCCGTCGTTGCCGCGCAGGGCCAGCCTGTGGCTGATGGTGCCGGCCGGGCTGCTGGTCCGGGTGACCTTGACCGGGTAGGTGCGGCTCTGGCCGACCCTGTGCCCGCCCTCGGCCGGGGTGCAGCGGTTGTAGACGCCGGCGCCACGGTTGGGGTTCGGGACGAATCGGCTCAGGTCGCGGTCGTAGCGGGTCAGGTTCTCCGAGAGTTCGGTGCAGACCGGGGCGTCGGAGACGTACGAGCGGGTCTCGACGGTCTTGGCGAGCAGCTTCCACGCGCCGGGAACGTTGAACATGCCGTAGCCCTGGGCGTACGTCGCCACGTCGGCGATGGGCTTGGCCGAGGTGTAGATGGCCCGGCGCAGCGCGGCCGGGGTGACACCCTTGTCGGTTGCCTTGGCGGCGGAGAGCAGCAGGGCGGCGGCGCCGGCGGCCTGCGGAGAGGCCATCGACGTGCCGTTGAGCATCTGGTAGCCCGGCGGCAACGGGTAGCCGGCCTCGGCGACGGCGCTGCCCGGCTGCCAGGTCGGCGCGGTGGAGATCGCCGATCCGGGAGCGCTGATGTTCGGCTTGAAGCCGCCGTCCTCGCGCGGACCGCGAGAGGAGAAGTTGAACAGGGCGTTCTTCTTCGTGACCACCGAGCCGTAGTTGGCCAGCCACGTGTCCCTGCTGATGCTCGCGGCCACGCTGACGACGTTCTCGGCGACCGACGGGTCGCCGACGGTGTTCAGGCCCGGACCGGAGTTCCCGGCGGAGATGAACATCTGCACGCCATAGGTGGTGATCAGGTCGTTGTAGAGCTGCGCGCGGGCGTTCGCGCCGTCGTTGAGCGACGGCAGGCCGCCGATCGACATGTTGACCACGTCGACGCGCCGGTTGATGACCAGATCGGCCATGCCGGTGGTCAGCGCCGCGGCGGTGCAGCCACCACCCCAGGAGCAGGCCCGGGCGGAGACGAGCTTGGCACCGGGGGCGGCGCCGTCGAAGGCGGTGTTGCCGAGCATGTCGTTGGCGGCGGTGATGCCGGCGACGTGGGTGCCGTGCGTGGATTCGATGATGCCGATGTTGACGTAGTCGGCGTACGGGCCGGGCTTCCCGTCACCCGGGTCGATGTCGACGTCCTCGCGGTACTCGACGACGAAGGGCATCTGTTCCCGTACGGCCGTGGCGGGGTTGTCGGTGCCGAAGTGCCCGACGTCGAAGCGCTCCCGGTACGGGCGCATCAGCGTCTCGTCGGTGAAGCTGTTGTCCTGGTCGACGTCCACCCAGATGTCGTGGGTCTGCGGGTCGTACAGCACGCCCCACGCGTCGGTGGTGTCCCCGTCGCGGTTGACGTCACCCTCCGGGTCGCTGGCGGCGGTGGTCGACTCGTGGAACAGGTTGAACCTGTAGCTCCCCGCCGGCGCGGTCCACGTCGCGCCGTCCGCGCCGAACGAGGGGCCGTTCACCTCGGTGACCATCTGCCGCCAGGTGTCGTCGTTCTCGGTCACGGGGTCGGTGGAGGTGACCCAGTCGACGATCTTTCGCTCGCCGGTCGTGGTCTTCTGCAGCGCCGGCTGGTCCAGGTCGATGCCGGAGTCCATGATGCCGATGGTCACCCCGCGGCCGTCCCACTGCGGATGGGCGGCCTTGAAGGACTCGGCGCCGGTCTCGTTGGTCGGCATGTACGGGTTGACCGCGCCGGTGCCCGCACCGGGACCACTGAGAGTCGCGCCCTGCGCGGCCGCCTTGGCGCCGGAACCCGTGGTGCCGGCGGTCGGGTCGGGCAGTTGGATGACCTCGTCCAGGTCGACGGCGGCGACGCCCGGCAGCCGGGCCGCCCTGAGGACCTTGCTGGTCGGCACGGTGGCCAGGACGTAGCCGATCTGGTCGAAGCGCCGGTTGACCGCACCGCCGAGCGCCTCGACTCCGTCGACGACGGCGTTACTCTGGCCCTTCTCGGCGGCGACGATCACAGTGACCGTAGGCGCGTGCTTCGCCTCAGCCTGGGCGAGCAGCTTGGCGTCGTGCGACCCCAACGCCTCGGCGGGGGTGGCCTGCGGAGTGTCGGGGGTGGAGGGAGTGGCGCTCGCGGTGGCGGCACCCGTCACGGTCATGGCAGCGGCGGCCACCACCGATGCGAAGAGCGCGGCGCTGGTACGCCTGCTCAGGTTGCGGGGTCTACTCACGTTCTCTTTCCTCCAGAGAACAGGGCCCTGAGACGACAGGGCACGCGTGAGCGAATCCTTCGTGGTGTTGGTAGTCGATGTCGATAGATGCATCCATGTTGTGATCTCGCCGTGACATCGTCGGCGCGCCAGTTCGCGGTGAGGCTGAGACCAACCGCCGTGGCCTCGAAGGATGGTCTGCTGACCACATTCGGCCATCGCCGCGTTGCGGTAGTCGGGCGCCGGTTCGCCGTTCGGTGCGTGGCCGTTCACCAGCGGGCGAATGTCGTGCCGAGCCAACGGCGCGGATGCCGGCGACCGCGCCGGGTCGCCGGCCGCGCCGACACCGGCACGCTCCGCAGCAGGTCACCGGCAGCGACCATGTCTGTCGGCCCCGCCACGCTGCCACCTGTCGATACATGTTCCCGTTTCCATTACCGTGCGGCCGGTGGTGGTGCCGACCCGAGACGGGGTTGGTGTGATCGCCGGAGACGGCACAGAGGTGGACCCCGGAGATGGCGCGACGGCGTTCATGCGCAACGACGCATAATGGTCCGACGGGCAGCGAGGCGACGTGTCGGAAGCGGCAGGCGTCGGCGGCGCCCAACGTCACGGGAGGATGGGCGGCCACGGTGAACCAGGCGATGCCGAATGTGACCCGCAACACGCGGCAGCGGGCAGAGGTGCTGGCGCTCCTGCGCGAGGTGGAGGGCTTCCACTCGGCACAGCAACTGCACCAGATGCTGCTGGCGCGCAAGGCGGGGGTCGGCCTGACCACCGTCTATCGAACGTTGCAGTTGCTGGTGGATGCCGGTGAGATCGACTCGACTCGGCTGCCGGGCGGCGAACAGCTCTTTCGCCGGTGCAGCCAGAGCAAGCACCACCACCACCTGGTCTGCCGGAACTGCGGGCGCACGGTCGAGGTGGCCGGGCCGGCCGTGGAGCGGTGGGCGGACCAGGTTGCCGCCCAGCACGGGTTCGTCGATGTCGGTCACACCTTGGAAATCTTCGGCACGTGTGCCGAGTGCGTGGGCTGAGCGTGAGCTCTCCGGCACCCGAGCTCCTAATCGAAAACGGGAACCATTAGCATCTGGGTGACCCATCGGTGAGGAGATCCGTCATGGCCGTGCCCAAGCGCAAGATGTCCCGGTCCAACACGCGCCACCGTCGCGCGCAGTGGAAGGCGACTGTGCCGCAGTTGACGCCCTGCCCGTGTCCGCGCAAGGAGATGGTGGTGCCCCACCGTGCCTGTGCGCACTGCGGGCTGTACAAGGGGCGTCAGGTGGTGGATCAGCCGTGACGGGCCGGCTGCCGGTGACGGTGCTGTCCGGATTTCTCGGCGCGGGTAAGACCAGCCTGCTCAATCATGTGCTGGCCAACCGTGCTGGGTTGCGGGTGGCGGTGATCGTCAACGACATGAGCGAGATCAACATTGACGCCGTGTTGGTGCGGGACGGCGGAGCACTGTCGCGGACGGAGGAGCGGCTGGTCGAGCTGACCAACGGCTGCATCTGCTGCACGTTACGCGACGATCTCCTCGACGAGGTGGCCCGGTTGGCCCGGCTCGGTCGCTTCGACTACCTGCTGATCGAGTCCAGCGGCATCTCCGAGCCGATGCCGGTGGCCGCGACGTTCGCCTTCGGCGTGGAGGACGGGCGGGTCCTTGATGACCTGGCGCGGCTGGACACCACCGTGACGGTGGTCGACGCCGCGGGCCTGCTGGCCCGCGTCGAGGCGGGGGAAACCCTCGAGGCGGGCGGGCTGGCCGCGTACGAAGGGGACGACCGGAGCGTCTCCGACCTGCTGGTCGACCAGATCGAGTTCGCCGACGTACTGGTGGTCAACAAGACCGACCTGGTCGCCCCGGAGAATCTGGCGATGGTGGAGGCGCTGCTGACCCGCCTGAACCCGGCCGCCCGACAGGTCCGTGCCGTGCACGGCCGGGTGGCCCCGGCGGAGATTCTGCACACGGGCCGCTTCGACCTGGAGCGCGCGGAGACGGCGCCGGGTTGGGTCGCCGAGCTCAACGGTGGGCACGTGCCGGAGACCGAGGAGTACGGCATCTCCAGCATCGTTTTCCGCGACCACCGGCCGTTCCACCCGCAGCGGCTGTGGGACCTGCTGGCCGAAGGGCTGGACGTGTTCGGTGTGGTGCGCTCGAAGGGCTTCCTGTGGCTGGCCAGCCGCCCGGACGTGCAGGCACTGTGGTCGCAGGCCGGTCCGTCGGGCCGGTGCGATCCGGTCGGCGCGCCCGTCGTGGTATCCGGAGAGTGGCCAGAGGATCCCGACGAGCGGATCGAGTTGGAGTCTCGCTGGCATCCGGTCTTCGGAGACCGGCAGCAGGAACTCGTCCTCATCGGTATCGATCTGGACGGCCAGGGGCTGCGGGCCGCCCTGACCGCCTGCCTGCTCACCGACGCCGAGATCGCCGCCGGAGCGGATGCCTGGCGGGTATTGCCCGACCCGTTCCCCGAGTGGGACCTGAGCGAACCGCACGAACACGACCTTGTCGACCCTGTTCGGGTTTAGCCATGCCGACTCGGATGTCGGCACGTGGCGGCGCGATCGGGGACCCATGACGCGCCACCACGAAACTGGTCGCGGCGCGCTGATGGCGTGTCATCGGCCCGGGGGCCGCTGGTGAATGCTGCCGCGCCGTCCGGTGCCGGGGTACCACCGGCTGATGCCCTGGCGCTGTCTGAGAACGAGGGGGATTGTTGATGAGCAGCGGTAGGCGATCGAACACGACCGTCGAGGTGTTCGAGCAGGCTGCCTCGAGCTATGACCGAACGGGCGTGTCCTTCTTCGGTCCGCTCGGCGTCGACCTGGTGCGCTGCGCCAGCGTCCGGCCAGGCGATCGTGTCCTCGACGTCGGGTGCGGCCGAGGAGCCGTCCTGTTTCCAGCGGCGGAGGCCACCGGGCCGACCGGCCGCGTCACCGGCATCGACCTCGCACCGGCCATGGTGGCGCTGACCACCGAGGACGTCACCCGCGCCGGCCTGGCCCACGTCGATGTCCGGGTCGGCGATGCCCAGCAACCCGATTTCCCTCCGGGCAGTTTCGACAGGGTCCTCGCCGGGCTCGTCGTCTTCCTGCTGCCTGATCCCGGTCAGGCGATTCGAGCGTACGGGCGGCTGCTGCGACCGTCGGGCCGGCTGGCGATCAGCACCTTCGCCGCGCAGGACCCAGCCTTCGTCGCGGCCATGGACGCCCTCGCAGCTCACCTGCCGGCGGACGGGCCTCGGCCTGCTCCGTCCGCGGACCCGTTCGCCGATGACAAAGCCATCACCGCGACCATGACGGCGGCCCGTCTCGCCGTCACCGCGATCACTCAGCACCATGTCGAGAGTCGCTTCCGCGACGTCGACCACTGGATGACGTGGCTGTGGTCGCACGGCGCGCGCGCGTTGCTGCGGCACATCCCGGCCGACCGTCTCGACGCCGCGACCACCGACGCCGCCCGAGCGCTCGAGCCCGCTCGCGTACCCGGTGGCGGCCTGGCCCTGACCACCGCGATCCGTGTCACCGTCGCGGTGCGGACACCCGGTGCGGCAGATCCGGAAGAGTCGTCGTAGCTATCGCGTTCGGTCGCACCAGTGTGGACGACTGACGCTCGCCGCTGGGTTGCGGCAAGGTCAGCGCGGCGAGCACCGCGAGGGCCATCCCGCCGGCGCCGCCGAGGGTCGACCGCGAGCCGGTCACCGTGGACAGATAGCTCGCGGCCGACCTCCGAGTACCAAGCCCGGTCCTGGCCGATGGCCCCCACACCCTGCGGCGCTGGTCGGTCCGATAGCCCGGCACCCCGATGGTCAACTGCCCTGTGGCCCGCGGCGGGCGTACTTCTGGCGGAACTTCTCGACTCGGCCCGCGGTGTCGAGCAGGCGTTGCCTGCCGGTCCAGAAGGGGTGGCTGGCGGAGGAGATCTGGACGTCGATGACGGGATAGGTCCGGCCGTCGGACCATTCGACGGTCTGGTCGCTGGTGGCGGTGGAGCGGGTGAGGAAGGCGAAGTCGGCGCCCTTGTCGCGGTAGACGACGGGGCGGTAGTCGGGGTGGATTCCGGGCTTCATGCGGGTTGCGCTCCTTCGGTTTCGGTGTCGGTGTCTGCCAGTTCCTCCACCCCGAGGGGGAAGCAGCCGGCGAACGGGTCGTGGTAGGTGCGCCACACCTCTTCGCCGTCGGCGAGTTCGGCGTCGGTGAGCAGGCAGCGGGTCAGGGTGCGGTGTAGGTCGACGGCATCCACGTCGAGGCCGATGAAGACGAGGTGCTGGTGGCGGTCGCCGTAGTAGGGGTCCCAGTCCAGGGCGGCGGCGAGGCGGCGTTGGTCCTCGACGTGCTCCCAACGGTCCTCGGGCAGGCTCACCAGCCAGTGGCCGAGTGATCCCATGGCCAGACCGCCGCCGGCGAATTCCCAAGCCACCACGGTGTCAGGTTGGCTGGCCAGCCAGAGGTAACCCCGGGCGCGGATCATCTCGGCGTTGACGTCCTCGAGGACGTCGTGCAGGCGTTGTGGGTGGAACGGGCGGCGGGCGCGGAAGACGGCGGAGACCACCCCGCAGTCGCCTTCGGGCTCATGGGAGCCCAGGGTGTAGCCCTGCAGCCCGCGGGCGAGGAGCCCTGGTGTCTCCGGCCGGTGTCGATGGGTGTGGCGCAGTTGACGGGTCAGCGTGCTGGCGTCGACGAGGTCACCGTCGACGCGGATGTGTACCGCCCAGGGCGCCATCCGCTGTAGCAGGACCGACAGTCGGCTGGTGTCGAAGGCGCCTTCCGGGGACTGACCCCAGAGCAGCAGTGTGTCGGCGTACTCGATCTGGCGGACCACGACGTCGGCGAGCGCCCGGTCGTCGTCGTCGGCGGCCTGGATGCCGAGTGCGCGGAGGTCGTCGGTGCTGGCGAGGCCGTCGAGCAGGTGTTCGGCGTCGATGACGGTGACGTAGGAGTCGACGCGGATGAGCTCGGTGATCGGGGCGCCGTCGACGAGGCAGTGCGCGCAGGCCGCGGCGACCGCCTCTGGTTCCACCACTTCGGGCAGCATCAGCACGAGATCCCGACCGGGCTGGTCGCGCGCGAGTCGAACGAGGGTGGGCAGCACGTCCTCGCGCAGGGTGCAGGAGACGCAGCCGTGTCTCAGGTCGACCTGCTCGTCCTCGATGATGCCGGCGCTCGATCGCACCACCCGGCGCACGACGCCGTCGCGGATCCCGGTGAGGTCGTGGCGCACCAGCAGCAGTGACTCGTCGGCGGCGAGCAACGCCCGTGCGACGGCGAAGGTCGCCGCCGGCCAGAAGCCGGACAGCACGGTCAACGACGGGCGGGTGTCAGCGTCTGTTGTCACGACGTTGGTCGGGGCCTGTGGTGACGAGGACATCACGCTCCTCTCGACAGTTAATGAAAACGATTGTCATTCTAGCCATATCGTGGCGGCGGAGCGACGGCGGGATGGCCCCCGGGCGTGGGCACGCCTGATGGGGGGCCCGGCACCCACCCGGCGAGGGTCTGGCCGATCGGATGATGTAAAACTGAAAACCGTTGTCGTTATCGTCAACCTGAGCGAGGAGCGTGCACTGTGTCCCGACGTTGTGACGTCACCGGCGCGAAGCCGAGCTTCGGTAACGCCGTGTCCCACTCCCACCGACGCACTCGCCGCAGGTGGAACCCGAACCTGCAGAACCACCGCTACTGGCTGCCGTCGGAACGCCGATGGGTCAGCCTCACCCTGACGACGAAGGCGCTGAAGACCGTGGACCGCAAGGGCATCGAGAAGGTCGTCGCCGAGCTGCGCGCCCGGGGGGTGAAGCTCTGATGGCCCGCCAGACCGACGTACGACCGATCGTGCGGCTGCGCAGCACCGCCGGCACCGGCTACACGTACGTCACCCGCAAGAACCGTCGCAACGACCCGGACCGGCTGGTCCTGCGGAAGTACGACCCGGTCGTCCGCCGGCACGTCGAGTTCCGCGAGGCCCGCTGATGGCCAGGAAGAGCCTGGTCAACCGGCAGGCGCGCCGCGAGGAACTGGTAGCCCGGCACGCCGAGGGGCGGGCGGAGCTGAAGCGGCTGGTCGCCCATCCGGACACCGACCCGGGCGCGCGCGCCGATGCGGTGCGTCGGCTCAGCCGGCTGCCGCGGGATTCCAGCCCGGTGCGGCTGCGCTCGCGCGACCAGATCGACGGCCGCCCGCGCGGGGTGCTCAGCCGGTTCGGGCTGTCCCGGGTGCGGTTCCGGGAGCTGGCTCTACGTGGCGAGATGCCCGGGGTGCGCAAGGCGTCCTGGTGATGTCACCACATGTACCCACCGCGCCCAGGTACGCGCGGTGCTGAAAGGGAAGGTATGAATGCGACTCTGAGGGCTCGCGGTTTCGCGGCCCTGGTTGCCGGGGCGGTGGTGGTCGCCGGCACGGTGCTGGCGCCGACCGCTGCGTCGGCGGCCGAGAAGGTGGTGTTGTCCAAGGGGCACACCGATGCGGTCGACGTGCACTACGAGGGTGGTGCGCTGTCGTTGAAGGTGCACGACGACACGGTCAGCCCTTCGGTGACGAGGGACCCGGCCGACGTGACGTTCCAGGTTCTGCCGGAGGCGGCGATGGCCGTCCCGGACGATCCTCGGTTCGCCTTCCTCGGGCCGGCGGGCAGCCAGGTCTGGTTGCTCCCGTTGACCCAGGACCCGGATCTGCTCTGGCCGGGTTGGAACACCACGACGCTCGGTTCGGGGGTGTTCGAGGGAAACAGGGTGCGGCTGAGCCTGGTCGGCGTGCAGGGACCGGGCAGCGTCACGCTGTTCACCCAGGACTCGTTCGGCGGTCCGATCATCAAGTTCCGCTCCGACGACGGCCTGCCGGACGCGATCGACGTGCCGGTGCACACCCACGCGCACTCGAACTGGGCGTTCGGCGCGCTGGGTAGCTACACCCTGAAGTTCCAGGCCGACGCGACGTTGACCAACGGCACGACGGTCAGCACCGGGCCGGTCGACTACTCGTTCGTCGTCGGCGAGCTGTCCGGCGGTGGGCCGGAGGTCAGCCTGTCGGTCCGCGGTATGGCCGACGAGTACCAGCCCAACGACACGGTGACGCTCAACGCGGTGCAGACGCCGCAGACCGAGCTGGACCACTACCACTGGTTCAGCAGGTGCCCCGGCACGGACGACTGGAGCATCATCGCGGGTGAGGCGGGAGCGAGCTACTCGTTCACGGCCACCCGGGAGCTGAACGCCTGCGAGTACGTGGCCAAGCTGTACGGCGACGGTCACGAGGTGGTAGCGACCAGCGAACCCGTGTCCCTCTGGGTGGCGTTCCCGCCGCAGGAGCCGGGCACCTCACAGACGATCACCGCGTCGATCGACGAGACGCAGGGTTCTCTGGTGATCAGCGTCAACCCGGACGACCGTGCCGTGGTGCTGCCACCGGCACAGCTCACCGCCGGTGCTGACCGGTGGGAGAGCAACGGTGAGCTCCGCCCGGTCACGGTGACCGACACGCGCGCCGGGCAACCGGGGTGGAGCGCGTCCGGCCAGATCCCGGCGGATTTCGCCGGGCCGGACGGTGCGACGTTCAGCTCCGGCTACCTCGGCTGGGACCCTCGGGTGATCACCCAGGGCGCCGGGCAGGGTGTCGTCGCTGGTCCGGAGGTTACGCCGTACGTCGTCGGCTCCGGCGGCGGTCTCGGCAACAGCGCGGTGCTGGGAGCAGCGCCGAACGGTGCCGGGCGGGGTACCGCGCAACTGGGCGCGGGTCTGCGGCTGAGCCTGCCCACCGAGACGGCCGCGGGGACGTACTCCGCGACCCTCACCCTCACCGCGATCTGATCGCCCGAACCTGTCCGGTGGCCCGGCGCTGAACCGTGCCACCGGACGGCCGCGGGGTGGGTGGGCCGTTGCCGCGACCCGCCCACCCCGCTTCACCCCTCGTATCCAGGAACGGAATCCATCCCCACCATGCGTCTGTTCGTCGCCATCGCCACCGGCATCGTCCTGCTCGGCGCGGCTCCGGCACCGCCCACGCCGGCGCCCTCCGCACCGCCGGCGTCTGCCGCGACGTGGGGGGTGGCGCCGTCGAGCGCGAAGGGCCCGAACGGTCGGCCGGCGTTCACCTACAAGCTCGATCCCGGCGCCACAGTGACCGACTACGTCGCGGTCACCAACCACTCGACGCGCCCGCTCACCCTGAACCTCTATGCCAGCGACGCGTTCACCACCGCGCAGGGCGGGTTCGACCTGCTGGCCGGTGGTCAGAAGCCCACCGACGTCGGCGCCTGGGTCCGCTTCACCGGCGGCACCGTGACCATCCCGTCCACGTCCCGCCTGGACATCCCGTTCACGCTCACCGTGCCGAACAATGCCACGCCCGGGGACCACGCCGGTGGGATCGTCGCCTCGCTCGCCTCCACGGCGGCAGACGCACAGGGCAACCAGGTCGCCGTCGACCACCGGGTCGGCGCGCGGATCTACCTGCGGGTGAGCGGCGAGCTGCAACCAGCGATGACCGTCGAAAACCTTCAGGTACGGCACACCGGCTCGCTGAACCCCCTCGCCGGCGGCACACTCACCGCCACCTTCACCGTCCGCAACACCGGCAACGTCCGGCTCACCGGGCGGCCCACGCTCACCGCGGCCGGGCCGTTCGGCCTCGGCCGGCGCTCGACCGACGGGGCGGCACTGCCGGAGATCCTGCCCGGTGGCGAACTGACCACCACCGTACGCATGACGGGTGTGCCGCCACTGTTCCGGTTGACCGTGAACGCCGCCGTCACACCCGCCGCCGTGGGCGACCAGGTCCTCGACCCGCAGCCGCAGAGCGGCACGGCGCGCGCCACTGCCTGGGCGGTGCCCTGGCCCCAGCTGGCCCTGCTGGTCCTGCTCGCCCTCGGCGGCTGGGCACTGATCGCCGCCCGCCGACGGCGGGCCCGACAGCTCGCCCGGGCGGTAGCCGCCGCCCGGGAGGAGGGGCGTTCCGAGGCCGGCCGGCAGACCGAACGGGCGTCGGAGGACGGCGAGGTCGCCGCCTCCGCCGCGACCGGAGCGGCACGACGTCGATGAACCACCACGAACCCGTCTGGAGCAGGCAATGAGGATGAGAACCATGCGCGCCGGTGCCGCCGGCCTTGCGTTAGCCGTACTGGCGTTGGCCCTCGGGGGTGCGCCGGCAGCCGCGGAACCGGCCGCGGTCACCGCGGCCGGCGCGGACCTGGTGTCCGTCGCCCTGAACGGTGACTCGATGTCGCTGCGACTGCGCGACGCCGCGCAGGTGTCCCACGACGCGGCCGGACACGACCCGGCCGAGGTGGTGCTCGGCCCGGCTGGCGGGCTGGCCGGCCGAGTGCCGGCAGGGAAGAGCTTCGCGTTCCTCGGTTCGCCGGGGCACGCCGTGTGGTCACTGTCCGCCGGCGACAGCGGGTTCCCAGCGCTGGACACCACCGGGGTACGCCCCGGCGTCGTCACCGATGACACGGTGGCCCTCACCGTACGTTCGGTCGAGGGCCCGGGAACGTTCACGGCGTACACCGTGTCCGGTCTCGGCACGGCGACTCCGCTCTTCGGCAGCGGCCCGGGTCTGGCGCGGACGGCGCAGCTACCGGTGGCGACGCGGACCGGCGGGGTGGTGTGGGCCTTCGACGCGGCCGGTGACTACCGGTTGGCCCTGACCGGTTCGGCCACCCTGCGCTCCGGCCGGAAGGTCAGCGCGGAGACGACGTACCGGGTGCGCGTGCCGGCGATCAACCCGGTCGAGCAGGCGCCGCTTGCCCCTCCCGCCAAGCAGGTGCCGGGGTCCGGCGAGCAGTCGGCAGCGCGCGCGTTCGCGGCGCCCGCGGCTGCGCCGGCGCCCGCGGCTGCGCCGGCGCCCGCGGCTGCGCCGGCGCCCGCGGCTGCGCCGGCGCCCGCGGCTGCGCCGAAACCCGCCGCAGCCCCGCCGGCGGCGGCCGCGAAGGCGGCGGCCACCACCGCCACGGGTGCCCGCCAGGTGATCGCCGACGGGCACGTCGACATGGGCCCCCAACTGTCCGGAGACACGTGGACGATCCGGATCAAGGATGACCGCACGAGTCCTCCGGTCTGGCGGGAGACCGCCGACGTGGTCCTGCAGGTCAAGGACAACGCGAAGATCACGGTGCCCGCCGGCGCCGACTTCCTCGGCAAGCAGGGCGAGGCCGTGTGGCTGCTGCCGCAGTCCCAGCAGGCGGGGATCGTCTGGCCCGGCTGGAACACCCAGCACGAGTCCGTCGTGTCGGGGATCAAGGGCAACGTCACCTGGACGCTGAAAGGCGTCAACGGGCCCGGCCGGTTCGCCCTCTTCCTGACCGGCTCGTTCGGCAAGGCCGACGTGCTGTTCGACTCGGCCAAGGCGTTCCCGCAGCAACTGAGCGTTCCGCTGAACACCCACGCGCACGGCAACTGGGCGTTCAGCAAGCCCGGCCTGTACCGCCTCGCCGTGCAGATGAACGGCACCACCAGCGCCGGCAAGGCGGTCACCGACACCAAGACGCTGACCCTCGCCGTTGGCGACAGCACCGATCCGAACAGCGGCTTCGGTTCCGGCAGTGGCAGTGGCAGTGGCAGTGGCAGTGGCGCTGACGGTGACAGGAACGGCGGTGGGGCCCAGGGCGGGGGAGGGCCCCTGCCGCGTACCGGTGCTGGCTGGGTGATGACCGCCGGAGTGGTCGGCATCGTCTTCGTGGCGGCGGGGGTCCTGCTGGTGGTGTTGGGCCGTCGCCGCCGTGCCGGCCTCTCGACGGCAGACGCATGAACCCGCTGGTCGTGCCACGGCTGCGGCAGGCGATCCTGCCGTTGCTGATCGTGGGGCTGATCGCCGGCTGTCGGTCGGAGGTGGCGTTGACCGCCGCCGACGACCGGCTCCAGGTCATCACGACCACCGGAATCCTGCGGGATCTGGTGAGCAACGTCGGTGGAGAGCGGGTGGCCGTCACCTCCCTGGTGCCCGACAACGCCGACCCGCACAGCTACGAGCCGTCGCTGCGGGACGTTCGGGATGTGGTCTACGCCGACGTGGCGTTCAGCAACTACCTGCTTCTGGAGGAGCAGGCCGTCATCAAGGCGCTGGACGCGAACCTGCGCGACGGCGTACCGAACATCTCGCTGGCCGAGGGAGCGGTGAAGTACGCCGCGGAGATCATCCCGCTGGTCGAGGACGTGTCACTGGACACCATCTGGTTGGGCATGCGGGTACGCGGCACCGGTGCGGCGCAGGGCGCGAACCGTT
Source organism: Micromonospora sp. WMMD1120 (assembly GCF_029626235.1). Lineage (NCBI taxonomy): Bacteria > Bacillati > Actinomycetota > Actinomycetes > Micromonosporales > Micromonosporaceae > Micromonospora > Micromonospora sp. WMMD1120. The sequence goes on along the minus strand of NZ_JARUBO010000005.1, from coordinate 6,747,114 downwards.
CCTCCGACGTGCTGCTCAGCGCGACCGCCGCGAACGGGCCGGGCAGGGTGTTCGCGTACCTGACCGAGTCGTTCGGCAACCCGTCGTTCTCCGTCGACTCGGGCGACGGGTTCGAGGCCGCCAACGGGTACCGGGACGACACCGCCACGCTGCCACCCGACGCGCACACCCACATGAGCTGGGCGTTCACCAAGCCCGGCGTCTACCGGCTGACCATGCGGGCGCAGTTGGCGGTCACCCCCGACACGGCCCCTGTTCCGATGGGGGAGCAGGTGTTCACCTTCGCCGTCGGGGTGGACCCGCACTCGGTGCCGGGGATGGCGGGCGCGGAGGTGCTGAACTCCGGGCACGCCGACGTCACTGTCGACCTCGACGAGCGGCGGCTCTACCTGTTCGCCGACCCGGAGGGCAGCGGCGAGGCCAACCAGCGGGTGTACGACCCGGCCAGCACGGTGATCGAGGTGCCCAACAAGGCACTGCTGGAGGTGCCCGGTGACCGCCGTTTCCGGTTCCTGGGCCGGCCCGGCACCCAGGTCTACCAACTTCCGCAGGCGGTGCTCGGCAAGCACGTGCACGGCGAGATCGATCCGCACCTGTGGCAGAACGTCCGCAACGCCATCTCCTACGTGGAGCTGATCCGGGACACCCTCATCGGTGCCGACCCGCAGGGCGCGACGGACTACCGCACGAACGCCTCGGCCTACGTGCGGGAACTGGAGACGCTCGACACCGAGGTCCGGGACACCATCGCCCGTATCCCGCTCTCGCGCCGACACCTGGTCAGCACCCACGACGCCTTCGGCTACCTGGGCCAGGCGTACGGGATCCAGATTTCCGGTTTCGTCACCCCGAACCCCGCCACCGAGCCGAGTCTCGCCGACCGCCGCCGGCTCACCGAGACGATCCGCAACCTGAGGATTCCCGCCGTCTTCCTGGAACCCAATCTGGCAGCCCGATCCACCACCCTGACCGAGGTGGCCCGCGAGGAGGGTTTGCGGATCTGCGCGATCTACGGCGACACCTTGGACCGGGACGTCACCACCTACCTCGAGATGATGCGGTTCAACGCCGAATCGCTGCACGACTGCCTGACGGACAAGTGATGGAGGAGCCAGTGACGGCAGGACGGGCGCGCCGACGCCCTCGTACGAGCACCGCGATCCTGCGGTGTGCCGTGGCCATGGTCATCGTGCTGGCCACGACGCAGACCCCGGCTCGGGCCGAGGAGCCGACACCGGGTCTTGGCCAGTCGATCGCCGCCGACCAGCCCCTGGCCACCGGTCGGGCGGAGCTCGCCACCGGTCACGTCGACCTGGGCCCCCGCTATGTCCACAACCAGTGGACACTGCTGATCCACGACGGCACGCAGGCGCGACCGGTGTGGCGTAACCCCGACGAGACCCTGCTCCGGGTCTCCGACGCGGCGTTGCAGACCGTTCCGGACGACCCGGCGTACGCCTTCCTCGGCGTCGAGGCCGGCAGGCGGGTGTACGTGGTGCCGCAGACCCAGAACCAGAGCGTGGTCTGGCTCGGCTGGAACACCCAGGACCCCCGGGTGATGCAGACCATCGACCGTGGCGTCACCCTGACCCTGCTCGGCGTACGCGGACCGGGCACCCTCACCACGTACCTGCAGTCGGGCAACTTCGCCGCACCCCAGCCGCTGTGGCGCTCCGCCGATTCCACGGCGCAGCCGTTCTGGGCCGAGGTCAACACCCATACCCACGCCAACTGGGTGTTCACCGCACCGGGCATCTACCTGGTCGCGGTTCAGGCGTCGGCCGACCTGGTCGACGGTGAGACGGTGTCGGCGACCCGCACGCTGCGTTTCGCCGTGGGCGACACCACCAGCGCCGACGAGGCTCTCGCCGCAACTGCGGACCTTCCCAGCGCAGCAGGGCGGGCACCGACCGGCGAGGAGCGGGCCGCGGACGACGAGCCGACCGGCCCGTCCACGACGCTGCTGCTCATCGCGTTGGGAGGCGCGGCCGCCCTGCTCGCCGTCGGACTGGTCCTCCTGCTGCTACGGGGACGCGGCGCGAGGCGCCGGGCCGAACAGGAACGCGCCGCCGTACCGTCGGAGGGCCAGCGGTGAGAGCGCTGGACATCGACGGGTTGGACGTGGACCTCGGCGGCCGACCGGTCCTGCGGGACATCCGGCTGCACCTGGAGCCGGGCGAACTGGTCGGGTTGCTCGGGCCCAACGGCGCCGGCAAGACCACTCTGCTCCGCGCCATCCTGGCACTGACCCGCAGTCGCGGCGGCACCGTGACGGTGCAGGGCAAGCCCGCCCGTCCCGGCCGGTCCGACATCGGTTACGTCCCGCAGCGCCACGAGTTCACCTGGGACTTTCCCATCTCGGTCGAGCAGGCCGTGATGAGCGGCCGGACCGGCCGCATCGGCCTACTGCGCCGACCGGGCGTCGCCGACTGGCGGGCGGTCGGCGACGCGCTGGACCGGGTTCGGCTGACCGGGTTACGGCAGCGGCCGGTCGGTGAGTTGTCCGGCGGGCAACGGCAACGCGTCCTGGTCGCCCGCGCCCTCGCGCTCGCGCCGCGCATCCTGCTGCTGGACGAGCCGTTCACCGGACTGGACATGCCCACGCAGGAACTGCTGGGCGACCTGTTCACCAGCCTGGCGAGAGAGGACCGTGCGGTGCTGATGACCACGCACGATCTCGTCGCGGCGGTGGACTCCTGCACCCGTCTGGTCCTGCTCAACGGTCGGATCATCGCCGACGGGCAGCCGGCGGACCTGCAGGACGCCGAGCTGTGGACGAAGACCTTCGGGGTGAGCGCCACCTCCGCACTGCTGAAGCTCGTGAGGGCAACCTGATGTCGATCACCGATTTTCTCACCGACCTGCTCAACCCCGACCTCGCGTTCCTGCCGAAGGCGCTGGCGATCGCGGTCATGTCGAGCATCGTCTGCGGCGTCATCGGCTGCTACGTCGTTCTGCGTGGCATGGCGTTCATCGGTGACGCGGTGGCGCACGCGGTCTTTCCGGGTATCGCGGTCGCCTTCGTCCTGCAGGGCAGCCTGGTGCTCGGTGGCGCCGTCGCGGGTGTCGCCACCGCCCTGCTGATCGCGATCTTCGCGCAGAACCGGCGCGTGAAGGAGGATTCGATCATCGGGGTCTTCCTGGTCGGCGCGTTCGCGCTCGGCATTGTGATCATCTCGCAGGCCCCCGGCTACGCCGGATCGCTGCAGCAGTTCCTCTTCGGCTCGATCACCGGCATCCCGGACCGGGACCTGTACGTCGTCGGGGGCACCGGCCTGGTCATCCTCGGCCTGGTGCTCGCCCTGCACAAGGAATTCGTCGCGGTCTGCCTGGACCGGGAGATGTCCCGCTCGATGGGGCTGTCCGTCTTCTGGCTCGACATCGTGCTCTACGTCCTGGTCACCCTGGCCGTGGTGATCTCCCTGCAGACCATCGGAAACATTCTCGTCCTGGCCCTGCTGATCACTCCTGCGGCGGCAGCCCGCCTGCTCACCGACCGGCTCGGCGTCATGATGCTGCTCGCCCCGCTGATCGGCGGCATCTCGGCGACCGTCGGGCTGTACCTGTCCTGGAGCTTCGACACACCGGTCGGCGGCACCATCGTGCTGATCGCCACAGTGGTCTTCCTGGCCGCATGGCTGATCGCCCCGCGGCACGGCCTCCTGACCCGACGGTGGCGACGCCCCGGCGGGCTTGAACTCAGCGATGACGCTTCTCCGAATCCTCTCCCAGCCCTACCGCACGCTAACTGAAACGACTATCGTTTTCATTAAGTGGCGGTCCACTCGGGACCGTCGCCGGAGAGGAGTCTCTTCGTGCGTAACACCATGCGTAATCTGCTGACCTCGGGCGTCCTGGGCCTGGCGTTGGTCGCCACGGCCCTGCCCGCCCAGGCCGCCACCACGTCTGCCGTGGTGTTCAACACCGGACATCTCGACCTCGTCGACGTGGCCTACGAGGCCGGCACGCTGGAGGTCGGCGTCCACGACGAGGACAACGACATCGAGTACGACGCCGACGAGGTCAAGCTGGTCGTCAAGCGCCAGGCCAGGATCACCGTTCCTGCCGACCCCGCCTTCGCCTTCCTGGGCACCCCGGGCGTGTCAAAGGTGTGGGTCCTGCCGCAGATCCAGAACGCCAACCTCATCTGGCCGGGCATCTCTGCCGAGGAGATCGAAGCCGGAGTCTTCGCCAACGACGCGCTGACGCTGTCCGTGCAGTCGATCAGCGGTCCCGGCCAGCTCGCGATCTACACCGAGAACGCTGTCGGCCAGCCAACCGTCCTGGCTGACAGCGGTGACGGTCTCCCGGACGACATCACGGTGACCGCCGGTGACCACACCCACGCCAACTGGGCGTTCGACCAGGCCGGCAACTACAAGGTGACCGTGCGCGCCACCGGCACCCTGGTCGCCACCGGCCAGCAGGTGACCTCCGCCCCCACCACGCTGCGCTTCGCGGTCAAGGCGTGAGCGCCGTGCGTATCCGCCGCCGGTTGATCGCCGGTCTCATCGTGACCGCCACGCTGCTCGTCGGAACCGGCACGCCCGTCGCCGCGGCGCCGCTGGTGCTCTCCAGCGGTCATGTCGACGTGATCGACGTCGACTACGCCGCCGGCGCGCTCACCGTCAACGTCCTGGACGGCACGGGCTCCACGAGCGTCGAACGCAACCCCGCCGACGTGCTCTTCCGGGTGCCGAACACGGCCAAGATCACCGTGCCGGGCACCTCGGCCTGGTCCTTCCTCGGCACCGGCGGCCAGGCGTGGGTCCTGCCGCAGTCCAGCACCGCCGGGCTCCTGTGGGCCGGGTGGAACACCACCGAGGTGCCCAGCGGCACCTTCCAGAACAACCGGGTCACCTTCAAGCTCACCAGCGTCTCCGGCCCTGCCGGCTTCAGTGTCTACACCGTCTCCGGAGGCGCCCCCACTGTGCTCTTCGACAGCGGGAACGGCCTACCCGACAGCCTCAATGTCAACTACAACACCCATGCCCACGCGAACTGGGGCTTCGACGCGGCCGGCACCTACGCGGTCACCTTCGAAGTCACCGGCAAGCTCGCCTCCAGCGGCGCCACCGTCAGCTCGGGTGCCAGGACCTTCACCTTCGAAGTTCTCTCCTGACCCCTTCCAGCGCGCCTGATCCGCGACCACGTTGTCGGTGTCCGCTCCGCTGGGACGGGTGGGCTGTGGTGGGTGCGACCGGCGCGGCGCCTACTCCCCGTAGGCGCCGCGCCCCACCAGCGCCGACCTCCGCCGTGCCGCGTCCACGGATCGGATCTTCGGAATCTGCGAAGCCCGCGCGAAAGGCTGAACCGCGGATTCGGGGTATCTCCCGCACCGGGCGTAGAGCGTGCTCCGGTCAGAAAGGACGGTGATGTCGGCCCGTCGTCTTCGGTCGGCTGGATATTCCACGGATGCATTGACGGCAACTGTCATATATGCGCACTCGTGTATGTCTGGCGAAGCGTGCCATCGCTCGGCTGCCACCTCTTGGCGGGCGTCGGAACATCGGTTACGTTGAAGCAGGCCGTCGTCACGAAGGGTTTTGGGTGAGAGGGGTGGCGGCGTCCGTGGCGCCACGGCTCACCTGAGGAGTCGCATTGCCCCTTTTTCTGTCTCCGCGAATCGGTCCGACACTGCAGTCGGCGCTCGACAAAACCGCGTTACTGGCACAATTAACCGATGCGTTGGGATCTCCGCTCGGAGTGATCCTGCCACAGCAGTTGACGGACAACGTTGCCGCATTCCGATCGGTCTTTTCCGACCACCGCCTCTCCGGTCAGATCTATTACGCGCACAAGGCCAATCGCTCCAGCGCCCTGGTGCGTGAACTCGCCGCAACCGACGCGGGGATCGACGTGGCGTCGCTCGCCGAGCTGCAGCACGCGCTCGGGGCCGGTCTCGTGCCGCAGCGCATCGTGGCGACCGGGCCGAAGAACGAGGAGTTCCTCTGGCTCTGCGCCCGCGCCGGAGTCACTGTCAGCGCTGATTCGGTCAGCGAATTGGCGGCGCTCGCCGCACTGGTCACCGATCGGTCGTTGCCGCGCGCGCGGGTGACGGCGCGCCTGTCGGGTTTCACCTCGGCGGGTGTGCAGCTCAACAGCCGTCGCAGCCGTTTCGGAGTGTCGGCCGACGCGGCGAGCGAAGTCGTCGACGTGATCGACAAACATGCCGACGTCCTGGACCTGGTCGGCGTGGCGTTCCATCTCGACACCATGGGGCTGCCGGAGAAGGCCGCGGCGCTGGAAGGTTGCCTCGCCGCGCTGGAGCAGTGTCGCCAGCGCGGTCTACGGCCCTGGTCGGTCGACATCGGCGGTGGGTTCGGCGTCGACTACCTCGCCGACGGCGCGCAGTGGGAGCAATACACGTCCGCGTTGACCGAGGCGGTGCTCGGCCGACGGGCACCGCTGACCTGGAACGGGCACGGTTACGGGTTGCGCGCCGAGGGGGGCCACATTCGGGGTGCTCTGAACCTCTACCCGGCTCACCGGCCAATCTCCGGGCCCGCGTACCTCGATCGACTGCTACGAACAGCCGCGCCCGAACAGCGTCGCCCACTCGGGACACTGCTGCTGGACAACATGTACGACCTGCACGTCGAGCCGGGGCGGGCCCTGCTTGATCAGTGCGGTGTGGTGCTGGCGCGCATTCTCGAGGTTCGCGACGAGCCCAACGGTGACACGATCGTGCGACTGGACTGCAACGCGCGTGACGTCAGTCTCGAGGAGCACGGGGTCCTGATGGACCCGGTCGTCGTGCACCGTACGACCCCGGCCGGTGTGGGGTCCGCGGAGGTGTACCTGTTCGGCAACCTCTGTCTCGAATCGGATCTCATCACTCGGCGCAAGGTCTTTCTGCCGTCCCGACCCCGCCTCGGCGATCTGCTGGCCTTCGTCAACACCGCCGGCTACCTCATGGACTTCAGCGCCACGCATGCGCTGCGCCAGCCGATCGGCCGCAAGGTCGCGCTGTACCGCGACGGTGGCGCGTGGCGATGGTGCCTCGACGAGCAGTACTGGCCCGTTCACCATCGCGTGGAGGCACCATGAGATTCGAGAACATGACGGATGCCATCGGCAACACGCCGCTGGTGCGGATCGACGCCGCCGTGCACGGTCTGCGCAACATCGACCTGTACGCCAAGATGGAGCTGCTCAACCCGTTCGGGTCCCTGAAGGACCGCGCTGCCTGGAACATGGCCCGGCCGCTGCTCGCCCAGGCCGTCGAACGCGGCGACACCGTCGTGGAGTTGTCGAGTGGCAACACTGCCAAGGCTCTCGCCGTCATCGCCGGCATGCACGGGCTCACCTTCAGGAGCGTCACCAACCGGATGAAGGTCGCCGAGATCAAGGACCTGCTCCTGCTGCTCGGAGCGGAGATCGACGAACTGCCCGGACAGGCCGAATGCCTCGACCCCACCGACACCGACGACCCGCTGACCAGGATGTACCACCGGTTGGCCGCGTCGGGCGGCGGCTACCTGCACACCGACCAGTACTTCAACGAACTCAACGTCGACGCCCACCTGAACGGCACCGGCCCGGAGATCGTGAAGGACCTCGACGGCCGAGCACCGGACTACTTCATCGCCTGCGTCGGCACCGCCGGCTCCTCCACCGGGGTGGCGGCCGCGCTGCGCCAGCACAACCCCGATGTACGGGTCGTCGGGCTGGTGGCGCACAAGTCCGATTTCATACCGGGAATCCGCACCATCGACGAGGTGCACGAGGTCGGCTTGTTCGACCCTGGCGTCTACGACGTGGTGGAGACGATCACCGCTGACGACGCCATCGATGGCTTGCTGACTCTCGTGCGCCGGTGCGGCACGCTCGCCGGACCGACCGGCGGCGGCGCGTACCAGGGCGCCGTACGGCACCTGCGTGCCATCGACGCCCAGCTCACCGACCGTCGTACGGCGGTCTTCATCGTCTGCGACCGGGTCGAGAGCTACATGAGCTATCTGCGGGAGCGGCGTCCCGAGCTGTTCGGTCGGCCACCGCGGCGCAACTCCGTCCGCACGGTGACCGACGCGGAGGTGCGACAGGCGGCGACAGTGGATGTCGCGGCAGCCCAGCGGTGGATCGCCGAGCGCCGGGGGCTGATGGTGGATCTGCGTAGCCCGTTCGCGTACCAGGCCCTGCACATCGACGGCTCGATCAACATCGTCGACGAACTCTTCGCCGAGTTGCTGCACGGCGGGCTGCCGTTCGGTCGTCGTCAGCCGGTGCTGCTGGTCTGCCCGGTGGGGGAGAAGTCGGCCCGGTACGCCGCGCTGCTGACCAGGATGGGTCATCCCGACGTCCGGTCGCTCGACGGCGGGATCATCGCCTGGCGCGACGCGGGCGCTGAGCTCGTACGCGACTGACGTGGACGTTCTCGACGAGCTACGTCCGTGGCAGGAGACGTTGCGCGCCCAGTTCCCGCTGATCACCGCGAACCCGGACGTGGTCTACCTGGACAGCGCCGCCACCTCGCAGAAGCCGCAGGCGGTCCTCGACGCCGTCCTGACCTACCTCACGACGGGCAATGCCAACGCCGCGCGGGGTACGTACCCGTGGGCGAACCGGACCACCGCCCGCATCGAGCAGGCCCGCGACCGCCTGCGCCGATTCCTCGACGATCCGGTGCCGGAGCGTTCGGGCGTGCACTTCGTCTCCGGCACCACCGAGGCGCTGCGCGCCGTCGCCCGTGACTGGCTCGCGCCGCAGCTGCGCGACGGCGACGAGATCATCGTGCCGTTCGCCGATCACGCCGCCAACATCGCGCCCTGGCTGGAGGTCGTTGAGCTGCTGCGGCACCGTGGCGTGTCCGTCGGCGTCCGTCCGATGCCCTACGACGCCGCCCACGACTACGACACCGGCAGGCTCGCGTCGATGATCAACGACAGGACGCGCCTGATCGCCGCGACCCACATACACCACGTCTACGGCAACGACATGAACGTGCACCGGCTGCGTGCGGCGGCGGGAGCGACGATCCCGATCTGCCTGGACGCCGCGCAGGGCGTGGGCCACCTGCCGCTGTCCACCACGGCGACCGATGTCGACTTCGTGGTCTTCTCCGGGCACAAGGCGATGGCGTTGCCGGGCACCGGTGCGATCTGGGCGCGCAACCAGCGGGGCCCCATCTACGCGCCGGCCGGCTGGAACGGCTCTCCGAACACCAGTGGCATCATCAGCCTGGTCGCCGCGCTGGACTGGCTCGACGCCGCCGGCCTGGACCGCATCGCCCGGTGGAACACCGCGCTCGGCGCTCGGCTGACCGACGGGCTACGCAGGCTGGCCACCATCGAGGTGCTGGGCTGTCAGAGCAGCCTGGCCGCCGACAGTCCGATCCAGCAACGGCAGAGCATCGTGGCCTTCCGCCATCGACTGATCGGCTCGAACGACCTGGGGTTCATCCTCGCCGCGCACGGCCTCCTGGTCCGCGCGGACGGTCACTGCCAGGGCGACCAGGGCGAGAAGACGGCATCGGTACGGGCGAGCCTGCACGTCTACAACACGGCCGAGGAGGTGGACCGGCTCCTGTCGGTCCTGGTCGAGCTCGACCGCGACTGACCGACACGTACCGCGATACGCCGGTACTGCCGGGCGGGATGACCTACTCTTTCGGAAATGGCTTCCGTTATCGTGTGGCCTTCCGTCGGCGTATCCTCCGGAGTGCATCCATGGCAACGACCACCGGCGCGCCCAGCGCCGTGCTCGACCCCGCGCAGATCGTTCGCTGGCGCGATACGTGGTCCCAGGTCATGGAGGGGTTCGTGCCGCACCTCGCCGGCCTTGAGGAGACGCTGTTCCGCGTCGCCGAGGCTGTTCACGGCCCGGCGCCCGGTCGCGTGCTCGACCTCGGCGGCGGTCCCGGCGTGCTGGCCGGGCGGATGGCGCGGCGATGGACCGGTGCCGCCATCACCCTCATGGACATCGACCCCGTGCTGCTCGCGTTGGCCAGCGGCGCCCTGGCCGGCGAGGCGCGGGCGCTACAGGGTGACCTGTCGGCTCCGGACTGGGTGGACCGCGTGGGTGGCGGCTACGACCTTGTCACGGTGGTGATGACCCTGCACTACCTCCCACCGGTTCAGGTGCGTGCGTTCTATGACGACGTCCGCCGTTGCCTGGCGCCCGGCGGGTTGTTGATCGTCGCGGACCTCATGCCTGACGAGAGCCTCCCGTCCCTGATGAGTGCCCTGGACCCCGCGCCGGACGAAGCCGCCGCGGAGTTGGCCTGGGCGCAGTGGTGGAACGACATCGGGCAGATGGAGCAGCTGCGCCCACTGTTCGCGCAGCGGGCGGCGATCTTCGCGAACCGCCCGCCGGCCGAGTTCACCGCCTCGGGCGGCTGGCACGCCGCCGCCGCTCGGGAGGCCGGCTTCGGCGAGGCCGGGGTTCTCTGGCGATGTGGCAGGCACGCGGCGCTGGCGGCCAGGACCTGAGGCTCGACCGCCCGGTTCCCGACGGCCGCGGGGGACACATGCACGTGTCGTCATCTCACTATTAGACGATACTTAGCGAAAACGATTACCGTTCCGCATCTCAGGAATGGAGCGTTCTCGTGAAGCATCAACACCGTATGATCATCGCCACGGCGACCGCCGCCGCGCTCGTCCTTCTTGCCGGTTGTGGCTCGGGAGACGATGCCGCCAGGGACGGCGGCAACGCCTCGCCCGGCACCAGGCTCGCTGTGGTCGCCACCACCCCAGAGGTAGCCGACTTCGTCCGCACCGTCGGCGGTGGCGACGTCACCGTCACACAGATCATCAAGCCGAACGTGGACCCGCACGACTACGAGCCCACCCCGGCCGACATCCAGGCCATCGGTAAGGCCGCCGTCGTCGTCAAGAACGGTGTCGGCCTCGAGGAGTGGCTCGACCAGACCATCGAGTCGGCCGGCTTCAAGGGCGCCGTCGTCGACTCCAGCCAGGGTGTCGCCCTGCGCGAGGGCGGCCACGAGGAGGGCGAGGGCCACGAGGAGGGCGAGGAGGCGCACGAGGGCGAGGAGTACGACCCGCACATCTGGCACAACCCGCAGAACGCCAAGACGATGGTCGCCAACATCGAGAAGGGCCTCGCCGCAGCCGACCCCGCGCACGCCGCGGCCTTCGCCGGCAATCTGAGGAACTACACGGCCGAGCTCGACAAGCTCGACGCCGACAACGAGGCCGCCTTCGCCCGCATCCCTGCCGACCAACGCAAGCTCGTGACCAACCACGACGCCTTCGGCTACTACGTCGACCGGTACAGGCTGCAGTTCGTCGGTTCGGTCATTCCCAGCCTCGACACCTCGGCGGAGCTGAGCGCGAAGCAGCTCAACGATCTCGTCGCGAAGATCAAGGCGACCGGTGCCAAGGCCATCTTCGCGGAGTCCTCGCTGCCGCCGAAGAGCGCCGAGGCGATCGCGAAGCAGGCCGGTGTCAAGGTGATCGGCGGTGAGGACGCCCTCTACGGCGACAGCCTCGGCGCCGAAGGCACCCCCCAGGGCACCTACCTCGGCGCGGAGCGGCACAACACCCAGGTCATCGTCACGGCTCTGGGCGGTTGACATGAGCGATGTCGCGGTGGCCGACGCCACCCTTCGCTACACCGGGGTGAGCGTCGGCTACCACGGCACGCCCGTGCTCACCGACGTCGACATCGACCTGATCCCCGGGCAGCGCCTGGCCCTGATCGGGCCGAACGGCGCCGGCAAGTCCACGCTGATCAAGTCGATCCTCGGCCTGGTTCCGGTTCTCGCCGGCAGGTCCACCGTGCTCGGCCGCGCGCCGGCCAAGGCCCGGGCGCTCATCGGTTACGTGCCCCAGACGGACTCCCTCGATGCCGACTTCCCGGTGACCGCGGGCCAGGTCGTCATGATGGGCCGCTACCGGCGCATCGGCTGGTGGCGCCCCACCCGCGGCGTCGACCGTCGAACAGTCCACGAGGCGCTCGACCGCCTCGGCCTCGCCGACCACGCGAAGACCCACTTCGGCGTGCTCTCCGGTGGCCAACGCCAGCGGGTGCTGCTGGCCCGCGCCCTCGCCGCCGAGCCCCGACTGCTGTTGCTCGACGAGCCGTTCAACGGCATCGACGTGGTGAGCCAGGACGCCATCCTGTCCGTCCTGCGCGAACTCAGCGCCGCCGGAACCACCCTCGTGCTGAGCACCCACGACCTGACGCTCGCGCACGAGTTCGCCGACACGGTCTGCGTGCTCAACGGCCGGCAGTGGGCGCTCGGCCCGCCCGAGGAGACGTTGACCGCCGACACGCTGCGCCGCGCGTACGGCGGACACGCCATCGAGTTGAGAGACGGCCGAACGGTGTTGGTGGAGCCATGATCGAGCCGTTCACCGTACCGTTCATGGGACGTGCCCTGGCCGAACTCGCGCTGCTCGCCCTCATCTGCGGACCGGTCAGTGTCTTCGTCTTCGTCCGCCGTCTGTCGTTCGTCTCGGACGCGCTCACGCACACCGTCTTTCCCGGCGTTGTCATCGGGTTCCTGGCCGCTGGCATCGAGGGCGTCGTCGTCGGAGCGCTGGTCGCCGGCGTCGTGACCGCTGTGGTGTTGACAGTGCTCAGCCAGGGCGGGGCGCTGTCCGACGATGCGTCCACCGCCGTGGTGCTCACCGCCATGTTCTCGATCGGTGTGGTGCTCGTGTCGCGGCGCTCCTCGTACACATCGGATCTGACGTCGTTTCTCTTCGGGCGCATCCTGACGGTGACGCCGCGCCAGATCGCGGAGACCGCCGTGCTGGCGGTCGTCATCCTCGGGTTGCTGCTGATCAGCGCCCGCGCTCTTGTCTTCCGCACCTTCGACCCGGCCGGCGCCGCCGCCGCCGGCTTCCGGATCGCCGGGCTCGACCTGCTACTCAACGTCATCGTCGCGCTCGTCGTCGTGGCCGCGGTGCGCGCGGTCGGCACCATCCTCGTGGTCGCGCTGCTCATCGTGCCGGCCGCGGCCGCCCGCCTGCTCACCACACGCCTGGCGCTGATGGCGGTGATCGGCACCGGTCTCATCCTCATCGCCGCATACGGCGGTCTGCTCGCCAGCTGGACCGCCTCGGTCGACTACGGCATTGCCCTCACCTCGGCCTCCGCCGTCGTCCTGCTGCTCGTGCTCGCCTACCTGCTGCTGCTCCCGCTGGGCGCGCTGCGGTCACGGCGCAACCACGGGCGGATCGTCTCCGACGCAAGGAGGTCCCCACATGAACTGGTGGGATGACGCGCTGCACCGGGCCACTGCCGAAGTGCTGCTCGCCGGGGCGCTCGCCGGACTCGTCGGCGTTCACGTCGTGCTCCGCCGGCTGTCCTTCTTCACCATGGCACTGACCCACGCCACGTTCCCCGGGGTGGTGGCCGCCTCCATCATCGGCGTCAACATCATCATCGGCGGTGTGGTCGCGGGCGCGGTCGTCGCGCTGGGCGTCGCCGCGCTCAGCCGCCACCGAAGCCAGAACACGGCAGCGGCGACCGGCGTCCTGCTCTCGGGCGGCTTCGCGCTCGGCGCCGGGCTCGTCGCCACCCAGAGCGGCTTCAGCAGAGACCTGACATCGTTCCTCGTCGGATCGATCCTCACCGTCAGCCCGCAGGATCTGGTGACCACCGCGGTGGCGCTCGTCGTCGTCGCGGCCGTCCTGGCCGCCTGCGCCCGCCCGCTGCGCTACACCGGCTTCGACCGGCACGGCGCGCAGGCGGCCGGCTTCGCCACCGGAGTCTGGGACGTCGTGCTGCTGCTCGTCATCCAGGTGGCGGTCGTGACGATCGTCCCGGCCATCGGCACGATCCTCGCCCTCGCCCTCATCGTGGCGCCGGCAGCGGCGGCGCGCCAGTGGTCGCACCGGCTGAGCATCATCACCGCCCTCGCCGTCACACTCGGCGCGATCAGCGGGCTCGGTGGTCTGTACGCGTCGAGCCGTTGGGACGTCGCCGCCGGCGCGAGCATCACCCTGACCGCCACCGCGATCCTGGCGCTGTCGACAGTGCTGTCCCGGTTGGTCTCGTTCCGGCCCACCGCGATCACCGGCCTGCCGGCGGGGCCGGCATGAGCACCGCACACCTCGACGTCACGAGGCGCGCGCTGGACCGGGCGGTCGTCGTGCTGCGCGCCATGGCGTACGAGCACCGGATACGCATTCTCGTCCTGCTGCAGGAGGGCGACCAGACGCCCGCCTCACTGGTGGAGGCGATGTCAGTCGATCCGACGCTCGTCGCCCGCCACCTGCGGTACCTCAGGGACGCCCGGTTGATCCGGCGCAAGCGTCGCGGTCGGGAGGTCACCTACACCTTGCCGGGTGAGGCCACCAGGAGACTCATCACGGAGGTGCTGCGCCACGCCGAGAACTCGGCCTGAGTGTCGCACCCGGCGCGTTAGTACATCAAACGGTGTACTGTTTCTCCGGTGGAGACGGTGACGCACGGGCAGGTGCTGGCTCGCTTCGGCCACGCCCTGTCCGACCCGATCCGGGCGCGGCTGCTGCTGGCCCTGCGCGAGCGGCCCGGCTACCCGGCGGAGTTGGCGGACCTGCTGGGCACGACCCGGCAGAACCTGTCCAACCACCTGTCGTGCCTGCGTGGCTGCGGCCTTGTGGTCGCTGTGCCGCAGGGCCGCCGGATTCGTTACGAGTTGGCCGACCCCCGGTTGGCGCATGCCCTTGCCGACCTGCTCGGTCTCGTCCTGGCCGTCGACCCGGCCGCGTGTCCGGCCGCCGGCGAAAAGGGCTGCTGCTGATGTCCCTGCCCCTGGTCGACCCGGGGCCGGTGGTGCCGTCGCCGGCTCGCCGGCAGATGCTCACCCGCCGGGTCCGCCTCCTGGTCGCCGCCACCATCGGCTACAACGTCGTCGAGGCGGTCGTGGCGATCACCGCCGGCACCATCGCCTCGTCGACCGCCCTGATCGGCTTCGGCCTGGACTCGATCATCGAGGTGTCGTCTGCGGCCGCCGTGGCGTGGCAGTTCACCGGCCCCGACCCGCAGGCCCGGGAGAAGGTCGCGCTGCGGGTCATCGCGGTCTCGTTCTTCGCCCTCGCCGCCTACGTCACCGTCGAGTCGGTACGCGCACTGGTCGGCGGCGTCGAGGCCGAGCATTCCACCGTCGGTCTGGCGTTGGCCGCGCTGTCCCTGGGGATCATGCCGGGGCTGTCGTACGCGCAGCGCCGTGCCGGCCGGGAACTCGGCTCCCGTTCGGCGGTCGCCGACTCCAAGCAGACCCTGCTGTGCACCTACCTGTCCGCGGTCCTGCTCGTCGGCCTCGCGGTGAACAGCCTCTTCGGCTGGTCGTGGGCGGACCCGCTCGCCGCGTTCGTCATCGCCGCCGTGGCGGTCAAGGAGGGCCGCGAGGCGTGGCGCGGTGATGCCTGCTGCATCGTTCCCCTGGCCGAGCCGGTCGCTGGCACCCGCGCCGGTGTCACCAGCGGCGCCGGTGACGGATGCGGATGCCAGCCCGGCTGCTCCTGCTGCGCTGCGGACTGACGGGATCAGGGCCCTCCGCGGGCTACGGGGTGGCCCGTGTGAGGAAGGCTGTGATCGTCTGGAGGATGGCGAGGGCCAACGCGCGACAGCGCGCTCCGGTTTCGAGTGTCTTTCGAATAACGCTGCGGGGAGGAGGGTAACCGAGGATCAGGCCGTACCTTGGCGGTTTACCCGCCCCTCCCGGGCCGCCTTCGACCGGCTGTGGTCGCGCTCGGTGCCGGCTGACCCGGTTGCGGTGCGCTCGTGCCGCTGGTTCGGCGAGTGCTCCACCGTGGCCCCCTGCCGACCCCGTGCGCCGCTGCCCGGGTGCCGGCGGCCTCGCGCCGACTCGCCGCCGCTGTCATGCTTGTTACGCTGTTGGCTACCCATGCCGGGGCGGATACCCCGTGCCTCGGCGCCCATGCTTCGAGCGGGACGGCTTTGGCGAAGGACGCCGAGCTGTCGAACACGGCCGGCGGACGCTGCACGTCTCATCATCGACCTGCCGTTACAAGACCCGAGCGAGCCCAGCGACGAATGGCCGTGATCCGCGATGCCAGGTAACGGGCTCGTATCTCCGATGTCGGGTTGAGGGGTCCATCACCAGGCCGTAACCGGTCCGGCCGGCTGCAGCTGTTGCGCCACACCACGAGCGACCCTGACGGTACCGGTTGCTGACTTGTTTGTTCCTGCGAGAGTCGAAGCAACTGATCGAGACCAGCGAGGTCCTGCACCCGGACTATCCGCCCACCACCGAGCCGACTCTGCTGAACAAGCCACTGCGAATGGCCACCCGACAGGGCCGGCGGGAGGGACGACAGTGAAGGCGCTGGTCTGGGAGGGAGCCAACGAACTCGCGGTGCGGCAGGTTCCCGACCCGCAGATCCGCAACGAGCAGGACGCCATTGTGCGGGTCCGTCGAACCGTGACCTGCGGTTCGGACCTGCACCTGCTCGGCGGGTACATCCCGTTCATGGAGCGCGGCGATGTCCTCGGGCACGAGTTCCTCGGCGACATCGTCGAGGTCGGTCCGCAGGTCCGCAACCACAAGGTCGGCGACCGCGTCGTCGTCTGCTCGTTCGTCTCCTGCGGCAAGTGCTGGTACTGCCAGCAACAACAGTTCTCGCTGTGCGACAACGGGAACACGAACCCGATGATCACCGAGAACATCTGGGGCGCCGCGCCTGGAGGCTGCTACGGCTACTCGCACGCACTCGGGGGCTTCGCCGGCAGCCACGCCGAGTACATCCGCGTCCCCTACGCCGACCAGGGCGCCTTCACCGTTCCTGACGAGGTGAGCGACGAGCGCGCGCTCTTCGCCTCCGACTCCGCGCCGACGGGATGGATGGGCGCTGACCTCGCCGGGGTCAAACCGGGCGATGTCGTGGCGGTCTGGGGTGCCGGCGCGGTAGGGCAGATGGCGGCTCGGGCCTCCGTGCTGCTTGGTGCCGATCGGGTGATCGTGATCGACCGACTCGACAACCGGCTCCAGATGGCCCGGACACATCTCGGCGTCGAGACGCTGAACTACGAGCAGCAGGACGTCAGTGGTGAATTGCTGGAGCGCAGTGGCGGTCGAGGCCCCGACGTGTGCATCGAGGCAGTGGGAATGGAGTCGCACAGCAGCGGTCCGCAATTCTGGTACGACCAGGTCAAGCAGCAGCTGCGCATCGAGTCCGACCGCCCGATCGCCGCCCGGGAGGCGATCTACAACTGCCGCAAAGGCGGCAGCGTGTTCATCTTGGGCGTGTTCGCCGCCCTGGTCGACAAGTTCCCGCTCGGTGCGGTGATGAACAAAGGGCTCACGCTGCGCGGCGCACAGCAGCACGGACAGCGCTACATTCCCATGCTGCTGGAGCGGATGGCCCGCGACGAGCTGGTCACGGAGCATCTCGCGACACACACGATGCCGTTGGACGAAGCGCCGCGCGGCTACGAGATGTTCAAACAGAAACTGGACGGATGCGTACGAGCCGTCTTCCAGCCCACCAACCGATGATGCCGTCGCCGTTGCCCGTCGCACGGTAGCGCGACCCCGGCGGCCTGTACCCGCTCGGCTCGCGCCGCTCGGACGAGCGTGGGCGACCTGGCCTGAACGGACGGATTCTTCCAGCCCGAGGAGCTGGAAGAACCGGCCGACCTGTTCGTTGAACCGGACGAAGCTGAGCGGGGGTAGTTCGAAGCGTGCGGGCTGGGCGGCCGGCCCCGTCGCCGGGCCGCCGGCTGATGCGGTGACCGTCGGTGCCCCTTCCGGGCTCCGGAAGCCGGCGGGCGAGGCGGGCTGACCGGCAGGAGGTGTGTGCTCGCCGGTCGGTAGTGGCTGCTCCGCGCCGACGAGGACGACGTCGCGGGCGTCCTGAGTGGTGACGGTGACCGTGACGGGGCTCTTGGAGTCGTTGTAGATCATGGCGTGCAACGGCGCGTCCGCGCCGGCGCGGTAGCCGTCGACGCCGGGAAACGGCAGGAGCACCTCGCGTACTGGCCGCCACTTCGGTCAGCGCATTTCGCGGAAGAATCCGGTGAGGTCAGTCGGGTTTTGACTGCGTTTCGAGTGGTTGGTGGGTTGGCGCGTTGATCGTTTCCCGGTCCGATTGTAGGGGTGCGGGGCTGCGCCATTGGGCGAGCAGGACGGTGGCGTCGTCCTGGAGGCGGTCGTCCTGGTGGTTGAGGATGGCGTGCACGAGCCGACGGGCGGTCTCGGGCAGCGGCAGTCGGTCGGCGACTGCTTTGGTGGCGAACTCGACGAGGCGTTCCATGCCGAACGTCTCGCCTTCGGGTGTACGGGCTTCGATGATGCCATCCGTGTAAAGCAGCACCTGGTCGCCGGGTTCGAGGGCTTCCTCGACGACGACCGGTGGGCGCCGGTCGCCGAGGGTGACCGGGAGAGCGGTCGGGGTGGGCAGAACCTTGACGACCTTGCCGTCGCGCAGCACGATCCCACCGGGGTGACCGGCGGAGATGACCTGCAGGATTCCGCTGCGCTGGTCGAGCTCGGCAAGCACCGCAGTGATCATCCCGTACCGGTCGTGGTCGCGGACCGCGACGTCGATGTGATGGTAGGTGGCGGTCAGGTCCAGGCCGGTGCGGCGGGCGTTGCGGTAGGCGGCGAGGGCGATGGAGGCGAGCACCACGGCCCGCATGCCGGC
Organism: Micromonospora sp. WMMD1120; assembly: GCF_029626235.1. Classification (NCBI taxonomy): domain Bacteria; kingdom Bacillati; phylum Actinomycetota; class Actinomycetes; order Micromonosporales; family Micromonosporaceae; genus Micromonospora; species Micromonospora sp. WMMD1120. The sequence goes on along the minus strand of NZ_JARUBO010000005.1, from coordinate 6,728,551 downwards.
ACTGGAGCCATGGCCGGCGGCGTCGAACAACGCGAGGTGCGCGATGTCACCGTTGACCGCGTAGTCGAACGCGTCGCCGCCCACGTCGTAGCACGGTTCGAGGATGCCGCTGATGATCAGGTGCCCGGTCGAGAAGGTCAGCGGCGGTAGCTGCGCGCGCAGCATCTCCGCGGCCAGTTGCATTGGGGCCCGGCGCCGGAGCCGCTCGATCCTGTCGCTGTACGAACTTCGCGTGACGACCAGTTCGGCGAGCAGGGACGCGACCGCGGCGCAGTCGTCGACGCTCTCGTCGGCCATCGGGACGTCGGTGACAACTTCCAGCACGCCCATGCGCTCGCTGCCGTCGAGCACCGGCACCCAGACCCGCACGCCGTCAGCGCCGCTGGTGCTGACGCAGGTCGACGCGGTGCTGAACGCTCGTCCGGCGAGCGTGCCGTCAATGTCGATCGAGTCACGGGCGGGTGCGCTGCCGCCCAGCAGCGGGAGCAGCAGCCGCTGCTGATGGTCCACGAGGTAGATCACCAGGGCACGTGCGTCCAGTAGAGGCGCCGCCCGCATCGCCATCTCCGGCAGATCATCAGGACGGGCATGGTGCGACTGCCGCAGCAACTGCCGCAGCGATTCCAAGCTGCTCACAAGCATCCTCCCACGGACCAGCCCGTAGATTGTCACTCAGGACCAACCAGGAGGCTCTTGCTGCAAGTCCACGTCACGTTAGAGACCAACCTCCGCCACTGTTGGCCGCCGTGCAGGCGCCCAGCGCGTCGCAGCGGTCCAGCTTCGCTACGCCGCGATGGTGTTCCTGACCTCTGCCACGCCGTGCGACCCGGCTGCCCGCCGCAATAGTCGCGAGACCGTCGAGCCCCCGAAGCCGGTGGACACCCTCGTCGGTCTGTTCAGTCACCGTCGCACCGCAGGCGCCGCCTTGCAGGTCGCCAACCAGATGCGTCGTCGGGTCAATGTGCTATCCAACTCCATGGACCGGCATTCGCCGAACGGGTCAACGGTGTCGGAGCCGACTGGTGCGGCGGCCCGTCGTGTTCGTCGACACGCTGGACGCCGGTAGTACCGCGCCGATCCTCACCAGGCAGTCCGCGCGCCCACGCAGCGCCTCGACCGTGCCAGGCAGGCCCAGTCTGGCGGCCTCCGCGGCGGCGAGGTCCTGCAGCAGCGGTGCCACCCCGCCAGCACCGAACTGAAAGCCGAGTTGGCTGTGGTAGCTGCGGGCGGCCGCGATCTTCGCGGCCAGGTAGCCGCCGATGTCGACGCCCGCCTCGACGGCCCCGGGTGCGCCGACTCCTGCGGACGCCGCCCGTTGTCGACTGACGTACGGCACGTCGCGCCACCACAGGCCGTCGGGCGCGAGCCGTGCGACGGTCGCGGTGACGACGCGGTGGTCGACGTGATCACCGAGGGCCTGAGGCGCGAGGACCACGTCGGCCTCTGCCAGGTGTGGGCGGAGCATCGGGTCCAGTGCCGCCGTGATCCGGTCGTCGGCCCGGACACCGGTGAAGAGCGCGGCCGCGTCGGGATACCCGCGGTGCGGTGCCTCGGGCAGTGGCAGATGTACGGGTTGCACCCCGAGCATCGCGCAGGCCGCGGCGTCCTCTGCCCGGCGCACCGCCATGTAGTCGACGTCGGCGGTGAGTCCCTTGTCGAGCTGGCAGGCAAGGGCGAACGGCGAGGGGTCCGGCACGCTGGCGGTGAAGCAGGTGACCACGCGTACCGTCCAGCTCGCCGCGACCAGTGCCGCGAGAGTCCCGCCGATGGAGAACACCGCGTCGTCCAGGTGCGGACTGACTGCCACCGCAACCCCGGAATTGCCGCCTGCCGGGGCTTCCGAACCCGGCGCGATCCGCGCTGTCACAGCAGGTGCGGCGCCGCGCGGAAGCGACAGGTCGGGTCGACCGGCGGATCGGTGATTTCCGGGACGGCCGGGGTCAGCCCGTCGTAGACACCGGTGATCTGGTCGGCGATCACCGGCCAGCTCCACTGCCGCTCCACGTCGCGGCGGCCCTGCTCGGCGAGCCGACGGCGCAGCGCCGGGTCGTCGAGCAGGCGACGCACGGCCGCCGCCAGGGCAGCCGGATCACCGGGCGGCACCAGCAGGCCGTTCTCGTCGGGGCGGACACAGTCGCGGACGCCGACGACGTCGGTGGAGATGACCGGCAGGCCGCTGGCCAGCGCCTCCAGGATGGTGTTGGAGAAGCCCTCGGCATAGGTGGGGCTGACGAAGACCTCGCCGCGGGCATACACCTCGTGGGCCCGTTCGTAGGGCACCGCGCCGAGCAGCTCGACCACGTCGGCGAGGCCGAGCTCGGTGATCCGGCTCGCGACCGCGTCAAGGTCGGGGCCGATACCCGAGATCAGCAGCCGGACCGGCACCGCGTCCGCGCGCAGCTTGGCCACCGCGTCGAGCAGATCGAGTACGCCCTTACGGGCGTCGACCCGGCCGTGGTAGAGCAGCACCGCCGGGTCGGAGACCCGTCCCGGGGACGCGACCGGTACGAACCGTTCGACGTCGGTGGCGCCGGGTACGACGGTGAAGCGGGTCGGATCGAGGTCGTGTCGTCGGCAGACCTCGGCGGCGAACGACGGCGAACCGATCAGCAGTGCCGGCGCGTGCGCGAAGACCGCCCGCACCAGCTCGCGATGGGTGGTGCAGCAGGTGCCGACCCAGTGACCGTCGCCGCCCTGCACGGAGACCACGGCGGGTAGCCCGGTCGCCCGCGCGGCCCGCAGCACCGCCAACCCGTTCGGGTAGGCGTACTGCGCGTGCAGCACGTCGAAGGGTCGGCGGGCGTGCAGCCGCAGCACCATCTCGGTCATCCTGGCCACGTCCGCCTCGAAGTCCGCGGGCTCACCCCGGCCCACGGCCTGCTCCCCGTGCGCTTCCAGGGCGTGCACCTCGACCCCCGGAGGCACCCGGTCCGCCGGGGGTGGACCACCGCCGTACACGGCGCGACCCGCGCTGTCGCCCCGGTATTGGGATACCAGGGTCGGCTCGTGGCCGGCACGCACCAGGTGGTGAAGCAGGTTCTCGGCGTACGCGCTCATCCCCGAGACGGCCGGCCAGTAGCGGCGGGACACGAAGCAGATCCTCATCAGGCGTCGACCTTCAGCTCGGCGGTCGTGTTCGGTTGCTGCTCGGCGGCGCGCAGCGCGGCCAGCGCGGCGGGCACCAGGGTGTCGGCTCTGTGCGCGTCGCGGGAGAGTTCGAGGCTGACCAGACCGGGGTATCCCACATCGGTCAGCGCGCCGAGCACCGCGGGAAAGTCCAGGTCGCCCTCGCCCGGTGCGCGGTGCTCGTGCCGACCGCGGGGCATGTCCTCGATGGCGCAGGCGCCGAGCCTGCTCGCGAAGACCCGGACGGCGGCGTCCGGCGCGTACCGGCCGGATACCAGGCAGTGCCCGGTGTCCAGGGCCAGGGTGAGACCGGGGATCTGGGCCGCGAGACGGGCCCAGTCGTCGCAGTCGTCGACCAGCATGCCCGGTTCCGGTTCCAGCGCGCACGTCATGCCGTGCCGCTCCGCGTACTCGACCACGCTTCGAGCCCCGTCGACCAACCAGTGCCAGCTGCGGTCGCGGTCGGCGCCGGGCTCCGGCACTCCGGCCCAGAACGACACCGCCTCGCTGCCGAGTCCGACCGCCACGTCAACACAGAGGCGCAGGAAGTCACGCCGCCGGATCCGATCCTCCTTGGTCGGCGAGACCAGGGTCGGGTGGTGCTTGCGTCGCGGATCGAGCAGGAACCGCGCACCGGTCTCCACCACGCTCGCGAGGCCGAGCGCGTTGAGGCGGCGCGCCAGCCGACGGGTGCGCCCGGCGAGATCGGGCGCGTACGGGTCGTGGTGGGCCACGTCGAGGGTGAGTGCGACGCCGTCGTAGCCGCAGTCGGCGAGCAACGTGAGCGCATCGTCGAGGCGGTGCGAGGTCAGGCCGTTGGTGTTGTAGGCGAATCGCAGGCTCATTCCCCACTCCGGGCGACGACGTGCCGGCTCGGTTCGCGGTACAGCGGGTAGAGCGGTCCGATGGTCCGGGCGACCGCGTCCAGGTCGAGCCAGGCGTCGCCGCCCAGTCGCTCCCGGCCGGCCGGGTCGAGGACCACCGGCGCGGCACCGTCGTGCGGGGGCGCCCCGAGCCCGACCAGCGGCGATTCCCGCTCTATCAGCCGCTGTACGCCGCGCGCGGCGATCCGTCCGTACGACATGGTTTCCGCCTCCAGACCGGGCACGATCACCTTGACCGCCGCCGCTCCGTCCCCGGGTGCGACGACGACGAGGACGTCGAAGTCGGCCAGTCGTTGTAACAGGTCGACCAGTAGCGCGGTCGGGTCGTCCAGGCTTCCGGGCGCGACGGTGGGCAGAGCGCTGAAGAGCACCGTGCTTCTGCGGGCCAGCACCACGGGCTCCAGCAGGGCCCGTAGCTGTCCACCGTCGAGGTGGGTCCATTCGCGCATCGCGGTGAACGCCCGGGTTTCCTGGGACTCGACCGGCCGGGCGAGTTCCCGCCGCCAGTACGCCTGCGGGGTGACCCGCCGCAGGGTCTCCAGCGGCCCGTGGGAGAAGACCTTGCGGGAGCGGGAGGAGACGTACTCCAGCAGCGCCTTGCGCAGCGCGGTCTCCCGGTCCGGGTGGGCGGCCTCCCCACATGCGGTGACGGCGAGCGGTGGGGTGTCCGGCTCTCGGTCGATGCCGACGACGTGCACGTCGACCAGACCGAAAGCGGTCGAGGCGAGCTTCGGGATCACCTCGATGTCGGCGTTCCGCAGGCGATCGAGGGTCGCCCGGGTCACCGGGTCGCGGATCTCGTCGAGGTCGATCGCGACGCCGGCGTCCATGGCGCGGAAGGCGGTGGTGTTGCCATCGCGTTGCAGGAGCTCCAGCAGGCCGTGTGCGACAGCCCGTTCGATCGTGTCACCCGCGCCCGACCCGTTGGTGATCACCGTGATCAGTCGCTCGGCCGGGTCCTGCCAGGGCAGGTCCTCGCCGGCGGAGGCGCAGAACTCCGCCGGCACCAGCACCGTCTCGCCGGTGCGCCACCGCGTCGTGGGCAGCCAGGAGCGGGGCTGGTGGTCGTCGACAGTCGTTCCGGCGGCAAGCACCAGCGACCGTGGATCCACCACGCCGGCCGGGCCCACCTCGGCGCGAAGTTCGGCGTACGAGGCCCGCCGGGGCACCATGGCTCGCAGCTGTCCGTGCAGCAGCAGCGCCTCCGCCAGCTCGCCGTAGGCGCCGGTGCGCGCCTGTTCGACAGTGGCGCCGTAGCCCACGGCGGCGGCCCGGGGCCAGCCGTCGCCGAGGTGGTCGGCGGAGATCACCGGCAGACCGATCCGGTCCAGTCCGGACACGTCGAAGTCACCGACCTCGCCGGGCGGCAGGGCGTCGGCGAGCCGGTCGGCGACCGACAACGCCGAAACGGTCGGGGTACGCGGTTCGACGGCTCGCCTCACGTCAACTCCTCGATCGGGATGGGCCCGGCCGTCGGCTGCCCCCGCAGCTGCCGGTCGAACAGGGCGAGCACCTGCCTGCGGGAGACCGGTGCGGCGTACTCGAACGGAGTGGCGACCGCGTCGAAGTCGAGCGTCTCGACCAGGTCGCGGGCCCGTGCCACCTCGGCGTGCGAGAGCGGGATCTGGGCGTGGAAGGCTTTGTGGCAGGAGAGCGCGGTAGGTGTCCCGCCGGCCAACTCGACCTTGATCAGGTCGCCGACGAAGAGAATTCCGCGCCGTTCGTCGTGCAGCACGTTGTGACCGGGAAAGTGGCCGCCGCTGCGGTGGATCACCAGGCCGGGCGCGAGCGCAAGCCGATCGTCGGTGGGCCAGGTCACCTGGAACGCCTTGGTCCAGACGAGGTCGTCGACGCCGATGGCGAGCACCGGCGGGGCGAGTTCGTCCTGGAGCTGCCACAGGGCGCCGTACCCGTGCACGTGGCTCGCGCCGAGGGCGACGAGGCCGCCGCGGGCGCGCAGGTCGGCGAGGGCTTCCGGCGGGTACCAGCCGGCCGCCTCCCAGCCGACCAGACCGGCGTCGGTCTCGATCACCCAGCCGGTGCTGCCGAGCCCGAGCTGCGGCTCGGACCAGTAGCCGGTCACCCCGGGAGCGACCTCGGTCCACAGTGCCCGACGGCCGACGGCCACCTCGTCGGCGGCGTCGAACTGCCAGCCGTCCTCGGGCAGTGCGTTGCGCACGTCCGTGCAGACCGGGCAGGACGACGGGGCCGCGAACCAGCGCTGCCAGTGGCCGCAGTTCGCGCAGGCGTACGGGCGCAGGGGCACTGTCAGCTCCTCTCCGCGGCGGTGTGCAGCAACTCGTGCAGGCGCAGATCCCGTGCCAACGGCCACTGCCAACCGCCGTCGCGCACGGCGGTGGAGAATGCACGCGCCTGGGCGGTGAACGGTGTCGTGTCGACGTCGAACGGCACTGCGGTGGTGGCGCCGGTGGCGGCGTCGAGGCGGGTCAGCGTGCCGCCGGCGCTCTGGCCGAGGGTGTCGACGGCGACGAGTTGCGCGGCGGTGCCGACCACGTCGAGTCGACGGCGGGGGAGTGCGTCGGCGGTGTTGAAGGAGACGTGGGCCTGGAACAGCACTCCGCCGCCGGTCACGCCGGCCAGCAGCGCCCCGTCGTCCACCGGGTAGGGGTGCACCCGCCGCTGGGTGCGGACGGTCAGCTCGACCAGATCCTCGCCGAGCAGCGCGCCGACCAGATCGACACCGTGCGGGGCCAGGTCCACCAGGGCGCCACCGCCGGAGCGGGTGGGATCGACCCGCCAGTTGTCGTGCGGCCGCCCGTCCGGACTCCACCGCTCGGGCAACCAACAGCCGTAGACGATCCGGATCGCTGTCACCGTACCGAGGGCGCCCTCGGCGACGAGGTCGGCGATCCGCCGGTGAGCCGGATGGAACCGCTGGTCGAAGGCGGTGCCGGCGAGTGCGCCACCGGCCGAGTCAACGAGCCGCCGCGCGTCGGACACTGTGGCGGCCAGGGGCTTCTCGCACAGCACCGGAAGCCCGGCCTTGGCCACCGCGGTCACCACATCGGCATGGGTGTGGTTGGGGGTCGCCACGTGTACCGCCTCGACCTCCGGGTGGTCGAGCAACTCGTCCAGGTCGGCAGTGGCGAGCCGTTCGGGGCCGAGCGCAAGGGCGGCGTCCCGGTCCGGGTCGCACGCGACGACGAGCCGGTGCCCGGCGGCGCGGATCGCCGGCGCGACGTGGTCGCGGGCAACCCAGCCGCAGCCGATCACACCCCACCCGACCGTTTCCACGCTCACCACCGCTCGGGCAGGTCGAGCAGGAGGCGACGTCGCACCGCGTCCGGGCCGGGATCGCTCGGCCAGATCGCCGGCAGGTACGTGGCGGCGCGCTCGCCGTACTCCGCCGCCCACCGCGGGTCGGGCCAGCGGCGGGTCCCGTCGTCGTAGAGCGGGTTCGCTTGCAGCGGACTCGTCGACGCGGGCCGCAGCAGCGCCGGGTCGGCCGGCGCGGCGCCGGCGTCGTGGGCCAGGCCGACGGCTTCGGTACGCGCCAGCGCGGCGGGTTCGGCCGGCGCGGGGAGTCGCCCCGCGGCGGTCGCCGCGGTCAGTTCCTCCTCGGCGTACGCGTCGGCGCCCGGCAACAGGGCCGTCCAGCCCTCCGGTGTCAGCGGCAGCCCGGCGCCGCCGGACGGGTGCCGCACGTTGTGCAGGTGACCGAGGAGCACAGCCCCCTGCGGCCCGGCGCAGGCGAGCGCGGCGGCCACCACGGCAGCCTTGTCGGGCAGGAAGTACAGCGCATCATGGCAGGCCACGTGGCGAGGTGCCGTCGCCGTCGCCATCGGCAGGGGCCAGGCGGCGGTCAGGTCGGCGCAGACCAGCGCGACCGGCGCGGCGGGGGGCAACACGAATCGGCGGGCCAGCCACAGCTTGGCGAAGACCACGTCCACTCCGGTCAGGTCCGGGTGGCCGTGGGTCACCAGGTGCCGCAGCAGGTGTCCGGCACCGCAGGCCACGTCGACCACCGGTCTGCCGTTGGGCGGGTGGGCGGCGGTGAGCGCCAGGGCCGCCAACCAGCTCGGGTCGGACCAGCGGTGCAGGAAGTACACCCCGACGCGGCCGAGCCCGAGCAGCGCCACCGCGTCGCGCAGGGTACGGGCGTGCAGCGCGGCCCGGAGGTGTTCCGCCGGTGGCGGCGCGCCGTCCCACCAGTCGTCGGCGTCGGCGAGCAGCGCTACGGCGGCCCGGTCGGGTTCGCCCGCGTCGAGCGCGGCCACCGCCCGTTCCCGCAGGTCGTCCCGGTCCGGCCGCAGCCAGGGAATGGTCTCGACCACCGGCCAGCGGCGTACACCATCGGTGAGGGTGTACGGCGTGTCTGCTCGCAGCGGCGTGCCGTCCGGGCCACACCACGGCGTCACGGTGGCGGCGGGCGCCGCGCGGACGGCGGTCACAGCCCGGCCGCCCGCAGCACTGCCCGGTGGTAGTCGACCACCGGGCCGTCATGAACCAGCGCCAGGTCGACAAGGGCCTGCTCGGCGGTGAACGCGGCGGCACGGGCATGGTGGTGCACCTGAAGGACCCGGTCCAGCACGTCCGCGGCGTGGAAGGTCCGTCCCAGCGGTGTCTCGGCGTCGGCCCGCGCCGCCAGCACCTCGGTGACCCGGGCGGCCAGCAGGTCCGGCAGCTCGGCCAGTTCCCGCTCGGTGAGCCGGTCGATCACCGGTTCCAGGTGTGCGCCGAGCAGCACCTCACCGGCGAATCCCGCGTCGGGGAGCCGGGCGTTGTGGAGGTGGTGAGCCAGGCCGAGCAGGAACGCCTCGGCCGGGTCCGCGCCGGTGTCGTCGGCGAGCAGCGCGCCGTACACGGCGACCGCCCAGCAGTGCTCGGCGTGGTTCTCGGCCGGCTCGACCACCAGCCGTGGCCGTCCGGCGGCGGTGGCGCCGGCGCGTGGCTGCCGGCGCAGGGCCGTCACGAACGACGGGACCGCAACGTTCGACGTTCCGTGCAGGACCAGGTCGGGCAGTGCCGCCCAGATCCGGCGTGCGGTGTCCGGGTGCAACGAGCCGACGACCTCGTCGACGGCGCGACCGAGGACCTCCTCCACCTCCCGGCCGGTCAGGCCGCACGCGCTCAGGGTCGCCGCGTCGACCCCACCCAGTCGTGCCCCGGCCACCGCGGCGGCGCACTCGCGGTCGGCGACGACCGCCGGATCGGCACCGTCGACGAGGGACGCCCAGGCCCGGGAGAATGCCCGTTCGGCCGCCGAACCGTCGGCGTGTGCCACTCGAACCCGTTTGAGGTCCGCCACCTGCCGCAGCGTGGGTGTCACGGCAGCAAGTCGGTCCACCGGTGGTGCGGCCAGGGTGGCGGTCATGCCGGCCCGTCCAGCCAGGCCAGCAGTTCCCGTTCCTGCGCGTGCAGCGCGTGTTCGGGGATTCGACCATCTCGGCTCATCGGGGCCTTGAAGAAGTAGCCAAGTTGCTCCTGTGCGCCATGCTCGCCGCGACGGGCGGCCTCCGCCATGAGCCGAACCAGGTCCAGCACCAGTGGCGCGGCGAGGATCGAGTCCCGGCACAGGAAATCGACCTTGAGCTGCATCCGCTGACCGAGGAAGCCGATGAGGTCGACGTTGTCCCAGGCTTCCTTGGCGTCCCCACGCGGCCGGTAGTAGTCGATCCGGACCACGTGGTCGTCCACGTCGTAGCCGAGGATCTGGTTGAGTACCGAGCCCTTGGTGTCGAGTTTGCTGGCAAGCGACGACGGATCGTCGAGGATCTGCCCGTCCCGGTTGCCCAGGATGTTCGTCGAGTACCAGCCCTCCACGGTCAGCGCGCGGGACCGGAACGCCGGGGCGAGGACGGTCTTGATCAGCGTCTGACCCGTCTTGCCGTCCTTGCCGGCGACCGGTACGCCCTCGCGTTCCGCCAAATCCAACAGCGCGGGCGCGTCGGCACCAAGACTTGGCGTGAAGTTGACGTAGGGACAACCCTCCAGGATCGCCGCGTACGCGTAGAGCAGGCCAGGGGTGATGGCCGGATCGTCGGCGTCCAGCCCGGCCTCGAAACCGGCGAGGCTGCGCAGCACCGGCGACGCCGCATCCGGGCGCGCCTCGGTCGAGGCCAGATTGACCACGACCACCCGTTCCGCACCCTGTGTCGACCTGAACCGACCCAGGTCGGCGCGCAGGTGGGCCACCCGGTCGCGCAGCGGCCCAATTGGCACCACGTTGGCCCCGCTGGCATTGCGGCAGTACGCCGGGTCTGCCACCGCGGGCCAGGGCTGTATCTGCCCGAGCGGCCCGGCGACGGTCTCCAGGTGCGCCGGCTCCACCACCCGATGCAGGTGCGCCGCCTTGGCCAGGTCGTCGGGCGCCAGGTCCCAACCGCCGAAGACCAGTGCCTCGTACGGGACCAGATCGCTGCGGTGCGCCAGAGGCAGCCCCGACATGTCTGTCATGCCCAGTCGCAACAACTCCACCCCGGCTATCGCCGTCGTTGCGACCGCGCCACCCAGACCGACCACCGCGACCCCGATGCGCTGTCCCGCCATGCCGCCTCCTGATTCGACCCGACCGTCCGACCCGAGCCGCCGCGTACCCCGACCGGCACGGATAAGTCATCGATTTGTGTCGTCCCCATGGCTGGGTGCCGATCCGGCGATTCCGCAGGTGGGAGGTCTGCCCTGTGGTCAGGATGCAGATGGGTACGGCACCGCCAGGTCACCCAGGGAGGTCTGCTCGTGAAAGTGCTGATCGCCGGCGGGGCGGGATTCATCGGCAGTACGATCGCCTCGGCCCTGATCGACGCGGGTCACACGCCGGTGGTGCTGGACAGCCTGGTGACCGGGCGACGTGAGTTCTGCCGGGGGCGGTCCTTCCATCTCGGCGACATCGCGGACGCGGACGCCGTGGACGGGCTGTTGACTCGACATCCGGACATCGAGGCTGTGGTGCACTGCGCCGCCCTGATCGCGGTACCGGACTCGGTGGCGCGGCCGGTCGACTACTACCGGGCAAACGTCTCCGCGACCCTGGAGTTCGTCGACCGGCTGCTCGCCCACGGCGTACACCGGTTGATTTTCAGCTCGTCGGCGGCCATCTACCAGCCGGAAGTGGATCTCGGCGTTGACGAGACATCCGCGATGCAAGCCACCAGCCCGTACGCGCAGACCAAGGTGGTGGTGGAACGGATGCTTGCCGACATCGCCGCCAGCAGCCGGCTGCGGGTGCTGTCCCTGCGCTACTTCAATCCGATCGGCGCGGACCCGGCGCTGCGTACCGGTCTCCAGGTCGCCGCCCCATCGCACGCTCTGGGTCGTCTGGTGCAGGCATACCAGGCCGGTGTGCCGTTCTCGGTGAACGGACTGGACTGGCCCACCCGCGACGGTTCGGGCCTGCGCGACTACGTCCACGTCTGGGATCTCGCCGACGCCCACCTCCGGGCGCTGAGCCGCTTCGACGACATCATCACCGACGCGGGTGCTGCGCACACGGCCCTCAACCTGGGCAGCGGCACCGGTACCACCGTGCTGGAACTCGTCTCGGCGTTCAACGCGGTGGTGGATCGTCCGGTGTTGGTCCGCGAGGCACCCCGGCGTGCCGGCGATACCGCCGGCGGCTACACCCGTAGCCGGCGTGCGTGGGAGATGCTGGGGTGGCGGGCGCAGCGCGACCTGCGCACCGGGATCGCCGACTCCCTGGCCTGGCACCACCATCGCGGGCGGGTACTGGCGGACCTGGCGGTACGCAGACGGCAGATGGCGGGTTGACGACTGACGCCAGACACAGCAATGCGCGTGGACACCGTTCAGTGAATCAGGGTCACGGCCGGCGAGCTGCCGGAGGCACCGATAGAGCCCAGGCCTGACGGCGGCGAGGCCGGCGGGGTGCCCGAGGCGGCGTCGGACCCCGTGGCAGGGGCCAGTACTGCCTGCTGGCCGTCCCACCATCGCGAGTGGCTTTCCGAACGCCCGCCCACGACGGCGGCCGGCGGAGTTCCGCCCAGCACCCCGGCCGCAAGGGGCAGACCGGGGTGCTGGGGCGGGTGATCGCTCAGCGCAGCTTGCCGCCAGGGGTGGCGACCTCGCGTACGGCCTGGGCGACAACCGCGTGGTCCTTCTTGAGGATCGCGCCGTGGTTGCTGGCGACCTTGGCGTGGATCTGGATGTTCGGGTTGCGGACGGTCACCGCGTCGAGGCTGGCGCGGATGCGCTCCTGCTCGTCGCCCTTGCTGCCGAAGGACGTTCCCGAGGCGATCACGTACCGCACCGGCACGGTGATGCCGTCGAGCACGGGGCCCAGCACCCGTTCGCGGGAGAACCGGCCCAGCTCGATGTTGCTCTCTGCTTGTTGGGCGGCGGTCATCCGTGGCATCAGGCCGACCGGGCGCAGCAGCGGCGCGAACCAGCGCATGCGCCGGAACAGCTTGCGGATGCGCTCCTCCGTGGCCTCGTCCAGCCAGTCGTGCGGGAACGCGCCGTCGACCAGGACTGCCCCGATGGTTCGGTCCGGGTTGCGGTGGACCCAGTGGGCGGCGACGGCAGCCCCGTACGACCAGCCGACGAGCACCGCCCGCTGGACGCCTCGCGCGGCGAGAACGGCGTCGACGTCCCGCACGGCGGCCTCGAACGAGTAGTCCGCCGACCGTCCCGACTGCCTGCCGCGCGCCCGTTCGTCGTACGTGATGTGCCGCCACCCGTCACCCAGGTCGCCGAGGACGTGCCGCCAGTATCCCTGGGTGGCGAACTGGCCGTTGAGGAAGACCACCGGAACGCCCCCGCCACCGGTGTCGGTGACGGCCAGGGCGGTGTCGTCGACCGGCACCATGCCGGTCCACGGCGAACTGGTCGAGGAATCGTTGGTCGTCGTCATCGTCGTACTCCTTCGTGGGGGTTGGGGGTCAGAGGCTGCGGGCGGTGATGTCGCCCGACGAGGTGGTGGCGTGGATGGTGAGGTCGGCGCTGCCGTTGTTGGCCAGGGCGTTGCTGACGCGGCCGTAGCCGGTGCCGGCGTCCAGCGATGCGGAGACGCCGGCGGCGGCGGCGACCGAGATGTCGCCGAGATCGGTGCGCAGCACGACAGTGCCGCGCGTGGCCTGGGCGACGCGGATGTCGCCCCGCGTGGTGGTGATCTCGGCGGGTCCGTTGAGCCGGCCGACCTCGACGGCGCCGTCGATGGCGGTGAGGCGGACGCTCGCCGCCTCGTCGATCTTGATGCGGCGGTACGCGCCGTTCATGAACAGGTCGCCGAGGCGTCCGACGCCGCGCAGCTCGGCGCTGGCGGCCCGGACCTCGACGCGGGAGTCGGCGGGCAGTTGGACGGTGACCTCCACCGAGCCGCCGGTCCCGAGGAGCTGGTGGGCTGGGGCGGCGGCCGTGACCCGCAGGACACCGTCGGCGTACGCGACGATGGTCTGCTCGGCGGCCCGGGTGTCGCGGCTGCGGCCGGCGTCGGCGGGCCGGACCTCGACGGTGGTGTCCGCACGGTCGGCGGCGATGAGCTGAACGCGCCCGGCGGGGATGTCGAGGATGGCGGCGATGGGGGCGGGGGTGGCGAAGGTCTGCACGGTGTTCTCCGATGCTCGTTCAGGATGTTTCCAACACCGGAAACGCTACGTTGCTTTCTATATGGAGGCAACTGTGATGTTGCATGAGAAGTCAAAACCCGCAGCTAGAGACGGTAAAACCGTTGCAACAACCCTGCGGGTAACGCAATGACAAGGACTGTCGCCGTTGCAATCGAATGATGATGAACGCTATGGTGATGGGGCACGACAGCCACCGCGAGAGCAGCACCGAGGAGATCACCGTGCCGGGAGGCAGGCTCAGCCAGCAGGAACGTCAGCAGATCGCGGCGGGGTTGGCCGACAGCCTCCCGTACGCCGAGATTGCTCGGCGCCTCGACCGTCCGACCTCGACGATCACGCGGGAGGTGCTGCGCAACGGCGGTCCGAACGCCTACCGCGCCGACCTTGCCCACCGTGCCACCGAACGCCGCGCCCGCCGCCGGGTGCCGGCCACCACCCGGACCGGCGAGTCGGTCCCGCAGCCGCACGGCCGGGACGCCGAGGCCGTCGCCGAGTACGAGGAGGTGTTCACCACCGTCCTCATGGCATCGGGCGTCAACAAGATGGGGGCCAGGGTGCTGACCTCCCTGTTCACCACCGACACGGGCAGCCTCACCGCGGCTGAGCTGGCTCGGCGCCTGAACGTCAGCCCGGCGTCCATCTCCAAGGCGATCAGCTTCCTGGAGGGTCAGAGTCTCGTGCGCCGGGAGCGCGACGAGCGCCGCCGCGACCGCTATGTCGTCGACACCGAACTCTTCTACCAGGCGACGATCGCCAGCGCCCGGGCGAACGACCAGTTGTCCGCGACGGCACGCCAGGGCGTCGCCGTCCTCGGTCCGCACACCCCCGCCGCCGCCCGCCTGGAAAACGTCGCCCGCTTCCTCGACTTCATCAGCGAGACCATCACCCGCGCCGCCGAGCAGGCGCGCGATGTCCTGCACACCGATGCGAACGGGCACTGACCCCGCACCGGTCACCAGCCCGCCAAACCGCTCCTTCAGGTCGTTACCGGGAAGTTGGCGCGAAACACGTGGTGTGGATCGTGACGCCGTTTGACGTCGCGCAGCCGCTCGACCACCTGCGGGGAGAAGGCGTCGATGATGGCCTCGCCGGGGTTGAGGAAGCTGAACGGCTTCCGGCCGCTGGTGGGTAGCGCGGCGGCGAGGGCGCGCTGCTTCGCGGTGACTGCTTCGGCGCGAGCCGCGTCTGTGGGCAGCCCGAACAGGTACATGGCGTACGGCTCCGCGAGGGCACCGTGTGGACTGTCCGACGGGCGGGCGAGCGCGCCGCCGAGGTGCCGCAGCTGCAGACTCAGCAGCGGATCGACAGGTTGCTCCAACAGCGTCTTGGCGGTGACGTCGTCCAGCGTGGTCAGGAGTTCGCCCTGGGACAGGCCGGCGCTCGGTTCGGTGGGTTCCGCGGTGATGGATCCGATCTCCGCTACCGACATGGCTCGCCGGCTGTCCGACATCGCCGACGGTAGGTGATCCAGCGGTGCCAGAAGCTCTCGGGCCTCCTTCGCGTCACCGAGAAAAGTGACGTCCAGGGCGACCATCGGCGCGGCACCGGGAAAGTGCAGAAGGTCCAGCCACAGCGTCAGAGCGTCCGGCGCCGTGGCCGTGATATCGCGGAAGCTTTCGAGGACCGCCGGCGCGTGCTCGGCGAGCCACAGCACCCGGCCCCCGTACAGGTTCGGCGCGGGGTGCAGATCGAGCTCCAGGGCGGTGACGATGGCGAAACTGCCACCACCACCGCGCAGTGCCCAGAAGAGGTCGGGTTCGAGGTCCGCCGTGATGTGACGTTCCCGGCCATCGGCGTCAACGATGTCGAACGCCGTCACGTTGTCGGCGATCCAGCCGTGCGCACGACCGAACCAGCTCAGTCCACCGCCGAGCGCGACGCCGGCGACACTGACCACCGGTGAGCTGCCCGGCATACCGGTCAGAGAATGCGCGGCGGCAGCTTCGACAACGGCGTCGACCGGCTGCTCGATGGCGAGGTTCCAGGGGCGGCGCGCGGCATCGAAGCCGCCCTCGCCAGGGAGCCAGACCTGGCCGCGGACGGGGCAGCGCAACGAGCTCAGGGCATTCATTTGTGGTCCTTTCTGAGCAACTGTTTGGTGTCTCCACCCTGCGGCAGGCCCGCGCGATGATCAACGACGAGGTGTGTAACGATCGTGAAGCTGGACTTAACGATCTGGGGGACGCTCGTGCTGGAGCGCAACGAACTGGAGGCGTTTCTCGCCGTCGCCGAGGAACTGCACTTCGGCCGCGCCGCAGCACGGTTGCGGGTCTCCACCGCGCGGGTCAGCCAGACCATCCGCAAGCTGGAACGGCAGGTTGGTGTCGCGTTGTTCGACCGGACGAGCCGCCGGGTCGAGTTGTCCCGGGTGGGGCGCGCGCTGTACGAAGACCTCCGACCGGCGCATGATCAGATCGCCGCGGCGCTGGAGCGGGCGGTCGTGGCCGGCCGTGGGGTCACCGGCATCCTGCGAGTCTGCTTCACCGGCGCCGCCGGCGGCCGGCTGCTGGTCCGCGCCAGCCAGGCGTTCCGGCAGGACCATCCCGAGTGCGACGTGCAGATCCGCGAAGCACAGATAGGCGAGCTCATGCCCTGGCTACGTGGTGGCGACGTGGACCTCGCCCTGGCCACGTTCCCCGTTGACGAGCCCGGCGTGGCCGCCGGCCCGGTCCTGGTATCCGAGGCCCGGTTCCTGGCCGTGCCGGTTGACCACCCACTGGCCCGTCGCGACGCTGTCTCGGTCGAAGACCTGGCCACGGTCACCGTCCTTCAACTGCCTGACACGCTGCCGCGATCCCTGCTCGCCGACCGAACCCCACACACCACCCCGGCCGGACTGCCCATCAAAGCCGGGCAGTCCGCCTCGACGTTCCAGGAGATCCTCGCCCTCGTCGGCGACGGACAGGGCGTCTTTCCCGTCGGTGCCAACGCCAGCCGCTACTACCCACGCCCCGACGTCGCCTACGTGCACCTGCGCGACGCGCCACCCCTGCACTGGGGTCTGCTCTGGCGCACGGACGACGCCACCGCCCGCGTTCGCGCTTTCGCCGAAGCTGTCCACGTCGTTGCCCACCCGTTTAACCAGCCGCAGGGCGGCCTTGATTTCGGCTCTGGCTGGGCAACGTAGCGCGGTTGAGCGAATTCCGTCCGCCGCTGTAGCGGGCGGGGCCACGCCCGGCTACGACGTTTGCCGCGCCTTTGTGACAACTTGCACGAACGCGCGTACCAGGGCGTTCTCTCCCTTCTTGCGCCACACGGGCGCGTAATGCAACACCGGTCCATCGGTGATGGGCAGGAAGGTGATGTCGCCTCGCCGCCGGGTGGAGGCCACATCCGAGCCGATCGGAGAAACCACGCTGCCGCGGGCGATCGCCCTGAACGCCTCTTCGAGAGTGACGATGCCCAGTCCGCGCCGGACGGGCCGTCCGGCCGGCGTGGTGGACGGGGTGTGCGCCTCCCACACGTAGTCGGGAATGGGTCCTTCGGGGTAGACCACCGGATGATCGCCCAGATCCTCCAGATCGACGCTGCCGCGGCCGGCCAGCGGATGGCCGGCGGCGACGGCCAGGACCAGCTCCTCGCGGTGCAGGACCGGCCCGACTGTGAGGTCGGGTTCGCGGATGGGTAGCCAAAGAATCCCGATGTCGACCGAACCGGCCCGCAGCGGCCCGAGCGGATCGGTCGGCAGGACCTCGCGCAGGCGCAGCTCGCACTGCGGGTGCCGCTGCCGAAACAGGTCGAGGGCGGCCTCGAGCGCTTGATACTGGGTGGCCATCGTGCCGATGGTCAGCGTGCCGGCCTGTCCGCGGGCGGTGGCGGTGGCCTCCTCGATGCCGGAGATGATCTCGCTGTAACCGGCGCGGAGGCGGTCGCGTAGCCGCTCGCCGAGCGGGGTGAGCCGAACGGCACGGCTCGTACGCTCGAAGAGGCCCCCGCCGATCCGGCGTTCTTGCTGCTTGATCGACTGACTGACTCGCGACTGGGACACGTGCAGACGCTCGGCTGTGCGACCGAAGTGAAGCTCTTCGGTCAGCGTCAGAAAGATCTCGATATCGCGCAGCTCCACCGGACGGCCCTGTCTCCGATCATCGTGGCCTGGGACTGGGCAGTCTACGGCCGCGGCGAGACCGGGCTGCACGAGCGCGACTCGGAGAGCCTTCCGTCGCAGGTTCTGTCGTCGATCGATCACCGCTGGCTAATGCGGCGATGCGATCTTGAGCGTTGTTCGGCCGGGGCCGCCGGGCGATGGTGGACGCATGAGCGAAAGCGTGATCGACATCGTGGCGGCGCCGGATCATCTCGGGGCCCCACGCTGGCACGCTGTGACGTCGCCCGGTGCGGTGGCCGGGGTCGCTGGCCTGCGTCCGGCCATGTCGTTCGGAGGCGAACTGTCACCGCCGACCGCCCTGCGGCCGGGCACCCTCGAGTTGAGCCTTTGGGTGCAGCCGCAGTGGCGTCGTCGAGGGATCGGATCGCGTCTGCTGGCCGCCGTCGGTGCGTACGCGGTGGGGCAGCGGTTGATCGTGGAGACCGGCCCGGCTTCTGCCGCGCAGTCGTTCTGTGAGCGGCACGGATTTCGGCGCACCGGATCCGGGAGCCATGATCTGCTCACGTACTGCGATGTCCACCATGCCTGGCTGGGTGAGTTGGTCGACGTCGAGCACCCCGGATACCGACTCCGTCACTGGACCGGGGATGCGTGCGGCGCGACCAGCGTGGAGCAACTGCTCCGGCATCCGAGCAGGCCCGGTGCCGCGGTGGTGAGCGCCGCCGAGTCGGACGGCGGCGTGGTCGCCTACGCCCTGGCGACGACGGCTGCACTGCCGCAGCGTCGCGCCCGCCAGTACGGCCCTGCCGTGCTCGTCGGTCATCGCGGCCGGCGGCTGGGGCTGTGGGTCAACGCCGCTCTGCTCACCCGACTGCGCGAGATCCATCCACATGTCGAGGAGATCGAGACCCGCACCGCCGACGAGGACTCCGACATGGCCGCCCTGCGTCGACACCTGGGTTTCCGCCCTCTCGGGCGGCGTCTCCGCTACGAACTCACCCTGCCGTAACCGGCGGCCCCGGCTCCGATCCAGTGGCACGTCCGGGCTGACCTGTGCCCCGATGAAGAGAGGTTTGTGATGAAAGATCCTGTCCGCTCCCGGACATGGGCCGCCCCGGTCGGGAGCCGAGACCCGCCTGGTGATCCCGGGCCGCCACCCGGCGGCCCTTCACGAAGCGAGCGTGACCCCGGCCGGTGTGGGGCCCTTGCGGCGCCGCCTCGGTGAACGTAGCCAACGAGGCGGCGCCGCAACAGGTTGAGTGCGCTCGCGCTCGCCACCTGGCCGTCGCGGCCGGACGGCCGTCGCCGGCATGTCCTTCTCCACCTGCCAGAACAGGGTGTGTCTTGCTCACGTCGCAACTTTCGCTGCACCACATCATCCGCCGCTACGACGAGCGCATCGTGCTGGCCGGCGTGTCCTTCAACGTCAAACCGGGCGAGAAGGTCGGCATCATCGGCGACAACGGCGCCGGGAAGTCGACCCTGTTACGCCTGATCGCCGGGGTGGACCGACCCGACAACGGGGACCTGACGGTCATCGCGCCGGGTGGCGTCGGCTACCTGGCCCAATCGCTGGCGCTGCCGCCACGTGCCTCGGTCCAGGACGCGATCGACCTCTCTCTGGCCGACCTCCGCGAGCTCGAATCGCTGATCATGAAGACCGAGGCCGCACTGAGTGGACTGTCGAGTGCTGAGCTCGTCGCCGGCCTGGACTACTACGCCGGGCTGGTCTCCCGTTACGAAGCACGGGGTGGGTACGGGGCGGACGCCCGGGTGGAGGAGGCGTTGCACCGGTTCGGCCTGCCGAATCTGGACCGGACGCGGGCGCTGGGCACCCTGTCCGGCGGGGAGCGGTCCCGGGTGGCGCTGGCCGCGACGCTGGCCTCTCAACCGGAACTGCTCCTGCTCGATGAGCCGACCAACGACCTCGATGACCAGGCCGTGGGCTGGCTGGAGGCGCGCCTGCGCCAGCACCGCGGCACACTGCTCGCGGTAACCCATGACCGGGAGTTCCTCAGCCAGGTCACCGACACGATCCTGAGCGTCGGTCAGGGCACTGTGACGCGCCACGGCGACGGCTATGACGGGTACCTGACCGCCACGGCCGCCGAACGCCGCCGTCGGCTACAGGAGTACGAGGACTGGCGCGTTGAGGTAGCTCGCAACCACAAGCTCGCTGCCGCCAACGCGTTCCGGCTGGAAGCGATCCCGCGTAAGACGCCGATGGCGAAGTTCGGGCACGGGGCCTTCCGTGCCCGCGGCCGTGATCACGGAGCGATGGGACGCATCCGCAACGCCAAGGAGCGCATCGAGCGTCTCACCGCGAGCCCTGTTACGCCGCCGCCCGACCCGCTGGTGTTCTCGGTCAGCATCACCGGCGTCGACAGGGACGCCCCGGAGACGGTTGCCGAGCTCGCCGAGGTTCGCGTCACCGACCGACTGTCCGTGCCGTACCTGCGGATCGGTGGCACGGACCGGCTTCTGGTCACCGGGCCCAACGGGGCGGGCAAGTCCACCCTCATCCAGGTCCTGGCAGGAGAAGTCCGCCCGGACCATGGGGCGGTACGCACCCGGGGCCGGATCGGTCACCTGCGGCAGCAGATGACGCCGTGGCCGCCGGACCTGACCGTGTTGGAAGCGTTCGCCGGCGGGCCGGCCGGTGACCCGGACGAACTGCTGTCGCTGGGCCTGTTTCGGCCGACTAACCTGCGGTTGCGGGTGCGGGAACTGTCGTACGGACAACTCCGCAGGCTCGAAGTGGCCCGCCTGGTCAGCAAGCCGGTCGACCTGCTGCTGCTGGACGAGCCGACCAATCACCTCAGCCCTGCTCTGGTCGAGGAGTTGGAGCAGGCGCTGGTCGACTACCCGGGCGCGGTGGTCGTCGTCACCCACGACCGCCGAATGCGGGCTCGCTTCGCCGGCACGCACCTACAGCTACGTGCCGGCCACGTGCAACAACTCAGCGAGCCGACCCACTGACGGCGGCACCCGCCGCGACGGCGGTGCCCGGGACGCGAAGAACCTCACAGGGGAACGGAGAGTAATGGAGACTGACGTCATCATCGTGGGCGCCGGGCCGGCGGGCTTGATGTTGGCCGGGGAACTGCGCCTGGCCGGAGCCCGAACGGTGGTGCTGGAGCGCCACCCGCAGCCGCGAGACATCCCGAAGGCCAGCGGCCTCGGCGGGCGGGTCCTGGACCTGCTGCGCCACCGGGGAATTCTGGAGCGATTCGAGGAGGCCAGCGGCAATCCTCGGGTCGCCCCTCGATTTCCGTTCGGCACTCTGCACCTGGACTTCACGCACCTGGCGGATCCGCCGATGCGGGCGATGCCGATTCCGCAGCGGAAGGTCGAGCGACTGCTCGAGGAACGCGCGCGGGAACTCGGCGCCGATATCCGGCGTGGACACGACGTGGTCGGGGTGACCCAGGACGATGCCACGGTGACCGCGGACGTGCGTGGACCGAACGGGCCCGACCGAGTGACCGCTCGATACCTGGTCGGTTGCGACGGTGGACGCAGCCGGGTCCGCGACCTCGCGGGGATCGCGTTCCCCGGCGTGACCTACCCGGAGGTCAACAGGCTGGGCCAGGTCACCGTGCCCGACTCGGTGACGGTGCTCGACAACGGCGACATCGACGTTCCCGGGCTGGGCCGGATCCGCGCGGGATTCACCCGGACGGACCGCGGGGTGTTCGCGTTCGCGATCACCGCAGGCGTCCTGTTCATGCAGATCACCGAGGACGAGACCACCGAGTACGACGACGACGAACCGCTGACCCTGACCGAACTCGCCGAGAGCGCTCGCCGTGTGCTCGGCGCGGACCTCCCCCTGGGGGAACCGATCCGGCTGTCGCGCTACACGTTCAAGGATCGGCAGGCCGAACGCTACCGCCACGGGCGGATCATGCTGGCCGGCGACGCAGCCCACCTGTTCCCCGCCACCGGTACGGCACTCACCGTCGGCATGCTCGACACGGTCAACCTCGCCTGGAAGCTGGGCGCCGACATCCACGGCTGGGCGCCGGCCGGCCTGCTGGACACCTACCACGACGAGCGCCACCTCGCCGGCGCACGCGCACAGCTGCAGACCCGAGCCCAAGCGGCCATGAGACGCGGACACGACCCGGCCGCCGAAGCGCTCCGGCAGGTCTTCCAGGAACTGGTCATCGACGAGCCGGCGCTGCGCCGGATGGGAGCACTCGTCGCCCATGCCGACGTCCGCTACCCGATGCCGGGTGCCGGCCACCACGCCTTGGCCGGCCCCTTCGTACCCGACCTCACCCTGCACACCGATCGGGGCATCACCAGCGTCGCGGAACTCATGCACACCGCACGGCCCGTCCTCCTCGACCTTGCCGA
Source organism: Micromonospora sp. WMMD1120 (assembly GCF_029626235.1). Lineage (NCBI taxonomy): Bacteria > Bacillati > Actinomycetota > Actinomycetes > Micromonosporales > Micromonosporaceae > Micromonospora > Micromonospora sp. WMMD1120. The sequence goes on along the minus strand of NZ_JARUBO010000005.1, from coordinate 6,706,586 downwards.
CCGCCCCGACCTGCGCCAGATCGCCGGAGACTGGATGGCTCGCGTCGACATCCGCACCGCGAAGACCGACACCCCGCCAGCAGACGCCCTCCTGATCCGCCCCGACGGGCACGTCGCCTGGGCCGCGACGCTCGACGAACCCACCGTCACCGCTGGGGCGACGCTGCGAGACGCGCTCTCGCGCTGGTTCGGCACACCGCCCACCAACGGGGGCGCGCCAGCTGCCGCCGCGTACGGCTGCTCGATCGGGCCGGCGTCGTGACGGTGGTACAGACGCGGGTGCGGGGACATCTGGAGGTGCGGATACCGGCGTCGATCGCGCTGCTTCACCCGGCACCGCGCGGGCAGATCGAAGGAGGTGCGAGGTGACGTCGGACCTGCGGAGGTTGCCGGCCGGGTTCGGGCGGCTGTGGGCGGCGCAGACGGTGTCCTCGCTCGGTGACGGGGTGTCACATGCGGCGCTGCCGCTGCTCGCGTTGATGGTGACGCGGGACCCGATGGCGCTCGCCGTCGTCACGGCCGGCGGGACACTGCCGTGGCTGCTCTTCGGGGTGCTCGGCGGTGCGCTGGTGGACCGCTGGGACCGCCGACGCACGATGTGGGTCACGGACGCGGCGCGTGCGGTGCTGCTCGCGATACCGGCCGCAGCGGCCGCGTTCGACGTGCTGAGTATTCCGCTGCTCGCGGCCGTCGCCTTCCTGCTCGGCCTCGGCGGACTCTTCTTCGACACCGCCACCAGCGCCTACCTGCCGGATCTGCTCGGCCGCGACCCCGCACTCCTGGAGCGAGCCAACTCTCGCCTGCGTGGCGCGCAGACCGCCATGTCCGGCTTCGCGGGGCCACCCGCCGGGAGCGCTCTGCTCGCGCTCGGGCGCGCGGTTCCACTGTTCGTCGACGCGGTGTCGTTCGCGCTCTCCGCACTGCTCGTACGGTCGCTGCCCGCCATGCCGCGGCCTGTGCCGGAGATTCGCGAGTCGCTGCTTCGGCAGGCGCGGGCCGGAGCCTCGTACGTCTTCCGGGACCGGTTGCTGCTCGGGCTCGCCTTGCGCCCGGCGGTCGGGAACGTCGCCTTCCTCGCGGTGGGCACCGTCCTCGCTCTCTTCGCGCACGATCGCCTCGGCATCGGCACGTACGGTTTCGGCCTGCTCCTCACGGCAGAAGCAACCGGCGGCCTGCTCGGCGCCGGCATCGCCTCTTACCTTGGCCGGCGACTCGGCACCGGCACCGCACTGACCTGCACAGCCGCGGCCGAAGGACTCGCCGTCCTGGGCCTGGCCGCGGCCCCGAACCCGTACGTGGCCGGGCTGGCGCTCGCGGTCTGTGGAACCGGGATGGGCGCCACGATGGTGCTCGCACCCTCCCTGCGGCAGGCGATTGTTCCAGCCGCCCTGATGGGCCGCGTCGCCTCCACCTCGCGCATGTTGGCCGTGTGCGCCGCCCCGTTCGGGGCCTTTCTCGGCGGCTGGCTGGCCACCACCTTCGACGTGCGCACTCCGCTCTACGCCGCCGCCGGTCTCCTCCTCGCCATGACCGCCCTCACGTCGACCATGACCAGCAACCGCCGAGTCGAGGCGGCATTCCGTGGCTTTGCCGATCACAAGAGCCCGACCCAGGACAGCCGTCCCGCCGACGCGGTCGCTGCCTGATCGGCGTACCTACCAGCTCCGACGTCACGACTGCCGGAAAGGCAACAGATGCTCTACTCGACCGCACACGTCGTCACCGAACGCCCCCACCGCTACCTCAAACAGCTGGTTTCACACATGGGGCGCAAGGTGCCCACCGAACTCAGCGAGGAACGCGGGTCTATCAGGTTCAGCCGCGGCGGATGCCTGCTCGTGGCCTCGGCCGAACACCTCGACCTGATCGTCAGAGCCGGCGCGGCGGACGACATCGCCGCGGTGGCGGACACCATCACCCGCCACCTGCTGCGATTCGCGACCAGGAACCCGCTCACCGTCGACTGGCGGCCCCTGGTCCGACCCGCCACAACCGAGGACGACACCGCTCTCCTCACCCTGGACCGAGCGGCGTGGACGGCCGGATCGGAAATCCCCTCCACCCGCGCCGAGGAGCGAACGGCCTACTTCAACGAACGACGAAAGCCCGAAACTCACCTGGTCGCCGCGCTCGGCGGCCAGATCGTCGGCACCGTGAGCACCCACCGGACGACCCCGCTCCCGGAAGGGGCCCACGTCTTCGGCCTGTGGAACCTGATGGTGGCCGAGCAAGCCCGCCGTATGAACATCGCCTCGGCCCTGCTCTCGGCCGCCGAACGCCTTGCCGGCGCACAGGGTGCGAAGAAAGTCGGACTGCGCGTCCTCGGAACCAACACCGGCGCCATCCGGCTCTACGAACAGCACGGTTACGCCGTCGAAGGCCGACACATCGACGAATTCCTGATCGACGGCACCTACGTCGACGACATCAGCCTGGGCAAGTTGTTGGTACCGGGCCTCCACGTTTGTCCTCCAGGTCAGAGCGGGAGTGGCGTCCCGAGCTGGCGCTAGGTGATGACCCGGGCGCGGTGGTGGCGGGCCGCCGGCCGAGCAGGATGGTCGCTCACCTCGAACTCCCGCCGAAATGGGACCGGGCGGTGGCGTGCCGGGCGCAGGGACCTGAGCGAGAATGGGCCAGTTCGAACCGCAACCCCTGGAAGGACCCTCCCTTGGCCGGTGGACTCGTAGCCCTGCTGGATGACGTGGCGGTGCTGGCCCGGGCCGCTGCCGCGTCGATCGATGACATCGGGGCGGCCGCCGCCAAGGCCGGCGCCAAGGCTGCGGGCGTCGTCGTCGACGATGCCGCCGTCACGCCGCAGTACGTGCGGAGCCTGGCGGCCGAGCGTGAGTTGCCGATCATCAAGCGCATTGCCGTGGGGTCGCTGCGCAACAAGTTCCTCATCATCCTGCCGGCGGTGCTGCTGCTCAGTCAGTTCGTGCCCTGGCTGCTCACCCCGATCCTCATGCTCGGCGGCGCCTACCTCTGTTACGAAGGCGCAGAGAAGGTGTGGGCCAAGATCGCCCATCACGGTGCCTCCGGCGCGGGCGAGGAACAGGTGCAGGACGAGACGACACTGGTGTCCGGGGCGGTACGAACCGACCTGATCCTCTCGGCGGAGATCATGGTCATCAGCCTCAACGAGGTGATCGATGAGGCGTTCTGGTCCCGCCTGGTGATCCTGGCTGTCGTCGCCGTCGTCATAACCGTTCTGGTGTACGGCGTGGTGGCTCTGATCGTCAAGATGGACGACGCCGGGCTGCGCCTGTCGCAACGGTCGGGCGCCGTCGCCACGTTCGGCCGTGGTCTGGTGAGGGCGATGCCGGCGGTCCTCACCGTGCTGACGGTGGTCGGCACCGCGGCGATGCTGTGGGTGGGTGGGCACATCCTGCTGCTAGGCACGAACGAGCTGAACCTGCACTTCCTGTACGAGGCCGTGCACCATGTGGAGGTCGCCGCCCACGACGCCGCGGGTGTTCTCGGCGGGCTCGTCGGCTGGCTCGTCAACACGGTGGCCAGCGCGATCCTCGGGCTGATCGTCGGAGCGTTTGTCGTGCTGGTCGTGACTCTCACGCTCCACCGCCGCACATCCAAGGCTGTGGCTGCGGGGGCCGCGACTCGTCCTGACGGCACCATCCCCGGGCAGCCGAGCCGTGCAGCTCAGCGTCGTGACGCTCCGGCGGACCGAGCGCCACGCGGTTGACCGCAGGATCACCGCAACTCGACCACGGGGGGTCAGGCGCTCTGGTGATGAACCGCGCATGGTAGTGCTTCGTCAGGGACCGCCGTGCGGGCCGACGAACACGATCACGACGTCGCCGGGCTGCGCCGGACGATGTCGGCCTTCACGCCAGCGGCCCGAAGGATCTGCTCGGCCCGGCGGACCGCCACGTCGCGCGTCGGCTGCAACAGCCGCCGCGGCGGGTCGCCGAAGGTGTCGTTCGTCGTGAACGGCGGGCGGCGCCCCCTGTGTCGGTAAGGCGGCCACGGAGCGAGTCGGCCGGCGGGCCGTTAGGGCGTGTGTCAAAGCCCCTGGCCGGCCTGCGGCGGGCCCGAACGACGGCCGGCGGCGTTGGATGAGAGGCACCCTCGAAGGCCTCGCCGCGTACCGCGTGCTCGCCGCGGAGCACGACCCGCCCAGTCCGCCCCCTCAGCGGTAGGGCGGGGGACTCGCGCCCGCAGGGGCGAACGACTGGTGAATCGGGGTGGGTGAAGACATCGTTTCCGGCCCGTTCAGCGGCGGCGAGCAGGTGAGAGGTTGCAGGATCTTGGCGAGCAGGTTCTGGCGGCCGGAGGTGTGGGCGTAGCAATCAGGGGTGGCCAGCGCCGTCGACACTCGCGGTAGCGATCGAAGATGGCGGCGTGGGCGCGACCTGCCTCGACCGGGCGGATGTAGCTGAGCATTGTGGCACTGTCGATCACAGCGGCGTCGCCGTTGCGTCGGCCGTTCTCCTTCGCGCTCGGCCATGCCGAGAGGTGCTCGACGGCCGCGTCGACGAGCAGTTCGTGGCTCATGCCGCGGCCTGGGGATGCGTAGAGTTGTCGTCGCGTAGCAGTATGACGCTGTGGAACACCTACGGATCAGGGCACTTGCACCGGATGCCGAAGACGAGCTGCGATTCCTGTACGAGTGGCTACTCGACGCGCCCGAGCTGCGCGGCCGCGTGACCATGGAACAGTCCCCGCCGCCGCCCGGCAGACTGGGGCCCGTTCTGGAGGCGCTGCTGGTCGCCCTCGGGCCGGGCGGCGCGGTCGCGGCCATGACGGTTGCCGTGATCTCCTGGCTGCGCCACCGCACCTCGGACGTGACGATCCGGGTCACCTCGGCTGACGGCGGCGAGGTGGAGGTGTCGGCGTTCCGGGTACGCAAGTTGGACGAGGCGGCCGTGCGTGACGAGGTCGACCGGTTGACCCGGCTGTTGGGGCGGGAGTTGCCTCCCGACCCGCCGCCGCAGTGACAGACCTGGCCGGTGCCGGCGTACGGATACTGCTGATCGGCACCGCAGGACACGAGGGGCCGACGCTGACCCCGGTGCCGGCGGCGGCTCGGAGCGTGATGGCGCTGCGCCAACGGCTCCTCGATCGCTGCGGCGTCCGTCCGGACCGGCTGCGCCTGCTGGTCGACCCACCCGACGCGGCGACCATGGCCGCCGCGATCGCCGAGGCCGCCCGGGCCGCTGACAGCGTCCTGCTCGTCTATTACGTCGGCCACGGTCTACTCGGTCCCGGCGGTGAACTGTACCTCGCGGCCACCGGCACGGATCGGCTGGTTCCCGGGCTCGCCGCTCACCAGGCTCTGTCGGTGGCCGCCATTCGGGAGGCCGTCACGTCGTGCCCGGCCGCTGCGGTCGTGGTGGTCCTGGACTGCTGCTTCGCCGGCCGTGCCCTGGCTGGGTCGGGTGTGCGGCGCAGTCCAGAGCTGGCGTTCACTCTGCCGGCCACGCATGGGATCTACTGGCTCGGGTCGGCTCACGGGTACGCGTCCGCGCCGGCCGACGAGGAGTACACGGCCTTCACAGGTTCGCTGATCGACCTGCTGGACCGGGGCGATCCGCGCGCGCCCCGACAGCTCACCCTTGACGCCGTCTATGACCATCTCTTCCGGACCATGCGGGCGCGGAGCCATCCGCTGCCGCAGCGGCAGGCCGGCGACCGCAGTGGCGAGCTGGTGTTCGCACCGAATCTCGTGCAGCCGGCGCCGCCCGAGCCGGATGATCCGGCGCTGCGGGAACCGGAGCCGGGCCGCTGCCCGTACCCTGGTCTGGCCGCCTTTGGCATCGAGGACGCGGACCTGTTCCGGGGACGGGAGCGGGTCGTCGACCGCCTGGTCGCCGTGGCCAGCGGCGCGCTCGCCGCCCGCCAACCGGTGGTGGTGGTCGGCCCATCGGGCGCCGGCAAGACGTCACTGCTGCACGCCGGGCTGTTGGCCCGGCTGCAGTGGGGGGCGCCCGAGCTGCCTGGCTGCGGAGGATCGCCGTGGATCGTGCTGACGCCGCAGGAGCACCCGTTGGAAGCCCTGGCCGCCCGGCTGGCCCCGGCCGAGGCGGATGCGGCCGACCGGATCAGGCGGGACCCGGCTGTTGCTGCGGCGCTGGTCGAGGCGCTACCGCGGCCCCGGCCGGAGGCGCGGCTGGTGCTCGTGGTGGACCAGCTCGAACGGCTGTTCACCCTCGGGCCAGACGAGGTGGAGCAGGTCGCGTTCCTCACGGCCCTCGCGGCAATCGCGGACGCTCCCGGCAATGCCGGTTCGGCGCTGGTTGTGCTCGCCCTGCGCGCCGATCTGTACGGGCGGGCCGCCGCCCATCCGGTGCTGGCCCAGGCGCTGTCGGACCATCAGTTCATCCTGGGGCCGATGGAGTTCGCCGATCTGCGCGCCGCCATCGAGCAGCCGGCCGCCGCGACGGGGTGGGTCCTGGACGACGGCTTGGCGGACCTGGTCCTGCACGAGCTGGGCGCGAGCTCGTTTCGCCAGCCGCACGCCGGCATGCTCCCGCTGCTCGCCCACACCCTCTGGGCGACCTGGCAGCGGCGGCAGGGCACCCGGCTGACCGTCGCCGGTTACCGGGCCACGGGCGGCGTTGCCCAAGCCCTCGCCGTCACGGCCGATCAGACGTACACGGCACTCGACGACGCCGGACGCGAGGCGACCCGTTGGATGCTGCCCCGGCTGGTCCACATCGACGACGAGGCGATGGATACGGCCCGCCCCGTCGACCGGGGCGCGCTGCTGCACGGGGTGCCCGGGGGCCTCGCCGCGGACCTGGCGCTCGCCCGGTTCGCCGAGGCCCGGTTGGTCACCCTCGACCGGGACACCGTACGGATCAGCCATGAGGCGCTGCTGCACGGCTGGCCTTTGCTATGGGGATGGATCGACGCCGACCGGGACTGGCTACGTACCCGTCAGCAGTTGACCGCCGACGCGGAAGGCTGGCGGCGCTCGGGCCGGGACCCGTCGCTGCTCTACCGTGGCACCAGACTCGGGGCGGTGCGCGAGCGGGCGGCGGCGACCCCGCAGGCGGTGGAGCTTCCCCCGGCGCTGGCGGAGTTCCTCGCCGCGTCCCGCCGGTACGAGGAGCGTGCCGCCCGTGCGCGGCGGGCAGTGGTAGCCGGCCTGGTGGTGCTGCTACTGCTGGCGGTGACCGGTGGCGTCGGCGCGCTGGCCTTCCAGCGGCGGGCGGCTGACCAGCGCGACATCGCCCTGACGAGACTCCTCGTGTCCGAGGCAGAGAGCCAGCGGGAGAGCCAGCCAGGGCTGTCCAAGCAGCTTGCGTTGATCGCCTACGGCGTCGACAGCTCGATTGGCGCGGGAGCGGTCTACGCGGCCCAGGAGACGCCCGGCGTGTTCAACGCCGAGCAGCCCGCGCACGACCTCGCGCTCGGCGGCGACGGATCCGTGCTGGCCCTGTCCACGGGCCGGCAACTGCTGCTCCGTGGGCTGACCGACGGCCGCCGGAGCGAGGTCACCGACCTGAACGACAAACAGGTCGGCGCAATCGCACTGGCAGCGGACGGCGGGCTGCTCGCCGCGTCGCTGTACGACGAGCCGGCCAAGGGCGAGGTCGTCGCGATCTGGCGGCTGACCGATCCGGCCACCGTCACCAGAGTCGCGGTTCAACCGGTGCCGGAGTCCACCGTCAACGCCTTGGCGGTCAGCCGGGACGGCCGGCTGCTCGCCGCTGCGCTCGGTTCCGGGCGGATCGCGCTGTGGCGGCTCGCCTCAGCCGGGGCGCCGACCCGGCTACCCGACCTGGTCGCCCACCCGAGATGGGCCGACTCGCTGGCGTTCAGCCCGGACAGCCGGACACTGGCCAGCGCGGGCGACGACGGCAAGCTGAAAATGTGGTCCGTCGCCGATCCCGCTCGCCTCACCCTGCTGTCGCAGGTGCCGGCGGCGCCGGTGCGCCGGAACCCGGCGGACACCAGCGACCAGGATTTTGACAAACGGGTGTGGACCCGCCGGGTCGCCTTCGATGCCGCCGGTCGTTACCTGGTCGCGCCCAGCGGCGACGACCCGGCGAAGTCCGCCGTCTGGGACGTGCGCCCGCCCGATCGCCCCCGGCGGCTCGCGATAGCAGGCGGACTCTCGAGCGAGGAGATCGTCGGGCTCACATTCGGCGCGGGTGACCAGGTGGTGGCTGTCGGGAGCCGAAACGGAACCCGCCTCTACCGGTTCGTTGCCCCGAATTCCGGCCGGCCGGCCCAGTATGTGGCGGCGGGCCGGGTCAAGGCGTCGGTCGGCGCCGCCCCGGCTTTGCGCCGTTCTCCGGCCGGCTGGCAACTGCTCCAGGCCACGGGCAACGGCGTACAGGTCTGGGACGCCGCGAACCCGTGGCGGCCGGGGACACGGATGAGTCTGGCGGAGACGCCGGGCGGCTTCCGCACGTCTACGGCTTTCAGCCGCTCGGATCCCAGCCTCATCGCGCTCGCCGGTGCCCCCGGGACCCAGGTGTGGCGGATCGGCGAGGACTCGCCCGTCACACTGCTCGGGCAGATCCCCGGCGTCGGCCCGGCGCAGGGCGGCGGCCTGGCGCTCAGACCGGACGGCACCCTTATGGCGACTGTCGAGCCAGTGGGGAAGCTCGTCGCCGTGCAACTGCGGCGCACCGAAAGCCTGCTGGCCGATCCGGTCGCCACCATCACCGACCTCGACAACGGCGCGATCGAGATGAGGTTCAGCCCTGACGGACGGCTGCTCGCCGTGGTAGACAACGCGGAGTTCAGTTCCAGCATCACCAGGCCGCCCTCCGTGAAGCTGTTCGACATCACCGATCCCGTCCGCCCGCAACGAATCGCGTCGCTGCCCGGCCAGGTCTGGGACACCAGCTTTTCCCCAAACGGCAGACTGCTCGCGGGTTTCGGCAACAACGCTCTCCTAACATGGGATCTCTCCGACCCACGTCGGCCGATGGTCGGCCCCGTGCGGCAGTTGACCGCCCGGTCCATCCTCGCCAACGGTGCCTTCAGCCCCGACGGTCGGCTGCTGATGGCCGGCGACACCACCGGAACGCTGTGGACCTGGCGGGTCGATGCCGACCGGCTCGTCGACCCGCCGTCGGTGGTTCGCACGGGCGGCGCGCCGCATGGTCTGGAGTTCAGTCCGAATGGTCTGACGATCGCGTTCGAGACGGAGGTCGCCGGGGTGAGCCGCGTGGAGCTGTGGAACGTCGCCGACCCGGGCCGGCCGGTCCTGCGCGGTGCTTTCGCGTTTGAAGAGACCAGCCTGGGCGACGTTGAGCTCGTTTTCACCCCGGACGGCCGGCAACTCACCGTCAACAGCGGCGATGGCCGCGTCGACTTCTGGGACGTGGATCCGGCGCGGGCGGTTGGGCGGATCTGCGCCAGCGTCGGCGACCCGATCAGCCCCGAGCAATGGGCCCGCTACGTGCCGAGCCTGCCGTACCGGCCGCCCTGCGACTGACGGAAACGCGCCACGGCCGGGCCGGCGATCGGCGCAGCAGCGGCGTGCCCTGAACGACGGTAAGGAGCCGTTGGTCGCCGGGTCACGGCGCCCCCGGCGACCGGGTCCACGTCGACATCAAGAAACCCGGCAACATCCCTGACGGCGGCGGCCACCGCGTCCACGGCCGCGCTGACGGCCAAGCCGGCGACGCGCCCCAGTTCGAAGCGGTCATGAACGCCATCGCGGCGCCTCGTCGACGACCCGGGCGCCCACGGCGACACCGTGGTGTGGGACGCAGGCACTACCCGGCCCTTGTGCGGGACGGATGCCCCTTGACAGACCACTTGCATTTTGCAAGCATGGCCCGCATGAGCCTCTTCATCACCTGCCCGGTCGAGAGCGTCGAGCGCGCAACCGCCTTCTACACGGCCCTCGGCTGGACCCTGAACACCGAGATGTCCGACCACAATGTGTCGTGCTTCGCGATCGCGCCCGAGCAGTACGTCATGCTCGGCAGCCGCGAGATGTACGCGAGCGTCGGCGGAGTCGAAGAGCTGGTCGGTGGACCTGACACGCCCTCGAAGGTCACGGTCTCGTTCAACCTGGGCAGCCGCGAGGCGGTCGACGAGCTGGTTGACCGCGCCGGCGCGGCCGGCGGGCGGATCGGTGACACCGACGACTACCCCTTCATGTACCAGCGCCAATTCGACGACCCCGACGGCTACCACTACTCACCGTTCTGGATGAAGGCGGACGCCGATCCGACCGCGTGAGCGACCTCGCCGCGGCCCTCGACATCGTCGGAGCACGGTGGGCCCTTCTCATCGTGGAACGGCTGCTCGACGGGCCACAACGCTACGGCGATCTGCAGCGCGACCTCGGTGCTCCGACGAACATGCTCGCGACACGCCTGCGCGAGCTGGAAGCGGCTGGCGTGCTGTTCCGCCTGCCCCTTCGACACAACACGCGGGCCTATGCGCTCACCGATCGCGGGCTCGCCCTGCGCGAGGCGATCGTCGCACTCGGCGACTGGGGCAGGAACGATGCCTAGGAACCAGCTGTCGCATCACGGTTTGGTCCAGAGCAAGATCCCCGCGAGGGTGGGTACGGCCTGGTCCTGCACCGCGAGTGACGTCTGATGCGAACCCGTGTGGTCACGCACCGAGCGAGACGCCATCACTCCACGTCAACCCAAGAATCTCGGGGCGTGTCGTTGACGTTCTGCCCAGAAGCCGATCGTGCGACGTCGCCACTGTCCGCCTGTTGGCGAACTCGACGAACTCCCTCCGGCTGGACAGGTGGAAATAGACGTTGAGCCGCCGAAGCTCTGCGAAGGTCAGCCCGGGGCCGCGTCGGTACCGGTGTCCGGAATAGACCCGGACGTCCTCGGAGACCTCCTGGTTCCAACCGCCGCACACTGTCGTAGAGGTCTGTGGCGGAGCCTCCATCGAAGTGCGTGAAACCTATGCCTTCGGGAAACAGCGTGTCGCCAGCGAAGAGAGCGTCGCCTATGCGGAAGCAGGACGAGCCCACCGTATGGCCGGGTGTCTCCAGCACACTCACCTCGATGGAGCCAGCCGCCAGGCTCTCGCTGTCGCGGACGTGCACCATCCCCGGTTGGTCGCAGCCGTAGAAGGCGGCTTCGTTACCGGACAGGTAGACCGGAGCCGGCAGGAGGCCCACCAGCTCGGCGACTCCGTTGACGTGATCAGAATGCGAGTGCGTCAGCAGCACCGCCTGGAGACTCCAACCCTCACGGTGAACTCTTCGGGCGATGCTCTTGCTGTCCCATGCCGGATCCACGACCACCGCATGGCCTGTCGCAGGGTCCCCAACCAGATACTGGAAGTTCGGAAAATGTGCTGGTCCGGCAGTACCGACCACAATTCTATGCATCCGCGATGCTTCTCCCACCGGGAGTGCCCGCGCCCGACTTCGTCGTCCGTTCCAGTGCCTGCCAGGGCAGGTGCCGGAACGTCGACGGCCGCGGTTCGGCCGCGGCAACGGGGGCGTACTCGGAAGCGTCCAGGGTGAGGAGCCCGTCCAGGTAGGCCTGCGCCTCCAGCATCGCCAAGCGGTCCCCGGGGCAGCGGTGCGCTCCCGCCCCGAAGACGTAGCTCTGGGCCATGCGGCGATCGTCCGTCTCAGCGGTGCCCGACTGCAGGCTCGCACTGGCCAGATCCACTTCGATCAGGGCGCCTCGTGGTATCTGGCCGAGCGTGTCGACGAATACGTCTCGCGAGGCATAGCGTGTCGTGAGGCCCAACGGGGCGTCCTGCGTCAACAGGCGCATGACGACACTCGCGGAACCCGCACCGCGCACGTCGCCCGCCACAGCATCCGCGTCGTTCCACCACGCGGAGGTCAGGACCTCCCTTGATCAGTTCGAGATCGACGAACCGTACCGACGTCCGGTTGGCGCGGGCCGCCAACACGGCGACGGCGGTGGCGTGCGGGGAATGCACGTGGATGACCGCGCCGCAGCGCGGATCGGCGGCGTAGATGGCGGCGTGGATGCTGGTCTCGGCGGACGGCTTCGGCCCGTCGGCCCGCACGGGCGTCCCGGTCCGCACGCTGACGGGTACGGTGTCGCTCTCCGTCAGCCGTCCCTTGCTGCGTCCACTCGTGGTGACGAGGATCGTGGCGTCGTCGAGCCGCGTGGAGAGGTTGCCGGACGTACCCTCGAGCCACCCCCGCAGGTACAGCTCCCGGGCCTCCCGCGCCAGGTGGGCGGCTGCGTGGCGGATCGGCGGGGTGTCGCCGGTCCGGGTGGGCCGGATGATCCGGTCCTCGGTGACAATGGCTGTGATCAGGTCGATCGGTGTGACGTCAAACGCGGGGTTGTAGACCGCTGTCCCGGGCTGCGCGATCTGTGCGCCCGAGATCTCCAGTACCTCGTCGGCGGGCCGGTCCTCGATGAGGATGTCATCGCCGTGTGGCGTGGTGACGTCGACCGACGACTCCGGTGCGACGACGACGAACGGGATGTCGTGGCGCGCCGCGGCCACGGCCAACGCATAGGTGCCGATCTTGTTGGCGGTGTCGCCGTTCGCGGCGATGCGGTCCGCGCCGACGATGACGCAGTCGACCAGGCCACGGGCCATGGCCGCCGCGGCGGCCGAGTCGATACACAGCCGGTGCGGGATGCCCGCCTCGGCGAGCTCCCACACGGTGAGTCGGGCACCCTGCAGCAGTGGCCGGGTCTCGGTCGCGAGCACCGAGCCGAGGTCACGGCCGGCCGCCAGCTCGCGGATCGCGCCCAGGGCCGTTCCCCAGCCGCCGGTCGCCAATCGGCCGGTATTGCAGTGGGTGAGGACGTGCAGTGGCCGCCGCGGGGACACCTCACGGATGAGGGCCGCGGCACGTGTCGCTGCGGCGCGGTTCGTCCGCTCGTCCTCGCTGATCATGTCGAGGGCCTCTTGCAGGACGGCATCCGGGCCGTCCGCGAGCCGGCCGAGCGCCCGGTCAACACCCCACCGCAGGTTCACGGCGGTGGGTCGGGCGGCCGCGAGTAGTTCGGCGTCCGCCCGTACCGCAGCATGATCGACATTGTCGTCGACGGATCGCAGGTGCGCCGACAGGGCGACGCCGAGTCCACCTGCCAGTCCGAGGGCCGGAGCGCCCCGGATCGCCAGGCGCTGAATCGCCGTGATGATCTGGTCGATGCTGGTCATGTGCAGGACGGTCATCTCGTGGGGGAGTGTCGTCTGGTCGACAGCGACGACGCAGCCGGGTTCCCAGTCGACCGAACGCTGCATGAATTGCTCCTCCATCGCCGAAGTGCCGAAGTGGGCAGGTCGATCGGTGGCTCGAGGCGTCCCGGAACTGCGAGTGCCGCTGGCCGTCACCGGTGCGGGGTCCACACCTGGTCGATCCCACTCTGGATCGTGGAGGTGGGGCGAGTAACGATGGTCGTGAGGATCGTAACCGCAATCAATCGATGTACGTCAACCCGTCTGAGCGCTACCCCGTCGATGGGCGACCGGCTTCAGACGTCCGCCGGACGGTGCACCGTGAGGTGCGTGGAGAGAGCGCCGAGGAAGTCCACGGCGTCGAAGGCCGCGCCCGCGGAGACGACACCTGTCGTCCGGGCACGCCCGGTGCGGATGCGGTCGACGGCCTCCACCGCGAGGGGCGCGCTGACGGCGTAGATGTCCTGACCGGTGGCGGCGAGTCGGCGTTCCGTGCCGCCGGACCGGACGAGGACGTCGACGACGAACGTCTGCGCGGAGCGGCCCCACTCGTCGACGGCGGTCGGCGCGGTGGGTTCGGAAGATCCCAGGTCCGCGGCCGCCCGGGTGGTCATGTAGGTGCGGACCTCGGAGACGGCCAGGTGGCTGGGGATGGTGACGACGTCGGCCATGGTGAACTCGCCGAGCACGGGTCGCGGGCCGAGCGGGGCCGGAAAGGGCCACTCCAGGGTGGGCAGCGCGTCGTCGTGGTGACGCAACCGTCCGCCGGTGAAGCGGAGGCGGCGGCCACCGCGCCGCTGGGTCGAGACCGCCCCCGAGGCCAGCGTGCCGCCGGTGGGGTGCCAGCTGGTCAGGCCGTACGCGACATGCACCTCGTCCGCGGCCGTCCAGTCGCCCATCGCGGCAGTGGCCAGCAGGTCACCGAGGCCGCCGAAGAAGGCCATCGCGGGGACCACCAAGAGGCCGGCGGCGCGGGCGCGCTCGGCGTGATGGGCGAAGGTGTCGAGGTTGGCCTCGATCTCCGCCGCCACATCGACGTAGGGAATGCTGGCGCGCAGGGCTGCTTCGACCACCGGGCCGGCGGTCGAGGCGAACGGCCCGGCGGCGTTGATCACAGCTTCCGCGCCGTCGAGGGCCCGGTCGAGCGAGGCCGGATCGTCGACCGACGCCGGTCGTGCCTCGGCACCCGGATGGTCCTGGGCCAGCGCCAGCAGCCGGTCCCGGTCCCGGCCGAGCAGCAGCGGGACCAACCCGCGCCTGCGCAGCTCGGCCACCACGAACCGCCCGGTGTGCCCGTACGCGCCGTAGACCGCGATGTTCCCGACCGTCGCCATGTCCAGCTCTCCATGCCTCGAGGTGATCCACTGCCAGAGATCCTGGTCGGGCCGGATGGTCGCCACCAGTGTCCGGAACGACGTGCCCCATACAATTCCCGACATGGATGTCGTCCCGCGCTCCGTCGCCATCGCCGCCACCGACGGGATGCTCCACTTCGAACTGGCCCTGGCCTACGAGGTCTTCGGCTCACCGCCCGACGCTGTCCCCGGCCCCTGGTACGACGTGAGCGTCTGCGGCACGAGGCCGGCGCGCGTCGGCCGCTTCCTGCTGGAGCCGGACGGCGACCTGGCCGACCTGGCCCGTGCCGGCACGGTGATCGTCCCCGCGGTCGCCGACGTCGACGCAGACCCGCCGGCCGACCTCGTCGCCGCGGTACGCGAGGCCCACCGGGCGGGCGCCCGGATGGTCTCCCTGTGCACCGGGGTCTTCGTGCTCGCCGCCGCCGGGTTGCTGGACGGCCTGCGGGCGACCACGCACTGGGCGCACACCGAGCAACTGGCCGCGCGTCATCCCCGGGTGACGGTCGACCCGGACGTGCTCTACGTCGACAACGGCGAGGTGCTGACGTCGGCGGGCAAGGCCGCGGCGATGGACCTCTGCCTGCACCTGGTCCGGCGTGACCATGGGTCGGCGGTCGCCAACATCGTCGCCCGTCGCCTGGTGGTGCCGCCGCACCGGGCGGGTGGCCAGGCCCAGTTCGTCACCACGCCGGTGCCGGTCCGGGACGACCATCCACTGGCCGATCTGATGCCGTGGGCGATGCGGCGGCTGGACCAGCCGCTCACCGTGGCGGACCTGGCCCGGCAGGCGAACCTGAGCACCCGTCACCTGACCCGGCAGTTCCACGCGGTCACCGGCACCACCCCGCTGCGGTGGCTGCTGACCCAGCGGATCCGGCGCGCGCAGGAGCTGCTCGAGAACACCGACGACGGCGTGGACGCGATCGCGGCGGCCGCCGGCATGGGCACCGCGACGACGCTGCGTCGCCACTTCCAACGCTCGGTCGGCGTGCCGCCGGACACCTACCGCCGCACGTTCAGGGCATGACCGTCACCGTGCGCCGGATGGCCTTCGCGGGCAGAACGACGGTGGCAGAGCCCGTACGCTCAGGTGGTGACCGACTTTCGTGCGGCGGTTGAAGCGGGCGACCTCGACGCCATCGAGGCGTCCCTGGCCGACAACGTGGTGTTCCGCAGTCCAGTGGCGTTCAAGCCCTATCCGGGCAAGGCGATCACCGTTGCGATCGTGCGGGGTGTGCTGCGGGTCTTCGAGGACTTCCGGTACGTCCGCGAGTTGAGCGGCGAGGGCGGTCGCGATCACGCGTTGGTGTTCGAGGCGCGGATGGGTGACGTCGCCGTCGAGGGCTGTGACTTCCTGCATCTGGATGAGAGCGGTCTGATCGATGAGTTGACGGTCATGGTTCGACCGCTGTCCGCCGCGCAGACCCTGGCCGCCGCGATGGCCGCGCAGTTCGAGCAGATCCAGCGCGAGGCGACCACTGGCTAGCACGCCCGAGCTGCCCCGCGTGCCGTGAACTGTACCGGCGTACACCGCTCGTTCCTTCGGACCATCGACCCGCTGTGGCGGGTCAAGGAGTGGTTCGCAGCCGCTGGGCGAGCAGTGGGCTGGCCGCGGTCGGATCGATGTCGCAGACCAACAGGCCGGGCGTGCCGTACGGCTGGAAGTCGAGCAGCGTGCCGTCCGGTCCTACGACGGCGGAGGTGGTGGGCGAGCCGGGGCTCGCGCAGTTGACGGCGGCGACGTAACAGGCGTTCTCCGCGGCGCGACAGAGGAACGCCTTCTCGTGGAAGGAGTTCCTCGGGTCGGCGAACTCGGTGGGCTGGAACGATCCGGGCTCGGCTTCGTTGTAGTGCGGGTGGAACACCAGCTGCGCTCCGTTGCGTACCGCCCAGCGCACGGTCTCCGGGTAGCGGAAGCCTTCGTGGCAGATCGTGATGCCGAAGCGGACGCCGTCGACGTCGAACACCCGCCGCCCGGCGCCCGGCTCGTAGGTGGCGTCCTCGTCCGGATCAAGCTGCACCTTGTCCTGGTGCCCCACCACGTCGCCATCCGGTCCCAGCACGAGCGCGGTCAGCCGCGGCTTGTCCGACACGTACCGCTCGGTGCCGAGCACCACGTGGATCCGGCTCTCGCCCGCGACCCTGGCGATGCGCTCGTGCGCGGCCGCCAGGAACTCGGCGGTCACCGGCTTACGCGTGCGCGGCGGCCAGGGGTACCCCGGCACGTACGCCTCCGGGAAGCACACGATGCGAGCGCCCGCCTCGGCGGCGGCCCGCACCGCGTGCTCGGCCCGCGTCACCGAGTCCTCCGGGCTCGTCGGGATCTCGACATTGGCGAGCGCGATGCGAAGGCCTGGCATGCGATCATTTTGCCGTAGAGGCTGGTCCGGTGCCGCGTGCGACCGCCAGGAACAGCGGCCAGCTCAGTCGAGCAGGTAGCGGGCCGGGACCGCGTCGGTGAGCCAGACGCCGTTGGCGCTGCGGTGGAACACGTGCCCGTCGGCGGCCATCGTCGCCGCGTCGACGGTGAGGATCACCACCCGACCGGCCCGTCGAGCGCCGACCCAATGGGCGGTTTCGGAGTCGGCGGAGAGATGGACGTGGTGCCGGCCGCCGCGGTGCAGGCCGGTGGCCCGGATCGACTCCAGCGCGCCGGCACCGGTGCCGTGATAGAGCCGGTCCGGCGGGGTCGCCGGGGGCAGCCCGAGGTCCACCGGGACGGAGTGGCCCTGGTTGGCCCGGATCCGCAGCACCCCGTCGGCGCCACGCTCGACAGCGAACCGCTGCTTGTCGTTGCCGGCGACGACCGCGTCCAGCTCGGCCCGCTCGATGCGGAGGGCGGCGAGCAGGGCGTCGACCGGAGTCCAACCGGCCGGGTCGAGCACCAGGCCGGCCCGGTCGGGATCGTGCCGGAGGGCCTTCGACATCCGTTTGCTCAACCTCACCAGGCGCTCGCGATCCACGCTGGCATCGTGGTCGATCCCGCCGGTCCAGTCGAGATGTTTTCGACGGCGACACCGCACCGCGGTGGGCGTGAGAACATCGCTCGATGCTGCGTTATGACGAGGCGGACCTGGTCGCCTACGTTGCTGACCACTGCTCCCAGGTGGCCCTCGCCTTATACGACACCACAGACCAGACCGCTGGCGTCGCGGCGCTGCGGCGCGCGGTTCGGAGGGTTGGCCGGATACCGCATCCGGACGTCCCGGAGGACCCGCTGCCGAGTTGGTGCTCGGTGCTCGTGGAGGACGATGTTCCGGTCTTTCGGCTGGATCTCAAGGACGAAGGTCAGTACGCCGAGCACGTCGTCCGGATCGTCCTCGGTGAGCTCGACGCGGCCGACATCGACGGCCGACTCGAGCCGAGGAGGCCACCACAGCCGCCCTACGACTATGACGCCCAGGCCGACATCTTCTACGGCGCCGCGACGGGCCTGACCGAACTGGACGCGGGGCTGCCTCCACGTTTCCCCGCCGGCTTCCCCGCACCGCGGGAAGCCACGCTCGTCCTCGCTCAGCGGGCCCGCGACGGCACCTGGGAACACGCCGCGTGGCGGCGTCCAGGCCGGCCGTTCGTCGAGTACCCACAGCAACTGCGGACCTTTGGGTGTGCGCTCGGCAGCGTCGCCGCGGCCGAGGTGGCTGAATACGTCGACGCGACCTGCATGGTCAGGTACTCGCTGGGACGGGGGAGGGACAGTGGCAGCGTCTCGCTTTACCACGAGATGCGTAGACCGGGTCAGGCCCCATCGAACTGGTACGTCAGCGTCGTCTGGCGAACCGCTACCGACACGCCGCCCCCGCTTCCCAAGGAGACCCCGGCACCGACGTCTGCCGCCGACCTGGACCCGGCCGGGGTACGCGAGCGGGCACCGGGCTTCGCCGGGCTCGACCACACCGTTGGCTGCGAAACGCTGCTCGCGATCAGTGCGGCGTCGCTCGCCGTGAACGCGGCGGCCGCTGCCCTGCCGCCGCGGTGCCACCATGAACGGAACTTTCTGCGCTGGCAGCATCGCCAGCTCGCACCGCTGCTGCGTGGGCTGAGCCCCGATCAGATGGCGGTGGTCCGCCACGCCTGCCTGACGACGATCTCCAACTGGACATACCACCGGATGGCGCGCCTGCCACGCCTTTCCCTGGCCCACGACGACGCCGGCCATCTCTACGCTGTCGACGTGCGACACGCGGCCGCACCGACGCTGCAACCCGAGCAGATCCTCGAAACCGAAACGCTCCACGCGCTACAGACCGCCGCGATCATGCTGGACCCGCTGCTACAGAGCCTACGCACCGCCATGGCCGACCCGCGCCTCACCTGGGCCGGCACCCACCAGGTCACCACAGCGATGCGCCAACGAGCCGGTCAACTCGCCAGAACCCTTGAGGGCATCACCCCGGAACAGCTGACCGACGCGCGCGACGCCTGCTGGCAGATAGCCTCGAACCGGCCCACCCCGCCCGCAGCCCGCTGACCCGGGACCTGCTCGTCAGTCGGTCGACGGTTCACCGCTAGAAGTCGAATCCGCGGCCGGGATGGTCTGTCTCCCGCTCCGGCCGCGTCAGACGCATCTGCTCGAGGAGTTCGGCGCGTGTCCGCGCGAGCCGTGCGAACTCGAACTGCTCGTCGTTGCGAATCGCGTTGCCAACCCCGACCGTCACCCCGTCCGTGCGGATGATCCGCAGATGCTCGCCCCGCCCCGGGGTGCCGACAGCCACGCCCCGGTGGCGGTCGACCTCGACGGGCAGCGAGCGCAGATGGGTGTCGAGCGTCCGGGTCACCGCGTTCACGTCGCCGCGGCCGTCTCGCGGGCAGAGACAGTCCGCCAGCGCGCGGGCCAGGCCGGGGCTCTCGCGCAGCAACGCGGCGGCCCGCGGCTCGTCCATCACCGTGTAGCGGAACGTGTTGCGTTGCGTCCCGTGATCGCCGACCTGCACTCCACGCACATCGTCGACGAAGAGCAGGCTTTCCCAGAAGCCCGGTTCCCGTACTCGGGCGGTCAGCGCCAGCGGTTTCTCGGCGACCCACCCGCCGGTAGCCCCGCGCAGCGCCGCGACGAGGTCGTCGCGCAGGCCCCGGTCGTCGCGCTGCTCGGACAGCCGGCGGATCGCCCGCTGCACGTTCTCGCGGTCGAGCACGTCGCGGAAGTCGATGGCCCGGTCCGGCCGGTGTACGACGAACCGGTTGATCTGACGGTTGTGGTTGCCGATCTGCGCGCCGCGCACGTCTCGCAGCTCGACGACCCATGCGTCGAGCTCGTTCGCCACCGTGAACCCGTCCGTGCGGGTCCGGCGCGGACGGGCGGGGTGCGGGCGGACGGCTTCCGGATCAGCGACCGGCTGGCCGGGGCCGACGGAGCGCCCGGTGACGTCCGCGGCGCGCTGGATGCTGAGGTCGAGACCGTCGATGGTGTCGCGGACGGCCCGCAGGAAGCCCACCACCAGCGGTTCGTCGCGGTTGAACCGCAGGTCGGCATGGATGGCGTCGAGCACGATGCCGCTGTCGTCGAGTCGCGCCTCGGCGCGCAGCAACGGGACGGGACGGGAACCCGCGAACCGCTCACGCTCACCTCGGGTGAGCACGATCGGTGTCGGTGCGGCGCGGAACGTCACAGTCGGCAGGTCCAGGCCGAGCAGTAGGCCGTGCCAGTCGCCGGTGTCGTCGTCGTCCTCGGCTCCGACCGACGCGATCCGCAGGGGATCGACCCAGTCGGAGATCCAGAACTCGTCGAGTCGGCCGCCCTCGTCCGTGCGCATTCTCCGGTGGATCAGCAGACGGGCGTGGTCGTCGGCGGTGTCCGGCCCGTCCTCGAGAAGGAACAGGCCGACGGTGATGTCCTGGCTCACGTGTCCTCCGGTCGGACGAACCTCTCATGAGCGACCGCCCGCCCGTCGCGCGTCGCCGTCGACCGGATGAGGCGCAGGAGGGTGCGCTGGGACCGCTCGACGTCGTCGCGCAGGGCGGCAGCATCGGCGGCCAGGCCGTCCATCCGGGTGTTCGCCGCCACCGCTCGGGCGTTGGCCGACGCGACCCGACCGTCGACCTCCGACAGCCGGGCGTCCATCGCGGACAGTTGTCGCGCGGTGAGCGCCGACTCGGTGACCGTCCGGTCGAGCGCCGCCACGGTTGCGCCGGTTCTGTCGATCCGCGCGCCCGCCTCGTCGACTCGCCGATCGGTCGCGGCGGCGCGACGCTCCACGTCGCTGATCCGCTGGTCCATGCCGTAAACCGTGCGCAGGGAGGCGCCCACCTGCCGACCGATCGCCGCGACCCGGCGGTGCCACAGGACCAACAGCGCCGCGTTGACGATCGCCGTGGTGACGGCCGTGGCGAGAGCCAGCCAGGTGAAGACGCTCGGGCGGTCCCGCTTCGCCGGCACCTCCTGCACGACGAGCGTCGGCACCGGCGGGGCGGGCGTGGCCTGGCCGAGCAGCAGCAACTCGCCCCGAGCTGTCTCGTCGCCGCGGTCGACGGCGAGCGCCGCCTCGTACGCGCTCCGCGCCTTGGCCTTGTCGCCTGCCGCCAGGGCCGCGCGCCCCGCCGCCACGTGCTTGGTGACGTCCCGTCGCAGGTCGGCGACCTTGTCCGCCCCGGTGTCGGCGCAGCGTCCCTCGCCACTTCGCTGAGCGGCAGCGTAGGCGTTCGCCGCCTCGGTCAGACGGGCGTCAGTGACCAGGCCGTTGGCGTACTCGCACAGCGACCGGTCGCGCCCGCAACCCGACGCGGTGAGCGCGAGGAGGAGGAGAAGGGAGACGGCGAGGGCGTGGCGGAGTCTGCGCACCGGGCCTCCGTTCGAGTACGGCGATCACCGGCCAACACCGCACCGGCCGCGCGGACGTCAAACCGGTGGGCCGGCCTCGGCGGCCGGTCCGGGTCAGGAGAAGGTGTTGTTCTGGGTGGTGTGGTCACCGATCTGCACACCCTTGGCCGCGTGGGCGTCGACACGGAACTTGCCCACCGGGTCAGCCAGGTCCAACAGTCGGCGCGCGGCGGCGAGGACCCGCTCGTCGCCGTCGGCGCCGGACGTGACCAGGGCCTCTCCGATCCGGGCTTGCCACACACCGGGGTCCGTCTCGTCGGCCGCCAACGCCCGCGCCGCCGTACCCTCGCGGTCGCCGAACCGGTGCTTGAGCAGATCCTTCAAACCCGCGTACGCGTCCTGCACCACCGCCGAGGCGGTGTCCTTCAGCCCCGCGCCCGCCCCTGCTGCCAACGCCGCCGTGATCACCTGTTCCGCCGACATGGTTCACTCCCGCCTATCGATGGCTTCTTATTCTGACTCTGGAGCATGCGACGGTCACACGCGAGGATTCCTCGCAACGGCGTGACGGCGGTCAGGCCGACGCGCCGACGCCGGACCGGCGCCGCGATGCTCTCGGCGGTGACCAGCAGGAGAAAACCACCGGTGGTGGGCAGGCCGCCGACGAGCATCGTCCAACGAGGTGTCCAGCCGACCGCTAACACCGCCGCGCCGAGGCTGAGCAGCACGAGCGGAAGGATGTTCCAGGTGCCGCGCAGCGCGGCACCCGTGGCCAACTCGCCACCGATGATGGTCACCCCGAGCCAGGTCGCCAGACCGGCGCCGTGACCAGGACCGCCTCGGCCACGGCGGTGGCCGCGTGGCTGATGCGCAGAAGCTCGGCCCGTACGACACAGTCGTGCTGAACGTCGGTCTCGGCCGCATGGGTGCCAACGAGCGGGAGGTGACGGTCGACGGCAACGCGCCTGGCGACCGGGGAATGCCGAGAAATCCCCGGAGAGACAGGACGGGTTGCTCGATGTCTGCGCACGCCTGACGGGCGCCGAACTGTCACCGTCGGCTGGGCATCGGGGCCACGCGCGTCGGCGCTAGCTTCGCGGGAGCACGGTGATGGCCCCGATGGCGCTGTTGACGACAGTGGCCGTCACGGTACGCGTCACGGCCGCACCGGCGGCGTCGGCGCCCCAGTCGCCCCGCTCGAGTTCCTTGGCCCGGTTGATCACCGGTGACGTCCACGGGATCTCCCGGTGGAACTGCGGGAGCGTCCCGCTCGCGGAGAGCAGCGCCGCGAGCGCGGCGACCCGGGCCGGCGGCTCCGCGCCGTCCACGAGCACCCGCCGGACGTCGGCGAGGAGGCGTGGCCGGCGTTCGGTCCGGCCGTCGCGCAGAACCGTGGTGCGGAACAGGCCGAGCACCTTGTGGGGCTCCTGGTCGATATCACCGCGCGCGATGAGCCGCCGCAGCACCGGCTCGCGCAGGGTGGGACCGATCGCCGCCAGGGCCGTCTGCACCCCTCGGGGTTTCGCGGCGAGGTAGTCCCACGCCGACCGCAGGAGGCCGTCCGACGGCGGATGCCCCGGCACGCTGCCGACCCGCCCCTTGGCCTCGGCGGTCAGGTGGTCGCCGAGGGCGAGGTCGGCGAGGACGGCTCCACCGAGGACGTAGAAGAGGGTGTTCTCGCCGGCGATGGTTCCGGATGCGGGTTGGAACAGCAGGAGGAGGTCCTCGGCGAGGGTCGGGGTGTCGGCCCGGGGTGCGGTGGTCATCGGCGGGGCTCCCAGCGGAAGAGTCGGGTGGCGAGGATGACGGCGATGACGACCCAGCCGAGCGTGGGCGCGAGCAGGAGCAGGGAGTCGACGACGGCGACGCCGCCGTTCCAGGCGTTCATCGTCAGCTCGGTGGCCGCTCCGCCGGGCAGCAGCCGCTTGAGCCAGGCGAGGCTCTCGGTGCCGGAGATGCCGACCCAGCTCGCCACGGCGATCACACCGAGGGTGACGGGCAGGGTGGTGACCTGGGCGTGTTCGGGGGAGTTCGTCAACCCGGCCGTGGCCAGGGCCAATGCGATCAACATGGCCACTGCCGCGAGGGCCGCCACCACCAGCAGGACGACGTTGTCCGGGCCACCGGCGACCACGGCCAGGGCGGTCAGGATCGCCGTCACCTGTACCACGGTGAGCAGGAGTACGGGCAGCAGCAAACCGGCGAGGATGCCGGCGTCGCTCTCGGCAGTGGAGCGCAGCCGCTTGAGGAAGAGGTTCTGCCGCCGGGACGCCAGGGTGGTGACGGCCGTGGTGTAGAGCCCGAACGCGGTGATCGTGAACAGCACGATCGCGGCGACGTAGCCGAGGCTCCCGAGGGCGGCGTAGGTGTCGTGCTGACGGACGAAGAACGCGGACACCGCCGCCGGGATGATGAGGCTGGTGATCAGCACCAGCCGGTTGCGGAAGATCTGGATCAGCTCGCTGGACGCGATGGACAACACGGTGCTGGACCTCTCGGAGAAGTGGATCAACTGTTGATGGCGCGGAACACGTCGTCGAGTCGGGTCGGTCCCGCCGCCAGGTCGCGCAGCTCCACGGCGTGCTCCTGGGCCCAGCCGAGCAGGAGGTGCAGATCATTCTGCAGTTCGAAGGACTCGACGGTGACCTTTCCGTCCGCGTCGACGGCCGCCGGCAGTGGTAGTGGCGGCACCGGCGCGGTCAGGGAGAAGCGGATCATGCCGGGAAGGGTGCGGGTCAGCTCGGAGACGGTGCCCTCGCGGTGCAGGGCGCCGTCGTGCATGAGTCCGATCCGGTCGGCGCGCTGCTGCGCCTCCTCCAGGTAGTGCGTGGTGAGCACGATCGTGGAACCGTTCTCCCGCAGCCGGTCGACGGTGGCCCAGACGGCGTCGCGGGACTGGATGTCGAGACCGGTGGTCGGCTCGTCCAGGACGATCAGCTCCGGGGTGCCGTAGACCGCTGTGGCGAAGTCCAGCCGGCGTTTCTCCCCGCCGGACAGCTGGGACACCCTGCGGCCGGCCCGACCGGTGAGGTCGACCACGTCGAGCACCCGGTCGACGTCGTCGGTGCGTCGGGTGAGCCGGCCGATCAGGCCGACTGACTCACGGACGGTGAGGTCCGGGGAGAATCCGCTCTCCTGGAGCATCACCC
Organism: Micromonospora sp. WMMD1120; assembly: GCF_029626235.1. Classification (NCBI taxonomy): domain Bacteria; kingdom Bacillati; phylum Actinomycetota; class Actinomycetes; order Micromonosporales; family Micromonosporaceae; genus Micromonospora; species Micromonospora sp. WMMD1120. Next base: position 6,682,233 of record NZ_JARUBO010000005.1, on the reverse strand, counting down.
CCGTCCGGGGACGGACCGCCCGACGGTCGTCGGGGCTGTGCCCGAAGACGCGTACCGAGCCCGAGGTCGGCCTCCGGTGGCCCTCGACGACCTCCAGGGTCGACGTCTTGCCGGCGCCGTTGGTGCCCAGCAGCGCGTACAGCTCTCCGGGCCGTACCTCGAAGGAGAGCTCCCTGACGGCGTGGAAGTCGCCGTAGGTGAGGTTCAGCCGGTCGACTTCGATGACTGGTGTGGTGGACATGGGCCAATGACAGCGCGGACGCGGCCTCCCCGTCAGTGGCGCCACGTCACCACCGGATGTGACGTGGTGTCACTGTTCGCGGTTCCTGGCTGCCCAATACTGGGGTGGTGACCGCCACGTCGCCGCGCTACACCGAGTCGACGCAGGGAAGACTGCGCCGACTCAACCTCGCCACCTCGCTACCGCCCGTGGTGTTCGCCGCGGTGGTCCTGCTCTACGTCGACGCGCGTACCTGGTGGCATGTGATCATCCTGGGGCCCGGAGCTGTGGCGGCGGTGGTGGCGTTCGAGCGGTGGACGGCCGACGACCTGGCGCGGGTGGCGCGGCCGTGCCTGGTCGTGGCGGGGGTGGTGTGGCCGCTGGGGGTCCTGGTGACCGCCAGCCCCAACGCCTACTGGGGGTTCTGCGCGGTGGGCTCCCTCGCCATGCGCGAGGTCCGGCGGCACCGGAAGCGCGCTCTGGCCGGGCTCTTCGGCTACGTCGCCGCCGTCGGCGCGACGCGACTGCTGGTGCAGCGGGACGACATCGGTGCCGTGCTGCTCACCTACGTTCTCATTCCGACCGTCCTGACCATCATCGTGACGGTCTTCACGATCGTGGGCGAACGGTTCTTCGACCTCATCCGGGAACTGGAGCAGACCCGGGAGCGGGAAGCGGAACTCGCGGTGATCCGCGAACGCGTCCGCTTCGCCAGCGACCTGCACGACATCCAGGGCCACACCCTGCACGTGGTGAAATTGAAGATCGCCCTGGCGCAGCGACTGCTGCTCCGCGACACCGCGCGGGCGGAGAGGGAACTGCGGGAGACGTACGGGTTGGTCAGCGACACCATCGCGCAGACCAAGGAGTTGGCCTACGCGCAACGGCGGCTCAACCTCACCGCGGAGATCGAGAACGCCAAGAACCTGTTCGAGGCGGCCGGCATCCGGGTGCGGGTGACCCGGGAGGCCGAGGTCGACGCCCGCTTCAGCGAACTGCTCGGGCAGGTGCTGCGCGAGACGACCACGAACATCCTGCGCCACGCGCAGGCCACCCAGGTGCGGATCACGCTCGCCGAGTCGGGCATCACCATCGCCAACGACGGCGTGACCGCGACCTCGCCGCCCGAGCTGAGAGGACTGGCCGCACTCCGGCAACGGGTGGCGGGCGACGGAGGGGAGCTGACGGTGGAACAGCAGGAGGACGAGTTCCGTACGGCGGCGGTGTTCCCCACCGTGCGTGCCGGCAGGCGGCGGAGCGCCGGCCGATGACCAGGATCGTGCTCGCCGACGACGAGGCGCTGCTGCGTACGGCCCTGGCCGCGCTGCTGCCGATGGAGGGCGACATCACCGTTCTCGCCGAGGCGTCCGACGCCGCGACGGCCGTCGCTGCCACAGTGCGGCACGAGCCCGACGTGCTGGTCATCGACCTGGAGATGCCGGGAGTGGACGGCCTGGGCGCGGTCGCCGAGATCCGGCGTACGCGCCCGGACCAGGTGGTCCTCATGCTGACCCGGCACGCCCGCCCCGGCGTGCTGCGCAAGGCGTTGAAGCTCGGCGTCCAGGGCTTCGTCAGCAAGTCCGCCGAGCCGGCGCACATCTCCTCCGTCATCGCCACCCTGCACGCGGGTAAGCGCTGGATCGACCCGGACGTGTCCGCGCTCGCGGTCACCGAGGACAACCCCCTCACCGATCGTGAGGCCGACGTCCTACGGGTCACGGGTGAGGGCTACTCGGTCGCCGACATCGCCGTCCGGCTGCACCTCGCCCCGGGGACCGTCCGCAACTACCTGTCCAACGCCATGCGGAAGACCCAGACCCGGACACGTCACGAAGCGGCCCGCTACGCCCGCGAACACGATTGGCTGTAACAGCGGACCCGGTTGCCGCCGGGCGCGGACCATGTCACACCGAGCCACGGATCGAGAACATGACCCACACCTGGATCACCACCCCGATCAGCACCGAGCTTCTGCGCGGCGCGCTCGACCTGCAGCACACCCGGCGCGGTGTGCTGCCGCACCGCCTGCCCGCCTGGGCCCGTGCCCAGTACACCGACGACCAGCTCACGATGGTGGAGTCCCAACCCTCCGGGGTGCGGCTGGCCTTCCGGACCCGCGCCACCTCCGTCGAACTCGACACGCTGCCCACCCGCGTCGTCCACAAGGGCCTGCCGTCCCGCCCCGACGGCGTCTACGACCTGCTCGTCGACGGCCAGCTGACGGACCAGGCCAGTGCCGCCGGCGGCGACACGGAGATCATCGACATGGCAAGCGGGACCACGGAGCGCCGGTCCGGTCCACCCGGCACCGTCCGCTTCACCGGCCTGCCCGACCGGGTGAAGGACATCGAGATCTGGCTGCCGCACCGCGAGACCACCGAACTCGTCGCCCTGCGTACCGACGCTCCGGTGGCGCCCACGCCGCAGCGGGGACGCCGCGTGTGGCTGCACCACGGCAGTTCCATCAGTCAGGGCTCCAACGCCACCAACCCCACCGCCATCTGGCCCGCTGTCGCCGCGTCCCTCGGCGGCGTCGACCTGATCAACCTCGGCTTCGGCGGCAGCGCGATGCTCGACCCGTTCACCGCCCGCACCATGCGGGACACGCCGGCAGACCTCATCAGCGTGAAGATCGGCATCAACCTGGTCAACGCCGACCTGATGCGGCTGCGCGCCTTCACCCCGGCCGTACACGGCTTCCTCGACACCATCCGGGAGGGGCATCCGAGCACGCCGTTGCTCGTCGTGTCACCGATCTACTGCCCCATCCACGAGGACACCCCCGGCCCCGGCACGTTCGACCTCACCGCCCTCGCCGCCGGTCAGGTGAGCTTCCGGGCCACCGGCGACCCGGCGGAACGGGCGAGCGGGAAACTCACCCTCGGCGTCGTCCGCGACGAGTTGGCCCGTATCACCACCCAGCGCGCGGTGGACGATCCGAACCTGCACCACCTCGACGGCCTCGGCCTCTACGGCGAGGCCGACTTCGCCGAGCTGCCGCTGCCCGACCAACTACACCCGGACACCGCCACCCACCTGCGCATCGGTGAACGCTTCGCGCAGCGGGCGTTCCGCGCCGACGGTCCCTTCGTCGAGTACGGCTCCTGACCGGCCAAGCATCGGCCGGTCGCGTTCCACGTCGCCAACAACGTCCTGTTCGGGATCGTCAACACGGTGCTGGCGGACGGCGAGCCCTACGCGATCGACCGGTCCACCGACTCCGGGGACGCGACGGTGCTGATCCTCGGCGCGGTCAACATCGCCATGGTGGTGCTGGTCTGGCTACGCGAACGGCGCCTCCGGCGATGAGCATGCCGATCGGCAGCGCTCCGTCAGCGTCGCGGTGCGACTCCGGCTGGGCCGTAGCGGGCGAGGAAGGTCGCGACGGCGGCATCGGCCGTTGTGGACAGGTCCTCCTGTGGCGCGATCTCGCCCCGCAGGGTCCGGTCGTTGAGGGCCGCGCCGAGCAGCAGCCACGTGAACTGCTGCGCCGCCACGGCCGGGTCGTCCACCCGGAGGCTGCCACGGTCGTGCAGCTCGGCGAGGGCGGCGGCGAGGGCGGCGATGTTGCGGTCCCAACTCTCGCTGGCGTAGCGGGCGGCCACCTCGGGATGCCGGTCGGCCTCGGCCGCGACCAGCCGTCGCATGCGGAGCACGCCGGAGCTCAGCACCGCCGCCTGCAGCGTGCGCCCGAAGCGGCCGAGCGCGGCCGGCAGATCCGGCGCGGCGACCAGCGCGTCGAGGTGCGGTCGCATCGCGTCGCGTCCTCGGCTCGCCCAGTCGGTGACCACCGCGGCGTAGAGGGCGCCCTTCGACGGGTGCTGTGCGTAGAGCGACGCCTTGGAGATGCGGGCCGCGGCGGCGACCGCGTCCATCGTCGTGGCCGCGAAGCCGTGCGTCAGGAACAGTTCGCGTGCGACGCCGAGGAGCTCGGCGCCGCGAGTGCCGCTGGGACGTCCACGCCGACGTGCGGTTGACTCGGTGATGACCATCCTCCAAATTCGGTACTTGACAGTACTTTAATTGCGCTCCTACGCTGTCCGCAATTAGTACCCTGCGGTACTATAAGGGGGTCGGGGTTGTGGTCGTCGTGGGGATCTCGGTCGCGACGCTGGTCGCCGCCATCGTCAGCTTCGCGTTCTACTCGGTCGTGCCCGCGGCGCCCGCCGTGGTGGAAACGGCGCCCACGCGCCCGCAGGCGTGGCAGGTCATCGCCGAGGCGCTGCGGAACGCTGTCACGGCCACGCTGACCGCGGGACTGCTGATCGCCGGGGACTGGTCAGGTCTGGCCGCCGGTGTGCTGCTGGGCCTGGCACTCTGGGCCCTGCCGGTCGTCCTGCTGGCCGGCTCGGTCGTCTGGGAGAACGTGCCGGTCCGCAGCGCGACACTGCACGGCGCCGATTGGCTGATCAAGCTGCTCGCCATCGGCGCCATCGTCGGCGCCTTCGCATGACCTCCTGCCGGCGTCACATCGATCCGGAAGGACCCGACATGGCTCTCGGACCGCTCGACATCACCTTCACCGCCACCCTGGGCAAGATCAGCGAGGGCGACACCTGGACCTGCGTCAAACTGCCTGACTCGGCCGAGATCTTCGGCACCCGGGGCCTCGTCAAGGTCGCCGGCACCGTGGACGGCGTGCCGTTCGAGGGAGCCTTCATGGCGCTCGGTGACGGCACGCACAAGTTGCCCATCAACGGCGCGGTGCGCAGGGCGATCGGCAAGACCGACGGCGACGAGGTGGTCGTACACCTGACGCGACGCCGGAATTAGGAACCTGCCTGCTCGGGCCGCGCCGTGCAGCTGGCCGGCCCCTGGGTCACGGGACCGCCCGCCGACCACGCCGTGCCCTCGCCGTCCTGGGTACTCGCTGCCGCCACGGAGGGGAGCCCCGCCAGGCTCAGCGCGGTACGTCGGAGTCCTGCCGCTGGTAGATGTCGGGGACGCCGTCGGCGTCCGCGTCCGCCTCCTCCACGGCGCACAGCCGCCGGTAGTGGCGGTTGCGGGCGCGCAGCACCACGGTGGCCAGCAGCGCGGCGATCAGCGATCCGGCCAGGATGCCGATGCGGGCGTGCTCGTCCTTCTCGCTGCCGGTGCCGAACGCGAGTTCGCCGATCAGCAGCGACACGGTGAACCCGATGCCGGCCAGTAGCGACAGCCCGAGCACGTCCCACCAGCTCACCTCGTCGCCGAGGGAAGCGCGGGTGACCCGCTGCATCAGCCACGTCGCACCGAGCACGCCGACACACTTGCCGAGAACCAGACCGGCGACGATGCCGATGGTCACCGGGTCCCGCACTGTCGCGCCGAGCCCGCCGGCGCCGGCCAGCGACACCCCGGCGGCGAAGAACGCGAAAACCGGCACCGCCACTCCGGCTGACAGTGGCCGCCACCGGTGTTCGAAATGCTCCGCCAGGCCGGGCCCGGGGCCTTCGGCGCGACGCAGCACCGGCACCATGAACCCGAGCAACACGCCGGCGACGGTGGCGTGGATCCCCGAGGCGTGCACCAGCGCCCAGGTGGCGGCGGCCAGCGGGAGCAGCAACCACCACGACCGCACCCGGCGTTGCACCAGCACCGCGAACCCGGCGAGCGGCACCAGGGCGGCCAGCAGCGGCAGCAGGTGCAGGCTACTGGTGTAGAACACCGCGATGATGACGATGGCGAGAAGGTCGTCGACAACGGCGAGCGTCAACAGGAACGTGCGCAGCGCTGCGGGCAGGTGGGTGGCGATGACCCCGAGCACGGCGAGCGCGAAGGCGATGTCGGTGGCGGTCGGCACCGCCCACCCGGACAACGCCCCGCCGGCCGTGTTCGCGTTGATCGCCGTGTAGATCAGTGCCGGTGCGATCATGCCGCCCAGGGCCGCGGCGACCGGCATGATCGCCCGACGCGGGTCGCGCAGGTCGCCAGCGACGAACTCACGCTTGAGTTCCAGCCCGGCGACGAAGAAGAAGATCGCCAGCAGGCCGTCGGCAGCCCACTGCGCGAGAGTCAGGTCCAGGTGCAGCGCGTGCGGCCCGATCTGCAACGCGCCCAGCTTCTGATAGGCCGACGCCCACGGAGAGTTCGCCCAGACCAGGGCCAGCACTGCCGCGCCCAGCAGCAGCGCCCCGCCAACGGTTTCGGTGCGCAACACGTCACCGATCCGGCGGGTCTCTGGCCAGCTACCACGGCCGAACAGGAAACGAGGCGAACGAGAAGGGGTACCGGACACGAAGCTCCTCAACCAGGCACGACAAGAACATTGCCGACCAGCCTTCCCGGCACACCGGTCATAAACCTACCCTGCCGCACCGACATCGGCATCGCGACCAACCTCACGCCTATTGAGAATCGATCGGTGCTCTGATGGCGTCGGACGGGTCCGCCGCAATTCGGTTCACGCGAGCGGTCGCCGTCACGGCGGCGTCAAAAGTTGGGCTCGGGTCGTAGCGCGTGCGTGAAAACCATCGACGGCGCCGCGCCCCCGGGAGTGACATGGCGACTAGGGCACGAGACACGGGTCCTCACCGTCGCAGGAGGCGCGTGGTGACTGTCGATTCGAGTCCGTCGGCCCCGGCCGGCCGCCAACCGACACCGACCGGTGTCAGTGTCGCGGCAGGTTGGGCGGTGATGATCATCGCGGCTCTGCTCGCGGCTGTGGTGTTCCCGCAGACGGAGCCGATTCCCACGCCGTGGGCTTGACCCTGACGCAGCGTCAACCCTTCATGCTCTCTGCCGTGAGTAATTCGCCAACACCAGCCCAGGTCGAGGAACCCGCGATCCGCGTGCACGGCCTGGAGAAGTCGTTCAAGCAGTTGACGGTCCTGCGCGGGGTGGACATCGACGTGGCGCGGGGCAGCATCTTCGCCCTTCTCGGCTCGAACGGGGCCGGTAAGACCACCGTCGTGAAGATCCTCTCCACGCTGCTCAAGGCCGACGCGGGGACTGCCCGGGTCAACGGTTTCGATGTGCAGACCCAAGCCGCCGACGTCCGTGAGTCGATCAGCCTCACCGGTCAGTTCGCGGCGGTCGACGAGATGCTCAGCGGCCGGGAGAACCTGGTCCTGGTCGCCAGGCTCCGGCACCTCAGGGACGCGCGCGCGGTCGCGGACGACCTCCTGGGGCGCTTCTCGCTGACCGAGGCGGGCAACCGAAGGGTGGCGACGTACTCCGGAGGCATGCGCCGCCGTCTGGACATCGCGATGAGCCTCATCGGGAACCCGCCGGTCGTCTTCCTCGACGAGCCGACGACCGGACTTGACCCGCAGGCGCGCATCGAGGTGTGGCAGGCCGTGAAGGAACTGGCCAAGGGCGGTACGACGGTGCTGCTGACCACCCAGTACCTCGACGAGGCCGAACACCTCGCCGACCGGATCGCGATCCTGCACGAGGGGCGGATCATCGTGAACGGCACCCTCAGCGAGCTGAAGAAACTTCTCCCGCCTGCGAAAGTCGAGTACGTCGAGAAGCAGCCCAGCCTCGAGGACGTCTTCCTCACCCTCGTCGGCGCCCGCACGGACAAGGAACAGTGATGAACAAACACTTTCTCGGCGACACCATGGTTCTCCTGGGGCGTTCGCTGCGGCACATCGCCCGCAGCCCGGACACCATCATCACCACCGCGATCATGCCGATCGCGTTCATGCTGCTGTTCGTCTACGTCTTCGGCGGCGCGATCGAGACCGGCTCCGACTCGTACGTCAACTACCTGCTGCCCGGCATCCTGATCATCACGATCGCCTCGGGCATCTCGTACACGGCCTTCCGGCTCTTCCTGGACATGAAGGGCGGCATCTTCGAGCGTTTCCAGTCCATGCCGATCGCCCGCTCGTCGGTGCTGTGGGCGCACGTGCTGACCTCGCTGGTCGCGAACCTGGTTTCGCTCGTGGTCGTCATCGGCGTCGGCCTGATCATGGGCTTTCGCACGGGGGCGAACGTGGGAGGGTGGCTCGCCGTCGCCGGCATCCTGACCCTCCTCACCCTGGCCCTGACGTGGGTCGCCGTGATTCCCGGCCTCACCGCGAAGACGCCGGACGGCGCGGGCGCGTTCTCCTATCCGCTCATCTTCCTGCCGTTCGTCAGCTCCGCCTTCGTGCCCACCGGGTCGATGCCCGGCCCGGTGCGCGCCTTCGCCGAGCATCAGCCGGTGACCTCGATCGTCAACGCGATCCGGGACCTGTTCGCCCAGCAGCCGGTCGACGCCGACATCTGGACCGCCCTCGCCTGGTGCGTCGGCATCCTCGTCCTGGCCTACCTGTTCGCCGGCCTCACCTACCGGCGCAAGGTCTCCTGAGCCGGTATCGCCCTGACCGGGCAAGACAGGGGGCAGGATCGGAGCATGCTGACGATCAGTCAACTGGCCGCCTACGCCGGTGTCACGGTTCGGGCGGTCCGGCACTACCACCAGGTCGGACTCCTGCCCGAGCCGGATCGGGACGCGTCGGGCTACCGGCGGTACGGCGCGACGGCTGTCGTGTCCCTCATCAAGATCCGCACGCTCGCCGACGCCGGCGTGCCGCTGTCGCAGATCAGTCGGATGCTCGAAGCCGACCCACCAGCCTTTGCCGAGGCGATCCGGACCATCGACGGCCAGCTGCGCGCGGAGATCCAACGGCTGGAGACCAGCCGCTCGCACATCGCGCGGCTGACCGCCGGGCACGGCCTGGCGCTTCCGCAGGAGGTCGTCGCCTATCTCGACCGGCTGCGGGCCGTCGGGGCGTCGCAGCGGATGGTGGAGGCCGAACGGGACGGGTGGATATTGGTCGCGGCGCGCTGGCCGGACCAGATCGCGCAGTGGATGCCCAGCAAGATGGCCGCGCTCGACGATCCGACCGTCGTCCGGCTCTACCGGGTGCTCTCGGAGATCTTCGACGGTGACGAGGAGGACGACCCGCGGCTGGCGGAGGCCGCCGACATCATGGCCTGCCTGGCGGAGCAGGCACACGCCGCCGGCGAGGTCATGCCCGACGGGGAGGATGACGACCATCTCCCGCACGACCTGATCGACGCGCTCGCCGTCGAGTCCGACCCGCGGGTGCGGCGGCTGCGTGAGCTGATGCGCGAGCGTGGCTGGTCCGGTTGGAACCGGATGCAGCGGCTGGCCGAGCCGCCCGAGTAGCCCGCTGCCGTCGCCCGTCGTGCGGAGTGGACGCCGCCCGGTAGTGCCTGGTAGGCACACGGGTGTGCGCATCGTCTCCCTGCTGCCGGCAGCCACGGACATCGTGGCCATGCTCGGCCTGACCGGCCATCTGGTCGGCCGTACCCATGAGTGCGACTGGCCGCCGGGGGAGCTGGCCGACGTCCCGGCGGTGACCGCGACGTCGCTGCCGGAGGCGTTGACGAGCCGGGAGATCTCGGCGGCGATCGCCGGCGACGCGCACCGGGGGTCGTCGTTGTACCAACTCGACGTCGCGGTGCTGGAGGAGCTGAAGCCGGATCTGATCCTGACCCAGGATCTGTGCGACGTGTGTGCGGTCTCCTACGCCCGGGTCAACGACGCCGTCCGACTGATGGACCTTGATGTCAAGGTGCTCTCCCTGGAGGCAAGGACCATCGGCGGGATCTTCGACACCGTCGATGCCGTGGCCGCGCTGACCGGCGCCGAGGAGAGGGCAGCGGAGATCCGCGCCGACGGCGAGCGTCGCCTCGCCGCCCTGCCCGGGCCGGTCGACGGCGCGCCGAGGGTGTTGTTCGTCGAGTGGCTGGACCCGTTGATGCCCGGCGGGCACTGGGTGCCGGAGCAGATCGGCTACGCGGGCGGGCAGTCCCTGCTGCTCGGGCCGGGCGCGCACAGCATCCCGCACCGGTGGTCGGTGGTCGCGGACCTGGCCCCGGACGTGCTGGTGTTCGGGCCGTGCGGGTTCACACCCGAGCGAACCATCGACGAGCTGTCCGTGGCGACCACGCAACCCGGGTGGGCTGACCTGCCCGCGGTGCGCGACGGGCAGGTGTGGGTGGTCGACGGGCCCGCCTACTTCAACCGCCCCGGCCCGAGGGTCGTCGACGGCGCGGAGATCCTCGCCGCGATCCTCGCCGGCCGCCCCGACTCCCGCGCCCGCATGGAACTCCCAGTCCCCACCGGTGTGACGGCCCAGCGGCGTCCGGCGTTTGTGGAGCGCGCACGTCGGGAATGGAACGGGCCATGGCGAATGAGCGAAGCAGGTCGATCGGTCGATACCTCATGCGACTGTCCGGTGGCGTGGCAGTCATCTTCGGTCTCCTGATGTTGTTCACCGCGTTGTCCCAGGGCGACACCATCGGGCTGGTGCTCGGCGCCGTCCTCGTCGGTGGCGGCGCGTTCCTGCTCACCCGCTCGGGCGCGAGCGGCGGGGTGCGGAAGGTGGGCGCCGGCCGGACGAGCTGATCGTCGCGGGGCCGTCGCGGCTGCGCCGGCATCCACCCTGATGACTCGTCACGGGTGGCGCCGGTGCCAGCGCGCCGATCCTGGTCACGGTCCGCAGCGCGGCCGAGGAGTTCGGCCGCCGCCGGGCAGAACGGCAAACACGCGGCCGGCGGTTCCGGGTGTGGTCGGGGAGAATCGACTGATGTTTGTCATCAGGGAGCGGTTCTTCTCCATCGGCGACGACTTCGACGTGCTCGACGAGCACGGCACCAAGGTCTTCCACGTCGACGGCAAGGTGCTCAGCGTCCGCAACAGGGTCGTCATCGAGGACGCCTCCGGCCAGGAGGTCGCCACGGTGCACCGGCACCTGGTGGCGTTGCGTCCCACGTACGAGATCCGAATCGGCGGCGAGAAGGCGGCGGAGGTCCGCAAGAAGCTGCTCACGCCGTTCCGGGACAGGTTCACCATCGACGTGCCCGGCCCCGACGACCTGGAGATGAAGGGCAACCTGCTCGACCACGAGTACGTGATCGAGCGCGACGGCACCGAGGTGGCGGCGGTCTCCAAGCGGTGGTTGTCGATCCGGGACACCTATGCCGTGCGGGTCACCGCCGGCGTCGACCCGCTGCTCATCATCGGTAGCGTCCTCGCGCTCGACCTGGCCATGAACCGGGACAAGAAGAAGGACGACGAGGACTGACCCGGGCGCGGCGCCGTCCGGGGCCAAGCGGCCACCGAACCCATGGCGGCTGGGTGCCCTTGCGGAAGTTCGTGTCCATGGTGCTCTTCTCCCGCGTGGTCAACGGCCCGTGCCGGCCAACCGGGACGGCGGGTTGGTGGGCAGTCAGTCGTACCGGGCGGTGAGGCCGGGGACGCCGTCGGGGCCTGGTTGGCCACGACTTGTCAGCATCGATTCGACAGGTGGTGCTGATCCGGTCAACACCGCCGGCCGACACGGCGTTGTCGTATGCTTCTGATCGGCCCGCCCTCACGGTTCCAGTGAGGAGCGGTCATGCCCTTGAAACACCTGTCGACAGTGTCGCTCAGCGCATGTCTGGCGGTCGCGCTGAGCGTTCCGCTGGCCTCGGTGCCGGCCTCGGCCCACCCACACGGCACCCACGGTGGAAGTCTGGTGCTGGTCGGTGGCGGGCTCGCCGACGACAACGCCGCGATCTACGGCGACATCGTCCGACTGGCCGGCGGCACCGGCAAGGCCCGGATCGGGATCTTCACCGCGGCGGCGCCGGTGCCGGCCGAGGACCCGGACGCGAACACCGGGAACTGCAACAACAGCGTCTGCAACGGCGACTACTACGCCACCCTGTTCCGCTCGTACGGGGTCGCCGACGCGCAGTGGATCCCGATCGACCTGGACCGGCCCGGGGCGGCCGAGGATCCGGTCGTGGTCGAGCAGATCAACTCGATGACCGGCTTCTTCTTCGGCGGCGGCGACCAGTACCGCTACGTCACCACCATGACCCGGGGAGAGGCGCAGCGGGACACCGCGGCGCTCGCCGCGGTGCGGCGCAAGCTGCGGGGCGGCGCGGTGGTGGCCGGTACCAGCGCGGGAGCGCAGATCATGGCCGGTCGAGACATGATCACTGGCGGGTCGACCGAGCCGGGCCTGCGCGATGGGTCCCGGCCCGGTTACTTCGACGACCCGAGCGTCCTCGCCTACCTGCCCCGGGGCGGCTTCGGGTTCTTCACCGAGGGTCTGCTCGACACCCACTTCTCCCGTCGGGGCCGGGAGGCGCGGTCGATCCGGTTGGCGGCGGACACCGGACACCGGCGGGTCTTCGGGCTGGACGAGGACACCGCGCTGGAGGTGACCGGCGTCGGCACCCGGCACCTGTCGCTGCGGGTGCTGGGCGCGCGTGGGGTGAGCGTGCTCGACCTGCGCCGGTCCCGGGTGACCGACACGCGGGTCTGGGGGATCGAAGGGGTTCGGTGGAGCCGGCTGACCACGGGCGACCGGTACCGGGCCGAGCGCTGGCAGCCGGTCGTCGCGCCCGGCAAGCAGCCGGTGCGTGCCGCCGCCGGCCCCTGCCCCGTCGCAGCGTCGGACGACGTCTTCTACAACTACGAGATGGTCGGCCTGGCCGAGGGCCTGGTCGCCAACCGGGACTGTGATTCGGTCTCCGGCACCTCGTACGAGAACAGTCCGCGGTTCGAGGCGCGGTTGGCCCGTGGCAGGGACCTCGCCGGCTGGCGGGCCGGTGACGTCACCTCGTTCACCGGCGTGGTGGTCGGTATCGGCGCGGCCTGACCCGTGCCGGCTCGCCGGACCCCGGGGCATCCAGGTGCCTCGGGGCGACGGCGTGCGCCACCACCCCGGCCGCCCGGTCTGTCGGCGCAGCGGTCGACGGCGGTGTAACAGAACATACTTATTGAGCAATGACGGCGATGGATGTAATTTCTGTTTCATCGTTTCGTGGCCCCTCGGAGGTGCCCATGTTCCAACACCCCAATCCCATCCGCGTCCGGCTCGCGGTGCTCACCGCCACGGTGACAGTGCTGACCCTGGCCCCGATCGGGGTGACCGCGGCGCAAGCCCAGGTCACCCGGGTCCGGCAGGGCAGCTCGGCGGACGTCAGCCGGGCCGGTTGGTCCGGGCCCGCGTTCACCATGAACGGCTCGGGCGGCATCATCACCGCGACCATGAACAAGGCGATCGGCGCGATCCGCGGCGGTTCCGGCTCCATCGACGTCGTCGTCATCGCCGGCTCTGGAAGCGGCACCCCGGAATGCGACGTGATCAGCGGCCTGAGCGGGGTCAACTCATGCACCACCCTCACCCTCACCGCGGCCAGCGACGGTAACAACAGTCAGGTCAACACCGACGTCCGCAACGCCGAGTTCGTGTACTTCGCCGGCGGTGACCAGTGCCGCTACGTGGCCTGGAAGGGCACCGCGCTGGAAGCCTCCGTCGAGTCGGTGGTGGCCAAGGGTGGCGGCGTCGGCGGCGGCAGCGCCGGGCACCACGTCAACAGCGACATCGTGTACGACGCCTGCGGCGGCAGCGCCACCTCGGACATCGCGCTCGACGACCCGTACGACTCCTCGTTGACGTTCACCACCGGGATGTTCCGCTGGCCGAACTACGCCAACACCATCAACGACTCGCACTTCGTCACCCGGGACCGGATGGGTCGGCTCATGGCGTTCGTGGCTCGTGCCGTCCAGGACGGCCGCAGCAGCGGGGGCAGGGCGTGGGGTGTCGGGGTGGAGGAGGGCGCCTCGCTCTTCATCGACCGCAACGGCCTGGCCACCCTCACCGGGCCCAGCGCGTACGTGGTGCTCGGCGACCACCAGCCTGAGGTGGCCGCCCCGGGGCGGCCGTTGACCTACGCCAACTTCAAGATCTGGAAGCTGACCACCGGTCAGACCTACGATTTCGCCAACCGCCCCACCTGCGGTTACTACCTGAAGAGCGTGACCAACGGGGTGCCCAGCAGCAGCCTCTACAGTGGCACCCCGGTGACCGACTGCGGCACTGCGCCGCCCGGCGGCGGGTCCGGCTACCCCGAGAGGGAGCCGAACGACTCACGCGCCGAGGCCAACGACGTGCGGGCTCTCGGCTATCCGTTGACCATCACCGGAGACATGAAGAGTGGCAGTGACCGGGACTACTTCGCCGTCATCCTGGCCAGTGGGCAGACGTTGACGGTGACCTGCGCGGTGCCCGGCGCGTACGACGCCGACCTCTACCTGCTCAGCTCGACCGGAAGCACGCTGGCCCGGTCGACAAACGACGGCGCGGGCGCCGACGAGTCGGCGTCCACGAGCCGCACCGCGTCCGGCTCGGCGACCTACTACGTCGACCTGGAGGCGTACTCCGGCTCGGGTGGAACCGACTACAGCTGCGCGCTCGCCAGGTCGTAGGGCGGTTCGTCCGACGTGACGGTGACGCTCGGCTGCCGAGGGTCACCGTCACGTCGCGGCACCGGGTGAGAGGTCGTCGCCCGTTAGGCTCGGCTGCGTGTCGACATCCGATCAGCGGGCCGAGGTGACCGAGGCGGGCGACCACCTGGGCGGTCCCGCGCCGGACGAGCCGCGTGGGGTGGGTGTCGCCGCCCTGGTCCGGCAGCGCGTGGGTGAGTGCAGCCCGGCTGAACGGAAGGTCGCGCGTGCCCTGCTCGCCGACTATCCGGCCGCCGGGCTCGGCACCGTGGCGACGCTGGCCGAACGCGCCGAGGTGAGCGCGCCGACGGTGCTGCGTTTCCTGGGTCGGCTCGGTTTCGGCGGCTACCCGGAGTTCCAGCGGGCGTTGCGCGACGAGCTGACCGAGCGGGAGACCTCGCCGCTGACCGCGTACCGGGCGGCGGAGCGGGCCAGCTATCCGTCGACGGGCGCGCTGGCCCGCGCGGCGGACAGCCTGCCCGAGGCGGTCGCCCGCACCCTCGTCGAGCTGCCGCAGGGCGAACTGGACGCCGCGGCCCGACTCATCGCCGACCAGCAGCTACGGGTCACCGCGGCCGGCGGCCGGTTCTCCGGGCTGCTCGCCCACTACCTGGTGCTGCATCTGATGCAGGTGCGCGGGGCCAGCCGGCTGTTGCCGGTCAGCCCGGTGGAGCGCACCGACATGCTGGTCGACGTGGGTCGGCGGGACCTGGTGGTCCTCTTCGACTTCCGTCGCTACGAGGAGCCGACCCTGGCGTTGGCCCGGGAGGTGACGGCACGCGGCGCGCGGGTGGTGCTGTTCACGGACCGGTGGCTCTCCCCGGTGGCCGGTCTGGCCGAGGTGGTGCTGCCCGGTCGGGTCGAATCACCGTCGCTGTATGACAGCTTCGTGCCGGCGTTGGCGCTGGTGGAGACGGTGGTGGCGGCGGTGGTCGATCGACTCGGGCCGGTCGCTGGCACCCGTCTGAAGGCGATGGAGCAGGCGCAGCAGGAGTTCCACACCGGTTGATTCTCGTTACAGAAAACTGTAACCCCACAGAAATCGTAATGTGCGTTACAGTCCGGGTGCTGGTTCGTCGGGCACCCGGAAGGACCCCCCATGCGTACCCGTCAGTTCACCCTGGCCACCCTGGCCGCGACTCTCCTCGCCGCCACCGTCGGTTGCGGCGGCACCACCGCTGCCGGCTCCGGTGGCGAGGCGTCCACCGTCACCGTCACCGTCGAGGGCGTCGGCCCGATCGGCACCAACGCCGACCTCGCCCGGAAGGTCCCTGCCGACCTGCGCGGCCGGGGTGCGGTCACGGTCGCCACCAACGCTCCGTACGAGCCGTTCATCGACTTCAAGCAGGAGGGCCGGACCGACGAGTTCACGGGTCTGGACCACGACCTGTTCCTCGCCGCATCCGCCCGACTCGGCCTCAAGGCCACCTTCACCCAACAACCCTTCGACGGCCTGGTGCCCGGCCTGCAGGCCGGCAAGTACGACGCCATCGCCGGCGGCATCACCGACAAGAAGGAACGGCAACAGGTCGCCACCTTCGTCGACTACTCCGCCTCCGGCACCGGCTTCCTCGTGCGTACCGGCAACCCGCTCGGCATCAAGGCCGTCGCCGACCTGTGCGGCCGCAAGGTCGCCGTACAGAAGGCGAGCAATCAGGCGAAGAACCTGGCTGCGTACTCGACGGCCAGCTGCGCCGGCAAGGCCGTCGAGGTCAGGGAATACCCGGAGAACCCGCAGGCGGTGCAGGCGTTGATCGCCGGCAACGTGGAGGTGGTCGCCGCCACGAAGGTCAACCTGGTGGACACCGCTGACACGCTGGCCGGCAAGGCCGACCTGGTGGAGGACCCGAGCGCACCCAACGGCTGGCTGGCCAGCCCGAACGGGTTCGGCTTCCGCAAGGGCGAGAAGGACGTCGCCGAGGCGTACCGGGCCGCCGTGCAGTCGCTGATCGACGACGGAACGTACGCCAAGATCCTCAGCCGGTGGAAGCAGAGCCCGATCGCCGTCAAGCAGGCCACGATCGACCAGGCCATCGACTGATCCCGGCGGAGGCGACCCCCTGAACCGCGGTCGCCGGGTGCCCCTTTCGACACCGTGAGGGCGGGCCCGGAAGGCACCCGGCGACCGCCCACCGTCTTCCCAGGAGACTCCGACATGAGCGACGTCGAGGCCGTGCGGGTGGTCCCCGTACGGCACTACGGACGCTGGCTGACCGCGCTGCTCGTGGTCGGCCTGGCGGCCCTGTTCCTCCGGGCGCTGCTGGACAGCCCCAACCTCGAACCCGGCACCATCGGCGACTACCTGTTCAAGGACTACATCCTCGAGGGCGTGGTCACCACGCTCTGGCTCACCGTGCTGGCGATGGTGCTGGGCACAGCCGGTGGTGTCCTGCTCGCCGTGCTGCGGCTGTCGCCCAACCCCGTGCTGCGCGGCGTCTCCTGGGCCTTCGTCTGGGTCTTCCGCGGCACACCCCTGCTCGTCCAGATCATCTTCTTCGGGTTCCTCGGCGCGCTCTTCCCCCGGCTGACGTTGAGCGTGCCGTTCACCGGAACCGTCCTGTTCGACCAGCCGACCAGCGTCGTGATCACCGGCACGGTAGCCGCCGTCCTGGCGCTGTCGCTCAACGAGATGGCGTACGCCTGCGAGGTCATCCGGGGCGGCATCCTGGCCGTCGACCAGGGCCAGACCGAGGCGGCCGCGGCGCTCGGCATGAGCCCCACGCTCACCCTGCGCCGGGTGGTGCTGCCCCAGGCGATGCGGGTGATCATCCCACCGATGGGCAACGAGACGATCACCATGCTCAAATCCACCGCACTGGTCTCGATCATCGCCGGGCGGGACCTGATGACCGCCGTGCAGACCGTCTACCAGGGCAACTACAAGGTGATCCCGCTGCTGACGGTCGCCGCCATCTGGTACCTGGCGCTGGTGAGCCTGCTCTCCGCTGGGCAGTGGGCGATCGAACGGCGGTTCGGCCGCGGCTTCAGCAGGGGAGGAGTGCGATGACGGCCGTCGAACGTCCCGGCGTCGGGCCCGCGACGACCACAGCGGTGCCGGCAATGGTCCGGGCCGAGGCGGTCACCAAACGGTTCGGCCCGCTCGAGGTGCTCAGCGGCATCGACCTCGCGATCGCACCCGGCGAGGTGTCCTGCCTGCTCGGCCCCTCGGGCTCCGGCAAGTCCACCTTCCTGCGCTGCGTCAACCACCTTGAACG
Organism: Micromonospora sp. WMMD1120; assembly: GCF_029626235.1. NCBI lineage: Bacteria > Bacillati > Actinomycetota > Actinomycetes > Micromonosporales > Micromonosporaceae > Micromonospora > Micromonospora sp. WMMD1120. Next base: position 6,664,571 of record NZ_JARUBO010000005.1, on the reverse strand, counting down.
CATCGACGGCGGTCAGCTCTGGGTTGACGGCGAGCTGGTCGGCTACCGCCGCAGCGGCGAGAAGCTGTACGAGCTGAAACCCCGCGAGGTCGCCCGCCGTCGGCGGGACATCGGGATGGTGTTCCAGCGGTTCAACCTCTTTCCACACCTGACCGCCCTGGGCAACGTGATCGAGGCGCCGATCCGGGTGCTCGGCACCGCCCCCGAGGCGGCCCGCGCCGAAGCCGTCCGGCTGTTGGAGCGGGTCGGACTGGCGCAGAAGGCGGGGGCGTACCCGGGGCAGCTCTCCGGCGGGCAGCAGCAGCGGGTGGCGATCGCCCGGGCGCTGGCCATGCATCCGAAGCTGATGCTCTTCGACGAGCCCACCTCGGCGCTCGATCCCGAACTCGTGGGTGACGTGTTGGAGGTGATGAAGGGCCTCGCCGTCGACGGTATGACAATGGTCGTGGTGACCCATGAGATGGGCTTCGCCCGGGAGGTGGCCGACTCGGTCGCCTTCCTCGACGGCGGTGTGGTCGTGGAGTCCGGTCCACCGGCGGAGGTGCTGAGCAACCCCCGGCACGACCGCACCCGTGCCTTCCTGGACAAGGTGCTCTGATGGACCTGCTCATTGCCGCCGCCGGCGACCGGCTCACGACCTATGAGAAGCGGCTGGCCGAACTGGTCGGCATCGACTCCGGGTCCGGTCAGGTCGACGGGCTGCGCGCCGCCGCCGATCTCGTCCAGACCTGGTGCCTGGCCGCCGGCCTGGCGGTCGAGCGGACACCCGTCGTCGACCCGACGGGCACACCGCTGGGTGACGTGCTGACCGCCCGCCGCCGGGGCCGCGGCACCCGCCGGATCCTGCTCGCGGGCCACCTGGACACGGTGTTCCCGCCCGGCACGGCCGCCGCCCGCCCGTTCCGTGTGCGAGACGGGCGGGCGTACGGCCCGGGGGTGAGCGACGACAAGGGCGGCGTCCTGGCCGGGCTGGCCGCGATCGAGGTCCTGACCGGGCTTGGTCTGGCCGAGTACGGCGAGCTGATCCTGGTCTGCACCCCGGACGAGGAGATCGGCTCGCCCGGCAGCCGGGCCCTCCTTCGGGGCCTCGGATCGCAGGTGGACTTCGCGCTCTGTCTGGAGTGCGCGCGGGACAACGGCGACCTGGTCTCCGCGCGCAAGGGTGTCGCGGAGCTGGAGGTCACCCTGCACGGCCGCGCCGCACACGCCGGCATCGAGCCGGAGCGCGGCGCCAACGCGTTGCTCGCGGCGGCCCGGCTGACCGTCGCGCTGGACGCCCTCAACGGCCGCTGGGCCGGGGTGACGGTCAACGTCGGGCACCTGCGGGCAGGAGACCGACCCAACGTGATCGCCGATCGCGCCCGGATGCTGGTCGACCTGCGGGCCTGGCGCACCGGCGAGTACGAGGCCGCCCTGGCCGAGATCCGTCGGCTGGCGGCGGCACCGATCGTCGCCGGGGTCCGCGCCGAACTGGTCGTGCACGCGCCGACCCCACCCTGGGAGCCGAACCCCACCAGCCGTTGGCTCACCGAGCTGGCCGCGAAGGTCGGCGCGGCGCTGGGCATCCCGCTGTCGCACACCGCCACCGGTGGGGGTGCCGACGCGAATCTGCTGGCCGAGGCGGGTGCGGCAGTGCTGGACGGGCTGGGCCCGGTCGGCGGCGCCGACCACAGCCCGTCGGAGTGGCTGGACCTCGATACGGTGGTCCCGCGTACCGCCCTGCTCGCCGGACTGATCGACCAGGCCAGCCGGGCCGGCGGACCCTTCTGACGCCGGACGCGGGCGGCGGCGCCGAACAACGCCGACGTCGACGCGCCCGCGTGGACCGATGAGCTTTTCGGACCGCGCCCGTCTGTACCTGTGATCGACTCACAGGAGGCTGACATGACGCGGAAACTGATTTTCGGCATGAACGTGACACTGGACGGCTACATCGCCGCGCCCGGTGACCTCGGCTGGAGTGGGGGTGAGGGTCCGGACTCGTCGTCGGGCGACGAGCTGTTCCAGTGGTGGTCCGACCGGGTGGGGGCGACGAGCCTCGCGCTGTACGGGCGCAAGCTGTGGGAGACGATGAGTTCCCACTGGCCGACCGCCGACCAGCGGCCCGGCGCCACACCGGCGGAGATCGAGTTCGCCGGCCGCTGGCGGGACATGCCGAAGGTGGTGTTCTCCTCGACGCCCAGATCTGTCGACTGGAACACCCGGCTGGTCACCGGCGACCCGGTCAGCGAGATCACCCGGCTCAGGGCCGAGGACGGCGGCCCGATGGACATCGTCGGGGCGACGCTCGCCGGAGCGGCAATGCGGGCCGGGTTGATCGACGAGTACGTCCTGGTCACCTACCCGGTCCTGGTGGGCGGCGGCACGCCGTTCTTCAGCACGCTGGACACCTGGGTGAAACTGAGACTCGTGGAGACGAGGACGTTCCCCGGCGGGGTGGTGCTGACCCGGTACGAGACGAGGCGCTGAACCGTCGACGCCGCCCCGCCCGTGGTGTGGGCGGGGCGGCGTTGCTGCTGACCGGACCGGTCCGGTCACAGGGTCGGGGGCAGGTCCAGCCATGGTTTGCCGGCCGCGTCGAACCCGGTGAGCTCGGCGATCCTGCCGTCGACGACGTGCAGGACGGCGATGGTGAACAACCGGTACGTCGGGTCGTCGGGGGTGCGGCGGTAGAGCGCGGCGGCGGGCATCCGGTTGACAGTCGTGGCGACGCCGCGCCAGTCGTCGAAGCCGCGCCCGAACAGCCCGTTGGAGACCCAGCCGTCCACCGCGTCCTTGGCCGTGACGAGCCAGGCGCCCGGTTCGGACAGCATCGCGAAGCGCAGGTCATCGCGGAGCAGGGCCGTCAGCCCGTCGAGGTCGTTGCGCTCATGGGCCCGCATGTACGACTTCACCACGGCGCGCTCGTCGTTCGACAGTTCGTGCGTCGCCGGGCTGCGCCAGTCGAGGCGGCGGTCGGGCAGCCGCTCGCGCATCGTCACGCGCGCCCGCTGTAGTGCGCTGGTCACCGATGCGACGGTCAGCCCGAGGGTGTCGGCCGCCGTCGACGCCGGCCAGCCGAGCACGTCACGCAGGATGAACGCCGCCCGCTGCCGGGGCGGCAGGTGCTGGACGGCGACGATGAAGGCCAACTCGATCGTCTCGCGGGCCACCACCGATTCCTGCGGGTCCTCCGGGAGCATCCGGTCCGGGTAGGGCTGCAGGTATCGCACCTCCCACTCCACTCCCGGCAGCTCGGCGGTTATCGGGCTGCGGTCGGTGCGCTTCGCCAGGAAGTCGAGGCAGGCGTTCGTCGCGATCCGGTACAGCCAGGTCCGCAGGGCCGCGTGGCCCTTGAAGGACTCCCGCTTGTGCCACGCTCGCAGGAACGTCTCCTGCGTCATGTCCTGGGCGTCCTCGTAGTTCGCGAGCATCCGGTAGCAGTGCACCTGCAACTCACGCCGGTGACGTTCGGTGAATCGTGCGAACCGCGCCGGGTCGCCGGAGCGGACCGCCGCGAGGAACGTGGCCTCGTCGGCGCCCAGCGGTCTAGCGTCGGTCATGGTCATGGATCCTTCCATCGGGAGCGTGGGGGCCACCAGGACTGACGGCGCGGCGGCATTTTTCTGATCGGTGCGGCCGCCCCGCCGTGCTCGGCAAGCGCGCAGACCACCGAGAGCCGAACCGTTCCACCCGCGCGGCCGTACCCGTTCAGCGTGCCCGACCGTCTCGTTGTCGACCCGACCTATGCCGAGCTGCGCGAGACCGAGCCGATGACCCGGGTGCGACTGCCCTACGGCGAGGAGGCGTGGCTCGCCACCCGGTACGACGACGTCCGTACCGTCCTCGGCGACGTGCGGTTCGGCCGTGCGCCGGCCGTCCAGCGCGACGAGCCCCGGCTGACGCCGCGCCAGCAGTACAGCGGCATGCTGACCCTGGACCCACCCGAGCACACCCGGCTGCGCCGGTTGGTGGCGAAGGCGTTCACGGCACGCCGGGTGGAGGCGCTGCGCCCCCGCACCCAGGAGATCGCCGACGCGCTGGTCGACGACATGGTGCGGCTCGGTCCTCCGGCCGACCTGGTGGAGCACGTCGCCACGCCGCTGCCGATCCAGGTGATCTGCGAGCTGCTCGGGGTTCCGTACGCCGATCGCGACCGCTTCCACGTCTGGTCCGAGGCGATCGTCTCGACCACCTCCCTGCCGGTGGAGACGATCCAGGAGTACCTGGACAGTCTCTGGGGCTACATCGCTGCCCTGGTCGCCGAGCGCCGCCGCGAGCCCGGGATCGACGACCTGCTCGGCGCGCTGGTGCGGGCCCGGGACGAGAACCAGGACCGGCTCAGCGAGACCGAATTGGTGGAGCTGGCCGGAGGGCTGCTCGCGGCCGGCCACGAGACCACGGTGACCCAGATCCCCAACTTCGTCTACGTCCTGCTGCACAACCCCGACCAACTCGCTCGGCTGCGGGCCGATCCGTCGCTGGTGCCGGCCGCGGTCGAGGAGCTGCTGCGGTACGTGCCGCTCGGCGTCGGTTCCTCGTTCGCCCGGTACGCCAAGGAGGACGTCGAGGTCGGCGGGGTGCTGGTCCGGGCCGGTGAGCCGGTTCTCGGCTCACTGTCGTCGGCGAATCGGGACGGTACGGTCTTCGCCGACCCGGACCGGTTGGATTTCGATCGCGCCCAGAACCCCCATATGGGGTTCGGGCACGGCGTCCACCACTGCGTCGGCGCGCAGTTGGCCCGCATGGAGTTGCAGGTCGCCGTCGGCACCCTGGTGACCCGCCTGCCCGGGCTGCGGCTCGCCGTACCGGAAACCGAGCTGGAGTGGAAACGCGGCATGTTGGTGCGGGGCCTGCTCGGTATGCCGGTGACCTGGTGAGCACCGCGTGGCGGGTCGGGGTGGACTCGCGCCGGTGCATCGGCACGAGCATCTGCGCCGGCACCGCGCCCGAGCACTTCCGCCTTGTCGACGGCCGGTCCGCGCCGCTGGTCGACGTCGTCGATGCGGCCGATGTCGTTCTCGACGCCGCCGACTCGTGCCCGGTGGAGGCGATCACGGTGCGCGATGCCACCGACGGTCGTCTGATCGCTCCGCAGGAGTGACGCGACAGCGCCGGTCAGCAGGTCCCGGGCCGGGGGCAAGCGCTCACGGCATCGTGAAGTCGGCGAAGTCGAAGCCCGGTGCCACCACACAACTGACGAGAACGTGCTTGTCGCCCGCCGGTCTCGCGGACTGCCACTCGCCCCCCGGGACCAGGATCTGCGGGCGTTCGGCGCTCAGGATCGTCGGCGGGTTGTCCCGACCGACCGTCAACGCCAACGGCCCACCCGAGTGCCAGAACCAGAGCTCGTCCGACCGTACGGTGTGCCAGGCCGACGAGTCACCCGGTTCGAGCAGGAAGAGGATCGCGGTCGCGGCGGCACGACTGCCCGGGTAGCCGGCGGGCTCGAACGCGACGGCGGACCGGTAGGTCTCCCTGAACCAACCACCCTCGGGATGCGGGCGCAGGTCGAACTGTTCGGCGAGAGGCGGACGTACGCTCATGACGGCCACTGTAGTGACCGACGAGCGCCTGCCCGAGCTACCGGGACGTCCGGTTCCCGGTCCAGGCCGCCTCGAGGATCGCGGTCAGGCTGGCGGTGTCGGTCGGGCCCGGGTGGTTCTGGATGAGGCGGGTGACACCGCTGGCCATCTCCGCGAAGCGGGGCAGGTCCCCGCGTGCCACGCCGATGTCCGCCAGGGTGGGTGGGATGCCGATGTCGGCGAGCAGCCCGTCGAGCCAGGTGAGGAACATGTCCGTGGCCTCGGCGTCGGAGGCGTCGGTCACGTCGAGCCCACACGCCCGGGCGAGGATGGCCAACCGGTCGCTGATGGCGTCCCTGGCCGCGTCCAGCGCGTACGGCAGGAGCAGCCCGACGCCCAGGCCGTGCGGCGTGTGCGTGGCCGCGCCGATCGGGTACTGGAGGGCGTGCGGGGCGGCGTTGCCCGCGTGGGAGAAGGCGATCCCGGCGAGCATCGACCCGTACGACATGTCCGCGCGGGCCTCCGTGTCGCCTCCGTCGCGGACGGCACGACGCAGACCACGGGCGATCCGCTCCGCGGCCAGCAGCGCGTAGTGGTCGGTGATCGGGTTGCGGCCGAGGAACACCTGCTCCACCGGGTCGCGTGGTCCGTGCGGCCGGGGTCGCGCGGTGTAGCTCTCCACGGCGTGACAGAACGCGTCGATGCCGGAGTGGGCGGTGACCGTCGCTGGGCAGCTGTAGGTGAGTTCGGGGTCGACGATGGCGAAGTCGGGCACGATGTGGACGCTGGAAACCCCCACCTTCAGCGCGCGGTCCGGGTCGGTCAGCACCGACACGGGTGTCAGCTCTGAGCCGGTGCCGGAGGTGGTCGGGACCGCGACGAGAGGCAACGTCGGCCCCGGCACCCTCGACTCGCCGTAGAAGTCGCGCGGCGTCCCCCCGTGCCGCCGGATCACACCGACGATCTTCGCGAGGTCGATCACCGTGCCGCCACCGATGGCGAGGATCACGTCGGCGTCCACGGCGGCGGCGGCCGAGACGGCCACCGCGACATCGCTCAGTGGCACGTCCGCCGTCGCGTCGGAGAACACCTCGACGGCGCTGACCCTCTCCCGTACGGCGGCGACGATCTCGGCCACGCCGGGCTGCCCCAGGAGGACCTTGTCTGTCACGACGAGGACGCGCGAGCCGCTCTCGGCCACCACCCGGGGGATGTTCTGCGCCACGCCCTCACCCACGATGAGCTGGCGTGGTCCGCGCACGGTCTCAAGCATGTCGGTGCCTCTTTCGGAACGTCGGCGGTGATCTGCTGGGCGGGTGCCCGGAGCAACAGGCCGGTCACGGCAGGTCGATCGCCGCGTAGGTGAGGTCGAGGTACTCGAGGATGCCCTCGTGCGACCCCTCCTTGCCGATCCCGGACTGCTTGACGCCCCCGAACGGGGCCGACGGGTCCGAGATCAGACCACGGTTGACGCCGACCATGCCGGTGGCCAGCCCCTCGGTGAACCGGAGCGCCCTGCGGAGGTCGCTGGTGAAGACGTATCCGACCAGGCCGTGCTCGGTGTCGTTGGCCTTCGCCAGCACCTCGTCGTCGGACGTGAACGAGATGATCGGCGCCACCGGGCCGAAGATCTCCGCCTTCAGCAGCCGCGCGTCGTCGGGCACGTCGACCAGGACGGTGGGTGGATAGAAGTGGCCCGGCCCGTCCGGACGCTCGCCACCGACCAGGACCCGGGCGCCGCGATCGACGGCGTCGGCGACCAGCCCGTCGATGGTGGCGACCGATGCCTCGTCGATCAGCGCGCCGACGTCCACGCCGTCGTCGAGGCCGTGCCCCACCGAGAGCGCGCCCATCCGCTCGGCGAAACGCGCCGTGAACTCCTCGCGCACCGGCTCCTCGACGTAGATCCGGTTGGCCGCGATGCAGGACTCCCCGATGTTGCGCATCTTGGCCACCATGGCGCCGTCGACAGCGCCGTCCAGGTCGGCGTCCGCGCAGACGATCAGGGCCGCGTTGCCGCCCAACTCCATCGAGGTACGCAGCACGTTGTCCGCGGCCTGACGCAGCAGCACGCGCCCGACCTCGGTCGAGCCGGTGAACGAGAGCTTGCGGGTCCGGGCGTCAGCCAGCAGCGCGGAGACCACGGCGCCGGAACGCTTTGTGGTCACCACGTTGACGACGCCAGCGGGGACGCCGACCTCCTCCATGATGCGGGCCAGGAGCAGCATGGTGAGGGGCGTCTGACCCGCTGGCTTGGTGATCGTCGTACAGCCCGCCGCCAACGCCGGGGCGATCTTGCGGGCGCCCATGGCCAGCGGGAAGTTCCAGGGCGTCACGAACACGCACGGTCCGACCGGCTTCGGCACGGTGAGGATGCGGTAGCCACCTGCCGGAGCGACGCTGTAACGCCCCTCGACACGCACCGCCTCCTCGGCGAACCACCGGAAGAACTCGGCGCCGTAGGCGACCTCCGCCCGAGCCTCGGCGAGCGGCTTGCCCATCTCAAGCGTGATCAGCCGGGCGACGTCCTCGGATCGCTCGGTCAGTGCCCGGTACGTGGCGGTCAACAGCTCGGACCGCCGTCGCGGCGGGGTCGCCGCCCACTCCGCCATCGCCCGGCTCGCCGCGTCCAGAGCGGCGAGCCCGTCGACGACGTCGGCGTCCGCCACCTCGGCGATGGTCTTGCCGGTGGCCGGGTCCTCGACGGCGAAGGTGGCGCCGCTCGCGGCGGCGCGCCACGCGTCGCCGATCCGGAGCCGCCGGTGCTCGGGCGCCAGGACGTTCATCGGGTCACTCATCGCGTCGCCTCCTGTGATCGTCGTGGTGAGGTGCGGGGTACGGCGCTCTCACCGCCCCGCCTCGGACAGCGACAGCCCGGTGTCCGCGTCGAACAGGTGCGCACGGTCCAGGTCGACGGTGACGAGCACCCGCTCGCCCGGCGTACCGGTGACAGTGGGTCGTGCCTTGACCTTGAGGATGTCCGTGCCCACCCGGACGTCGACGACCGTCCGGTCGCCGAGCGGCTCGAGCCCGTAGAGCTCGCCGGACAGGGACGCGTCCCCCCGCTGCTCGACGGAGAGGTCCTCGGCGCGCAGGCCCAGCAGCAGCGGCTGCCCGTCCCCGGCCGTGGTCCAGCGGGGCCGCGGCAGACTCCAGCCCTCCGCGCCGACCAGGCGGTCACCCTCCGCACGGCAGGCGAGCAGGCTGATCGGCGGGCTGCCGACGAACCCCGCGACCCACCGGTTGGCGGGACGCTCGTACACCTCGGTCGGCGTGCCGACCTGTTGCACCTTCCCTTCCTTGAGCACCGCCACCTGGTCGGCCATGGACAGGGCCTCGACCTGGTCGTTCGTCACGTAGACGAAGGTCGCGCCGAGGCTGCGGTGGATGCGGGTGAGCTCGGTGCGCATCTCGACGCGGAGTTTCAGGTCGAGGTTCGTCAGCGGCTCGTCCATCAGGAACGCCCGAGGGCTGCGGACCAGCGCCCGGGCCAGGGCGACGCGTTGCATCTCACCACCCGACAACTGCGCGGGACGACGCTGCAGCAGACGTTCGATGTGCAGCAGGCTCGACATCCGCTCGACCGCGGTGGCGATCTCGGCCGAGGAACAGCGGCGTGCCCGCAGCGGCGAGGCGATGTTCTCGTACGCCGTGTGTCGCGGGTAGAGGGCGTAGTTCTGGAAGACCATGGCCAGGTCGCGATCGGCCGGCGCGTCGCCTGTCGCGTCCCTGCCGTCCAGCCGTACCGAGCCGGCGTCGAGCTTCTCCAGGCCGGCGATCGCTCGCAGGGTCGTCGTCTTGCCCGCCCCGGAGGGCCCGAGCACGACGAAGAACGAGCCGTCCGGCACGTCCAGCGTCACCCCGTCCAGGGCCTTGACCTTGCCGAAAGACTTGTGCAGCCCATCTGCTGCCACGGTTCCCATCAGGCCACCAGCTCTTCCGTGCGCACGTCGTAGACCGCCGGGGTCCCGCCGGTGTGCCGTAGGCCGACCGGGGTGTCAGCGGTGAACCGGACAGTCGGTGGCATCCGGACCCGTACGTCCCGCTCGCCGCCGTGGTCGACCACGTAGATGATCTCGTCGCCCAGCCACTCCGCCGAGACCACACGGGCCGGCACCGAACCGTCCGCCCCGGGTGCGGTGACCTCCAGCGCCTCCGGCCGGACGCCGGCGACCAGGGGACGGTCGCGCGGCAGACCGGGCGGCGGGGTGAGGACGAGGCCGCCCTTGCCGCGCAGCTTCCCGTCGGCGACCTCCACCTCGATCAGGTTCATCGGCGGGGAGCCGATGAACGCGGCGCAGAAGAGACTCGCCGGGCGGCCGTAGACCTCCAGCGGCGTGCCGATCTGCTCGACGCGGCCCTTGTTGAGGATGGCGATGCGGTGACCGAGCGACATCGCCTCGACCTGGTCGTGGGTGACGTAGACCATCGTCGTCCCGAGCTCGCCCTGCAGGTGCTTGATCTCTGTGCGCATGTCGGCTCTCAGCTCGGCGTCGAGGTTCGTGAGAGGTTCGTCCATGAGGAACGCGCGCGGTCGTCGTACCAGGGCGCGGGCGAGCGCGACGCGCTGCTGCTCGCCGCCGGAGAGCTGGCGCGGTCGTCGGTCCAGCAGGGGACCGAGCCGCATCAGCCGGGCGGCCTCGTCGACCCGCTCCTGCACCTCCGCCTTCGGCAGCCCCTCGGCCCGCAGTGGAAACGCCAGGTTGTCGCGGGTACGCAGATGCGGGTAGAGGGCGTAGAACTGGAACACCATCGCGATGTCGCGCTCGGCGGGGGGCAGGTCGTTGACAAGGGTGTCGCCGATGCGGATGTCGCCGCTGGTCTGCCGCTCCAGGCCGGCGATGGCGCGCAGCGTCGTCGTCTTGCCGCAGCCCGAGGGGCCGAGCATCACGAACAGCTCGCCGTCGCCGATGGAGAGATCCACGTGCTCGACCGCGAGCGTCCCGTCCGGGTAGCGCTTGTGCAGAGCGGTCACCTCGATACCCGCCATCAGCGTCGCACCGCCCCGAGCGTCACACCGGCGACGAGGTGCCGCCGGACCAGGTAGGCGAAGACGAGCACCGGGAGGGCGAACACCACCGAGGCGGCGGCCACGAGACCCCAGTCCGTGGTGGTGCCGCCGATCAGACCGGCGATGGCGGGTGGGGCCGTCCGGACGCTGTCGCTGGAGGTGAGGAAGGTGGCGAACACGAACTCGTTCCACGAGAAGATGAGCGCGAACACCGCCGTCGCGGCGATGCCGGGCACGAGCAGGGGAAGGGTGAATTTCCGGAACGCCTGCAGACGGGTGTAGCCGTCGAGCATGGCGGCGTCCTCGTACTCGGCGGGCACCTCGTCGACGAATCCCTTCATCATCCAGATCGTGAACGGCACGTTGAACGCGGTGTAGATGAGGATCAGTCCGAGTTTGGTGTCGATGAGCCCGACCTGCCGGTACATGAGGAAGATCGGGATCACCACCACCACGGGCGGCATGAAGCGGGTGGACAGGATGAAGAACAGTTGGTCCTTCTTGGCCCTCACGGCGAAGCGCGCGTAGGCCCAGGCCGCCGGAACCCCCAGCACCGTGGCCAGCACCGTGGAGACCCCGGCGACCACGACGGAGTTGAGGAACGCGACGGACAGCGCCGAGCGGCCGCCGCCGGGGGCGACGAACACGTCCTTGAAGTGGTCCATGGTGACCGTGAAGCCGAAGAACTCGGCCGGGACCGCGTAGACGTCCCGGTTCTCCTTGATGGACGTCTCGATCATCCACAGCACCGGGAAGAGCATCACGACTGCCAGCACGGTCAGCAGCGCGACCTCCAGCAGCGAGCGGCCCCGGCCGCCCCGGCGGCGCGCGGGGGGCGTGTGGTCGCGGGCGGGACCCGCCGCCACGGCCTCGTCGACGGAGACGGCCATCAGCCCTCCTTCAGCTTGTTCAGGTAGCGCAGGTAGAGCTGCGTGAGGACGATGACGACGAGGACCATGAGAATCCCGTACGCCGATGCGGTTCCGGTGTTGAAGCCCAGGAACGCCACCTTGTAGACGTGGAACGACAACGTCTCGGTGGAGACGCCCGGACCTCCGTTGGTCAGGATGTAGACGAGGTCGAACAGGCGGAACGCCTCGATGGCCCGGAACATCACGGCGATGAGGAGCAGCGGCCACACCAGCGGAAGAGTGATGGTGCGGAACCGGAACCACTCGGACGCCCGGTCGATCGAGGCGGCCTCGTAGAGGTACTTGGGCACCGCGGTGAGGCCCGCGAGCGCGATGAGCATGATGAACGGCGTCCACTGCCAGGTGTCGACGACGATCAGGGAGATCAGTGCGGTCCGCTGCCGGGTGAGCCACTCCACCTGCCCCAGCCCCAGCGAGCCGAGCATGCTGTTGACCACGCCGAACTGCGCGTCGAGCATGAACCGCCAGAACAGCCCGACCACGACCGGCGACAGCATCATCGGCACCAGGAACAGGGTGGTGAGCACCCCTCGTCCGCGCGTACGCCGGGAGATCAGGTAGGCGATGCCGAATCCGAGCACGGTCTGCAGGCCGACAGCGCCGACCACGTAGATCAGCGTCGTCAGGGTCCTCGTGTGGACCTGCGGCGACGTGAGGATGGCGGTGTAGTTGCCGAACCCGACGCCGTTGGCCGGCCCGCCCCGGGTGGCCGAGTAGTCGGTGAAGGACAGGTACAGCGCCCACAGCAACGGGAACACCGACATGGCGAGCAACAGCAGCATCGCGGGGGAGATGAAGGTGACGGCGAGCCAGCGGTCGCTCAACCGGCGGGACCGACCCGGTGCGGGTGGCGTCGCGGACGCCACCCGCCCGGGGTCGTCGGTCGTCAGAGGGACGGGGTCGCTCACAGTCCGCCGCCGCCCTTGCGGTTGCTGGAGTCGAGCACGCTCTGCTGCTCCCTGGCGATGTCGTCGAGCGCGTCCTTCGGCTTCTTCGCGCCGTTGAGGGCCGCGTTCACGTTGGTGTTCTCGATGTCGACAAGGCGCGCGTACTCGGGCACGTTCCACATGTCCCGCATCCGCGGGACCGAGTCGGCGTACACCTTGTTGAACGGCCCGGCGTTGAGGAACTCCGGTGACTGGATCGCGTCCGTACGCGACGGCACGCCACCCGCCGCGGCCCACTTCTTCTGGATGTCGGCCCGCTCGAACCACTTCATGAAGTTCAGGGCCTCCGCCTGGTTCGCCGCGGAGGAGTAGGCCGACACGTGCATCCCCATGCCGCCGAGCGGGACCAGGTTCGTCTTCTGACTCGGCAGGGTGGCGAAGCCCAGCTTGTCGAGAATCTGCTCGCGCGAGGTGCCGAGCGTCGACTGCTTCGGATCGAGCAGCCCGCCGCTCGCGGCGATCCAGTTGAACGCGATGCACGCCTTGCCCTGGGCGACCGCAGCGTTCACCTCGTCGATGAACCAGTTGCCGGAGCCCTTGGCGGTCAACGGCTTCATCTTGTTGACCAGGACGTCCATCGCCTCCTGGCCGGCGGCGTCGTTGAGGATGCCATCGATCTTGCGCGTCTTGGCGTCCCAGAGGTTGCCGCCGTAGACGCCGTTGACGGTGTTGTAGGTGACGGCCGCGGCATCGGAGCCGTTGGCCTGGTGGAACGCGAGCCCGCTGACGCCGGGGTTGTCCGCCTGGCACTTCTCGGCGACCGAGATCATCTCGTCCCAGGTCTGCGGTGGCTTGTCGCCGATCAGGTCCTTGCGGTAGATCATCGTCCAGGTGTCGCCGAGCAGCGGGAGCCCGTACAGGCTGGCGTTCTCGTCGCGCTTGCCGGTCTCCGCCTGCGGGAACTGGCCGTAGGCCGCGAGCAGGTACGGGTCGTAGGCGGAGACCTCGATGTTGTTCTTGACGAAGTCGGTGATGTCGAGGATGTTGCCGTTCGTCACGGCCTCACCGATGTGTTGCGAGTCCAGGATCGCGATGTCGAAGTCGGTCTTGCGCGCGGCGAACTGGGTGAACATCGCGTCGTGCCAGTTGGCGTTCGGCACGGTGTTGACCTTGATGGTGGTGTTCGGCCGTTCCTTCTTGTACTCGGCGTTCGCGAAGGCTTCCAGCGCCTGCGCGGGGGGCCATTCGAACCAGATGAAGCTGAGGGTCACCGGGTCCGTGGAGAGCTGCGGGATGGTCGCCGGCGCCTTGGGGGCGCTCGCCTTCGCGCCGTCGTCCTCGCCGTCGCCGCCGCAGGCCGTCAGCGTCGCGGCCACCATCAGCATGGCCGCCGTCGCCAGCTGTATCTTTCGACGGGAAGTGGATGTGCGTCCTGTTCGCCCTGGCTGCCGCATCTTCGAGCCTGCTTTCTGGGTGGTGGGAACTTCTAGGGCCTCGCTAGGTGCTTCGCACAGCAGTTACGTGTTCTCGAGTCGTGGTGCGGTGCCGGCACGGCGGCCGACCCGCGGACCGGCCGTACGGGTACGCCGCGGTGTGCCGGGTCGTCGGCCGTCGGAACGGTGTGGAATGGCGGACTTGCGCCACTTTTCCTATACGATCTGAGGTGGGCGTCAGCATGTCGCAGCGTTGTGACAGATGTCAACAGATTCCCGAAGGCGCAGGAGAGGACATCACGTCACGATGGACGACGCAGCTATGACCGGGCGGGGTCGTAAGGCCGTGACGGGCGCGACGCCGGCGGCGAGATCCGGCGGCCGGCTCGCCGACGAGGTGTACGACACGCTGCTCGGGCAGTTGATGTCGCTACGGATCGAACCTGGCTCCCGCGTCACGATCGACGTCCTGGCGCGGGAGTTGGGGGTCTCGCAGACACCCATCCGGGACGCGCTGAACCGGATGGAGGCCGAGGGCCTGGTGGTGCGGGTGCCGCACGCCGGCTACCGCATTCCTCCCCAGATCACCCGGCACCGCTTCGAGGACATGCTCGAGGTCCGCCTGCTCCTCGAGCCGGCTGCGGCGCGCCGGTCGGCCGAGCGCGCGTCCCTGGAGCAGGTCGCCGGCCTGCGTCGGATGCTGGAGGAGATGGCGGAGTTGGAGGGGGGCGCCGGCCCCGCTGCCTACGGCGCCTTCGGGCTCCGCGACGCCGCCTTTCACGACCTCGTCGCCCTGAGCGCGGAGAACCAGGTCATCCGCGAGGCCCTCGCTCGCCTGCACAGTCACGTCCACCTCTTCCGGCTGCACCACGACACCCAGGTCACGCACCTGGCGATGGCCGAGCACGAGGAGGTGGTGGCCGCGATCGCCGCGCGCGAGCCCGACGCCGCCGCCTACGCGATGCGGCGGCACATCCTGCGCTCCGGCGAGCGTTTCCGGCGGCTGTTCGATGAGGCCAAGGATGCGGACGGGGCACCGGTAGAGGCTTGACGGCCGGGCTGGGCCGAGGAATGCTGACTCGACCGGATCGGATCGGATTGGATCTACCTCACCCGTCCCCAGCTACGAGGAGAACCAGGTGCCCAGAGCGCTGCTCCTGACCGGCGACGCCGCCGAGGAACTCGACACCATGTATCCCTACTACCGTGTGCAGGAGGGCGGCTGGGACGTCGACGTCTCGTCGCGGACGATGCGCGACGTGCAACTGGTCATCCACGAGTTCGACCCCAACTCGGACGCCTACGTGGAGAAGGACGGCCGGAAGCTGCCGGTCGACGTGCCCTGGGCCGATGTCGACGTGGAGCGCTACGACGCCCTCATCATCCCCGGCGGGCGCGCCCCCGAGTGGATCCGGACCGACGCCGACGTCAGGCGCATCACCGAGCACTTCTTCGCGCGCAACCTGCCCATCGCGCTGGTCTGCCACGGAGCGCAGGTGCCGGCGGTGTACGGGCTGCTCAAGGGCCGCAAGACGGCGTGCTTCCCGCCCATCACCGGCGACATGGAAAATGCTGGCGCGACGGTCATCGACGCGCCCGACGTCGTGGACGGCAACCTCGTCTCGTGCCGGGGCTGGCCCGACATGCCGCAGTTTGGCAGGGCGATGATGGAGGTCTTCTCGAAGTCTGTCGCCTCCGGATCGGCATGAGCGCACCCGGGTTGCCCCGGTGACCGCACCTCGGACAGTCACCGTCGACGGCTCTCCCGTGCACGTCCTGGAGAGCGGCGCCGGGCCCGCGGTGCTGATGCTGCACGGCTCCGGGCCCGGCACGACCGGGTCCGGAGCCTGGGCGACGACGGCGCAGGCGCTGGGCGGGTCCTGCCACGTGGTGGCTCCCGACCAGGCGGGATTCGGGCGGACACCTCTCCCGGAGGGCGCCACGGGTGGCCTCCGGTTGTGGACGGAGCAGGCCGCGGGCCTGATGGACGCGCTCGGCATCGAGCGCTACGCCGTGGTGGGTCACTCCATGGGCGGCGCCGTGGCGCTGGCGCTGGCCGCCGCTCGCCCGCAGCAGGTGACCCGGGTCGTGGCGGTCGCGACGATGGGCGCTCCCGGGGCTCCGCTCTCGGACGATCTCGACGCGCTCTGGGCCGCCCCCGCCGGCCCGATCGGGGCACGGGACATGTTGCGACGTCTCCTCTTCGACCAGGCGCTCGTGACCGATGCGGCAGTCGACGCCCGTGCCGCCGCGATGCGGGAGGGGGCAGCCGCGTACGCGCCGTTGTTTCCTGCACCCAGGGCGCGCTGGGTCGACGACCTCACCCTCTCGACGCAGACGCTGGCGGCGGTGCGCGCGCCCGTGCTGCTCGTGCACGGCGCCGAGGACCGGGTCACCCCGCTCGAGACGGCGGCGCTGCCGCTCCTCGGGCACCTGGTCGATGTTCGGCTGCACGTGTTCGGTCGGTGCGGGCACGTGCCGGCGGTCGAGCACCCGCGCGAGTTCCGGGACCTGCTGTCGTCATTCCTCCGCGGGACCGGGGCGACCAGCGCGCAGGCTGACGCTCCATCCGGGACCGAGATGGCGACCGGATCGGCGGCTTCCTCGTGCTCGACCTGACCGTGGCTCGCGACCGGGAGACCGACGGCACGAACCGGCCCCGGCGCGACGGCTCTCCGGCGAGCGGTCCGGGTCGGTCGATGGCATCATGCCCTTGATCAAGCATGTTCATCGATCGAGGGGGCGACGGTGCACCGAGCAGGCAGAGCAGCGACCCGACGACTCGCGGCCGGGGTGGTCGGCGCGGTGGCGCTCCTGGCCGCCGTTCCGACACCCGCGCGGGCGGCCACCTGGTCGCCGATCCAGGTCGTGTCGGAGGCCGGTTGGAGCGGGCAGGACCAGCCCTTCGTCGCTGTCGACCGGGAGGGTGACTCGCTGCTCGCCTGGGCTGGCTGCGACAGCAGCGCGAGCGGCTGTTACGACCAGGTGAAGACGCAGACCCGGTCGGTCGACGGCGCGCTGGGGCCGGTCCGGACGCTGTCACCGCTCGGCGCGTCCGCGTCCTGGCCCAAGATCGCGTCCGACGACGACGGAGACTCCGCAGCGGTGTGGACGCAGGACGGTCTCGTGGCGGGGCGCCGGGTGTCCGCCACCGG
Organism: Micromonospora sp. WMMD1120; assembly: GCF_029626235.1. Lineage (NCBI taxonomy): Bacteria > Bacillati > Actinomycetota > Actinomycetes > Micromonosporales > Micromonosporaceae > Micromonospora > Micromonospora sp. WMMD1120. The sequence goes on along the minus strand of NZ_JARUBO010000005.1, from coordinate 6,647,649 downwards.
CGAGTTGGGTCCGCTGGTGATGATCGCGACGTGGCACGGGATCAGCCCGGCCGTCGCTGTCGACCCGTCGGGTCTGGCGCTGGTCACCTGGACGGAGATCCGCGACGGGGCGTACACGACGAAGGCCCGCTACTTCGGCGCGGACAGCTCCCTCGGCCCGGAGTTGACCCTGGGCGGCGGAGTGGACCAGCCGGTCGTCGGCGTCGACCGCGCCGGGACCGCCGTCGTCGCCTGGACCGAGGGCTACGAGCGGGTCGTCGCGCGCCGGGTCCGCCCGGAGGGCGTCTCCGCCCTGCGCGTCATCGCGGGCGCGGCCACCGACATCAGGTACGCCAGCGTCTCGCTCGCCGTGGACCGGGACGGGGACGCGGTGATCAGCTACCGGTGGGTGCGGGCGGGAGAGGGGCCCCGGCTGCGGGTACGGCACTGGAGCAGCACCGACACCCTGGGCAGCGTCATCAGCGTCTCGCCGGCCGCCCACGAGTTGAGCCTCTTCGACGAACTCGCCGGCGACCTCGACGGTGACGCCGTGCTGACCTGGGGCCGTTGGACCTCCGACGGTACGCAGGTCTTCGCCCGTTCGATCTCCCGCGGCGGCGTCCTCGGTCCGGTCACCCGGCTCGGCGTAGGCGACTGGCCGAAGCTGACGATGGATGACGACGGCGACGGCCTGGTCACCTGGCAGGCGCCGAGCCCTGACTACTCGACCAGCCGGGTGCACGCCCGGACGTTCGGGCAGGACGGCCTGTTCGGCACGGCCGAGATCCTCGCCCCCGACGGGCGGTACGCGCAGCCGGCGTCCAGCCCGACGGGCCGACTCTCGGTGGTCTGGCAGAAGGGGTCCTACCCCAGCGAGGTCCACGCACGCTTCGGTGGGCAGGCGGGCTGACCGGCAACGGCAGCGACGTACGCGGCCAGCGCGTCGTGCAGCGCGGCCCGGCGTGTGGCCGAGAGCCCGGCGGCGATGTTGACCTCGTTGGCGCGCTTCCAGGCGACCCAGGTGGAGATGAGGTCGGGGGTGACGACGCCGCCGCCGAGGTCGGCCATCATCGTCCCGGACCACCGCCTGATTCTTCGACGGTTGGTGGCCAACGGCGGATGACCAGCAGGGCGATGTCGTCGTTCGGGTGCTCCTCAGCGGTGGTGGTCATGATGCGATCGCACAGCGCTCCGGCTGGCTCCGACCGCACGACGCCCGCGATGCGCTCGATGCCGGTGTCGATGAGTTCGCTACGGCGTTCGATGAGCCCGTCGGTGTAGAAGACGAGCGCCGCGCCCGGCGGTAGGTCGACAACCGTGGTGCGGCGACTGGTCGTCGGTCGGCCCACACCGAGCGGCCGGTCCACCGCCAGGTTGACGAGTTGGGTGGGGTGGCCGGGGGTCGCCAGCAGCGGTGGCAGGTGACCGGCGGAGGAGAGGTGGACCGTCGAGCGGTCGGGCGCGATGAGAGCGTAGACGGCGGTGGTCAGGGTGCCGGCCTCGAAGTGGTGGATCTTGCGGTCGAGGGAGGTCAGTGCCTCGGCGGGGTCGTCGGCGTCGAGTGCGTAGGCGCGTAGTGCGCTGCGGATGCGTCCCATGATGACGGCGGATGGCAGCCCGTGGCCCGAGACGTCGCCGATGACGGCGCCCAGCCAGCCGGACGGCAACACGAACACGTCGTACCAGTCGCCGCCGATGCCCAGGTCGTGGCCCGGCACGTACCGTGCGGCCAGGTCCAGACCGGGGATGTCGGGCAACCGGGCGGGCAGCAGGCTGCGTTGCAGAGCGAGCGCCGCCTGCCGGTCGAGGACCTGCGCGCGGGCCTGGCCCGCGGAGCTGGCACGATCGGCGACGAGCTGCAGCAGCTGCACGTCGTCGGGACCGAACCGGCGCAGGGCCAACGAGCCGACGTGCAGCACGCCGACGAGTTTGCCGTTGGCGAGCATGGGCACGCCCAGAAGGGCGCGTACGCCGCTGGCGAGCAGGATCGGACTGACCACGTCCTCAGACGTGACGTCGTAGATCGTGACCGGAGCACGGGTTTCCGCCACCCGACCGGCGAAGCCCCGTCCGATCCTGATGCGGAAGCCGCGACGCACCTCTCCCTCGAGACCCTTGGCCGCCGTGGCGACGAGTTCGCCGGTGTGCCCCTCCAGTAGCAAGATGGTGGCGGTGTCGACCTTGAGCAGATCCTGCACACGTGCGAGTAGCTCGTCGAGCAGTTCGGCGATGTCCAGGTCCGACAGGGCAGCATCGGTGATCGCCGCGATACGGCGCAGCCGCTCCTCGTTCGTCACCACCTCGGTACCGGCCACTCAGGCAGCCTAGACGCCGGGCCGCCACTGCCGGTGTGCCAGGAGTGCGGTGGCGCGCTGAACGGCGTCGGACCTTCGGCGTGAGGTACCTTCCCATGTCACATTGAACGCTCGAGTCGTCCGGTGAGCCCGTTGCGGAGAGTTATCCGCGTCGTGCCATCGGCGACGTCACCGGCCGGCGTGTCCGACGGGGAAGGGGGGAGCGGTGACGGACCCACCATGTGACCAGCCCGCGTCGACTGCCGGGACGCCGGTGTTCTCCACGTCGTTCGACCTCGCCGACCTCGCCCGCGTTCGCAACGAGGTCGAGGCCGTCAGTCGCCGGTGCGGCCTCGACCAGGACGAAATCGAGGACTGGGTGACAGCGGTCAACGAATTGTTGATCAACGTGATCCGGCACGGGGGAGGCCGGGGTGCGGTGCGCCTGCTCCTCAACGGTCAGCTCACGTGCGAGGTGGTCGACCAGGGGCAGGGCTTCGAAGCCGCGCACTACGTCTTGCCCGCCGGGCGCCCGCCCCTGTCCGGCACCGGAGGAATCGGGCTGTGGGTCGTCGGGCAGATGGCCGACTACCTCCTCGTCGACAGCGGGCCCGCCGGCACCACCATCCGGATCGCGGCACGCACCCGCGACGCCGGGACCCACGGCGGTTGACAGGTCCGCCGGCGCTGCGGGACCGGTCGTCGGGTGGGCCATGGCCGGGCGGCCAACCGATCCACCCAGAGTGTCCTGATTCGGCCGGTTTGCTCGATCTCGCTGACACAGGTCTTGCTCGTGCCGAAGATTGTGGTGTACCGCACCGGGCTGGGATGCCGGGCGATCTACAGAGGGGATGCCACATGGACGCCACTCCTGCGACGCCTGCCCAGGGGGCGGGGCTGCCCACCGTTGTGCTGGTGCACGGCGCGTTCGCCGACTCGTCGAGCTGGAACGGGGTGATCGCGCACCTCAAGCAGCGGGGCTACCCGGTCATGGCCGCCGCCAACCCGCTGCGCGGTGTGCAGCACGACGCCGCCTACGTCCGCTCTCTCATCGACAGCGTGGACGGGCCGGTCGTGATGGTCGCGCACTCGTACGGCGGGCTGGTGATAACCGAGGCCGCGGACGGCGCCGCCAACGTCAAGGCCCTGGTGTACGTCGCCAGCATCAGCCCGGAGGTCGGCGAGAGCGCACTCAGCCTGATCATGAAATATCCCGGCAGCCAACTCGGCACCGCCATCACCATGGTCCCGTTCCGTCTCGACGACGGCAGCACCGGGAAGGACCAGTACATCGACGAGCAGAAGTTCCCGGCGGTGTTCGCCGCCGACGTCGATCCCGACCTCGCCAGGCTGATGGCGGTCACGCAGCGGCCGGCCAGCGAGAAGGCCCAGACCGAGACCGTCACCAAGACCGCCTGGAAGACCATTCCGTCGTGGACCCTCATCAGCACGCAGGACCAGGGCATTCCGCCGGAGCTGCAACGCTTCATGGCCCAGCGGGCCGGGTCCACCACCATTGAGGTCGACGGGTCCCACGCCGTGGCGGTCTCCCAACCGGGCGCCGTCGCGGACTTCATCGACACCGCCGCCCGCGCCACCGCCGGCTAGCACCTTGACCACAAACGTTCGCCGGGGTGGTTAGGTGGCCCTGACTGCGGGGTGGCCCCAGCGGTGATGTCGTTCGCTGCGCACGCGTGCGCGTTCGCGGCGTTGAGCGGTCAGGACGTCGGGGGCGGCGTTGGCGTCGCGCCAGCATGGGTATTGATGTAGGTGGCGACAGAGCGACGCGGTTGTGGTGGGCGGATCCGGCGATCACGAAGGTGCGTAGCGGCCCGAAGTGGCTTCGATCGGGTTGTCGAGGATGACGTGGATCGGGGTGCCGTCCGCGCGTTTCGCGCAGATCGATTTCAGGGCGGCGAGGGTGTTGACCGTGGATTTCTGCTGGTGGATGACGCCGAATTCGCCTCCCGTTGCGGGTCGTTCGACTTCTTCCACGTTTTCGTGTGCCGGAAGGTGATCTGGTGTTTGCGCAGGAGTTTGCCGTAGCCGTTCGCGGCCCACCACGGCGCTGCGGTCGGGTTGGCGGCTAGACACTCAGGCGAGCCTGCGGATATTCCAGCGGGTGAACGGCTGCCGGGGTTTGCTCGGGCGGGTGTTGGCCGTCGAGACGATGAACCGCTCGTCGTCAGGACTGATCTGGCGGGGACGGCCACCCGCCCACTGAGGGTCCAGGCTGGGCATCCCCGTCTCGTTGAACCGGTGGATGACACCGCAGACGGACCGCCGAACCGGTCCCTTGACGCACGACGCGTTGCAGCTCGTGGCCTCCTGGATCGCTTAATCGGCGTACTCGAACGGGTTCTGCCACCTACACATACACAGTCTTGACCGACCCGAAACCACCCGGCAGACCCGGCCCGGCGGCTCACCCACCCGGCCAACGTTGGTGGTCACGGCACTAGCAGGGGAGGGGGGACGTTAGCCCCGGTGGACTTTGCTCACCCAGTTCACCGTAGTACGTCGAAAATGTCACATCATAATCGCCCGATGTTGCCGTGCTGGCTGCGACGTGGAAAGCCGCTGGCTCAGGGAAGCACATCTCGATGTCATCCGTTTTCCCCACCACATCTGGGCGGTCCGGCCCCATCGAATAGAGGATGCGGGAGACTTTTCCGCGAAGTATTCTCGGTAAATCAAGCGTGAGAACCCCGACGGCATGCGGTTCAACCAACACGGCGGTGCGCAAGTTCACCTGAAGCGAGAAGGCATCACATCCCATCTCAAGTGATCCGCCGACATCTGTTTTGAAGCCTTCGAGTGGTCCGCGCTTCGACTTAACTTGCCCTCGAAAACTGCCATCTCCAGCGATGGTAATGGTCTTTTCTAGCTCCCATATCCAATGCTCGGATTGGCATTCACCGCTGCCGTCGGACTGGGCAGCAAAGGCGAGGCGTCGAATTAGCTGGACCTCGTCCGTGCGGTTGATGACATGGATTGACATCCGATTCATTCTTTTGTCGTAGGCGAGCTGGAGACCTCGTAGCGCGAATACCTTGCTGTCCGTGTTCTCGCTGCGTGGTAGGGCGGGTTCCGCACTTGGTGAGCTAAATTTGAACGGTTCGTCATCTGGGTCTACTGGCAGGTCGGGAGCGCTCTCGTCGGGCACTTCGTCAGGCCGGGCAGTGTCCAGGCCGATTAACGATATGCTAAGCAGTAGAATGCCGGATGCGCCGATTAGGGGGATGGTGGAGACTTGTTGCGATATCCAAGTCGTAAGTGTGGCAATCTTATGATCCTGCTGGTGATTCCTGTAGTAAAAGCTGAATGCCAGGAGTGCAATTAGGTAGACGCCAGCCGCGGCGAGGGCCAAGTAGGCTAGTGTGCCCACGCTGGAGTGATCTCCACTCTTCTGCGTGAACAGGGAAACGCAGACTACTGCATTCAGCCCCGTGGTGGCGCTTAGCCAACGTTGCACCGTCTGCTGGTTCACGACTTCGCCGGAATTCTTGTGTTCCATGGTCGCCGATCTTTGCCTGGTAAGCAGAGCGCGATGATCGATTAATCAGCACTCATGCCAAGTCTAGCGACGGGCGTCCATGCTCGACTGCTCCCTTTAGGTAGGCTGGCTGGGCCGATCGGCGACCGTCCGGAACCCACAGGTCAATGCACTGAGCCATTTTCATCGTGGTAGCGGGCGTCCTCGGCGGCTTGAAGGGCGAGGATGGCCTGCAGGATTGGGGTGGCTCTGCGTCGGCAGCAACGCAGCTTGGCCCGCGTCGAGCAGGTCATGCACCACGCGATCGAGTCGTTGAACGCCCGCTACCGACGCGCCGTGAAAGTCCGCGGCCACTTCCCCAAGGAGCAGGCCGCGTTGAAGCGTCTGTACCTGGTGACCTGGTCCCTGGACCCTGCCGGAGCGGGCCCAACCCGATGGACGATGCGCTGGAACCCGCGTTGAACGCCTTCGTTATCACTCCCAGCCGCTGAAATCTACTGACCAAGATCGCCGGGAACACCGTTAGCGAGGCAGCCCCCTGGCGGGTCGGGTACGACGCGGGCGGGCCCGGCGATGACGCCGAGCCCGCCCGTGTCGTGGCGACCTGTTTCGGGTGTTCGTCGAAGCGGCGACGCCCGTCAGGCGCGGGGCGTGAGCCGGAACTGCTGGTTGGCCTGTCCGTGGCAGTCGTAGAGCTGGATCTGGGCGCCGTTGGCGGTGCTCCAGACGTCGAGGCAGCGGCCGGACTGGACGCCGCTGATGGTGCCGTTGGAGTTGACGTTCCACTGTTGGTTGGTCTGGCTGTGGCAGCTGTAGATCTGCACTGCCGCGCCGTTGCCGGAGCCGGCGGCGTCGAGGCACATGTTGCCGTACACCTGGAGTTGCTTGCCGGAGGTGTACGTCCACGTCTGGTTGGTCTGCCGGTTGCAGTCCCAGAGCTGCACCCGGGTGCCGTTGGTGCGTGACGCGTTGGGGACGTCGACGCACCGGCCGGACTGGGTGCCGACGATCTCACCGGCCGAGCCGGGTGGCGTGGTCGGCGGGTCCGTGGGCGGGTCGGTCGGTGGGTCGGTGGGTGGGGTGGTCGGTGTCGTGGGCAGCAACGGGCAGGTGCTGCGGTAGGTGACCACGCCGCTGTTGTCCAGCAGCGGGCAGAGGAACTGGCTGTACCGGGTGTCGTTGTCGAGGAACATCTTGACGAACGGCAGCATCGTCCGGACCATCACCGGGTTCGACCGGCCGACCATGAACCCGTGGTCCGCGCCGGCGACCTCCAGGTAGACGCTCTCCGTGGTGGTCGGGATGCTGTTGTACAGGCCGGTGGCGTAGGACGGGGTGACCACGGTGTCCGCCTGCCCGGCGAAGATCATGGTGGGCACCCGGTCGTTGGCCAGGTTCGACGACGGCGAGTACGGCGCGATGCCCACCACCGCCTTCAACGACGGACGCCGCATGGCCGCGCTCAGCGCTCCGCCGCCGCCCATGGAGTGACCGGCGACGGCCAGCCGGGTGGGGTCGACCCGGTCGCGTACCGGGCTCTGCTGGGTCAGGTAGTCCAGCGCGGCGAGCAACTGGGTGCCCCGGGCGGTGTCGAAGTCGTTGCGGCTGTTGGTCTCGATGCCGATCACGACGAAGCCGTGCGAGGCCAGCCACGGCCCCATCCACGCCAGCTCGGCGGAGAACAACGCCGTGTAGCCCGGCGAGATCGCGATGGCCCCGAAGGTGCCCTGGCTGGTGTCGGTCGGGTAGTAGATCCGGCCGCCGTTGAAGCCGTACCCGGTCGGGACGCTCACCGACGTGTTGGCGAACGGGCCGTTCACGGCGGTGACGCTGGTCCGGGTGGGGTCTGGCCCGCGCTGGTACGGGTTGTCGGCCGCGGACGCCGACCCGGTCGCCACAGTCATGCCGAGCAACCCGACAGCGGCCGCCATCCCGACCGCGGCGAGCTTCAACAGTCGTCCCCGCGACCGGGGCGACACCCGGCCGGCAGGCGTGTCCCCCGAGTTCGGGGGGTGGTATCCGTGTGCGCGCACGGTCGGTACCTCCTGGTGGTCGTGTGGTGTGGGGCGGGCGGCTCGGCCCTTCGCCGAGCCGCCCGCCCCCGTGGATGCGCCGTCCGTCAGCGTTGCAGGGTCAGCAGACCCGGCCGGTACGGCAGCAGCCCGTAGTCACCGCCGGAGCTGGGCGAGCGACCCTGGTAGAGCAGTTGCAGGTTGCAGGCGTCCACCGTCATCGTCTGATCGGCGTTGGTCCGCAGCAGCTCACCGTGGCTGATGTCGTTGGTCCAGGTGGCGCCGCTGTTGGCCTTGCCGGCGAACGGGTTGCTCTCGGACGTGGCCTGCGGCGTCCAGGTGCCGCCCAGGCTGCTGGCGGTAAACGAGCGGAAGTAGCGCCCGTTCGCGCCGATCGCCTCGACGATCATCAGGTACTTGTTCAGGCCCTGGAGCTTGTAGACCTGAACGGCCTCGAACAGGTTGTTCGTCGAGTCCGTCATGATCGTGGTGTAGTTCGAGCCGAAGCTGCCCGGGAAGTTCCCGATCGGCATGCTGGCCCGGTAGATCCGGCCGTTGTCACCGGCGAAGAACAGGTACATGTTCTGGTCGTCACCGATCAACGCCTGGTCGATCGGGCCGGTGTTGGAGTTGGAGATGCTGCCGCTGAACAGCGTCTGCGGCGACGACCACCCGTTGGGGTTGGTCGGGTCGCTGGAGGTCCGGTACGAGAACGCCGGGCCACCCCACTGGTAGGCCAGCACCCAGATGTTGCGCGGCGCGAAGTAGAACAGTGACGGCGCGACGGTCGCGGAGTTCATCGCGTTCTGACTGGCCGAGCCCATTTGCGAGTAGTTGCTGAACAGGCCGAAGTTCATCGAGCCCCAGGTGGTGCCGGTGTCGTGCGTGGTGGCGTAGACGAGCTGCTGGCCGTTGTACGGCGCGACGGTGAAGTCCTTCAGCGAGACCCAGCCCGACCTCGGCTGCGCCAGCGCGCCGGTCGACGACCAGCGGTACGTCGACGGCAGGTCGCAGGAGCTGCTCGGCGGCGGCGTGGTCGGCGGCGTCGTCGGCGGCGGCGTGGTGCCGCCGAGCGAGTTGAGCCGGAACTGCTGGTTGGCCTGTCCGTGGCAGTCGTAGAGCTGGATCTGGGCGCCGTTGGCGGTGCTCCAGACGTCGAGGCAGCGGCCGGACTGGACGCCGCTGATGGTGCCGTTGGAGTTGACGTTCCACTGTTGGTTGGTCTGGCTGTGGCAGCTGTAGATCTGCACTGCCGCGCCGTTGCCGGAGCCGGCGGCGTCGAGGCACATGTTGCCGTACACCTGGAGTTGCTTGCCGGAGGTGTACGTCCACGACTGGTTGGTCTGCCGGTTGCAGTCGTAGAGCTGCACCCGGGTGCCGTTGGTGGTCGCGGCGTTGGGCACGTCCACGCACCGGCCCGACTGTGTCCCGACGATCTCGTTGGCCGAGCCCGGTGGGTTGGTGGGCGGGTCGGTCGGCGGGTCGGTGGGCGGGTTGGTGGGGGTGGCGCTGTTCAGCGCGTCGAGGGTGGCCGTGTAGGCGGCCTTCTTGTTGCCGTTGCACTCGAAGAGCAGCGGGGTGCCGCCGGAGCGCCACGAGTCGCAGTCCCGAACCCCCCACACGGTGATCCCGTTGCAGCGGGCCACGGCGAGGCAGTCGTTGACCACGTTGCGGTAGGTGTTGGCCTGCGTCGTGCCGGAGCCCTCGATGTCCAGCTCGGTGACCTGCACGTCCACCCCGAGGGCGGCGAAGCTGGACAGCGTGGTGCGGTAGTTGCTGTTGTACGGCGAGTTGGCGTTGAAGTGCGACTGGAACCCGACGCAGTCGATCGGCACGCCCCGGGACTTGAAGTCGCGCACCATGTTGTAGACCGCCTGGGTCTTGGCCCAGGTCCAGTTGTCGGTGTTGTAGTCGTTGTAGCAGAGCTTCGCGTTCGGGTCCGCCGCGTCGGCGGCGCGGAACGCGGCCTCGATCCAGTCGTTGCCGGTGCGCTGGAGGTTCGAGTTACGACGGGCGCCGCTGTTGCCGTCCTCGAACGCCTCGTTCACCACGTCCCAGGAGTGGATCTTGCCTCGGTAGTAGGTGGCGACCCGGGTCACGTGGTTGAGCATCGCGTTGCGCAGCGCGCTGCCCTCCATGCCCTGCATCCAGCCCGGCTGCTGGGAGTGCCAGGCCAGGGTGTGGCCCCGGACCTTCCAACCCCGGGAGGTGGCATGGTTCACGATCCGGTCGGCGTTGCCGAAGGTGAAGTTGTTCTGCTGCGGCTCGGTCGCGTCGATCTTCATCTCGTTCTCGGGAGTGACGCTGTTGAACTCCCGGTTGAGGATCGTCGTGTAGGCGCTGTCACCGAGCTTGTTCGCGGCCACCGCGGCGCCGAAGTATCGACCGGACTGGGCCGCGGCGGCGCCGAGGGTCGGCTCGGCGGCCTGGGCGAGGTTGGGCAGCAGCGACGCGGCCAGGGCCACAATTATCGCGGCTGTTCCGGAAATAGTGAACGTTCGTAGTCTGGCGCGTCCGGGGGGACGGGACCGGGAAGTCATGCTGATCCTCCGGTGGTGGGGTGGGAAGATGGCGTGCGCGCTGCTCCCATGCGGTGGTGGGACGTGCTCAGCGGCGGTGCGGGTGGGCCCGAGGAGTCGGGTACGGCGCCTCCGACCCACGATGGATCCTGTTAACGTTCACAGCTATCGATGCCTCAGGCTCGCAGAAAATTCCAGAAGTTTCAACCGGTAGTTTCGGGGATGTTGCGGGTTGGCGCGCATGTCGGTCCACTCCTGCGGTTCGGTGCGCGACCGCGCCGGTGGTGCCGGAAGCGACGAACCGGCCCAGGGTGTGAACACCCTGGGCCGGAACGGTGTTACCGGGGACGTCGCGGATCAGGCGATCCTGATGTCGCTGCACCACATGTAGGTCTGGTCCATGTGGGACGCCTTCCAGATCACGAACAGGATGTGGTTTCCGGTGCGCCCGCCCGCCGAGACGTTGAACGAGATGTTCTGTGCCGGCGCGTACCGCCCCGGTGACGCGACCAGGTCCAGGTTGCCCCAGCCGAGCTGCTGCGTCGCCGGGTTGAAGCCCTGCTTGGTCAGGTACACCCGGAAGTAGTCAGCACCGTGGCTGGCCTGGTCGTACAGCTGGACCGTGAAGTTGCTGCTGACAGTCGTCGACTTCCAGGCTCCCACCTGGTTGAGGGAGTTGTTCCGGGAGAGGCCGTTGCTGCACAGCTGCCCGTCCGGGGTCCGGGCCTGGAACTGGCCGGCGAGTCCATCCCGCAACTGGCTCATCCAGTTCCACATCGTGTCGGGGTTGGACTGGAACGCCTGCCAACACATCGGGTCCTGCTGCTGCATCGCCGGGTTCATGTGCTGGCTGCCCCAGGTGTTCCAGCACTGGTAGGCCCGGCTCGCCGGGTTGATGATCGTGCCGTGCGCCTGGGCGGCGCCGGTAAACGGCAGCGTGCCGACCACCATGGCGAACATCAGGGCGAGCGCTTGGAGCGACCGACGGACAGTGGACCGGGATCGTCCGCCGGATTGATCGGACACGTGTGAACGCACTGTTCATCCTCCGTTCTTCGGGACGGGTTGGGAACGCTCCCAAGCCAACTGTTACATCTATATGTCTAAATATCAATGTTGATCTATCTAAGGTGGGATGTGGATCGAGCTGGACCGAATCGTCCGATCCGGTCGCTCACAGTCCGGCTGCGGCGTCGTACCGGCGGCGTTGGTCGGCCATCTCCGACTCGGTCAGCGCCTCCTTGAGCGCCAGCTCCTCGTACTTGTCCGGGAACATCTCCCGCAACCTGTCGACGAACCTGACGTTCTCGGTCGCCTCGACCACCTGGATGCCGGGGGGATCGGTGGACATGTCCATGATCACCGGGCCGACGAGCTTGACCGCCACGTCCCACGGGCGCTTCTTCTCGGCGATCCCGCAGAGGTGGAAGCCGTAGACCGTCCGCACGTCGGCGAGCGCCGTGACGTCGGAGGGCTCGTAGCCGTAGACGCGAACCCCGCAGATCACCGCCGGCTTCTGGTCCCCGCCGGCCGCCTGCTGCGCGGTGTGTCCGGCGTGGTTGTGCTGCCCCGGGTCCACCCGTTCCAGTGTGGTGCGCATCCGGGCCACTATCTGCGCCTGTAGATCCTCCGGCTCGGTCTCCGCGCCGGAGCGGTTGACCAGGACGACAGCGCCGGCCGACACCACCAGCAGGATCACCGTCACCCACACCAGGCGGTGTCGGTACCACCCCGTGAAAGCCTCTCGGGAAATCATGACTGCTTCTCACCTCGTCGCCGGTTCTGGTGTGCTGGCAGACCGGGGCGCGCGTACGACCGGGCGGGAAACCTGCCCGTCGAAGCGCCCGTCGTCCTGAAGGTGGCCCGGCCATGCGGCGTGCGTGGGTCTGCCCAAGCGACACGCTGCCGGCACTGCGCTGCTCCCGCGCGGCCGTCCCCAGCACGGTTGCCCCCGTGCTGCGGCGATGTGAGCCATTTCAACATGCCTGGGTCCGCTCTGGCAACATTGACGGTTATCAGCCCGGATTCGGCAGGCCCTCCGTCCGGCGGCGACGCCGTCCGCCGGTCGACACCCGACGGCACGCGCGTACGCGAACCCCCGGCAAGCAGGTGGCAGACTCATCGGAGTGAACGACGGGGCCGCACCGACGGTGGATGGTGAGCTGGAGAGCGTCAGTCTGGTGGACCTCGCCGTCTCCCGGCTGACCCGGGAGATCCTCAGCGGCAAGAGCGACCCGGGCGAACGCCTGGTCGAGGAGCAGCTGACCCGCCGGTTGGGGATCAGCCGGGCGCCCTTGCGGGAGGCGTTGCGGCTGCTCGCCCAGCAGGGACTGGTCGAGCACGTGCCCCGGCGTGGGGTGCGGGTGGCCACCCTGTCGGACCGCGACGTGCGCGAGCTGTACGAGCTGCGTGACGTGCTGGAGCGGTTCTCGGTGCGGGCGGGGATCCCGGTCGCCCGGGAGAGCGACCTCGTCCCGCTGCGGGCCACGCTGGAGCAGCTGAGGGAGGCGACCCGGGCCGGTGACCGGCTGGCTGTCGCCGAGTCGCACCGGCAGTTCCACGTCGAGCTGGTCGCGCTCGCCGGCAACCGGCAACTCTCCGCCGTGTACGGCTCGATCCTGGTGAAGTTGCAGCTCTACATGGCGATCAATCTGCGCCGCGAGGCCGAGGTGGCGCAGCCACTGGACGGGGTCCACCGGCACGAGCGGCTGTTCGAGGCTGTCGCCGGGGGAGACCCGGAGGAGGTGCTCACCGTGCTCTCCGGGCACGGTGCCCGCTCGTACCTCGGCTGAGGTGTGGCGCGCGCGAACCGGGCGACCGGCTCACGCCACGCGCCGTCATGTCCTCGTTACGCGCCGCGCGGTTTGCCGTAACAGAACAGTCGACAATCGACTGTATGCCAGATCCAGTGCAATCGATTTCGGAACTCCGGTCGGCGTACCGCGATGGCGGCCTGACCCCGACGGACCAGGTCGAACGCGTCCTGGACGGGCTGGCCGGACGCGACGGAGGGCCGGTCTGGATCAGCACGGTCCCGGCCGACCGGCTGCGCGAGCGCGCCCGCTCGCTGACCCGCCACGGCGACCCCGCGCTGCCGCTGTACGGCATTCCCTTCGCGGTCAAGGACAACATCGACGTGGCCGGCATGGTCACCACGGCGGGCTGCCCCGACTTCGGGTACCTGGCCACCCGGGACGCTCCGGTGGTACGCCGGCTGCTCGACGCCGGCGCGCTGCTCGTCGGCAAGACGAACCTCGACCAGTTCGCCACCGGCCTGACCGGGGCCCGCTCGCCGTACGGCAGCTGCCAGAGCGTCTTCGGCGGCGGCCTCGTCTCCGGCGGGTCCAGCTCCGGATCGGCGGTGGCGGTGGCGTCGGGCCAGGTCAGCTTCGCGCTCGGTACGGACACCGCCGGCTCCGGCCGGGTGCCGGCGGCGCTCAACGGGATCGTCGGCCTGAAGCCCACCCGGGGGCTGCTCAGCACTGCCGGCGTGGTCCCGGCCTGCCGTTCGCTGGACTGCGTGTCGGTCTTCGCCACCGACGTGGCCGGAGCCGTCGACGTGCTGCACGCGGCCCGTGCGGTGACCACTGCCGACCCGTGGGGGCGTCCGCTGCCGACGGAGCAGGTGGTTGCCCGCATGCCGGGGACGCTACGCCTGGGCGTGCCACGGGCAGAAGACCTGGAGTTCTTCGGCGACACCGGGCAGGAGGCGCGGTTCGCGGCGGGAGTGGAACGGTTGCGGACCTTCGTGGGGTCATCCCGGCCGGTGCCGCTCGGTCCCTTCTTCGACGCGGGCGACCTGCTCTACCGCGGGCCCTGGGTGGCCGAGCGACTCGTCGCCCTGGACGACTTCCTGCGGTCGCACCCGGACTCCGTGCACCCGGTCACCCGGGCCGTGCTGGAGACCGGACGGCGTTACGACGCCGTCGACGCCTTCCGGGGCCAGCACCACCTCCGTGCGCTGCGCGCCCAGGTCGATCACATCTGGCAGGACGTCGACGTGCTGGTGGTGCCCACCGTCGGCACCACGTTCACGCTCGACGAGATCGCCGAGGATCCGATCGGGCGCAACGCCGTCCTCGGGCGCTACACGCAGTTCGCGAACCTGCTCGACCTGGCCGCGGTGACGGTCCCCAACGGTTTCACCAGCGCCGGCCGGCCGGCGAGCCTGACCCTGGTCGGCCCGGCGTTCACCGACACCACGCTGGCCCGCCTGGCCGCCACCCTCACCGGGGAGCAGGCGCCGGCGGTGGCGGTCGAGAGCGGTCCACCACCGGCCGAGCTGGTGGTCGCCGTCGTCGGCCGGCACCTGACAGGCGAGTCCCGCAACGCCGAGCTGGTCGGGCGCGGTGCGTCCCTCGTCGGCGCCGCCCGCACCGCCCCGCTCTACCGGCTGTTCCGGATGGACACCCCGGATGGCGAAGGGCTGCCCGGCCTGGTGCGGGTCGCGCCGGACGGACCCGCCGGCCACCAGATCGACGTCGAGCTGTGGCGACTACCCGGGCACGCGGTCGGTGGGCTGCTGGCCGGGGTGCCGGCGCCGCTCTCGCTCGGCTGGGTCCGTCTGCACGACGGCCGGGACGTGCTCGGCTTCCTCTGCGAGGCGTACGCGGCCGGCCCACCGGCCGAGGACATCAGCGCTGCCGGCGGATGGCGGGCCTACCGGCGCGCCGCCGTCCGGCGATAGGGCGGGCGGACACCCGCGATGACGACAGGAGGCGAGAGGATGGGCAGCATCGGACCGGTACCGGCCAACCCCTATCCGTGGCCGTACGACGGCGTGGCGGACACCGCGCGTACCGCACTGCTCTGCATCGACTGGCAGACCGACTTCTGTGGACCGGGCGGCTACGTCGACGCGATGGGTTACGACATCGGGCTGACCCGGGCCGGCCTGCCGGCCACCGCCCGGCTGCTGGCGCACGCCCGCGCGCTCGGGATGCTCGTCGTGCACACCCGGGAGGGACACGACCCGGAGCTGTCCGACCTCCCGGCGAACAAACGGTGGCGCTCCGCGCGCATCGGCGCCGAGATCGGCTCGGCCGGTCCGGCCGGTCGGATCCTGGTCCGAGGAGAGCCGGGCTGGGAGATCGTGCCCGAGGTCGCCCCGCTCCCCGGCGAGGTGGTCATCGACAAGCCGGGCAAGGGCGCCTTCTACGCCACGAACCTCGACCTGGTGCTGCGTACCCGGGGGATCACCCACCTGATCCTCACCGGCATCACCACCGACGTCTGCGTGCACACGACGATGCGCGAGGCGAACGACAGAGGGTACGAGTGCCTGATCCTGTCCGACTGCACCGGCGCCACCGACAAGGCCAACCACGACGCGGCACTGCACATGGTCACCATGCAGGGCGGTGTCTTCGGCTGCGTCACCACCTCCGACGACGTCATCGCCGCGACGGCCGGGTGAGGTGCCCCAGTGTTGACGATCGCCGCCGCGCGACCCGGCCCGTACACCTTCGACATCGCGAGCACGGCGCTGCTCGTCATCGACATGCAGCGCGACTTCCTGGAACCCGGCGGATTCGGTGAGAGCCTGGGCAACGACGTCGGCCACCTGCGCCGCACCATCGCGCCGCTCGCCGCGCTGCTCGCCGACGCCCGCGCCGTGGGCCTGAACGTCCTGCACACCCGTGAGGGGCACCTGCCCGACCTGTCCGACTGCCCGCCGGCCAAGCTCCACCGTGGCGCGCCGAGCCGGCGGATCGGTGACCCGGGACCCAACGGCCGCATTCTGATCCGCGGCGAGTACGGCCACGACATCGTCGACGAGCTGGCGCCGCTGCCCGGCGAGCCGGTCGTCGACAAGCCCGGCAAGGGCGCCTTCTACGCCACCGACCTGGACGCCCTGCTCGCCGAGCGGGGCGTCCGCAGCCTCCTGGTCGCCGGAGTCACCACCGAGGTGTGCGTGCACACGACGGTCCGGGAGGCCAACGACCGCGGGTACGAGTGTCTCGTGCTCGCCGACTGTGTCGGGTCCTACTTCCCCGAGTTCCAGCGGGTCGGGCTCGACATGATCGCCGCCCAGGGCGGCATCTTCGGCTGGGTCGCCGACTCCGCGCAGGTGCGCGCCGCGCTGCCCACCACCCCCGTGTTGCAGCCCTCCTCCTGACCGGGAGCAGTCATGGCCTCGACCACACCGACAGTCGCCCCGCTGCCGTACTGGGTACGCGGCGACACCAACGCGTTCTTCGGCTTCGGCGTCAACGTCCTGGTCAACGTGCTCACCCTGACCGGGCTCTGCCTGGTCGTGGTGAACCTTCCCGAGGGGGAGGTGTTCGGCACGATCCTGCCGGCGCTCGGCATCGCCCTGGTCGCCGGGAACATCTACTACACCTACCTGGCCCGCCGGTTGGCCCGGCGGGAGAACCGCAGCGACGTGACGGCCCTGCCGTACGGGCCGAGCGTGCCGCACATGTTCATCGTCATCTTCGTCATCATGCTGCCGATCTACCTGCGTACCCAGGACCCGGTGCGGGCCTGGGAGGCCGGGCTGGCGTGGGCCTTCATCATCGGCGTGATCGTGCTGATCGGCGCGTTCGTGGGGCCCTACATCCGCCGGTACGCGCCCCGGGCCGCGCTGCTCGGCACCCTCGCCGGTATCTCCATCACCTTCATCTCGATGAACCCGGCCGGGCAGATGTGGCGGATGGCCTGGGTCGCCCTGCCGGTCTTCGCGCTGCTGCTGATTGGCCTGCTCACCGACGTGAGGCTGCCCTTCAACTTCCCGATCGGGCTGGCCGCGCTGCTGCTCGGCACGGCGATCGGCTGGGCCGGTGGAGCGATGTCGGTGCCGGACGTCACGGCGGCGGCCCGGGACATCGCGCTCGCCGTACCCTCGCTCAAGCTGGACCTGCTCGGCGCCGGGCTGGCCGACATGGCGCCGCTGCTGGCGACGGCGATCCCGCTCGGTGTCTACAACTTCACCGAGGGCATGACGAACGTGGAGAGCGCGGCCACCGCGGGGGACAACTACAACCTGCGCAGCGTCCTGCTCGCCGACGGCGCGGGCGCGGTGGTCGGGGCGGCGCTCGGCTCGCCGTTCCCGCCCGCCGTGTACGTCGGGCACCCGGGCTGGAAGGCGGCCGGCGGACGCACCGGCTACTCGATGGCGACCGGCGTGGTGATCGCCCTGCTGTGCTTCTTCGGCATGTTCGGGCTGCTCGGCGCGATCTTCCCGACGGCGGCCATCGTGCCGATCCTGCTCTACATCGGGCTGCTGATCGGGGCGCAGGCGTTCCAGGCCACGCCCCGCGCGCACGCCGCCGCCGTGGTCGCCGCGCTGATCCCGAACATCGCGGCCTGGGCGACCGGGCAGATCGACAACGCCCTGGCCGCGGCCGGCACCACCGCCGCGGCGGTCGGCGACGACGCGCTCAACGGCGCCGGAGTGGTCTACGACGGATTGCTGGTGCTCGGTCAGGGCGCGATCCTCGCCGGGCTGGTGCTCGGCGCGGTGGTGGTCTTCATCATCGACAGGCGGTTCGTCCGGGCCGCGATCTTCGCCGCTTCCGGCGCGCTGCTGTCGTTCATCGGGCTCATTCACGGCGAGCGGATCGAGTGGAACGCCAACGGCCAGGTGGCGCTGGGCTACCTCTTCGTGGCGGCGATCTGCGCGGTCTTCGCGCTCGGCCGCCCCACCCCCCGCGAGCCCGAACCGGAGGATTTCGAACCGGACCAGGAGCCCGATCGCGCCGACCCCGCCCACCAGCGGACGGACGCCGACCGGAGGACGTCCGCGTTGCCCGGCTGAGTGGTCGGGTCCGGTCGGGAGGTCACCGCTCCCGACCGGACCGCCGACACCCGACCCGACCGATCGAAGGGACGTACCGGATGGAGATCGACCGGACCGAGGTCGTCGCCGAGGTGGCGGCGGCCTTCGCCGACTACGAACGGGCGCTGGTGGACGGTGACGCGGACCGGATCTGCGCGTACTTCTGGGATTCCGGGCGGACCGTGCGGTTCGGCCTCGCCGACCACCAGTACGGGCTGGACGAGCAGCGCAAGTGGCGGGCGGCGCAGCCGCCGCTGCCGGCCGGTCGCCGGCTGGTGGACCCGGTGGTCACCACGTTCGGCACGGACCTCGCGGTGGTGACGACCCGCTTCGGCTACGCCGACGCCGACGCCACCGGGCGGCAGACCCAGACCTGGGTACGCCTACCCGTCGGTTGGCGGATCGTCACCGCCCACGTCTCCGTCCCGCAGTGCCAGGGGCAGGAGATCAGTTGATGCGGTGGGCACTGTAGATGTACAGCGGGGTCAGGTCCGTGGTCGTCCCGAACAGGCGCGTACGGCCGCGGCGGAAATCCTGAGGTTTCCCCGGACCGAGTGGTGAGACGCGTTGGCGATCATCGATGTCACGGCGGCATCGTCTGGACATGACAGGCGCCCTCTCCTCCTCGCTGTTCCGCCGTTCACGGCCGGTTTTGCTGGCCGCCGTCGTGCTCTCGACAGCGGTGGTGGGCACCCCGCTGAACGCGGCGTCGGCGGCAGGCGCCGCGCCCGCCGTCCATCCGGCGGTCGCTCCGGCGTCCGGTGAGGTCGCGCCGCCGGGCGCGCCCACCGGCCTGACCACCGCCGAGGTGCGGACCGGGTCGATCACCCTCACCTGGACCGCCGCGACGTCCGACTGCTGCGCCATCGCCGGCTACGACATCGCGTACTACCAGGAGTTCGGCGACCTGGCCTTCAGCGCCAGCGTCGGCGCCGTCACCACCACCACGATCACCAACCACATCGCGCCGGGCCAGCAGTACACGTTCCGGGTGTCCGCCCGGGACGACCTCGGACACCGGTCGAACTGGTCCAACGCGTTGGCAGTGGTCACGCCGGTGACGGACACCGGCCCGGACACCACCCCGCCGAGCGCGCCGCAGGACCTGACCCTCGGCGACGTGACCCCTTCCACCGCCACGCTGTCCTGGTCCCCGTCGACGGACGACGTCGCCGTACTGGGATACAACATCTACGAGTTCGACGGTTGGTTCACCTCGAGGCTTGTCGCCACCGTCCCGGGGACGACGTACACGACGCCGCTGCCGGCCACGACGCCGCTGCGCAACCGCTACTACGTGCGGGCCCGGGACGCGGCCGGCAACGTGTCGATCGCCTCGAACACCATCGAGCTGCCCACGACGTCGACGCCACCGACCCCGCCGCCCTCGACCTGCCGGGTGACCTACCGCAACCAGTCCGAGTGGCAGGGCGGTTTCGTGGCCACGGTGGCGGTGCAGAACACCGGAGCCGCGCCGGTCGACGGCTGGATCGTCACCTTCGGCTTCCCTGGTGACCAGCAGGTCACCTCGGCCTGGAACGCCACCGTCGGTCAGGCCGGCGCCACGGTGACCGCCCGTAACGTCGACTGGAACCGGGTGCTCGCGCCGGGCGGCTCGGCGACCTTCGGCGTTCAGGGACGGTGGGGTGCCAGCGACGCGCCGCCGACCGGCTTCTCGTTGAACGGCGCGCCCTGCTCGGTGGGCTGAGCGGGCCGCGAGCGACAGGTCACCTGGTCCAGGCAACGAACCGTTCGTGCAGATCAGCCGGATTGGCGTCGGGCAGTTCGGCGATGGCCACGAAGAGCAGGCCGCCCACGTAGATCGACAGGTTGATCCGGCTGTCGCCGTACTGCTCGGCCAACCGCATCCGGGCCGGATCACATGGCGAATCTTGCTCGCACGCGAGGCAGTCCCACTGCGGGCGCCGGGGTACGTGCTCTCCGCCCAACCGCCCGTTCAGCTCCGCCGCCGTCCGCCGGGCGTACAGGGTGCTGCCCGCCTGAACTGTTGTTGGTTCCGCCCCCATCATGGCCGTCTCCTCGGGTTGGGCTGGCAGAGGGGCGCCCGGTCTGTCCGGCTCGGACGCCCCCCGCCCTTCGGCGGTACGGCGGGGGGACCGCGCATCGACATCGGGCATAGACGCAGCGCCGCCGTTTCGTGAGTGGGACGTTACGGGCTGCCAGGACGTTCAGATGGGTGCAACTGTCCTCCGGCTGTCCGCACCTGTCCGCGGACACCAGCGCCGTTAGCCTGTGCTGGTGAGCGACTACGTGCAGGTGTCGACATCCGCCCCCACCCGCGATGCCGCAGTGAAGCTGGCCGAGGGGGCAACAACGGCACGCCTGGCGGCGGGCGCGCAGGTGACCGGCCCGGTCACGTCCGTGTTCTGGCACCTCGGCGAACGAGGCGCCGGCGAGGAATGGCAGGTGCTGCTATTCACCACCGCCGACCGGTATCCCGCCCTGGAATCACACCTGGTCGACGCGCACCCGTGGGACAATCCGCAAGTTACGGCCGTAGCGGTTGTTCACGGCTCGGCGGATTATCTGGCGTGGATCAGACGGACGGTTGAGGCCGATTAGAAAACCCGGCGGCCAGTGTCCGCAACTCCACGACGCACGGCGGCGACTGCGGTGTCGAGCGGTGCGCCTCAGGGGCATGGATTCGCCCCTGAGGCGCACCGCTCCAGGACTCCTCGACCGATCGAGGACGCCGACGCGCGCTAGGCGCGCGTGCTCCACCGTTGGTTGGCGCCGCCGTGGCAGGCCCAGAGGTGCAGTTGCGTGCCGTTGGCCGTGCCGGACCCGGCGGCGTCCAGGCAGAGCCCGGACTGTGCGCCGGTGATGGTGCCGTTGGCGTTCAGATTCCACTGCTGGTTGGGCTGGCCGTTGCAGTCCCAGATGATCACCGCGGTGCCGTTGCCGCTGCCCGCTCCGCTGGCGTCCAGGCACTTGTTGCCGTAGACGGTCAGGGTGCGGTTGGCGGTGTGCGTCCAGCGCTGGTTGCTGCCACCGTTGCAGTCCCACAGCTGCACCCGGGCGCCGTTGCTCGTGCTCGAGTTGGGCACGTCGACGCACCGTCCCGACTGGGTGCCGGCGATCAGCACGTTCTGCTGCCCGGGCGGCGGGGTGGTCGGGGGCGGGGTGGTCGGATCGGTGCCACCGAACTGGGCGAAGAACCGCCACACCTCCTGCTTGACCCAGCTCCGCGCCCCGCTCTCACAGCCGGCGCACCCGTCCACCGGGCCCTGCTGGTGGCCGCCGTCGAACGCGGCCCAGAGCACCGGATAGCCGGGCTGGCAGGAGTAGGCGGTGGTGATGTGGGTCCGGCTGCCCGCCGCCGGCTCGGGCGGGTTCTGCGCGGCGCAGCCGTTGTTCCGCACGAACCTGTCGCGCAACGCCCGCCCGCTCGAGATGTTGTCGTTGATGCCGTGGATGCCCAGGTACGCGACGGGCTGGGTGCCGCCGCTGCATCCGCTGATCGGGCCCGGGGCCGCGATCGCCGCCACCGCCCGGAACACGGTCGGCCGGGAGCACGCCAGGGAGTAGCTCATCGCGCCGCCGTAGCTGAACCCGACCGAGAACCGCTGCGACGTGTCGACGCAGAGTGCGTTGTCGATTGTCCGGATCATGTCGTCGGTGAAGGTCACGTCCTCACCGTTGGAGTTGGCCCAACCGTTGTTGATGCCCTGCGGGGCGACGAAGATCGTGGTGTTGTTCGCCTGCGAGAGCATGCCGTAGTAGGCCCACGCGGCGCCGTCGGTGCCGCCCGACGCGACCTGGGTGGCGGTGCCGCCCAACCAGTGGAAGCCGAAGGCCAGCCGGTGTGGATAGGTGTTGTCGTAGCTGTCCGGGAGCCGCAGGATGAAGCTGCGGGTCTTGCCGTCGCTCTGGATGGTGTGGGTGCCGCTGGTCAGGCCGGGCGCCTTGCCGCATCCGGCGGTGGGCGCCGCGGCGGCCGGCGCGACGGTCGCGACGACGGACATCCCCACGGCAACCAGGACCAGGGCTGCCAGGACCGCTCCGAGCCAGGGCGCGGCGGCGAGTCTGCGAGGTGGCACAGCGAAACCTTTCTCCGTCGTCGGCGGGGTCAACTCCGGCTCCAGCGCTGGCTGTCCGCGCCGTTGCAGTCCGAGATCTGGACGCGGGTGCCGTTGGCGGTGCCGTTACCGGCAGTGGCCAGGCACCGGCCCGAACCGACGCCGGTGATCGAGCCGTCGGAGTTGAGCCGCCACTTCTGGTTGGACTGCCCGTTGCAGTCCCAGACGATCACCGGGCTGCCGTTCGCGGTGGCGGCGCCGTTGACATCGAGGCACTTGCCACCGAAGACGCGCAGTTCCTGGGCGGCTGTCGAGGTCCAGCTCTGGTTGCTCTGGCCGTGGCAGTCCCAGATGATCGCGGCCGCGCCGTTGGCCTGCGAGCCGCCGTTGACGTCCAGGCACCGTCCGGACGCGACGCCGCGCAGGGGCGACGTGCCGCCCGCGGGCGGGTCCGTCGGGGGTGGGGTGGTCGGGTCGGTACCGCCGAACTGGGTGAAGAACCTCCACACCTCGCCCTTGGTCCAGGTCCGGGCGCCGCTGTCCCCGCCGCCGTCCACCGGGCCGGGGGTGTGCCCGCCGTCGAAGGCCGCCCACACCACCGGGTAGCCGGACCGGCAGCCGGAGTAGGTGGTGGTGATGTGCGTCAGGCTGCCCGCCCTCGGCTCGGGTGGGCTCTGTGCGGTGCAGCCGTTGTTCCGGACGAACCTGTCGCGCAGGGACCGTCCGGCGGAGATGTTGAGCACCGAGTCACCGATGCCGTGGATGCCCATGTACGCGATCGGCTCGTTGCCGCCGCTGCACCCGCTGAGCTGCCCGCCGGCGTAGACCGCGACGGCGCGGAAGACGCCCGCCCGGGAGCAGGCCAGCGAGTAGCTCATGCCGCCGCCGTAGCTGAAGCCGAGCGCGAAGCGCTGCGTGGTGTCGACGCAGAGGTCGGCCTCGATCAGGCTGATCATGTTGTCGACGAAGGTGACGTCCTGGCCGCCGGGATTGGCCCAGCCGTTCCCGTTGCCCTGCGGGGCCACGAAGATGGTGCTGTTGTTCGCCTGCTGCCGCAGCCCGTAGTAGGACCAGGCGGCCCCGTCCGACCCGCCGCCGTCCACGTCGTTGGCCGTGCCGCCGTTCCAGTGGAACCCGAAGATCAGTCGGTAGGGGTGGTTCCGGTCGTAGTTGTCGGGGATCCTCAGGATGAAGCTTCGGTTCTGCCCGCCGCTCTGGATGGACCGCTGACCGCTTGTCAACGTCGGCGCCTTACCGCATCCCGCGGTGGCGGCGGCAGCTGTGACGTCCGCGGCCGACGCGGTGCCGCCCAGTCCGCCGGCGAGTGCCGCCGCGACGGTGGTGACGACGGCAACCGCCGCCGCCGCGAGAGAGGCGCTGATGGGTCTACGTCTTGTCATGATGGGGCTCCCGCCGTTCGGCACGAAATCGATGCAGCTGAAAGGGCGCGCGGCGATCGGCACGCCGGGCCGGGTCGTCACCGCCGGCGCGCTCACCGCGGGCGGGACACCGGAGGGCGCGCTCGGGTCACGGCACCTGAGCCCGGCACAACGGGTTCCCGCCACCGGTCTCGCTGCCCACGCGGACCAGGTGGTCGTCGAATCGTCGGTGGCCCGCACCGCACGCGCCCGAACGCCACCCGACCGAGCCGGACGGGGCCGGAGCGCCCCGCCTGGCCTCGAATCGATTCGCTCAGACGCTAGATCGTGCAGTGAAAGATGTCAATGTCGTGTCCGTCGGGTTGCGGCCCGACGAACCGGTGCGGCGGTGGCCCGACAAGACGGGCCGGTCGCAGGTGGGTCCGGTCAGACGCTCTTCAGATCGGCAGCCCCGAAGGAGACCGCGAATCGCTTGCACCAGATCGAGACGCTGCGGAAGTCACCGGGGTCGACCGAGGCCGGCAGCTCGTACACCTGGTTGCCCTTGTTGCCCTTGAGCCGGGCCAGCTCCACCCATTCGCCGTCATCGAACACGCGCCAGCCGGCCGTGCCCTCGACCACCGGTTGGTCGGTCAGCCACACCCGCAGGTCCGGCCCGTTCGAGGTGTCCAGGTCACGGATGACGAGCCGGTGTCGCCCGTCGGCGAGCCGGTGGATCTCGGCCCGGCCGGTGGTCCGGTGCTCGTGGGTGACGAACGCGCCGGCGGTCAGGACCTCGGTGGCCGCTGGCGCGGCGGCCGAGGTCGCCGGGGCCGCCGCCGTGGCGGTGGGCACCGTCGCCGCGGTCTCGGTGGGGGGAACCGCCTCGTCGACGTAGGTGTCGGTGAACAGCTTCCACGGCTGGAACCAGTAGAGGCCCACCACGAGCCCCACGACGACGGCGCAGGCCAGAGCGGCCCAGGCCGGGCGCGACCTCAGGATCGGAACCCGCACGACGATCTCCTCTCGGTTTCGGTCAGTGTCC
Source organism: Micromonospora sp. WMMD1120 (assembly GCF_029626235.1). Classification (NCBI taxonomy): domain Bacteria; kingdom Bacillati; phylum Actinomycetota; class Actinomycetes; order Micromonosporales; family Micromonosporaceae; genus Micromonospora; species Micromonospora sp. WMMD1120. The sequence goes on along the minus strand of NZ_JARUBO010000005.1, from coordinate 6,623,126 downwards.
CGCACACGCACAGCCAACCTGGCCCGCCGGCAACCTGCCCAAGGCCTCGGCGAGCAGGACGCGGAGGCGGTCGACGTTCCGGGCGAAGACCGCGAAGACCTCCTGCTGGGTCACCCCCTGCCCGGCCTCGACACCCGAGTCGCGATCGGTCACCAGCGACAGGGCGGTGTAACACAGCCCCAGTTCCCGGGCGAGCACCGCCTCGGGGTGGCCGGTCATCCCGACCACTGTCCAGCCCTCCCGGGCGTACCAGCGTGACTCGGCCCTGGTGGAGAAGCGGGGGCCGGCGATGACCACCATGGTGCCACCGTCGACCGGCGACCAACCCCCGCGCCGGGCGGAGTCGAGGACCGTGGCCCGTCCGACCGGACAGTAGGGGTCGGCGAAGGGAGCGTGCACGACCTGGGGGAGCTGCCCGTCCGTACCGGGTCGCCCGTCGTGGTAGGTCTGCTCGCGGCCGCTGGTCCGGTCCACCAACTGGTCCGGAATGACGAGGGTGCCGGGGCCCAACTCCGGTTGCAGGCCGCCGACGGCGCCCGGTGCGAGAATCTGCCGGACGCCGAGCGCCCGCAACGCCCACAGGTTGGCCCGGTAGTTGATGCGGTGCGGGGGAAGAGCGTGCCGACGTCCGTGCCGCGGTAGGAACGCCACCTCCCGCCCGGCGAGACCACCGATGGAGACCTGGTCGCTCGGTGCCCCGTACGGCGTGTCGACGGCAACCTCGGTGACCTCGTCGAGGAACTCGTAGAAACCCGACCCGCCGATCACGCCGATCCGCGGGCCTTCGACGGGTGTCGCTTCGGCCGCCATGGCGCTGCTCCTCACCGGGTGTCGGTTCGGCGGCTCGCGCCGCGCCGGTTGACGATGGTGGCGACGACCAGGGCGAGCGCGACCGCGGCCCAGACAACAGCCAGCCCGACGGCGAGACCCAGCGGATGGTCGCGGTCCGGTAGGCCCGGGTTCGGGGGTGCCGAGGGGGGCCGCCACAGCAGCGGCGCTGCGATCAGCAGCAGTGTGGCGCTGGCCAGCAGGCCGAAGGTGATCAGGGTCAGGCGGAGCCGATCCGTCACCAGTCGGCCCAGGGCCAGCCCCACCAGCCCGGCCAGCGGCGCCACCACCAGGTCGTGGAGCACCGGACCGCCGATCAGCCACGGCAGCGTGGGGCCGAGCTGGGGGAGGAGCAGCCGACCGCCGTACGCCGCCGAGGCGGCGCCGAGCAGGAACAGCAGCAGTCGGGCGGCTCTCACCGTGGCACCTCCAGCCGGGTCACCCATTTGGTCTGGAGCACGCCGGGCCGGCTCGGCGCGATGAGGCGGCATGGATAGCCGTGGTCGGGGGACAACTCTTCTCCGTTCATCCTCAGTGCGAGCAGGGTCAGCGGGTCGCCGACATGGTTCGCCGGGAGCGTGCTGGTGGCGTACAGGCCGTCGGCCTCCAGCGAGGCGATCCGCACCGGTCGACCGGCCGGCGCGCCGGCTCGCCGTAGCAACTCGCCGACGGGCACGCCAGTCCACCGCGCGGAGGCGCTCCAGCCCTCCACGCAGGCGATCGGCAGTCGCGCGGTGCGCTGCGGCAGAGCGGACAGCTCGGCCAGGGAGAAGGTCTGTCGACCACCGGGCCAGACGATCTCCAACCGCCAGTCGGGCGGGACGATGACGCGTGCGGCCGCCGCCGTACGGTTGATCGGCACGCCCTGCGGCCCGGACGCGGAGCGCCACGCCAGCGGGGACACCCGACGCAGCCACGGAACGGTGACCCCGGCGGTGGCCAGCACGGCGACGCCGGCGACGCCCGCCGACGTACGCAGGAACGCGCGTCGTCCGGACGACTCCCGGTCGGCGCGCTCGTCGATCATCCGGTTCCGGCGCAGCGGCGTGCCCAGCGCCGTGCGGGCGGTGGGCAGCTTCACCGCGATGTGCAGCAGCAGCCCACCCACCAGCAGCCAGGCGACCGCGTGGTGCGCCGCCGGGAAGAAGAACCCCCAGGGGTACGACTGGGCGACGTTGAACAGACCCGTGACCAGCTCGAAAAACGCCGCACAGACGAGCACCCCGACGGTGGCCCGCTCGACGACGTGGGCGGCCAGCCGGAGCGGTTGGCGCAGCGGCGGACGGACGAACAGTCGCGGGTAGACGCTCCACAGTTTCGCCAGCAGCAGGGGGATCGCGGCGATCCCGGAGAGCACGTGGACGCCCTGGGTGGCCCGGTAGAGGTCGACCGGTCGGGTCGGCCAGGTGAACCAGCCCGGTGGGTGCTGGATGGTGTGGCTGAGCAGGCCGGTGACGAAGCACAGCCCGAACGCCACGCCGAGCCAGAGACCCAGCCGGGCGGCGACCAGCGGCGAGTGCGACGGCGCGGTGAAGTCCTCGGGGACGGGCGCGCGCGGGCGCAGCCGGGTCATGACCGCACCAACTCGGCGAAACACCGCGCGCCGGAGCGGGACGTGCGCGCTACCCGCAGGTCGGCGGCGGCGGCGACGCGGGCCACCGTCTCCGCTCCCACCCGCGCCCAGCGGAACGCCGGTCCCCGTCGTTGCCGCACACCGGGCGACCCGGACAGGACGTACGCCCGGCCCTGCCACAGCCCGGTGCCCGGAGAGTCCACCTCCACCACGAGCGTCCCGTCCGGCGCGATCAACGCTCCGCACCTGCGCAGCAACCGGACCGGGTCGCCACCGATGCCGATGTTGCCGTCGACGAGCATGGCGTGTGCCCACCGTCCCTCACCCGGGAGCGGCGCGAGGATGTCGCGCCGTAGGGCGACCACACCCCGGGATCGGGTCAGCCGCACCGCCTCGGCGGAGCGGTCCACGCCCAGCGCGACGAGGCCCCGCCGGGCGAGCGCCTCGGTCAGCCGCCCCGGACCACAGCCGAGATCGATGGTGGGGCCGTCGCAGCGGGCGGCCACGGCTTCGATCACCGGCTCGGCAGGACCGTGCCAGCGTCGCACCGGCAACGGGTCACGTCGCCCGTCGTCGTGCACCAGCCAGTGTCCGGGCGCGGGTCGGGTCGACCTCCCGAACGGTCCGCCCCGCCCGTCGTGCTCGGCGGGACACCCGTCGGGCCCGCCCAGCGCCAGATCGAAATCGTCCAGCGTGATCATCGGGCGCACCGGGGCTGTCCGATCGCCAGCCGGTTCCGGACCGACCCGACGGCAGCCGCGAACCGGGTGCCGGGCAGCTCGGCGGCGACCGCCAGCGCCGCGGACCAGTCGTCGACGTCCCGCTGTGCCGGCAGGCTCGCCGGACGGATGCCGCGCCGGCGAAGGGCGGCGAGGGTACGGCGACCGGTGTCGTCCGTTGACATGGGCACGTCGCGCAACGCGTCCGCGTGGCCGGGATCGCTGAGCCCGAGCGCCCACCACCCGCCGTCGAGCGCGGGACCGAACACCGCACCCCGCTCGGCGAGCAGCCTCAGCGCGGTGTCGAGCAGGGCTGGCCGCAGTTGCGGTGTGTCCATGCCGATCTGCAACACCGCTCGGCCGGGAAAGGCCGCGCCCGCGTCGGCGTGCGCGTTCGCGAGGCGGTCGGCGAAGGTGTCGCCGCGCTGCGCGAGGAGGTGCCAGCCCGCCAGCGCGGCGCCCAGCTCCGCGCCGTGCTCGGCCTCGGCGAACCGACCGGTGTGGGCCAGCACCGGGATGGTCGACGGGGTGGCGCGTACCGCCGCGAGGGTGTCCAGCAACGCCGCCGCCGCGACCCGGGCGGCCTGGGTGTGGTCAGCGGGCGGGCAGAGCCGCGTCTTGGCCTGCCCCGCCACCGGCGCCTTGGCGACCACGAGCAGGACGGTCACCGGGCACCGCCGACCCCGGCGCGCAGCACTCCGGCGAAGTCCCGGGTCGCCCGCAGCGTGCCCCGCACCGACCCGGACACCTTCGACCGCGTGCCAGCGGCGCGGGGCGCGTACGCGACGTCCATCTCCACGATCCGCCAACCCGCCGCCGTCGCGCGCAGGAGCAACTCCAACGGGTACCCGAAGGCGCGGTCGCCGACGGCGAGCCCGAGAAGCGACGTCCGGCGGGCCACCCGGATGGGGCTGATGTCGCGCACCGGCACCCCCCGGCGCCGCAGCAGCGCGGCGACCAGCGCGTTGCCGACCCGGGCGTGCCACGGCCACGCGCCCGCCGTGACCGGACGGCGTCGCCCGACGGCGAGGTCGGCCCGACCGTCCAGCACCGCCGCGACGAGCCTGGGCAGCTCGGCCGGGTCGAACGAGCCGTCCGCGTCGACGACGCAGACCAGCTCCGCGTCGGCCGAGAGGAGGCCGGCGTGCACGGCCGCGCCGTATCCACGTCTCGGCTCGTGCACGACCCGGGCCCCGTAGCCGGCCGCGACCACCGGGGAACCGTCGCTCGAGCCGTTGTCGACCACGATGGCGCGGTATCCGGGTGGCAGCCCGGTCAGTACGGCAGGCAGGGCGGCCGCCTCGTCCAGGCACGGCAGCACCACGTCGATCGTTGTGCGCATACCGGCGACGCTAGGCCCGCCCCGGTCGGTCCGGAGCGTTGTGCCGCCTTACGAATCGCTTACGCGGCAGCGGATCTTACGAGTCCCTGACGTCGCCGCGCCAGGCCGTGAACTGCCTGGTCGAAGGTCGTATCGTCGGCCGTCATCATGACCTTGTTGACCCGTCCGGGACGCCCCCGGTCCGCCGACATGCTCGTCCTGGGTGTCGAGGTGGCGCTGCTCGCCGCCGCCGTCGGCGTCGGCGCGCTGCTCAACGATCGGGGCGTACGGCTGCACGCCGACGCCGCCCCGCTCTACGCCACCTGGCACCCCCACGTCGGCCTCGGCAGCCCCGCCGCGCTCCTCATCGCGGCGCTGCTCGTCTGGCGGGGCACGCGCTGGGGGACCGGCGCAGGGTGGACGCGGCTGCTCGTCGTCGGCTACCTCGCCTCGGTGCTCTGGACGCTGTCGCTGGCCCTGGTGGACGGTTGGTCCGCCGGGTTGACCGAGCGTCTCACGGTGCAGGCCGAGTACCTGCACGAGGTGCCCCGGGTGACGGACGTCGGGTCCCTGCTGTCCGGCTTCGCCGACCGGATTCTCGACTTCCAGCCCGACTCCTGGTCCACCCACACCGCCGCGCACCCACCGGGAGCGCTGCTCCTGTTCGTCGGGTTGGAACGGATCGGCCTGGGCGGTGGGACCGCGGCCGGGCTCGCCTGCGTGCTCCTCGGCGCCACCGTGTCGGTGTCGGTGCCGGTGACGCTGCGGGCGCTGGGCGCCGAGGACGCGGCCCGGGCGGTGTGGCCCTTCCTGATCCTCTTCCCGGGGGCGGTGTGGGTGGGCGCGTCCGCGGACGGGATCTTCGCGGCGGTGGTCGCCGCCGGTCTGGCGCTGCTGACGGTGGGCGGTCGATCCGGGGCCGTTCCCGGCGGGCTGCTGCTCGGCTTCGCGCTCTACCTCTCGTACGGGTTCGTCCTGGTCGGCCTGCTCGCGGTGACGGTGGTGCTGCTACGGGCGCGGGACCGTCTCGGCGTGCTCCTGGTCGCGGCGGCAGCGGTCGGTACCGTCGTCGCCGTGTTCACCGCCGCCGGCTTCTGGTGGGTGGACGGCTACCACCTGGTGACCCGTCGCTACTACCAGGGTTGGGCCGCCGACCGCCCGTACGGCTACTGGGTCTGGGCGAACCTGGCGGCGCTGCTGCTCTCGGCCGGGCCGGTGGTCGGGCCGGCGCTGCGGCGGACGGTGGCCGCCGTGTCGGGGCGACCTGTGCGCGCGACGACCCTGCGCCAGCGGCTCGCCAGCGCCGGACCCGCTGTGTGGTTACCCGTCGCGGCGGCCGTGGCCGTGCTCGCGGCGGATCTGTCCGCGCTCAGCAAGGCCGAGGTGGAGCGGATCTGGCTGCCGTTCGCCGTCTGGCTGCTGGTCGCCACCGCGCACCTACCGGTGGCGCACCGACGGTTCTGGCTGGTGGTCCAGGCCGGCACCGCGCTCGCCGTCAACCACCTGCTGTGGACGGTGTCCTGACCGTCGCCGGCTCCCGCATCACCGCCGTGGTGAAGTCGGCGACGCCGGCCGCGAATCCGGTGCGGGCGGTGAAGCCGAGCAGTCGGGCGGCGCGGGCCGGATCGGCGACGACGTGGCGAACGTCGGCCGCCCGTCCGCCCCCGACGGTGACCGGCGACGGCCCTCCCATCGCCGCCGCCAACTCGTCGGCCAACTCGCCGACCGTGTGCGGCTCTCCCGAGCACACGTTGACCGCGACCAGCGGCTCCGGCGCCGACCTCGTCAGGGCCAGCACGTTGGCCACGGCGACGTCGCTCACGTGCACGAAGTCGCGCCGCTGCCGGCCGTCCTCGAAGACCCGGGGTGGCTGCCCGGCCGCCAGCGCCGACCGGAAGATCGACGCCACCCCGGCGTACGGGGTGTCGCGGGGCATCCGTGGCCCGTAGACGTTGTGGTACCGCAGGGCCCAGACCGATCCGCCGGTCTGTCGCGCCCACGCGCCGGCGAGGTGTTCCTGGGCCAGCTTGGTCGCGGCGTACGTGCTGCGGGGCTCCAGCGGCGCGTCCTCCGGCACCAGAGCGGGGGAGAGCGTCCGGTCGCAGCGCGAGCAGGTCTGCTCGTAGCGCCCCTCGGCCAGGTCGACGGCCCGACGGCCGGCCGGCCGGACGACCCCGTGCGCCGGGCAGTGGTAACGACCCTCGCCGTAGACGACCATCGAACTGGCGAGCACGAGACGGCGTACCCCGGTGGCGTGCATCGCCGCGAGGAGGGTGGCCGTGCCGAGGTCGTTGTGGGCGGCGTACCGGGGGGCGTCGGCGGGATCGACGCCGTGGCCGACCATCGCCGCCTGGTGGCAGACCGCGTCGACCCCGGCCAGCAGCCGGGTCAGCAGGTCGTGGTCGCGTACGTCGCCGACCACGAGGTCGTGCCGCTCGGTCCAGGGCGGTGACGTCACACCGTGCGCCTCCGGCAGCAGCGCGTCGACGGCGACCACCTCGTGTCCGTGTGCGACGAGCAGGTCGGCGACGTGGGAGCCGATGAAACCGGCCGCACCGGTGACAAGTATCCGCATTCCGGCCACCGTATGACCTCGCCCGCGTCCGCGATGCCTCGCGAGCGCAGCCGTAAGAACCTCACAAGGGTTCGTCGGTGCGGGCGCGCCCCGTCGTGTGGCTACGCTGGCCGGTGGGCAGGCGGGGGAGTATCGCGACACTGAGGTGGGGGAGGCCGGTGACCGAGCGTGTGCTGGTTGTCGACGACGACCACACCGTCAGCGACGTCGTCCGTCGTTACCTGGAGAACGACGGCTACCAGGTCAGCCTGGCGGCGGACGGGGAGGCCGCGCTGGCGGCGGTACGGCGGGAGACGCCCGACCTGGTCGTGCTCGACCTGATGCTGCCCCGGATCGACGGCCTTGCGGTGTGCCGGAAGCTGCGGGCGCGGCCGGACGGCATACCGATCGTCATGCTGACCGCGCGGGGCGACGAGTCCGACCGCATCCTCGGGCTACAGCTCGGCGCGGACGACTACCTGACCAAGCCCTTCTCGCCCCGGGAACTGGTGCTACGGGTCCGTTCGGTGCTCCGCCGCGCCACCGGCGGGCCACCACCCGGACGGCCGGAGGCCCTCGTCGACGGCGCGCTCGTGGTGCACACCACGGCGCGGACCGCCCACCTCGCCGGCAACGAGCTGGCGCTGACCATGCGTGAGTTCGACCTGCTCGTCCACCTCATGCGGCACCCGTCCCGGGTGTTCGGCCGGGCCGAGCTGCTGGAACAGGTCTGGGGCTGGAATTTCGGGGACCAGTCGACGGTGACGGTGCACGTCCGCCGGCTGCGGGAGAAGGTCGAGGCCGACCCGGCCGATCCGCGGCGGATCCGCACCGTCTGGGGCGTCGGTTACCGGTACGAGCCGGCCCATGCGTGACCTCCTGCTGATCTTCGCGATCGCCCTCGGCGCGGCGCTGGGCATCGGCCTCGCCGGCGCGATGCTGCTCCGCGCGCTGCGCCGCAGCTCGATCGTCGTGCACGTCAGCGTGCTGCTCACCACCACCGTGGTCGCCGTCGCGGTCGGGGTCATGGCGGTCGCGGAGGCGATGTTCCTCTCCCCGCACGACCTGGAGGTGGTGCTGATCACCGTCGCGGCGGCGGCGGTGGTCAGCCTCGCGGTCGGAGGGCACTTCGGCCGCCGGCTGGCCCGTGCCGCGGTCTGGCGTGACCAGGCCCGCGCACGGGAACGCCACCTGGAGAAGGGTCGGCGTGACCTGGTCGCCTGGGTCTCCCACGACCTGCGCACCCCGCTCGCCGGGCTGCGGGCCATGGCGGAGGCGCTGGAGGACAGGGTCGTCCACGACCCGGCGACGGTGGACGAGTACCACCGCCGGATCCGGCGGGAGACCGACAGGTTGACCCGACTCGTCGACGATCTCTTCGAGCTGTCCCGGATCAACGCCGGAGCGCTGCGGTTGTCGTTGACGGCGGTGCCGCTGGGGGAGGTGGTTTCGGACGCGCTGGTCACCACCACGCCGTTGGCCGACGCGCGCCGGATCAAGCTGGTGGCCAGCGAGACGGGTTGGCCCACGGTGGCCGCGAGCGAACCGGAGCTGTCCCGGGTCGTGGTCAACCTGCTGCTCAACGCGGTTCGCTACACACCGGAGGACGGCACCGTACGCGTCGAGGCCGGCGAGGAGGAGGGCCACGCCTGGCTGTCGGTCGCCGACACCTGCGGCGGCATCCCGCCGGCCGATCTCCCCCGGGTGTTCGACATCGCGTTCCGCGGTGAGCCGGCCCGCACCCCCGGCGCCGGTGACGCCGGGGCGTCCGGAGGGCTCGGTCTGGCCATCGTGCACGGTCTGGTGCAGGCGCACGGCGGCCGGGTCGAGGTGCGCAACACCGCCGAGGGTTGCCAGTTCCTGGTGCGGCTGGCCACCGCCTGACCGGCGGAGCATCGAACGATAGCTGATCGTCGATGTCATCTTGACACTTCAGATGGCATCGCTAACACTGATCCGCAACACGGGGGTAACGAGCCGCACACAATCTCCTCCGTGCTTCCCTTCGAGGCAGCACCCCACCGCACCGGTTCGATGTCCGTGCACCGCAGTCGATCTTGTTAACGCTAACATAGATGATCTTTCCATCGACAGTCGGGAGTGTGTCGACGATGCGCCTGCGTTCACTCCTGGTGTCGTCCGCGGTGCTCGCCGCCGCCGTCGTGGTGGTTCCGCAGACGCCGGCCCAGGCCGCCACGCTGCCCACCGGCGCCCGGTCCCTGGAGGCCATCAACCAGGCCGGGCGGTACGTGCGACACATGGACCACCTCGGCCGGCTCGACCCGGTGACCTCCGGCAGCGTCAACCAGGTCAAGCTGGACGCCACCTTCACAGTGGTCAACGGTCTGGCGTCGCCGGCCTGCTACTCGTTCCAGACCACCGCCGGCCTGTTCCTGCGGCACCGCGACTACCGGCTACGGGTCGACCCGAACACCGGCGACGCGACCTTCCGGGCCGATGCCACCTTCTGCGCGGTGGACGGCGCGGTCTCCGGATCGGTGGCGCTCACCTCGTACAACTATCCGGACCGGCGGATCCGGCACCGCGACTTCGCGCTCTGGCTCGACGCCTACCAGGACACCGCCACCTTCCGGGCGGACAGCTCCTTCCGCCTGGTCGCGCCGTGGGCGCCGAAGACCACCAGGGGGCCGGTCGTCCCGGGCCTCTTCGCCGACCCGCACCTCGCCGTGTTCAACGGCCGTTACTACCTCTACCCGACCACCGACGGGTACGCGGGCTGGGGCGGCACCTACTACAAGGCGTTCTCCTCCACCGACCTGGTCAACTGGACCGACCACGGCGTGATCCTCGACCACGGGCCGGACGTGTCCTGGGCCGACAACTCGGCCTGGGCGCCGGCGGTGGCCAGCGCCAACGGCCGCTACTACCTGTACTTCAGCGGTGGCGCGGCCAGCGGCAACACCGTCAAGCAACTCGGCGTCGCGGTGGCCGACAGCCCCACCGGGCCGTTCCGGGACGCCCTGGGTCGACCGCTCGTCCGCGGCGACCAGTTCCCCGGCGGGCAGGCGATCGACCCGATGGTGTTCACCGACGACGACGGGCGGTCGTACCTGTACTGGGGGCAGGGCGTCGCGCGGGCGGTGCCGCTCAACGCCGACCTGGTGTCCTTCGACCCGGCGCAGGCGCGGGTCATCACCCCGTCCGGTTACAACGAGGCGCCCTTCGTGTTCAAGCGCAACGGCCTGTACTACCTCATGTGGTCCGAGGGCGACACCCGCAGCGAGGACTACCGCGTCGGGTACGCCACCGGCACGTCGCCGCTCGGGCCGTGGACCAGGCGTGGTCTGGTCCTGCAGAAGCGGGTCGAGGTCGGCATCCGGGGCACCGGCCACCACTCCGTCGTCCGGGCGCCCGGCACCGACACCTGGTACATCGCCTACCACCGGTTCGCCGTACCCGCCGGTAACGGCACCAACCGGGAGACCGTCATCGACCGGATGGAGTTCAACGCCGACGGCACCATCCGCACCGTCGTACCGACCCTGTAGCCGTACGCCCCCGCGCGAAGGAGAACCACCGATGTCGAGAGTCCCCGCCCGGCTCTGCGCGGTGCTGGTCGCCGCGCTGCTGCTGTTCACCACCTGGTCGGCCGCGACGCCGAAGGAGGCCGCCGCGCTCGACCCGACCGTCGGCTACCTGATGGCGCACTTCACCGGCGAGTCGTCCACCAACCAGCAGATCTACCTGGCCCACAGCACCGACGGCCTCCGCTGGACCGACCTCAACAACGGCGGGCTGGTGCTGCGCTCCGGCATCGGCACCCGGGGCGTCCGCGACCCCGCCCTGGTCCGCTCGCCCGCCGGCGACCGCTACTGGATCATCGCCACGGACCTGTGCATCGGCTGCGGCCAGGACTGGTCGACCGCGATCAACAACGGCAGTCGCAACCTCGTCGTGTGGGAGTCCACCGACCTGGTCAACTGGTCCTCTCCGTGGCTGCTCAACGTGGCGGGCGCCATCCCGGACGGGCGCAACGCCTGGGCGCCGGAGGCGATCTGGAACCCGGCCACCGGTGACTTCGTCCTCTACTGGGCGACGAACGTCCCGCTCAACGGGGCGACCAAGCACCGCGTCTACCACGCGCGGACGACGGACTTCCGCAGCGTCACCACGCCGCAGGTCTACATCAACCGGTCCGGCAATCAGGAGATCATCGACACCCAGATCGTCGAGGTGCCGGCCGGCGTCGGCGCCTACCGGTACGTACGGGCGTCCCGGGACGCCCAGATCACCATCGAGGGCAGCAACTCCATCCTCGGCACCTGGACGACCCTCGGGAACCTCTCCGGCATCGGCCTCACCGGCGCGCAGGTCGAGGGCCCGATGTGGATGCCGTTCAACGCCCGCAACGAGTGGGTCCTCTACCTCGACCAGTACGCCAGCGGCCGTGGCTACCTGCCCGTGCTGACCACCAACCCGTCGAGCCCGGGCAGCTACCGGCTGCCGTCGTCGGGCTCGTACGACCTGGGTGGCACGAAGAAACGGCACGGCTCGATCCTCAACCTGACGGCGGCCGAGCAGAGCCGGGTGCTCGCCCGGTGGCCGAACACCACCGTCAACCGGATCCAGTCGTACAACTTCCCGGACCGGTACGTCCGGCACTACGACTACGACGCCCGCATCGACCCGAACGTCAGCCCGGCCCAGGACGGGCAGTGGCGGCTCGTGCCCGGCCTGGCCGGCTCCGGCACCGTCTCCATCCAGTCGGTCAACTACCCCGGCTACTACCTGCGGCACTACGGGTTCGACTTCCGGCTGGAAGCCAACGACGGCTCCACCACCTTCGCCGCCGACGCCACCTTCCGGCGGGTCGCCGGGCTGGCCGACTCCTCGGGGACGTCGTTCCAGTCCTACAGCCACCCGGACCGCCACATCCGGCACTACGGCTACCTGCTCCGGCTCGACCCGATCAACGACGCCCAGAGCCGCGCCGACGCCACCTTCCGGGTGACCGGCTGATGATTGGACAACTCATGATCCGTAGCACGTCGCCCGCCCGATCCGCGGCACGCTCGCGGCGGCATCCCCGGTCGCCGCGGCGGACGCTCGTCGCCCTGCTGGCCGGGGTGACCGCGATGGTCGGTGGCATCGTCGTCACCCCGTCGCCGGCCACCGCCGCGACCAACCAGTTCCGCGGCATGAACTGGGCGGTGCTGGGTGACAACTTCAGCACCGGTCCGCTCGTCGTGCAGGGGCTGAGCCCGTCCGACAGCAACGCGACGGTACGGGCCAAGGCCAACGCCCTCTACGACGACATGGCGTCCACGATGGGGGTCAACACCGTCCGGCTGCCCATCAACACCCACACGGTGGGGACGGCGTGGTGGGAGGCGTACCGAGGCGCGATCGACGCCGCCACCGCCCGGGGATTCAAGGTCATCCTGGCCTACTGGGAGGACGGCGCCGCCTCCGGCGGTCGGATCACGAACCTCGCCGCGTGGAACGCGATGTGGTCGACGGTGACCAACGCGTACGGCGGCAACGCCAACGTCTACTTCGAGCCGATGAACGAGCCGCACGGTTACAGCTCCGCGGAGTGGCGCACCGTGGCGGCCAACTGGCTCAGCTACCACTACTCGGCGCCGCCCGGCCGGGTGCTCATCGGCGGCACCGGCTTCAGCCAGGACCTGCGCGACATCTGCAACGACAGTCGCTTCGCCTCGACGCTGCTCTCCTTCCACCACTACGCCTTCTTCTACGGCGCGATGACCTACGACGCCTTCCGCAGCCACATCCAGACCCGGCTCGGCAACTGCGCCTCCCGCGCCGTCGCGACCGAGTTCGGCGCGCCCATGAACGACGGCCGCAACTACGCCGACGCGGGCAGCACCGACAACTTCGTCCGCCACATCCGCGCCACGGCGCAGGTGATGCGGGACAACCAGATGGGTGGCACCTACTGGCCCGCCCTCGGTGGCAAGCCGGGCACCATCGGGTACGACTGGTACTCGATGTTCTCGCTCAGCGGCAGCGGCACCGCCCTCGACCTGACCATCCGCAACGCCTCCGGCGCGGACCGCATCCGGTACGCGTGGGGCGACACCGTCGGCGGCGGCGACCCCACGACGCCGCCGCCGACGACGGGAACCTTCTACCGGATCACGGCGCGGCACAGCGGCAAGGCGATGGACGTCCAGCAGCCGAACACCGACAACGGCGCGCGGGTCGGCCAGTACACCTACGCCGGCAGCGCCTGGCAGCAGTGGCAGTTCCAGGACGCCGGCAGCGGCTACTGGCGTGTCGTCAGCCGGCACAGCGGCAGGTGCCTGGACGTGACGAGCGCCTCGACCGCCGACGGCGCCGACCTCATCCAGTACACCTGTGGCAGCGGGGCGAACCAGCAGTTCCAGATGGTCGCCAACGGCAGTTACTTCGCGCTGCGCGCCCGGCACAGCGGTAAGTGCGTGGACGTGCCGGCCGCCGCCACCGCCGACGGCGTGGTCCTCAAGCAGTACACGTGCAACGGCGGCACCAACCAGCAGTGGTCGCGTACGACAGTCTGACGCGATGATCAGGAGTCGCTGTCGTCGGGGATCACCTTCGGAGGCCCGGATGTACCACCGCATCGTCGCGGCGAAGGTTCGCGCGGTCTTCGCGGAGATCAACAAGGGCAACTACGAGCCGATGCTGGCGTCGCTCGCGCCCGGGTTCAGCTACCGCTTCTACGGTTCCCATGCCCTCTCCGGCGAGCGGCGCACGGTCGCGGCGATGCGGCTGTGGTGGGAGCGGGTGTTCCGCCTGATCCCGGACGCCCGCTTCGAGGTCGACGAGGTCATCGTGGCCGGTGGCCCGTGGTTCACGCGGCGCCGATCACCGACGACGACGCCGGGCACGGGTCCGTCACGTCGTGACGGGCGCACCGAAACGCCCCGACCACCCGATGGGTGGCCGGGGCGGACCGGTGGGTCGACGGTCAGCCGGCGAGCTGCGCCGCCGACGGTGGCACCTGACCGGTCGCGATCACCCGGTGGATCCACGGCCGGTAGTAGTGCAGGCTGGTGAAGACGATCGGGTTCTCGCCACAGTAGGTGGCGGCGCCCCGACTGGTGAGGCCGACGACCGTCCAGAAACCGGGGACGACCTGCCGTAGCGCGGGCCCGCCACTGTCGGCGAGGCAGATCCCGGACGTGCCGCCGGGACTGTCGACGCAGATCTCGCCCGCGCTGAGTCCGGCCGCGGCGCAGCGGCTGTCGGGCATCATCGTCGAGTCCAGCTCCTGCAACCTGACCGGGTACGGGCCGCTCGCGTCCGGCTGCACCGAACCCCAGCCGAGGAGCCGGGCGACGCTGCCCGACTCGCCCGCCGGGAAGATGAGGAACGGCGCCCGCGGCACCGGCCTCGCCAACCGCAGCAGGGCGATGTCGGCGATCCGGCCGTTCGCGCCCTGGAACCAGTCCCAGTCGGCGTGCGGCAGCACCCGGGTCACCGTGGCGAGGGTGCCGCCGCTGGTCCGGTCGAGCGAGCCGATCCGTAACTGGAGCACGCCCGGGTCCAGCACGGAAAGGTCCTGCCTGGTGACGCAGTGCGCGGCGGTGACGGCGTACGACGGGTGCACCAGGACCGCGCCACAGGCGTGGTTGACGGTGTTGTCCGCCTGCCTGACCTGCAACGAGGCCATCCCCGGATAGGGCTTGGTGGCGTCGCTCCCGCCGACGATGGTGGTGCTGACGTCACCCGGCTCGGTCGCGGTCGCCGCGTGGGCCGGCGCCGCGCCGCCGAGCAGCGCGAGGAGCGCCGCCGCCGCCGTGACTGTTCGTGTGGTTCTGACGTGTCGCAACGTAGACCTTTCTCTTGTTCTGCCTGGTGGGCGTCGGGGTGGTGCGGGAGTCAGGTGGTCGGGTCGTTGTCGCGGTTGAAGTTCCCGAACCGCACGAGGTCGTACAGCCGCTTGCCGGTGGACGCCGGGCTGAAGAAGAACCGCGTCTCCTCCCGGCGGCCGAGAACGCCGTGCCGGAGAAAGTCGGCGACTGTGGCCCGCCAGTACGCCGGACCCAGCCGCACCAGCAGGCGCAGGTAGTCACCGGCCTGCAACGACGGGCCGAACCAGTGGTTGATGGACACCGACGCGGTCCGGGAGCGGATGTCGTGCCACGTGCCACTGGGCATGTAGAGGATGTCGCCGGGGCGGACCGTGCCGGCGTAGACGGTGGCCTGCCGCAGACGGGGGAACTGGCCGAGGTCGACCGCCGCCAGATCGACCCGGCTGTTGACCAGGTTGTCCGGGAAGGGATAGACCGCCGTGGTGTCCGACCACGGCACCAGGAAGATGCTCTTCTCGCCGACGACCTGGCAGAACAGGTTGTCCTTGAGGTCCGAGTGCAGCATCGAGCGGGTGCCGGCCGAGCCGATCCAGACCCGGGTGTCGGTGTCGTCGCCGTAGCCGCTCGTGTACTGGCGGAAGTCGTAGTCCTCGTCCGGGAACAGGTCCCCGACCCGGGTGTAGGCCAGGTAGCACGGCGACGCCGCAGTCGCGACCTGCATCCGGTCGACGAACTGCGCGAAGGGCATGCTCTGCTCGTAGTTCTTCTGGTCGGTGGGGAAGAGCACGCCGTTGGCGGGCAGGTCCATCAGCGCGGTGACCTGCCGGTCGCCGTGATCGGACCGGAGCCGGGGGAGTGTCCACGCCGAGCGGGCCGGCCAGTCGTCCGCCAACCCGCGGAACAGCGCCGGCCCGCGGCGCTGCCGGAGCGCCTGCTCCAGATCCGCGGGGGTGGCGTCGACGACCTCCGGCACGGCCTGGATTCGCAGGCCGGCGGCGCGCAGGCGCTCGGGTAGTTCGTCGAGGTCGGTCGAGGGGCCGTCACCGAGGCTTGAGTCGAGTGTCATGGTGTCACTTCCTCTGCGGGGTTCCGGCCGGCCACCCGCCGTGGGGGCGCTCACCCGGAGGCGGTCATCCGGCTGCCGTCGGCGCGGGAGAGCCGCCCGGCACCCGGCCGGTGCCGCCGGGCCCGGTGCGGTCCGGTGGGCGCGCGGCCGGCGGCGTGGTCGGCGTGGTGGCGGCGGCGAGCACCGCCGGGACGGCGACGGCGCCACCGAGGGTGCCTCCCAGTATCGCCACGGAGCAATGTTTGCCGTTGGTGCTCCGCGCCGTCAAGGGGCGCTCCCGCTACAAAAAAACTAATACCGACAGAGCGTGTTGGTGACCGTCTCCGCGCCGTGGGAGGCGACACATTCCGACCCTTTATTCCGCCGTCGTCACCGTCTGCGACTGCGCTGGGATGAGTGCGCGCGGGTAACGGGCAGCGCTGTGTGACCGTACATTAACGATGGTTTTCCCGGCAATTGCCGGGCTCTCATTCGCCGGTCGCGGCTCGGCGCGGGACGTCGGGTGGTGTTGCCGGATCGGCGCCGGGGTGGCCTGCCGCGTCCGGGGCGAAGGCCGGGTGTCGCGCTGCCCGTGTGGTCGGCCGCGTCGCCCGCTCGCCGATCGACAGCGCCGCGGGCTCGTGACGGGCCGACCCAACCGTTGCTCCGGGCAACGTCACGGCGCGTAGTTTTTGGCGCATCTCTCCTGGTCAGGGCGACAAAATGGGCCATCGGGGAGCGGCATCGTTGAAGATCAGTGAAGCGTGGGTTAGCATCGGCGTCGGTCGGTTTACTCATCCGACAATAACGGGGTTGAACAATTGATGCAGAGCATCCACCGGTCCATATCCAAAAATGTGATGGCGACGCCGGAAACCCTCGCCCCCTCGTGCCGGGCAGGGTTCGTGGCGCATTCTTGTTTCGACATTCCGGTCCGTCGCGGGGGCGCCGAGTGGGCGTCCGTCCCGCCGCCCGCCGCCGGCGCGAGGAGGCGACGGGCCTCCGCGCGCGGCACTCCGTCGAGCGTCCCGAACTGAGCTGGCCCGAGCGTTCCGAGCAGCCGACGGGGCCGGGGTCGACGCTCGCCACCACCTCGACGACAGCACCCTCGCCGTGCTGACGACCGTGCGGCGCGCCGGCAGCCGAGCCGGTCCGCTTCGTTCACCTCAACTTCCTTGATGTGCCGACGATCGGCGCCCCCGCAGCGAGGATGCTGCTGTCCATGGGCAGGGATCGATAACCGACCAACCACCAGCGAAGGCGGGTCATGTTCCTAGAAGAGGCGGTCATCTCGCCGGAGGTGACCAACAGTCCGGTCCGCTCGTACACCGAATGGGATCCACTGGAGGAGGTCGTCGTCGGCATCGTCGACGACGCGACGTTCCCGCCCTGGCACCCCGCGCTGGAGCCGGTCATCCCGGCCGGCCAGCACGAGACGTTCCGACGCGAGCAGGGGCGGCCGTTCCCGCCCGAGATCGTCAGGGCCGCGAAGCGGGAGCTCGACGAGTTCGTCAGCCTGCTGGAGGCCGAGGGCGTCACGGTGCGCCGGCCGGAGCCGATCCCGCAGCGCCGCGAGTACTCGACCGGCGCCTGGACGAGCACCGGGATGTACGCGGCCATGCCGCGTGACGCGCTGCTGGTGGTGGGCGAGGAGATCATCGAGTGCCCGATGGCGTGGCGGTCGCGCTACTACGAGAGCCTGGCCTACCGCCCGCTGCTGAAGGAATACTTCCACGGTGGCGCCCGGTGGAGCGCTGGTCCGAAGCCGGAGCTGCTCGACGAGCTCTACGACCTGGAATGGTCGGAACCCGCCCCGGGTGACCCGACCCGGTTGGTGGTGACCGAGTTCGAGCCCACATTCGACGCGGCGGACTTCATGCGCTTCGGCCGCGACATCGTCGGGCAGAAGAGCAACGTCACGAACGAGTTCGGCGTCGCCTGGCTGGCCCGCCACCTCGGCGACCAGTACCGGGTACGGCTGCTCGAGTTCGACGACGACCACCCGATGCACATCGACGCGACCATCACCCCGCTCGCGCCCGGCAAGCTGCTGGTCAACCCGGAGCGGGTGACGAAGGTCCCGCAGATGTTCAAGGCCTGGGACCTGCTGCCCGCGCCGACGCCGGCGCTGCCGGACTCCCACCCGCTCTACATGACGAGCAAGTGGATCAACATGAACCTGTTCTCGATCGACGAGAACCGCGTCGTCGTCGAGGCCCAGGACGAGCCGATGATCGCGGCGCTGCGGAGCTGGGGTTTCACCCCGATTCCCTGCAACTTCCGCAACTTCAACAGCTTCGGCGGCTCGTTCCACTGCGCCACCCTGGACGTCCGTCGCTCGGGCGCCCTCCAGTCCTACCTGGACTGACCGGACCAGACACCGAGAGAGAGACGATGGCCCACGCGCAACCGCTCGATCACGCCGCCGACTGCCAGAGTCGTCAG
The DNA here is from genome assembly GCF_029626235.1 of Micromonospora sp. WMMD1120. NCBI lineage: Bacteria > Bacillati > Actinomycetota > Actinomycetes > Micromonosporales > Micromonosporaceae > Micromonospora > Micromonospora sp. WMMD1120. Next base: position 6,604,860 of record NZ_JARUBO010000005.1, on the reverse strand, counting down.
TTGGTGGCGTCGTGATCGAGGGCATCGAGATCACCACGCTCACCGAACGGCCCCACCTCGCGCAGAAGGTGGACACGCTCGACGGCGGCTGGCCGGAGTTCATGCGGCACGACCAGGTCGGGCAGGGCTTCTACCTGGACGCGGCCGAGCACTACACCGACTACACGGTGATCGCCACGCCGGCCGACAGCCCCGACGAGGTGATCGCGCGGGGTTACTCGGTGCCGATCGGGCTCGCCGAGGAGCCGCCGGCCGGGCTGCCCGACACCGGCTGGGACGCGGCGATCATCCTGGGCCGCATCGCCCGTTTCGCCGGCTACGGCGGCGACGCGCTCTGCGGCCTGGAGGTCAACATCCGCCCCGACATGCGCAGCTCCGGACTGGGCGCCGAGATCCTGCGCCGGTTCCACGCCATCGCCCGCGCCAAGGGGATGCGTCACTTCGTCGCCCCGGTACGGCCGCCCGGCAAGACGGCGGTCCCGGAGATGACGCTCGCCGAGTACGTGGCCCGGCTGACACCCGAGGGCCTGCCGGCGGACCCGCTGCTGCGCGCGCACGCCAGGCTCGGCGCGTCGATCGTCGGTATCGCCCCGGCGTCGATGGTCGTGGTCGGCTCGCTCGCCCAGTGGCGACGCTGGACGGGGTTGCCGTTCGACACCGACGGCCCGGTCATCGTTCCCGGCGCGATGGTGCCGGTGCACTGCGATCTCACCCACGACTCGGCCGCGTACGTCGAACCCAACGTCTGGGTGCACCAGCCACTGTCCTGACCCCTTCTCCCGCGGAGGCGACTTCGATGCCCGACGCTGTGCACGCCGACCTGTCGGACAGCCTCGTCCACGAGGCGATAGCCGCGCGCGCGGCGGCGACGCCCGACGCCCTGGCGGTCAGGTCACGGCGGCGCTGGTTGACCCATCGGCAACTCGACGAGCTGGTGCGCAACACGCAGCGCGCGTTGACCGCGGTCGCCGTGCCGGGCGACCGCCCGTCCGTCGTCGTCGTCACGTCCCGCAGCGAGTGGGCGGTGGTGGCGATGCTCGGGGTGTGGCGTGCCGGCGGCGTGTACGTGCCGCTGAACGAGGCGATCTCGGAGCAACGCCTGCGCACCATCCTGGAGCAGGTGCGGCCCGGCGCCATCCTGACCGACAGTCGCAACGCCGCGAGCCTGCGCGCGGCGTGGCCCGACTGCCCGGTGCTCGACGTCGAACAGGCCGCCGCCGACCGGTCCGAGCCCGCGAGCGCCGCGACGCCGGGTCGGCCGGCGCCGCACGACCTCGCCTGTCTCGTCTACACCAGCGGGTCGAGCGGCCAACCCAAGGGCGTCATGATCGAGCACGCGTCGCTCTACAACCTCGTCGCCGCCGTCGCGTCTCCCTACGCCCCGGGCCCGGAGCACCACGCCCTGCACTTCGGCGCGCTGGGTTGGGATTCGAGCATCGAGGAGATGATCCTTCCGCTGTTCTGCGGCACACCGTTGACGATCTGCACCGACGAGGCCGACTACGGGGTTCCGCACTTCCTGCGCGAACTCGCCGAGCAGTCGATCTCGCACCTCTACCTGCCCACCGCGTACTGGCGGGAGCTGTGCCTGGAGTTCCGGGGCGGCTCGGAGCGGCTGCCGGGCTGCGTACGGAGCGTGCTGATCGGCGGGGAGCGGGCGTCGGCGGACGACCTGGCGGTGTGGCGCGACGCGGTGCCCGCCGAGGTGGACCTGTGGAACTGCTACGGCCTGACCGAGACCTGTGTGACCTCGACGATCTACCGCGACGACCGGAGTGTGCCGGCGGACCGGTTCCCGTCGATGCCCCTGGGTGGCCCGTGTCCGACGGTGACCACGCAGGTGCTCGACGACGAGCTGCGGCCGGTCCCCACGGGGTCGGTGGGTGAGCTGGTCATCGGCGGTCCCGGGGTGGGCGCCGGCTACTGGAACGACCCGGACGGCACCGCCGCGGCGTTCATACCGGACCGGTCCGGGGCCCGGCGGTACCGCACCGGGGACCTCGGCATGGTCGACGAGGCCGGGCGGCTGCACTTCGTGGGACGCGTCGACCGCCAGGTCAAGATCAATGGCTTCCGGGTCAACCCCAGCGAGATCGAGGGCGTCCTCACCGCGCACCCGGCCGTCCATCGGGCCTGTGTCGTGTCCCGGCGGGAGGCCTCGGGTCACGCCGGCCTCGTCGCCTTCCTGGAGCTGGCCGATGCTTCGTACGACGTCGAGCAGGTCAGGGAGCATCTGGCCGGGCGGGTTCCCGCGTTCATGATGCCGGCGAGCGTCGTCGTCCTCGACGCGATGCCACTGCTCTCCTCGGGCAAGATCGACGTGGACGCCCTGACGACCCGTGCCGCGGCCGCCGGTGGCGTCGTCACCGGCGAGCCCGCCGACGACGGGCACGCGGCCGAGATGACCAAGATCTGGTGCCAGGCCCTCGGGATCGACGAGTGCGGGCCGAACGCCGACCTCCTCGAACTCGGCGGCAACTCGCTGTCCGGCATGCGGATAGCCGCCCGGGTGAGCGAGCACTTCGGGGTCACCATCCGGTTCCGGGACGTGCTGGAGAACCGCACCCCGGCCGCCCTGGTCCAGTACGTCGAACGCCTGCGGAGCACGTCATGAGCCCCGCCCAGCGACGGATGCCGCTGTCGTTCGGGCAACGACGGTTGTGGCTCGCGGAGCAGGTCGCGCCGAGCCTCGCGTACAGCACCCCGTTGTTGCTGCGGTGGCGTGGCGCGATGCGGGCGGACGTGCTGCGGGCGTGCCTGGACGCCGTGGTCGAGCGGCACGAGGTGTTGCGCACGACGTTCGTGACCGACCGCGGGGTGCCGACGCAGGTGGTGAACGAGCCGAGCGGCGTCGACCTAACGGTGGTGGACTGCAGTGGCGCCGGCGCCGGCGCTGTCGACCAGGCCGTCCGGGCGGAGCTGGAGCGCCCGTTCGATCTGGTCCGGGGGCCGTTGTTCCGTGCTCGGCTGATCCTGGAGGCCGACGACAGCGGCCTGTTGCTCCTCAACGCGCACCACATCGTGACGGACGGCTGGTCCGGCATGGTGCTCCAGGACGAGCTGGTGGCGTTGTACCCGGCGCTGGCGGCGGGAGATCCGCCACCGCTGGGCGCGTTGCCCATGCAGTACGCGGACTTCGCGGTCCGGCAGCGCGAGTCGCTGACCCAGGAGCGACGGTCGGAGCTGGAGGGCTACTGGCGCGAGCGGCTGTCCGGGGCGCCGGCCTACCTGACGTTGCCGTACGACAGGGATCCGTCGGGCGTGGCGTCCCGCGACGGCAGCACGTTCGGCTTCTCCCTCGACCGCACGGTGCTGGACGGCGTACGGGCGGTGGCGCGGGAACAGAACGCCACGGTGTTCATGGTGCTGCTGGCGGCGTACAAGGTGCTGTTGTCGAGGGAGACCGGTGCGACGGACATCGTGGTGACGACGTCGGTCGCCGATCGCAGCGAGCCGGGTGTGGACGGGCTGATCGGCTTCTTCGTCAACAACCTGGTGCTGCGGACGGAGTTGAGCGGCGGGCCGGGCTTCCGGGCGGTCGTGCGGCGGGTGCGGCGGACCGTGCTCGACGCGCAGGACCACCAGGACCTGCCCTTCGACATGTTGCTGTCGGCGGTGCGGCCTCCGCGCCGGCCGCACCAGACGGCATTCCTCCAGACGGCCTTCGTCCACCAACCCGAGTCGATCTTCGAATACCGCATCGGGGACCTCGCGGTACGGCCGGTGGCGCCGCCGCAGACCGCCGCGCCGCTCGACCTGACGTTCTCCGTCTTCGAGGACGACGGTCTCGAGATTCAGATCAACTATCGGGTCGAGCTGTTCACCCCGGCCACGATCAGGCGCCTGAGCGAGCAGTTCACGGCCACCATCGACGCCGGTGTGACGCGAGACGAGGGGATCGAGGCGCCGGGGGTCGAGCCCGGCCGGGCCGGCGACGGTGACGCGGCGCTCTCCGGGACGGGGCGAGGATGACCAACGAGGTCGCCGGCGAGACGCGTACCGGACGTCCGCCGCTGGAGTTCGGCTCGGGGCCACTCGCGGACATCGACCTGACCCGACCCGAGGTCCATGCCGAGCGTGACCTGGGCGAGGTGTGGGGCCTGCTGCGGGAGGAGCAGCCGGTGGCCTGGCACCCCACCGCCGATGGTGGTTTCTGGGTGGTCAGCAGCTACGCCGCGGCGGTCGAGGTCTACCGCAACAGCGACGTCTACACGTCCGCGCGCGGCAACGTCCTGGCCACGCTCCTGACCGGTGGCGACCCGGCCGGGGGCAAGATGCTGCCGGTCTCCGACGGCCCCCGGCACCAGCAGATCAGGCGGGTGCTGCTGCGCGCGCTGACCCCTCGCGCCCTGGCCGGCCTGGCCGAGCAGGTACGCGGCGCCACACTGCGCCTGGTGCGCGAGGCGGTGCGGCGCGGGGACTGCGACCTGGGTCACGAGGTGGCGCCGCACATCCCGCTCGCGGTGATCTGCGACCTGCTCATGGTTCCCGAGCAGGACCGCGAGTTGCTGCTCACGCAGAGCAAGCTGGCGCTCGCCTCCGAGGGGCCGGGCGGCACCGAGATCGAGGCGCGGCTGGCGCGCAACGAGATCCTGCTCTACTTCGCCAGGTTGGCCCGATCGCGGCGGGACACCCCGGGCGACGACATCCTCGGCCTGTTGATCCAGATGACGAGGTCGCCCATCGCGCTGACCGACCAGGAGTTGCTCTACAACGCCTACAGCCTGCTGCTCGGCGGGGACGAGACGACCCGGCTGTCGATGATCGGGACGGTGCACGCCCTGACCCGGTGGCCCGACGAGTGGGCCCGGCTGCGCGCCGGCGAGGTGTCGGTCGAGACCGCTGTCGAGGAGTTCCTGCGCTGGACCACTCCCACGTTGCACGCCGGGCGGGTCGCCACGGAGGACACCGTCCTCGGCGGCCGGCGCATCGGCCGGGACGACATCGTCACCGTCTGGAACTCCTCGGCCAACTTCGACCCTCGGCAGTTCGACGAGCCCACCCGGTTGCGGCTCTCCCGCGCCCCCAACCGCCACCTGACGTTCGCGATCGGCCCTCACTTCTGTCTGGGCGCCCAGCTGGCACGGATCGAGCTGGGCGCGCTGGTCGCCGCCCTGGTGCGGACGACCGACGCGATGGAGCTGATCGGCGAGCCGAAGCGGCTCTACTCCAATTTTCTGAGCGGCTTCAACAGGCTGCCGGTGCGGTTCACGGCGGCGCGGGACACCCGGCCGCCCCATCCGGCTGAGGAGGGTGAGGTGCGATGAGCACGCCGACGGACACCGGGAAGACGTTGAACGCCGTCGAGTCGGTGATGGCCGAGATCTGGGAGTCGGTGCTGCACGTCAGTGACGTGGGGCCGGACGACGACTTCTTCGCGCTCGGCGGTGACTCGTTGCTCGCCATCGAGATCATCTCGGCGGCCGAGCAGCGCGGGCTGCCGTTGAAACTCGTCGACCTGTTCCAACGACCTGACCTGCGCGGCTCCTGCCGCAACCTGACGGCGGACGTCGGCGGCGACGCCGCGCCGACAGCGGCCCTGCTCGACCAGGCCGATCGGGAGCAACTCCCCGCCGGGGTGAGCGCTGCCTACCCGATGACGCGGCTACAGCTCGGGCTGATCTACGAGAACGCGGCCAGCGGAGGCGCTCTCTACGTCGACGTGGTCTCCCGCGAGGTCCTGCTGCGCCTCGACGTCGAGGTGCTCCGCCAGGCGCTGGACGAGGTGGTGCGCCGCCACCCGATCCTGCGCACCCGGTTCGACCTGGACGGCTACAGCGAGCCGTTGCAGCTCGTCGAGGAGCAGGCGACCGTCGAGCTGGAGTTGGACGACCTCCGTGGGCTGCCCGACGAGGAGGTGGCGGCCCGTCGTGCCGCGACGATGGAGAAGCTCGCCCGCCCCTTCGACCTCGACGGTGTTCCGCTGCTCCGCGCCCACGCCGCGCCGACCGGGCCGGAACGCTTCCGCCTCACGTACGCGTTCCACCACGCGATCCTCGACGGGTGGAGCGAGTCCGTCCTGGCGCTTGAGCTGATCAAGACCTACCGGGCGCTGCTGCGGGGCGAGCGGATCGAGCTGGCGTCGCCGGCACCGTTCTCCGAGTTCGTCCGGCTGGAGCGCGAGGCGCTCGCCGACGAGGGGCAGCGGCAGTTCTTCGCCCGGTTCCGGGAGGGGCCGCCCGGCGCGCGGCGGCAGACCCGCCGGGCCGCTCCGCCGGTACCCCACAAGGTCTCCCTGCTCGCGCCCCGGCCCGTGGTCGACGCTCTGGCCGAGCGCTCGACGGCGTGGGGCCTGCCGATCAAGAGCCTGGTGGTGGCGGCCTACTACACCGCGGTCGAGGCCGCGTTCGGAACCGCGCAGGTGGCCGGGTTGTCGATGAGCGGACGGCCCGAGCAACCGGGAGCGGACCTGACTCTCGGGCTGTTCCTCAACCACCTGCCGGTGCGCCTGACCTCGACCGGGGCCACCTGGCGGGACCTCGCGCGGCAGGCGTTCGAGGCGGAGCGCGAACTGTTGCCCCAACGGCGGTTCCCGTACTCCGAGGTCATCGAGTTGCTCGGCCGGCGACCCTTCGACGTGGCGCTGAACTTCGTGAACTTCCACAACATCGACGAGCTGCTCGCCGAGGGGCTCATCGAGGCGGAGGAGGACTGGCGGGACAGCACCAGCGTGCCGATCCGCGTCGAGGGCATCTACGCTCCCCGCGCCTTCGGGCTCCAGCTCGACGTGACCGTCGACACCGTGCGGCATCCGCGGCGGCGGGCCACCGAGCTGGCCGAGTGGATGGTCGGCGCGCTCGACCGGCTGGTGCACCACCCGGACGAGCGGGCGACGCCGATCGAGGGAGATCGCGCACGATGACCGGGAGCGGCACGGCCACACCGTCGCGGCCGTCGCTCTGGCGACGTCGTGGCTATGCCACCTACGTCGGCTCGCAGGCCGTGGCGCAGACCGGCTTCCAGGTCAGCATGGTCGCCATCCCGCTCACCGCCGTGCTCGTGCTGGACGCCTCACCCGTCCAACTGGGTCTGCTCGTCGCGGCCGAGCGGGTGCCGTTCCTGCTCTTCGCCCTGATGGCGGGCGTCCTCGTCGACCGCTGGTCCCGCCGGCGGCTGCTGATTGTCGCCTCCGTCCTGCGCGCGCCGCTCGTGCTGACCATCCCGATCGCGGCCGCGCTGGACTGGATGACGGTGACGCAGCTCTACGTGGTGGCGTTCCTGCTCGGCACGTTGACCGTCCTGTCCGACGTGGCCGCGCTGTCGATCATGCCCGCGTTGGTGCCCCGCGAGCAGTTGACCGAGGCGAACGCCAAGCTCGAAGCGACGCGCGCCGGCAGCGAGGTGGTGGGGCCCAGCCTGGGTGGGGCGCTGGTCCAGCTCATCACGGCGCCCTACGCCCTGGTCGTGGACGCGCTGTCGTTTCTCGTCTCCGGGGCCATGCTGTCCGGGCTGCCGAAGGACGGGAGCGGACAGGAGACCACAGAGGGCGGGACGCGGTCCGCCTGGCAGGAGATCAAGGAGGGTGTCGCCTTCGTCTGGCGGTCGGACGTGCTGCGGTGGAACGCCGGGGTCGCCGCCCTCACCAACCTCTGCGTCTACGCGTTCCTGGCGATCCAGTACCTCTACATCGTCGACGACCTGCGGCTGGGCGCCGTGTTCGTCGGTGTGCTGCTGAGCCTGGGCGGCGTCGGCGGGGTGCTGGGGTCACTCGCCGCCGACTGGATATCGAACCGCACCGGCATCGGCGGTGGCTTCCTCGCCGGCAGCGTCACGATGGCGGCCGGCGTCCTCCTGGTGGGGGTGGCGCCGGCCGGGATGGGGCTCGGTCTGGTCCTGGCCGGCGGCGGTTACCTGCTGTTCGTGAGCGGCATCCCGATCTTCAACGTGGCGGCGGTGACCATCCGGCAGGCGGTGACCCCCGCCCCGCTGCTCGGCCGTACGAACGCCACGATGCGCTTCCTGATCTGGGGCGCCATCCCGCTGGGATCGCTGATCGGCGGGGTCGCCGCCGAGGCGACGAGCTCGCGGGCTGTCGTCCTGCTCTCGGGCGCCGCGCTGCTGGTACCGACCATCCTGCTGGCGCTGTCCCCGATCCGCGGTCTGCGCATCACCGAGGACCAGGACCAACCCGACGACGACCACGCACTGCACACAGAACGCTGAAGGAGACGACCAATGGGAGCTTCGACTCCAGCGCAGGGACGCTCGGTGCGGTCCATCCGCCGCCGGAGCGTCGAACCCGGCGCCGACGGCCTGGTCCGCATCACGAGTGCGGACCGGCCCGGCGCGCCCGTCGTCATCGAGGCCCGGGCGGCCGGCCTCGACCTGGCCGCATGGCTGCGGGAGAGCCAGGAGACCGTCGACGGTCACCTGCTCGCCGCCGGAGCGGTGATCTTCCGGAGGTTCCAGGTCGCCACGGCGGCCGACTTCGCCAACGTGGCGGGGCAGGGCGGCGACGAGCGGCTGCTCGACTACCTGTACGGGTCCACCCCGCGCACCAAGGAGTCGAAGGGCGTCTACACCTCCAGCGAGTACCCGCCGGAGGCGACGATCCCGCAGCACAACGAGATGGCCTACGCCCGCGACTGGCCGCTGCGACTGTGGTTCTTCTGCCAGCTCAACGCCACCAGTGGCGGGGAGACGCCGCTGGCGGACAGCCGACGGGTGCTGGCCCGCATCCCGTCCGCGGTGCGCGAGCGGTTCGAGCGCGCCGGGATCATGTACGTGCGCAACTACGGCGGCGGCGTCGACCTGCCGTGGCAGCAGGTGTTCGAGACCGACGACCGGGCGACGGTGGAGCGGTTCTGCGCCACCAACGAGATCGACCTGGAGTGGCTGCCGAACGGCGGCCTGCGTACCCGGCAGGTCTGCCAGGTGGTCGCCGAGCATCCCCGTACCCACGAGGTGGCCTGGTTCAACCAGGCCCACCTCTTCCACACCTCCAGCCTGCCCGCCGCCGTCCGGGAGGACCTGCTGGCCTCCTTCGCCCCCGACCAGCTCCCGCGCAACGCCCTGTACGGCGACGGCAGCGTGATCGAGGACGAGGCGTTCACCGAGATCCGGGCCGCGTTCGCGGCGGAGACCGTGGCGACCCCGTGGCAGACCGGTGACGTGATGCTCGTGGACAACATGCTGATGAGCCATGGCCGGAACCCGTACCAGGGTCCCCGGAAGGTGCTCGTCGCCATGTCCGGCGCGTGGAGCGCCCTGGAGGGGGCCCGATGACCAGCACGGAAGCGGCCACGGAACTGTTTCCGCTGTCGCCGCAGCAGCGGCACGCCTGGCTCACCCAGGTCGTGCGGACCGGCGCGGGCGACCGCTGCCCGTCGATCCGGGGCGAGATCACCGTTCGCGGCCGGCTCGACCGGGACCGCCTGCGCGCGGCGGTGGAGGCCCTGGTCGAGCGGTACGAGATCCTGCGCACCGACTACCAGCGGGTCGCCGGCCTCGACGTGCCGCTGCAACGGATCCGGGCGGCGGCCCCGGTCGCCGTCGAGGAGGTCACCGAGGACGACTGGCGCGCGCGTGCCGCGGAGCCGATGGACAGCGCCGGTCCGCCGCTGCGGGTCGGGCTCGTCAACCGGGACGACGGGCGGCACACCATCCTCCTGCGGCTGCCGACCCTGAACGCCGACGCGGAGAGCGTCGCGCTGCTCGCCGAGCGCCTGGCCGGGCTCTATCGCGGCGCGGCACCGTCCGACGAGGAGCCGTTGCAGTACGCCGACCTGGCGGAGTGGTTCAACCAGCAGCTCGGTGACGCGGACGCCGAGGCCAGGCGGCACTGGCAGTCGCTCACCGACATTCTCGGCGAGCTGCCGTGGCTGCCGTTCCAGCACCCGCGCGCCGACCGCGCGTCCCGGCCCGCCGGCCAGGACGCGGTGGCGGTGCCGCTGCCCGACGGCCTGCGCGAGACTGTCGGGCGCGACGGCCGTACGCTGCGCGGGCTGTTGCTCGCGGCCTGGGCGGCGCTGCTCGGTCGGTACGTGCCCGGCCGACCGCTGGTGGTGCTGACGTCGCGGTCCGGGCGGCAGGAGGACGGCCTGGCGGACGCGATCGGCCCGCTGGCCAGGTTCGCGCCGGTACGCCTCGACGACGACCCGTCGGGGTCCCTGCGGTCGCTGGTCGGCCACGTCACGGCCCGGGACGACGCGGCCGAGGAGTTGCAGTACGCGATCTCGCCCGAGGTCTGGTTCGCCGACGACGCCACCGCGCAGGAGCGGACGTTGATCGGCTTCAGCCACCGGGTACGGCCACCGGCCGTCGCCGCCGACGGGGTCGAGTTCGTGCTGAGCCGTGTCGACGGCGTGCTGGAGACCGATCTCGAACTGGCTGTCGAGCAGGACGACGCGGCACCGCGGGCGGTGCTGCGCTACCGGACGGACAGCTTCGACAGGGCCGACGTGGCCGACCTCGCCAGCGGTCTCGCGTCGGTGCTGCGGACCTGGATGTCCGCCCCGGAGACGCCCGTCGAGGAGGTGCCCCTGCTCCCCGCGGGCCAGCCGAAGGTCACCGCCGCCCCGCCGCCCGCCGACACCGCGCCGATCCCGGTGCACGAACGGTTCGCCCGGCACGCGCGCGCGCAACCGTCGAGCATCGCGGTGGTCGACAGCCGGGGCCGGCACAGCTACGGCGCGCTGCACGCGACCGCCCGGACGCTCGCCGACGAGCTGGTCGCCCGCGGCGCCGGACCGGGCCGCCCGGTCGGTGTCCTCTTCGGACGCCGCACGGAGGCCCTGGCCGCGATGCTTGCGGTGCTGGAGACCGGTGCGGCGTACGTGCCGCTGGACCCGACGGTGCCATCCGAGCGCCTGCGGCTGATGCTCGACGACAGCGGTGTCGAGATCATCGTGACCGAGCCCGAGCACGCCTCCCTGACCGGGTCCCTGCGCGCGGCGCCGATCGTCGTCGACGAGGTGCGAGACGGCGACGCCCCGGTGGCGACCCGGGACGCCGGACCCGACCCCGCCGGCCTGGCCTACGTGCTGTACACGTCGGGAACGACGGGCCGGCCGAAGGGCGTGCTGGTGGGGCACCGGCAGCTCGCCGGTTACGTCGACGCGATCACCGAGCGTCTCGACCTGCCGCCCGGCCTCCGGTACGCCCACGTGTCGAGCCTCAGCGCGGACCTGGGATACACGGCCCTCTTCGCGGCGTTGTGCACCGGCGGGACGCTGCACCTGGTGGACGACGACGTGCTGCGCAGCGGTGACGAGCTGGCGGACTACCTCCAGCGCGAGGCGGTCGACGTCGTCAAGATCACCCCGTCGCACCTGACGGCGCTGCTGCAGTCGACCGCGACGCCCGCCGGCCTGATCCCCAGGCGGACCCTCGTCATCGGTGGCGAGCTGCTGCGCCGCGACCTGGCCGCCCGGCTCGGCGAACTGGCCGACGGCTGCGAGATCGTCAACCACTACGGCCCGACCGAGACGACCGTGGGCGCCACCGCGTACCGGGTCCGGCTGGCGGAGCTGGACCCGAGGTCGGGCTCGGTGCCGATCGGCAGCCCGCTGGGCGCGGCGACCGTCCAGGTCGTGGACCGGGCGTTGGGCGAGGTTCCGCACTGGGTGCCCGGCGAGCTGGTGATCGGCGGACCGGGCGTCGCGGCGGGCTACCTCGGCCTGCCGGACCTCACCGCCGAGCGGTTCATCCCGGACCCGCTGTCGCCGGAGCACGGCGCTCGCCGCTACCGGACGGGCGACCTGGTGCGCAGGCTGCCCAACGGCGACCTCGAATTCGTCGGGCGCGACGACGACCAGGTGAAGATCGCCGGCTACCGGGTCGAGTTGCGCGAGATCGAGTCGGTGGTGCGCACGCATCCGGACGTGAAGGACTGCGTCGCGGTGGTGACTCCCGACGACGCCGGACAGCAGCGGTTGATCGCGTTCGTCGCCGGCGCCGGCGACCTGCACGACAGCGAGCTGCACCAGTTCGCCGCGGCGCGCCTGCCGCAGCACATGCGGCCGGCGGCCTTCGTCGCCCTCGACGCGTTCCCGTTGAGCGGCAACGGCAAGCTGGACCGGTCGGCCCTGGTCCGGGCCGCCGCCGACGTCCGGCAACTCGGCCAGCGCGGCGAGACCCCACCCCGGGACGGCACCGAACTGCTGCTCTCCCACCTCTGGACGCGGTCCCTGGGCAGGACCGTCGGTGTCACCGAGGACTTCTTCGAGGTCGGCGGGAACTCGCTGAAGGCGATCCGCCTCATCGCTGACATCCGCAAGGCGACCGGCGTCAAACTGCCCGTGTCGGCGATGGTCAACGCCAGCTCGATCGAGGCGATGGCCCGACTGCTGCGGGCCGAGGGGCGGGAGCGCCAGTTCCGCTCCGCCGTGCCGCTACAGGGCGCCGGGTCGCTGGCGCCGTTCTTCTGCGTCCACGCCGGTGGTGGTGGCGTGCTGAGCTACCTGCCGTTGGCGCGTGCCGCCGGGACCGACCGCCCGTTCATCGGCCTCCAGTCGCCGGGGCTCTACCCCGGCGGCAGCAGCCCTACCGAACTGACCGAGATGGCCGCCGGGTACGTGCGGGAGATCAAGGCCCACCAGCCGCGGGGGCCGTACTGGATCGGTGGCTGGTGCCTCGGCGGGATCATCGCGCACGAGGTCGCGCGGCAGTTGCGGCTCGCCGGCGACGAGGTGGCGCAGCTCGTCCTCTTCGACAGTGACGCGCCGGTCGACGCCCAGCTCGACGAACTCGTCGCGGACGAGACGCCGGACGCCGACCCGCACGCCGACGTCAGCGACGTCGAACTTATCCAGCGCTTCGCCTGGCACTACCAACTGGACATCCCCGCCGGTGAACTCGAGTCGCTGGACGCGGAGGCCCGACTGGACCACCTGGTCCGGCTGGTACGCGCCAGGGACCTGCTGCCCGCCGACGCGGGCCAGGCCGAGCTGCGGCAGATGCTCACCGTCTACCGGACGAACGTCAGCGCGGCCATGAGGTACATCCGGGACGCGCGCCCGCCGAGCACACCCTCGGCGGACCACCCGGTCACGCTCTTCCTGGCGATGGACGAGGCGGTACGGGACAACCCGGGCGAGACGCTGGGCTGGGACCAGATCTACGGGGCGGGGATTCGGGTCGAGCAGGTGCCCGGCGACCACCACACGATGATGGCGCCGCCGCAGGTGGGTGTCCTCGCGCAACGGCTCGCGGCCGTGCTGGCCGAGACGGAGACCGACGGTGGATCGACGGGGGAGCGCTCCGGTGACAGTTCCGACTAGAACCCCACCCGGCGAGGGGACCCCGGACCCGGTCACCCGGGAGCCGTCGGAGGCGCTTGTCGCGGCCCGGGTCGCCCAGCTCACCGGCGCTCCGACGGTGCTCGAACTCCCGTCCGACCTGACCCGTCCCGCCACCCGGGACCACGCCGGAGCACGGCTGGCGTTCGCCCTGTCCGACCCCGCCGCGTCCGCCTGCGCCCGGTTGGCGGCGGACCGCGCGGTCAGTCGTACGACGGTCCTGCTGGCGGCGTGGAGCCTGGTGCTCGCCCGGCGCGCCGGGGTGCGGGATCTCCTCCTCGGCCACACCCTCGCCGACGGGCGTGTGGTTCCGGTCCGCTGCGCGCTGGCGGAGGGGACGTCCGTCCGCGCGTACCTCGGCGGGATCGCGTCCGAGCTGGCCGCGGCCGAGACCGCCGGTGTGCCGGTGGACGAGCTGCGGGCCCGGCTGGACGTACCCGACGACCCCCGGCGGGCCGCGTTGCTCCAGTTCGTGGTCGACGCGCGGGCCGAGGACGGGCCGGAACGGTTCTCCGCCGGGCCGGTCGAGGTGGTCGACCACGACAGCCACCCCACCGGTGATTTCCCGCTCGACGCCGCGCTGGTCCTGCGGCGCTGGGGACCCCGGGCGGAGCTGGCGCTGGAGTACGCGACAGCCGCGCTCCTGCCCGCGGAGGCCGGCGCCCTGGCGGACTCGCTCGACGCCACGCTCGTCGAACTCCTCGACTCGGTGAACGAGCCCCTGGATGCGGTGCGGACCATCTCGCGCACGCAACGCGCGCGGATCGCGGCCGTCCGCAACGGGCCGCTCTCCGACTCGTCCGACGACGTGTGGCGGATGGTGGCGGCGGTCGCCCTGCGCCACGGCGACACCGAGGCCGTGGACGGCCCGGAACTGACCCGGCCGCTGAGCTACGCGGACCTGGTGTCCGCCGTGGAGCGCCTGGCGGCCAGGTTGGCGCAGGCCGGCGTCGGTCCGGGCGTCAACGTGCTCATCGCCCACTCCCGGTCGGCCCGGGAACTGGTGTCGGTCCTGGCCGTCCTGCGCTGCGGCGGCACGTACGTGGCCTTCGACAACGAGGCGCCCGACGATCGGCTCCGACGGATGTTCTCCGCGGTGGATCCCCGTGCGATCGTCGGCGATCCGACCCTGGTGGACCGGGTCGGCCGGCTGTGCCCCTCGCCGTGCGCCACGGTGATCGCGCCGGACCCGCTCGCATCCGACGACGTGGGCCGCACGGTGCCTCCGCTGCCGCCGGTGGATCCGGACCGGCCGGCCTACATCACGTTCACGTCGGGCTCCACCGGCACCCCCAAGGCCGTCCGGATACCCCACCGGGCCGTGGTCCGGCTCGTCCGCGATCCCTCCCATGTGCGCTGCGGTCCGGGCGAGCGGATGCTCCGGTTCGCGCCGTTGGCGTTCGACGCCTCGACGCTGGAGCTGTTCGCGCCGCTGGCCAACGGAGGCGCCGTCGAGGTGATTCCGCACGAGCTGCCGTCGTCGAGCGAACTGGCGACGTTCATCGAGGAGCGGGGCGTCACAGTGCTCTGGCTGACCGCCGGCTTGTTCCGGTTGATGGTCGACCTCGCCCCGCACGCCTTCGCCGGTGTCCGGCAGGTGTTGACCGGAGGCGACGTGGTGCCGCCCGAGCAGGCGCGGCGGCTGCTGGAGCGTTTCCCCGGTATCCGCGTGACCTGCGGCTACGGGCCGACCGAGAACACGACGTTCAGTACGGTCCACCACCTCGACGATCCGGACGCGGTGCAGTCACCGCTGCCGATCGGACGGGCCATCGCCGGCACCGGCCTGCTGATCCTGGACCAGGCGGGCGGCGAGGTGCCACCGGGCGGGATCGGCGAGCTGTACGTGACCGGGGCGGGCCTGGCCATCGACTACCTGGGCGCGCCGGAGCAGACCCGGGCCGCGTTCGGGTTGCCCGCCCCGGACACCGGTGAGCGCATGTACCGGACCGGCGACCTGGTGCGCCTGGACGCCCAGGGCGTGCTGCGCTTCCTGGGCCGGACGGATCACCAGGTCAAGGTCCGCGGCTACCGGATCGAGACCGAGGAGATCGTGGCCCGGCTGCTGGAGCACCCCTCGGTGCGCGACGCCGTGGTGGTGGCGGTGGGTGACGGCGCGTCGTCCCGGCGGCTCCTGGCCGGCGTGGTCGCCGACAGCGAGCCGCGACTGGAGGTCACGCTTCGCGCGCACCTCGCCCGCTCCCTGCCGAGGTACGCGGTGCCCGCGCTCTGGGCGTTCGTGGAGCGGATCCCGCTGACGGCGAACGGCAAGGTCGACGCCGGTGAGCTGGAACGCGTCGCGGAGCGGCTGCTGGCGGAGCGGAGGCGACGGTGAGCAACGCCCGCTGAGGACCGACGCCTGTCGGTCCTCAGCGGGTACGCGTCACCAGGTGACCGGCAGTTCGGCGAGCCCGAGGGTCACCGTGTTGGGTCGCAGCGGCATCTCGCTGACGGAGCGGGCCAGTTTCAAATCGGGGAAGCGGCGGGACAGTTCCACCAGGGCGATCCGGAGTTCGGAGCGGGCCAGCGGTTGGCCGATGCACTGGTGCACGCCGAAACCGAAGGCGAGGTGCTGGTGCAGCTGCTCGCGGTCCGGATCGAACCCGGCGCTGTCCGGGAAGAGTTCGGGGTCGCGGTTGGCGAGCGAGATCATCGCCAGCACCCCCTCGCCGGCCTTGATCTTCTGGCCGCCGATCTCCATGTCCTCCATCGCGACCCGCGGGATGCCCCCGCGTACCACTGTCAGGTAGCGGAGCAGCTCCTCGACGATCGCCGGCGCCCGCTCCGGGGTCTCCCGCAGCGCCGCGTAGTGCTCAGGGTGCTCGAGCAGCTTCAGGATGGACAGGCCGATCATGTTCGCGCTGGTCTCGTGGCCCGCGATCAGCACCATCATGCCCAGGCCCATGGCCTCCTGCGGGGTGATGT
Source organism: Micromonospora sp. WMMD1120 (assembly GCF_029626235.1). NCBI lineage: Bacteria > Bacillati > Actinomycetota > Actinomycetes > Micromonosporales > Micromonosporaceae > Micromonospora > Micromonospora sp. WMMD1120. The sequence goes on along the minus strand of NZ_JARUBO010000005.1, from coordinate 6,588,697 downwards.
TGCCGGGCCCGATCTGCTCGGTCAGCAGGCGACTGATCAGGTCGTCGCCGGGGTTGACGAACTTCTGCTCGATCACCTTGACCATCAGGGCGGTGAGCCCCTCGCCGACCGCGTTGATCTCGTCCTCGGTCGAGGCGCGGTCCATGTAGGCCAGGCTGAGCTTCTGGAAGTAGTCGTGCTCCTCGTAGGGCACTCCGAGCAGGTGGCAGATCGTCATCGACGGCACCGGCAGGGCGAACGACCTGATCATGTCGGCGGGTGCCCCGGTCGCCTCGATGTCGTCGAGGCACTCGATCACGCTCTGCTCGATCAGGGGCTCGACCCGCTTGACGTTACGCAGCATGAACTCCGGCAACAGCATCTTGCGCAGCCGGACGTGGTCGATGCCGTCCATGTAGATGAAGGCGCCCGCGGCCTGTTCGGGCGTCGGCGGAACCGGGTTGATGAGCGGAAAGCCGGGCGTCCAGGGGCTGGAACTCATCGTCGGCGCCGCCCGCAGCACGGCGCGGACGTCGGCGTGCCGGGTGACCAACCAGGCCCAGCCGCCCAGCGGCAGGCGCACCCGGGTCACCGGCGCGTCCAGGCGGGCCAGGTCGTCCTCTCCGACCGGCACGAACGGTTGGGACGGTGGGCTCACGAATGGGAAGGCCGGAAGTTCGGCGACGTCGACATCGGCCATGACAACACCTCGTCAATGCTTCGGGTGAACTGGCGCTGTCACGCTACAAAGATTTCGTCCGCCCGGTGACCCGGCGGAACCGATTGGCAGGTTGATGTCGCAGGGGGAGGTTGCCCGATCAGGTCGAGACGACGGGCTGGTCCGGCCGCGGACTGCCAGATCACCGATGGTGGTCCGGTGGTGTCCCAATGAGCCGATGTAACGGCGGAACGCCCGAACTGACAGTTGGCAACAAGCTGACGATGCCTTTCGATGACGGTCATTGTCGATCGAGTCGACTTGACGCCCAATCCCGCCGTTGAAATAGTCGCCGCTATGTCGAGTCGAGGTTGGACGTCGGATGAGATCCCTCCCCTGCGGCAGCGGGTTTTCGTGGTCACCGGGGCCAGTAGCGGTCTCGGGCTCGCCACGACCCGTGCGGTGGCGGCGCACGGCGGCCGCGTCGTCATGGCCGTCCGGGACGAGGCGAAGGGTCGTCGGGCCGCCTCCGAGGTCCTGGCGAGCGTGCCGGATGCCCAACTCGACGTGGAGACGGTCGACCTCGCCGACGTCGATTCGGTACGTCGGTTCGCCCAGCGCCTGCACGATGGTCACGAGCGGGTCGACGTTCTGATCAACAACGCGGGCACGATGGCTCCGCCCCGGACGCTGACCGCCACCGGGCACGAGGTCCAGTTCGCCGCCAACCACCTCGGCCACTTCGCGCTCACCGGCCTGCTGCTCGATCTGCTGACGAAGGCCGACGACCCACGGGTCGTCACGATCAGCTCGCTCAACCACCGTCAGGCGACGATGCGCTTCGACGATCTGACCGGGGAACGCGGCTACGCGCCGATGGCCTTCTACAACATGTCGAAGTTGGCCAACGCCATCTTCGGCTACGAGTTGCACCGGCGGCTGACCGACGCGGGCAGCCCGGTCCGCAGCGTCCTGGCCCATCCCGGCTATACGGCCACCAACCTGCAGTTCGCCGCCACCACCGGGCTGTGGAAGTTCCTCCTCGGCCGGCTCGGGAACCCGCTGCTCGCCCAACCGGTGGAGAGCGGCGCTTGGTCCCAGCTCTATGCGGCGACCGATCCGGCCGTCCGGGGCGGAGACTTCGTCGGCCCGGACGGCCGGAACGAGATGCGCGGTCACCCCACGTTGGTGCAGCCCTCCGCGGCCGCGACCGACGCGGAGAACGGTCGCCGTCTCTGGGAGATCTCCGAGAAGGCGACGGGAGTGCACTACGTCTTCCCGGCCGCGGTGTGAGCACACCGGGCCACCCCGCGCCACGCACCGCGGCGCGGGACCCCCGCCACGCTGCGGGAATCCCTGCCAGCCCTGACCCGACGCGGCGGCCCAGGTCGGGAGCGCGGGTCTAGGCGACGCCGAGTCGGGCCGCCCGCACCCCGGCCTGGAAGCGGGAATTCGCCTCGAAGCCGCGCATGATCTCCGCGACGTGCCGACGGTACGTGCGGACGGAGATGCCCAGCCGTCGTGCCGCCACCTCGTCCTTGGTGCCGGCGCCGAGATTGGCCAGGACCGAGCGGGCGGGCTCCTCGTTGAGCTTGTCGTTCATGCTCAGCAGTTCGGTCAGCGGAACGCCGTAGCTCCAGGTGAAGCCGAACATGGACCGCAGCACCTGGACCAGCGACACCACCGAGACCAGCAGGGCGTGCGCCGGTTCGCCCGGGCGTTGCGGTGTGCCCAGAGCGGCGTGCTGCCCGTCGACGATGAGCAGGCTCTGGTCCGGCAGTTCCCGCGTCCGGTAGCCGAACTGGCCGCCGCGGGTCAGCTCGACCGCGACCTCGGTGCTGGCGATCTGGGACGGCACCAGGGCTCGCACGTCGACACCGCGCTGGTGAGCCTCCTGAAGCAGCGGGATCATGCGGGACCGGCGGTCGGTGGACATGGTGCGCACGGACAGCACGCACAGCACCTCACGTCGCGCCGCGGTGATCAGATCCCCGGCGGCCGTGTCGAAGAAGGTCTCGTCGCCCGGCAGATGGCGTACCTGCCGGCTTTCCCGGCGGTGGCTGGACATGGCCTTCTCGATGAGTTCCTGCGCCTGGAGCAGGGTGACATCCACGTCGTATTCGATTTCCTGAAGCCCGGCGGAAGGCGGGCGGCCATTCGTGTCCGGTAACTGCATCAAACCCCCCGTGGTTCGATAATGGCAGGAAGCGGAAGTGCGGTCGGGGCGGCGCCATCGACGCTAACCACAACGCGATCTTCGGCAATGGATGATGCTACCGCTCGGAATGGGCCGATGTCAGTCGGCGAAACCTGTGGGTCGGCGTGGCACTTTCGACCGAGGAAGCTGCCGCAAGCCGTGCCCGACCGGAGTGCCCCAGCGCCGCGTGACAGCTTCCGGTCATGCGCTTCTGCCATGTCCACAGGGCTGCTTAAGGTCCCGAGGACACCTGATTCCCGGCCCTTGACGGGGGCACCATGATGGGCACGAACAGGCGGCGGATCGCAATCGTGGGCATGGCGGCACGCCTGCCGCACGTATCGGCCCCAGACGAGTACTGGCAGCTACTCAGCGCCGGCGTCGATGCCGTGCGTGAGCGGGACCCGGACCGGCGCACCGGCCCCGACCGGGGCGGCTTCGCCGACGGCATCGAAGATTTCGACCCCGACTTCTTCGGCATGTCACCACGCGAGGCCGCGGAGGCCGACCCGCAACAGCGGCTGGTCCTCGAACTGGCCTGGCAGGCGACCGAGGATGCCGGCGTCGTCAGCACCGCCCCGGCGTCGGTGGGGGTTTTCCTCGGCGTGATGTCCGCGGACTACGCCGACCTTGTCGCCGCCTCCGGCCGCGCCACCCGGCACACCCTGACCGGGGCCGCGCGTTCCCTCATCGCGAACCGCGTCTCGTGGGCGTTGGGGTACGACGGCCCCAGCATGACCGTCGACACCGGTCAGTCGTCGTCCCTCGTCGCCGTCCACCTCGCCTGCGAGAGCCTGCGCCGGGGCGAGGCGCAGGTCGCCCTGGCCGGCGGCGTGCACCTCAACGTGTCTCCGCTGAGCACCGCCGTGGTCCAGGAGGCCGGGGCGTTGTCGCCGGACGGGCGGTGTTTCGTCTTCGACGAACGGGCCAACGGGTACGTCCGCGGCGAGGGCGGCGGCGTCGTCGTGCTGAAGCCGCTCGACCGGGCCCTGGAGGACGGCGACCGGATCTACGCGGTCATCGAGGGCGGCGCGGTGCGCACCGGCAGCGGCGACGGCGGGCTGACAGTGCCCAGCGCCACCGTGCAGGCCCGGACCATCGGAGCCGCCCTCGACGACGCCGGACTCCGACCGGAGCAGGTCCAGTACGTCGAACTGCACGGCACCGGAACCCCGGTCGGCGACCCGATCGAGGCCGAGGCTCTCGGCGCGGCATACGGTCCAGGGCGGTCCGCCCCGCTGGTCGTCGGCTCGGTCAAGACGAACATCGGGCATCTGGAGGGCGCGGCCGGCATCGCCGGGCTCCTCAAGGCCGCGCTCTGCGTGCATCGGCGCGAAATCGTGCCACACCTCAACTTCAGCCGGCCCAACCCTCGTATCGCCCTGGACGATCTGGGTCTGCGCGTGGCCACCGGGCGTGAGCGATGGCCGGTCGCGACGGACGGCAGCGTCGTGGCCGGCGTGACGTCGCTCGGCATCGGCGGCTCGTGCTGCCACCTGCTGATCAGCGCGGCCCCACCGGCCACGCCGACGCCACCGGCACCCGAGCGGCCGGTGCCGGTGGTCCTGTCGGCGGCGACCGAGATGGCGCTCTACGACCAGGCGGAGCGGCTGCGGGAGTCGTTGCTGTCGCACCCGGACCGGGGTGTTCTGGACGTGGCGTTCTCGGCGGCGACGACCCGCGCGCACCTGCGGTGGCGCGCCGCGCTGGTGGCCGACGGCCGGGACGAGTTGCTGGCCGGCCTGTCGGCCCTGGCGGCGGGGGAGCCGGAGCCGTCGGTGGTGCCGGCGGGTGCTGCCACCGGCGGCCGGGTGGCCTTTGTCTTCCCGGGCCAGGGGTCCCAGTGGGAGGGCATGGCGGTGGAGTTGCTGGACTCCTCGCCGGTCTTCGCCGCGGAGATAGCGGCGTGTGGACGCGCCCTGTCGGCGTTCGTCGACTGGCATCTCGAGGACGTGCTGCGATCGTCGTGGTCGGTGCTGCCGGTGGACGTGGTGCAGCCGGTGCTGTTCGCGGTGAACGTCGCGCTGGCCCGGTTGTGGATGTCGCACGGGGTGCGTCCCAGCGCTGTCGTCGGGCACTCGCAGGGTGAGATCGCGGCGGCGTACGTGTGCGGGACCCTGTCGCTTGACGACGCGGCCCGGATCGTGGCGTTGCGCAGCCGGCTGGTGCGGGAACGACTGGCCGGAGCCGGAGGCATGGTGTCGATCGCGTCGCCGGAGGAGGCGGTGCGCACGATGCTGGAGCCGTACGGCGAGAGGGTTTCGGTCGCGGCGGTGAACGGCCCGGCGGCGGTGGTGGTGGCCGGGGACGGCGACGTCCTGGATGCCGTGACGGCCGCGTGCGCCCGTGCGGATGTGCCGGCGCGTCGGGTGGCGGTCGACTACCCGTCGCACTCCGCGCACATGGATGCCATCCGGGACGACCTGTTGCGGGTCCTGGCGCCGATCGCGCCCCGCCCGGCCGAGGTGCCGTTCTACTCCACGGTGACCGGTGGGTTCGTGGACACCACCGGCCTGGACCCGGGTTACTGGTTCGCGAACATCAGGCAGCCCGTGGGGTTCGCGTCCGCGGTGCGGGCGCTTGTCGACGACGGAATCGACTGTTTCGTCGAGGTGTCGGCGCACCCGGTCCTGGTGACGGCGGTGCCCGATGTTCCCTCGATCGGCACGCTCCGCCGAGGTGCGGGTGGGTTGCGGCGATTCCTGCACTCACTGGCCGAGGCGCACGTCGCAGGCGTGGTCGTGGACTGGCCCACAGCGCTGGCCGGAGGCCGCCGCGTGGACCTGCCGACGTACGCCTTCCAGCGCCAGCGGTTCCCGCTGCCCTCGGCGAGCGCGCCGGGCGACGTGGCGACCGCCGCGCCACCGCCGCCCGCCGGACACCAGCCGGCGCGACCCGCCGACACGGCTGGACTGTGGGCCCAGCGCCTCAGCGGTACGCCGGCCGCCGAGCGCGACCGGTTCCTGCTGGACACCGTACGGGCACACGTCGCCGCGGTCCTGGGACACCGCTCACCGGATGCGATCGACGTGCGTCGCACCTTCACCGACCTCCGGCTGGACTCGCAGGGCGCCGTCGAGCTACGGAACCGGCTCAACCGGGCCACCGGCCTCACCCTGCCGACCACACTGGTCTACGCTCACCCGACCCCGGCGTCCGCCGCCGCCCTGCTGGGCCGTCTCGCGGCCGGCGGCGAGCAGGAGACGGGCGCCGCCGCGCCGCCCGCCCGGCGCGACGGGACCGACGAGCCGCTGGCCATCGTCGGCATCAGCTGCCACTACCCGGGCGGGGTGACCAGCCCCGACGAGTTCTGGACCCTGCTGGCGGAGGGGCGCGACGCGGTCTCGGAACTGCCGGATGACCGGGGCTGGGACCTGCCCCGACTGTACGACCCGGACCCGGACCGGGCCGGCACGCTGTACACGCGCGGCGGCGGATTCCTGCGCGACGCCGGCGAGTTCGACGCCGACTTCTTCGGCATCAGCCCGCGCGAGGCGCTCGCCACCGACCCGCAGCAGCGGCTCATGTTGGAGGCGTCGTGGCAGGCGTTCGAGGACGCGGGCATCGACCCCACCACCCTGCGCGGCACCGACACCGGCGTCTTCTGCGGCGTCATGTCCTCCGATGACTACGGCACGGCGTACCCGGCCGAGTTGGAGGGCTTCCGGCTGACCGGGACGACGAACAGCGTCGTCTCCGGCCGGGTCGCGTACACCCTCGGGCTGGAGGGCCCGGCGGTGTCGGTCGACACCGCCTGTTCGTCCTCCCTGGTGGCGGTGCACCTGGCGGCACAGGCGCTGCGCAACGGCGACTGTTCACTGGCGCTCGCCGCCGGCGTCACCGTGCTGGCCACACCGTTCCTGCTTGTCGAGTTCAGTCGCCAGCGCGGTCTCGCCGCCGACGGGCGGTGCAAGGCGTACGCGGCGGCGGCGGACGGGACCGGCTTCTCCGACGGTCTGGGCGTGCTGGTGCTGGAGCGGCTGTCGGACGCACAGCGCCACGGCCGGCGCATCTGGGGCCTGCTGCGTGGCAGCGCTGTCAACCAGGACGGCGCGTCGAACGGATTGACCGCGCCGAACGGGTCCGCCCAGGAACGGGTGATCCGGCAGGCCCTGGCGAACGCGGGGCTGACCGCGGCGCAGGTCGACGCGGTGGAGGGGCACGGCACCGGAACCCGGCTCGGCGACCCGATCGAGGCCGGTGCGCTGCTGGCCACCTATGGCGGTGAGCGCGCCGACGGCGAACCGCTCTGGCTCGGCTCGGTCAAGTCCAACATCGGTCACACCCAGGCCGCGGCGGGCATCGCCGGCGTCATCAAGATGGTGCTCGCGATGCGACACGGCGAACTGCCGCGCACACTGCACGTCGACGCGCCGTCGCCACACGTGGACTGGGACGCGGGCCGGGTGCGACTCCTGACCGAACCGCACCCCTGGCCGGCGACCGGGCGACCGCGGCGGGCGGGGGTGTCGTCGTTCGGGGTCAGCGGCACCAACGCGCACGTCATCGTGGAAGAGCCGCCCGCGGTGACTGCCGTGGACGCGGGCCCACCGCCGGAGGTGGTGCCCATCCTGCTGTCCGGGCACGGCGACGCGGCGTTGCGGGCGCAGGCGGACCGGTTGCGGGCCTGGCTGCTGGCCCGCCCCGAACTCGACCCGGTCGACGTGGGGTTCTCGGCCGCGATGACGCGGGCGCAACTGGACTCGCGGGCCGTGGTCGTGGCCGCCGACCGTGGCGAGTTGCTGGACGCCTTGGCCGACGTTGTGGTGGGCGAGGCCGGTGCCTCGGTGGTGCAGGGCGTCGCCGAAGGCGGCCGGGTGGTGTTCGTGTTCCCCGGTCAGGGCTCTCAGTGGGACGGCATGGCCGTGCGACTGCTGGAGTCGTCGCCGGTCTTCGCGGCGGAGATCGCGGCGTGCGGACGGGCCTTCGCGGCGTTCGTCGACTGGCGTCTGGAGGACGTGCTGCGCGCCGGGTCCGCGGCGTTGCCGGTGGACGTGCTCCAGCCGGTCCTGTTCGCGGTGAACGTCGCCCTGGCCCGGATGTGGCAGTCGTTCGGCGTCCGTCCGGCAGCGGTGCTCGGGCACTCACAGGGTGAGATCGCCGCCGCGTACGTGTGCGGGGCGCTGTCGTTGGACGACGCGGCGCGGGTCGTGGTGCTGCGCAGCCGCCTGATCCGGGATCGCCTGGCCGGCACCGGAGGCATGGCGTCGATCGGGTTGCCGGTGGCGGAGGTGCGGGAGCTGATCGCGCCGTACGGCGACCGGGTCTCGGTCGCGGCGCTGAACGGCCCGGCGGCGGTCGTGGTGGCCGGCGACGACGACGCGCTGAACCTGCTGCTGGCCGCCTGCGAGGCCAGAGACGTGGTGGTGCGGCGCGTGGCGGTGGACTACCCGTCGCATTCGGCGCACATGGAGGCCATTCGCGCGGACCTGGTCCGGGAGCTGGCACCGATCAGCCCGCGCACCGGGGAGGTGCCGTTCTACTCGACCGTGTACGGCGAGTTCGTCGATACGGCGGGGCTCGACGCGTCGTACTGGTACGCGAACATCCGACAGCCGGTGGGGTTCGAGCCGGCGGTGCGGACGCTGGCCGGCGACACCGCTGACTGCTTCGTGGAGGTGTCGGCGCACCCGGTTCTGGTGACCGCCGTCGCGGATGTCCCGGCGGTAGGCACGCTGCGCCGTCATGAGGGTGGCTGGCGGCGGTTCCTGCTGTCGGTCGCCGAGGCGCACGCCGCAGGTGTGGCGGTGGACTGGTCTGCGGCGTTTCCCGGAGGTAACCGCGTCGACCTGCCGCCGTACGCGTTCCAGCACCGCCGGTACTGGCTCGCCCCCGGGACCGAACCGGGGGACGTCACGGCGGCGGGCCTGGCCGGCGTGGAGCATCCCATCCTGGCCGCTGCGGTGCCGGTCGGCGACCGGGACGAATGGCTGTTCACCGGCCGACTGTCGCGGCAGACACATCAGTGGCTCGCCGACCACGCGGTGTCCGGCACCGTGGTGCTCCCCGGTGCCGCGCTGGTCGAGATGGTCGTCGCGGCCGGGACCCGACTGGACACCCCGGCTGTCGAGGAACTCGTTCTCCAGGCGCCGCTGACACTGCCCGAGACCGGCGGCCGGCAGATACAGGTCCGTGTCGGCGAGGCCGGCCCGGACGGCGGGCGCGAGGTGGCGGTGTACTCCCGCCCGGCGGACCCCGGATCGCCGGCGGTCTGCCACGCCCGGGGCAGACTGGCGGTGGCCGCGCCCGCTGTCGAGGACTTCCCGGTCGGGTGGCCACCGGTGGACGCGGTCCCGGTGCCGGTCGAGGACCTGTACGAGCGCCTGTCCGAGGCCGGCTACGACTACGGGCCCGGCTTCCAGGCCGTACGGGCGGCGTGGCGTGGTGGGGACACCGTCTACACCGAGGTGGCACTGCCGGAGGGCGTACCCGGATTCCACGTCCACCCGGCCCTGTTGGACGCCGCGCTGCACGGGGCACTGCTGGACCGACCGGCGACCGCCGCTCCGGATCTTCCGTTCTCCTGGGCCGGAGTCCGCCTCTCGGGCAGCTCCGGCAACAGCGCCCGCGTACGGATCGCCCCGGGCGGCGAGGGCGGTCTGCGTGTCGACGTGGTCAGCCGGACCGGGGAACCGATCGCATCCGTGGCCGGGTTGGCGTTCCGGCCGGTCGACCCCGCGCAGTTGGCCGGTGTACCGGACGAGACAGTGTTCCACCTAGTCTGGCATCCGCTGACCGACAGCCCGTCCGAGGCTGCCCTGCCGCTCCGGATCGCGGCCGGGGCCGACCTGGTCGCGCTCGAGGCCGCCGTGGCCGAGGGCGCGGCCGTTCCGGACATCGTCGTCGTGGACGCGCCCGTCGACCCGTCGGCGGCGCTGGCCATGGTGCAGCGCTGGTTGGCCTCCGAGTGGCTGACCGAGGCCCGACTTTTCGTCGTCACCAGGGGTGCTGTCGCGGTCGGGGATCGGGACGTCGATCTGGCGGTGTCGCCGGTGTGGGGGTTGGTGCGGACGGCGCAGTCGGAGCATCCGGGTCGGTTCGTGTTGGTGGATGTCGATGGTGACGAGCCGGATTGGGCGGCGTTGGCGGCGGTCGACGAGCCGCAGTTCGCGGTGCGGGATGGCCGGCTGCTGGTGCCCCGGTTGCGGCCTGTGGAGTCGTTGCCGGCGGGTGACGAGTGGCGGCTGTCGATCGAGCGTGCGGGTTCGTTGGAGGATCTGCGGGTCGTCGCGACCGGTCCTGCTCGGGAGCTGGAGCCGCATGAGGTGCGTGTCGGGGTGCGTGCGGCGGGGTTGAATTTCCGGGATGTGTTGATCGCGTTGGGTCAGTATCCGGGTGTGGCGCCGTTGGGTAGCGAGGCGGCGGGTGTGGTGGTGGAGGTCGGTTCGGCGGTTGTGGATCTGTTGCCTGGTGATCGGGTGATGGGTTTGGTGCCGGAGTCGTTTGGTCCGGTGGCGGTGGTGGATCGGCGGTTGGTGGTGCCGATGCCGGCGGGGTTCAGTTTCGCGCAGGCGGCGGCGATCCCGGTGGCGTTCGTGACCGCGTGGCATGCGTTGGTGGATCTGGCGGGGTTGCGGTCGGGGGAGCGGGTGTTGATCCATGCCGCCGCGGGTGGTGTGGGGATGGCGGCGGTGCAGATCGCCCGGCATCTCGGGGCGCGGGTGTGTGCGACGGCGAGTCCGGCGAAGTGGGACGCGGTTCGCGCGTTGGGTGTGGGTGAGGTGGCGTCGTCGCGGGATCTGGGGTTCCGGGAGGCGTTCGGTCGGGTTGATGTGGTGTTGAACGCGCTCGCGGGTGACTTCGTGGACGCGTCGTTGGACCTGCTCCCACCGGGCGGGCGGTTCGTGGAGATGGGTAAGGCCGACATCCGTGATGCGGATGTGCGTGCGGGTGTGCGGTATCAGGCTTTCGACCTTTTCGATGCGGGTCCGGATCGTTTGCAGGAGATGTTGCGGGAGGTTGTGGGTCTGTTCGAGCGGGGTGTGTTGTCGCATGCCCCAATCCGGGCGTGGGATGTGCGTGAGGGTCGGGAGGCGTTCCGGTTCCTGCGGGAGGGTCGGAACACCGGCAAGGTGGTGTTGACCGTCCCGGCTCCCCTCGACCCGGATGGCACGGTGCTGATCACTGGTGGCACGGGTGGGTTGGGTGCGGTGTTCGCCCGGCACCTGGCCAAAGCGCATGGTGTGCGGCGGTTGTTGTTGCTCAGCCGCACGGGTCGGGCGCCTGCCGGGTTGGTTGACGAGTTGGCCGCGCAGGGGTGCGCGGTCGAGGTCGCGGCGTGTGACGTGGCGGACCGTGATCAGCTCGCCGGGGTGCTGGACGGGCGGCGGTTGACCGGCGTCATCCACGCCGCCGGCGTACTCGACGACGGCACGCTGGACACACTCACCCCGGAGCGGCTCCACCGCGTGCTGCGACCGAAGATCGACGCGGCCAACCATCTGCACGAGTTGACGGCGGGTCAGGACCTGGCCATGTTCGTGCTGTTCTCCTCGGTCGCCGGGCTGGTCGGGAACGCGGGGCAGGGCAACTACGCCGCCGCCAACACGTATCTCGACGCCCTCGCCGCCCACCGCAGGGCCGCCGGCCTGCCGGCCACCGCACTGGCCTGGGGGCTGTGGGCGGACGCCACCGGCATGACCGGTCAACTGGAGGACACCGACCGGGCCCGCTGGGCACGCGCCGGCATTCCGGTGCTGGCGACCGACCTCGGACTACGTCTGTTCGACCAGAGCGTCGGGCGCCCCGAGGCGCTGCTGGCACCGGTCCGGCTCGACCTGATGACGCTACGCGCGAATGCCCGCGCCGGCGCCCTGCTGCCGCTGCTGCGGGGCCTGGTCCGGGTGCCCGAGAAACTGATCAACAAGCCGACCGGCACTCTCACCGAACGACTGGCCGGTGTGGCGCCCGCCGACCGGCACCACGTCGTCCTGGACGTCGTACGGGCTCAGGTCGCCACCGTCCTGGGCCACGACGCACCGGACGCGGTGCAGGCGGACCGGGCGTTCAAGGACTTCGGCTTCGACTCGCTCGCCGCCGTGGAACTGCGCAACCGACTGGGCCGCGTCACCGGGCTGCGCCTGCCCGCCACGCTCGTCTACGACCGGCCCACCCCCGCCGACGTCACCACCTTCCTCATCACCGCGGCCGGCCTGACCAGCGAGGCCGAGGAACCGCCGCTGGAGGCCGAGCTGCGGCGGATCGAGACGCTCCTGACCCAGCTCAGCGCCGACCCGCAACTGCTCGCCGCCGCCGAACCTCGGCTGCGCGGACTCAGCACCCGGCTCCGGCACGTCCTGAACGGCGCCGATGTCCCCGGCGAGGACATCGTCCCGGAGATGGGCGACACCTTCGGCGACGTGTCCGACGAGGACATGTTCGCCCTCATCGACAAGGAGTTGGGAACGGCGTGACAGGCAGCACGCAACTTCCTGTCACCGCCCCGTCCCGGCCCCGACCGGACCGTTCACTCGTGGCAGCTTGCGGCAGATCGGTGGGTACGGCGACCGCCGATGCGTAACGTCCGGCTCCGGTGACACCTCCGGCCTCACGAAGAAGGAGCTCGGATCCGTATGACCCAGGGCACTCACAACCCTCGCACCGGCCCCGGCTCCGAGGAGCAACTGCGCGCGTATCTGCGTAAGGTCACCGGCGAACTGCTGACCGCCAACCGCCGGGTCCGCGAGCTGGAGCAACGGGCCGACGAGCCGTTGGCCATCGTGGGCATGAGCTGCCGCTACCCCGGCGGCGCCACGTCACCCGAGCGGTTGTGGGAACTCGTCGCCGAGGGCCGCGACGCGGTGACCGGGCTGCCCGACGACCGCGGCTGGGACGTGCAGCGACTGTACGACCCGGACCCGGACCGGACCGGCCACGTGTACACCTCCGGGGGCGGATTCGTCAGCGGCGTCGGTGACTTCGACGCGGAGTTCTTCGGCATCAGCCCACGTGAGGCCCTCGCCATCGATCCGCAGCAGCGGCTCACCCTGGAAGCATCGTGGGAGGCGTTGGAGGACGCCGGAATCGATCCACTGAGCCTTCGTGGATCCCGCACCAGCGTCTTCGTCGGCACCATCCCCACCGCCTACGGCAGCACCACCCCGGCCGAGTTGGAGGGCTTCCGGCTGGCCGGTACGACAAGCAGCGTGGTGTCCGGGCGGGTCGCGTACACGTTGGGTCTGGAGGGGCCGGCGGTGTCCGTCGACACGGCCTGCTCGTCGTCGTTGGTCGCGATCCACCTGGCCGCCCAGGCGTTGCGCAACGGGGAGTGCTCGCTCGCCCTGGTCGGTGGTGTGACGGTCCTGGCCGACCCGTTCCTGCTCGTGGAGTTCTCCCGGCAGCGGGGTCTGGCCCCGGACGGGCGGTGTAAGCCCTATGCGGCTGGTGCTGACGGGACCGGGTTCTCCGATGGTGTGGGGATGCTGGTGGTGGAGCGGTTGTCCGACGCGCGGCGTAACGGGCATCGGGTTCTGGCCGTGGTGCGGGGTAGCGCGGTGAATCAGGATGGCGCGTCGAATGGTTTGACGGCGCCGAATGGTCCGTCGCAGGAGCGGGTGATCCGGCAGGCGTTGGCGTCGGCGGGGTTGACGGGTGCTGACGTCGATGCCGTGGAGGGGCATGGCACGGGGACGAAGCTTGGTGATCCGATCGAGGCGCAGGCCCTGCTCGCGACTTATGGGCAGGGGCGGTCGGGTGATCGGCCGCTGTGGTTGGGGTCGGTGAAGTCGAACATCGGTCATACGTCGGCGGCGGCGGGTGTGGCTGGTGTGATCAAGATGGTGTTGGCGTTGCGGTATGGGGTGTTGCCGGCGACGTTGCATGTGGATGAGCCGTCGCCGCACGTGGACTGGTCCTCGGGTGACGTCCGGTTGTTGACCGAGGCGCGGCGGTGGCCTGCTGGTGGTGACCGGTCTCGGCGGGCGGGTGTGTCGTCGTTCGGGATCAGTGGCACGAACGCGCACGTGATCATTGAGGAGGCGCCGCCGGCCAGCGTTGAGGGCCGGGTCGCGGAGGTCGTGCGTCCGGTGCCGGTGGTGGTGTCGGCGCGTACGGAGGCGGCGTTGCCGGCGCAGGTGCAGCGGATGCGGTCCTGCCTTGATGGTCGCTTTGAGTTGCGGGATGTGGCGTTTTCGGCGGCGATGACGCGGGCGCGGTTGGAGTTTCGGGCGGCGCTTGTTGGGGCGGAGGTGTTCGAGGGTCGCCCGGTGGTGGGGAAGACGGCGGTGATGTTCACCGGTCAGGGTGCGCAGCGTTCTGGCATGGGGTTAGAGCTGGCTGCGGTGTATCCGGTGTTCAAGGCGGCGTTGGATGAGGTGTGGGCGCAGTTCGGTCGGTCGTTCGATGGTGGCGTGGACGATACGGCGGATGCGCAGCCGGCGTTGTTCGCGGTCGAGGTGGCCCTGTATCGGCTGGTGGAGTCGTTGGGTGTGCGGCCGGACTTTCTGATCGGGCATTCGGTGGGGGAGGTCGCGGCGGCGCATGTGGCGGGGGTGTTGTCGTTGGCTGATGCGTGCGCTCTGGTGCGGGCGCGTGGTCGGCTGATGGGTGCTCTGCCGGGCGGTGGTGGGATGGTCGCGGTCCAGGCTGGTGAGGATGAGGTCGCGCCGACCCTGGTGGACGGGTTGTGCATCGCGGCGGTGAACGGTCCGAGCGCGGTGGTGGTCTCCGGTGAGCTCGCCGCGATCGAGGCGTGGTTGCCGGGGTGGGGGCATCGTAAGACGTCGCGGTTGGCGGTGAGCCACGCGTTCCATTCGCATTTGATGGATCCGATGCTGGACGATTTCCGGCGGGTGGTGGCGGGGTTGCGGTTTGATCAGCCGCGTATTCCGATCGTGGCGGCGGGTGAGGTGACGGACCCGGAGTATTGGGTGCGGCACGTGCGGGAGGCGGTCCGGTTCGCCGACGGGGTACGCCGTCTGCGCGAGCAGGGCGTGACCCGGTTCCTGGAGTTGGGCCCGGACGCGGTGTTGACCGCGATGGCTCAGCAGAGTCTCGACGGCGAGGACGCCGTCGTGATTCCGGCCTTGCGGGCGCAACACGACGAGCCGCAGGCGTTCGCGGCGTTCCTCGGCCGGGCGCACATCGCGGGTATCGACCTGGACTGGGCCGCCCTGTTGCCGGGGGCGCGGCGGGTCGAGCTGCCGACGTACGCGTTCCAGCGTCAGCGGTACTGGATCGTGCCGCGCGACGCGGCCGATGGCATCGATCATCCGTTGTTGAGTTCTGTCGCCCGGGTGGGTGACCGCGACGAGTGGTTGTTCACCGGCACGGTGTCCCGTGACGCGCAACCCTGGCTCGCTGATCACCGCATCGCCGGCACCGTGCTGCTGCCCGGTACGGCTCTGGTCGACCTGGCGGTGACCGCTGGTCGGCACGCCGGCACCCCGGACCTGGCCGAGTTGACCCTGGAGGCGCCGCTGGTGCTGCCGGAGTCTGGGTCGGTGCGGGTGCAGGTGACCGTCGGTGAGCCGGATGGTGATGGTCGTCGTCCGGTCGGGGTCTGGTCGGGTGGAGACGAGTTGCGGTGTCACGCTCGGGGGGTCCTGTCTGCCGGTGGGGATGTTCCGGGTGCGCTGGCGTGGCGGCCGGTGGATGCCGAGCCGGTCGAGGTGCGCTACGACCAACTCGCCGAGGCCGGGTATGCGTACGGGCCGGCGTTTCAGGGGGTGCGGGCGGCCTGGCGCTCGGGTGACGACATCTACGCCGAGGTGGTCCTGCCGGCGCAGGCCACCGGTAGCGGCTTCGCCCTGCACCCGGCGCTGTTCGACGCCGCCCTGCACGCCGGATTCGACGCGGACGGCGTCCCGTTCACCTGGACCGGGGTACGCATTCACCAGACCGGGGCCACCCACGTCCGAGCCCGGATCAGCCCGGCCGGCCCGTCCGCGCTGCGGGTCGAGATCAGTGACGAACACGGACAACCCGTCGCCTCGGTCGACTCACTCGTGCTGCGGCCCCTGAGCGGAGTGGAGGACACCGGCGCGATCTACGCCGTGGAGTGGACACCGATACCGCTGCCGGAGCGCGGCTCCGTGCAGGTCGGCCGATGGGAGTCGCTGAACGACAGCCCGACGGTGCCCGATGTCGTCGTGGCAGCCATCGACCAGCCGGCCGGCGGTGACGAACCCGTGGCCGCCCGCGAGGCGATCGACCACACGCTCCGGGTCGTGCGGGAATGGCTCGCCGACGACCGTACGGCGAATTCCCGACTCGTCGTCGTCACCAGGGGTGCTGTCGCGGTCGGGGACCGGGAGATCGACCTGGCGGTGTCGCCGGCGTGGGGGTTGGTGCGGACGGCGCAGTCGGAGCATCCGGGTCGGTTCGTGTTGGTGGACGTTGACGGCGACGAGCCGGATTGGGCGGCGTTGGCTGCCCTGGACGAGCCGCAGTTCGCGGTGCGCGACGGGAAGCTTCTCGTGCCACGGCTGGTACGTGCGCCGGCACCGCCCAGCGGTGATGCGTGGCGGCTCGGTATTGAGCGTGCGGGTTCGTTGGAGGATCTGCGGGTTCTTGCCTCGGGTGCGGATCGGCCGTTGGCGGCGCATGAGGTGCGTGTCGGGGTGCGTGCGGCGGGGTTGAATTTCCGGGATGTGTTGATCGCGTTGGGTCAGTATCCGGGTGTCGCGCCGTTGGGTAGCGAGGCGGCGGGTGTGGTGGTGGAGGTCGGTTCCTCGGTTGTGGATCTGTTGCCGGGTGATCGGGTGATGGGTTTGGTGCCGGAGTCGTTTGGTCCGGTGGCGGTGGTGGATCGGCGGTTGGTGGTGCCGATGCCGGCGGGGTTCAGTTTCGCGCAGGCGGCGGCGATCCCGGTGGTGTATCTGACGGCCTATCGGGGTCTGGTGGATCTCGCGGGTCTGTCGGCGGGGGAGCGGGTGTTGATCCATGCCGCCGCGGGTGGTGTGGGGATGGCGGCGGTGCAGATCGCCCGGCATCTCGGGGCGCGGGTGTGTGCGACGGCGAGTCCGGCGAAGTGGGCTGCGGTTCGCGCGTTGGGTGTGGGTGAGGTGGCGTCGTCGCGGGATCTGGGGTTCCGGGAGGTGTTCGGTCGGGTTGATGTGGTGTTGAACGCGTTGGCGGGTGAGTTCGTGGACGCGTCGTTGGACCTGCTCCCACCGGGCGGGCGGTTCGTGGAGATGGGTAAGGCCGACATTCGTGATGCGGGTGTGCGTGCGGGTGTGCGGTATCAGGCTTTCGACCTTTTCGATGCGGGTCCGGATCGTTTGCAGGAGATGTTGCGGGAGGTTGTGGGTCTGTTCGAGCGGGGTGTGTTGTCGCATGCCCCAGTCCGGGCGTGGGATGTGCGTGAGGGTCGGGAGGCGTTCCGGTTCCTGCGGGAGGGTCGTAACACGGGCAAGGTGGTGTTGACCGTCCCTGCTCCCCTCGATCCGGATGGCACGGTGCTGATCACTGGTGGCACGGGTGGGTTGGGTGCGGTGTTCGCCCGGCACCTGGCCAAAGCGCATGGTGTGCGGCGGTTGTTGTTGCTCAGCCGCACGGGTCGGGCGCCTGCCGGGTTGGTTGACGAGTTGGCCGCGCAGGGGTGCGCGGTCGAGGTGGCGGCGTGTGACGTGGCGGACCGTGATCAGCTGGCCGGGGTGTTGGACGGGCGGCGGTTGACCGGCGTCATCCACGCCGCCGGCGTACTCGACGACGGCACGCTGGACACACTCACCCCGGAGCAGATCGACCGCGTGCTGCGACCGAAACTGGACGGCGCACTGCACCTGCACCATCTCACCCGGCAGCACGACCTCGCCATGTTCGTGCTCTTCTCGTCCGTCGCCGGGCTGCTCGGCGGCCCGGGGCAGGCCAACTACGCCGCCGCCAACACGTATCTCGACGTCCTCGCCGCCCACCGCAGAGCCGCCGGCCTGCCGGCCACCGCACTGGCCTGGGGCAGGTGGGGCGGAGACAGCGGCATGGCGGGCACGCTCGACGATGCCGCGCTGGCCCGCTGGTCGCGAATGGGCATCGAGGCGATCCCGCCCCGGGCCGGCCAGGCCCTGTTCGACACCGCGCGACGTCTCGGCCCGGCCGCTCTCGTGCCACTGCACCTCGACCAGGGCATTCTCCGCGCGCAGGCGCGGGCCGGGGCGCTGCCGCCACTGCTGCGCGGGCTCGTGCGGACGGCGGTACGGCGTACCCAGCAGACCGGTTCGCTGGCCCGGCGGCTTGCCGACGTGCCCGAGGTCGACCGCCGGCAGATCGCCCTCGACGTGGTCCGTGCCCAGGTCGCGGTGGTTCTCGGTCACGCGTCGCCGGACGCGGTCGCGCCCGACCGTCCCTTCAAGGATCTCGGCTTCGACTCCCTCGCGGCCGTCGAGCTCCGCAACCGGGTGACCTCGGTGACAGGCGTACGACTGCCGTCCACGCTGGTGTTCGACCACCCCACCGCGGAGGCGGTCGCCGCGTTCCTGGTGTCCGAAGTCGCCGACGGGGAGTCCGCCCCGACCACGGCCATCGCGGCCCGGACCCACACCGACGAACCGTTGGCCATCGTCGGCATGAGCTGCCGCTACCCGGGCGAGGTCGGCTCGCCGGAGCGGTTGTGGGAACTCGTCGCGGAGGGCCGCGACGCGGTGACCGGGTTGCCCGACGACCGTGGCTGGGACCTGGACCGCCTCTACGACCCGGACCCCGACAACCTCGGCACCGTCTACACCCGCGGTGGCGGCTACCTCACCGGCGCTGGCGACTTCGACGCCGACTTCTTCGGCATCGCACCGCGCGAGGCGCTCGCGATGGACCCACAGCAACGACTCCTGCTCGAAGCGTCGTGGGAGGCGCTGGAGGACGCCGGGATCGACCCCACCTCGGTACGCGGCACGGACACCGGCGTCTTCTGCGGCACGGTCGCCTCGGCCTACGGCGGTGCCATGTCACCCGAGCTGGAGGGCTTCCGGCTGACCGGCACGACCACGAGTGTCGTTTCCGGCCGGGTCGCGTACACGTTGGGTCTGGAAGGGCCGGCGGTGTCCGTCGACACGGCCTGCTCGTCGTCGTTGGTCGCGATCCACCTGGCCGCCCAGGCGCTCCGCAACGGGGAATGCACCCTGGCCCTGGCGGGTGGCGTCAGCGTGCTCGCGGACCCGTTCCTACTCGTCGAGTTCTCCCGCCAGCGCGGGCTGTCGGAGGACGGGCGATGCAAGCCGTACGCCGCGGCCGCCGACGGGACCGGCTTCTCGGACGGACTCGGCCTGGTGGTCCTGGAACGGCTCTCCGACGCGCGGCGTAACGGGCATCGGGTTCTGGCCGTGGTGCGGGGTAGCGCGGTGAATCAGGATGGCGCGTCGAATGGTTTGACGGCGCCGAATGGTCCGTCGCAGGAGCGGGTGATCCGGCAGGCGTTGGCGTCGGCGGGGTTGACGGGTGCCGACGTCGACGCGGTGGAGGGGCACGGCACGGGGACGGCCCTCGGCGATCCGATCGAGGCGCAGGCGTTGCTCGCGACCTACGGCCAGGACCGGCCGGACGACCGGCCGCTCTGGCTCGGCTCCCTGAAGTCCAACATCGGCCACACCCAGGCGGCGGCGGGTGTGGCTGGTGTGATCAAGATGGTGTTGGCGTTGCGGTATGGGGTGTTGCCGGCGACGTTGCATGTGGATGAGCCGTCGCCGCATGTGGACTGGTCCTCGGGTGACGTGCGGTTGTTGACCGAGGCGCGGCGGTGGCCTGCTGGTGGTGGCCGGCCTCGCAGGGCGGGTGTGTCGTCGTTCGGGATCAGTGGCACGAACGCGCACGTGATCATTGAGGAGGCGCCGCCGGTCAGCGTTGAGGGCCGGGTCGCGGAGGTCGTGCGTCCGGTGCCGGTGGTGGTGTCGGCGCGTACGGAGGCGGCGTTGCCGGCGCAGGTGCAGCGGATCCGTTCCTGCCTGGATGGTCGCTTTGAGTTGCGGGATGTGGCGTTCTCGGCGGCTATGAGTCGGGCGCGGTTGGAGTTTCGGGCGGCGCTTGTTGGGGCGGAGGTGGTCGAGGGTCGCCCGGTGGTGGGGAAGACGGCGGTGATGTTCACCGGTCAGGGTGCGCAGCGCGCGGGTATGGGCGCGGGGCTGGCTGCCGTGTATCCGGTGTTCAAGGCGGCGCTCTCGGATGTGTGGGCGCAGTTCGGTCGGTCGTTCGATGGTGACCTGGACGATACGGCGGATGCGCAGCCGGCGTTGTTCGCGGTCGAGGTGGCCCTGTATCGGCTGATGGAGTCGTTGGGTGTGCGGCCGGACTTTCTGATCGGGCATTCGGTCGGGGAGATCGCGGCCGCGCATGTCGCTGGGGTGTTGTCGTTGGCGGACGCGTGCGCCCTGGTGCAGGCGCGTGGTCGGCTGATGGGCGCCCTGCCGGGCGGTGGTGGGATGGTCGCGGTCCAGGCCGGTGAGGACGAGGTCACGCCGACTCTGGTGGACGGGTTGTGCATCGCGGCGGTGAATGGTCCGAGCGCGGTGGTGGTTTCTGGTGAGCTCGCCGCGATCGAGGCGTGGTTGCCGCGGTGGCAGCACCGTAAGACGACGCGGTTGGCGGTCAGCCACGCGTTCCATTCGCATTTGATGGATCCGATGCTGGACGATTTCCGGCGGGTGGTGGCGGGGTTGCGGTTCGACGAGCCGCGTATTCCGATCGTTGGAGCGGACGTGACGGACCCGGAGTATTGGGTGCGGCACGTGCGGGAGGCGGTCCGGTTCGCCGACGGGGTACGCCGTCTGCGCGAGCAGGGCGTCAGCCGGTTCCTGGAGTTGGGCCCGGACGCGGTGTTGACCGCGATGGCTCAGCAGAGTCTCGACGGCGAGGACGCCGTCGTGATTCCGGCCCTGCGGGCGGGGAATGATGAGCCGCACACGTTCGCGGCGTTCCTTGGCCGGGCGCACATCGCGGGTATCGATCTGGACTGGGCGGCGTTGTTGCCGGGGGCGCGGCGGGTTGAGCTGCCGACGTATGCGTTCCAGCGTCAGCGGTACTGGATCGTGCCACGCGGCGCGGCCGATGGCATCGATCATCCGTTGTTGAGTTCTGTCGCCCGGGTGGGTGACCGCGACGAGTGGTTGTTCACCGGCACGGTGTCCCGTGACGCGCAACCTTGGCTCGCTGATCACCGCATCGCCGGCACCGTGCTGCTGCCGGGCACCGCCCTGGTCGACCTGGCGGTGACCGCTGGTCGGCACGCCGGCACCCCGGACCTGGCCGAGCTGACCCTGGAGGCGCCGCTGGTGCTGCCGGAGTCCGGGTTGGTGCGGGTGCAGGTCACCGTCGGTGAGCCGGACGACGACGGCCGGCGCGCACTCGCCATCTGGTCCGGGCAGGACGACGTCCACTGCCACGCCCGGGGCACCCTCACCACCGACACCGCCCCACCCGCCGACATGCAGTGGCCGCCCGCCGCAGCCGACCCGATCGGCGACCTGTACGAGCGCCTGGCCGAGGCGGGGTACGCGTACGGGCCGGCCTTTCAGGGGGTGCGGGCGGCCTGGCGCGCCGGTGCCGACATCTACGCCGAGGTGGTCCTGCCGGCGCAGGCCACCGGCAGCGGCTTCACCCTGCACCCGGCGCTGTTCGACGCCGCCCTGCATGCCGCGTTCGGCCAGTCCGACGCCGAGGGTGTCCCGTTCACCTGGACCGGGGTGCGCGTACACCGCACCGGGGCGACCAGCCTACGCGTCCGGATCAGCCCGGCCGGCCCGTCCGCGCTGCGCCTCGACCTGACCGACGAGAGCAGCCGACCGGTCGCCACCATCGACATGCTCACCTTCCGACCGATCGGTCGGACCGACGCCCCGGCGGACTCTCTCTACACCGTCGACTGGACGCCCATCGCCCCGCCGAGCAGTGTCGACCAGGCGGAGCTGGTCGTCGCGCCCGTCGAGCGGCCGGATACCGACGACACCGCCTCGGCTGCCCTGACGATGGCCCAGCGGACGCTCGACCAGCTACAGGACTGGCTCGCCGACGACCACACCGCCGATGCCCGGCTGGTCGTCGTGACCCGGCGGGCCATCGGCATCGGCGACGAGGCGCCCGACCCGGTATCCGCGCCGGTGTGGGGACTGGTGCGCAGCGCGCAGGCCGAACACCCTGGGCGATTCATGCTCGTCGACCTCGACGGGGACGAGCCGGACTGGTCGGCGCTCGCCGCGCTCGACGAACCGCAACTCGCGGTCCGGGGCGGGAATATCTTCGCGCCCCGGCTACGACCGGCCGCCGCACCCTCGGTGGTGCCGGCCGCGCTGGACCCGGAGGGCACCGTCCTGGTCACCGGCGGCACCGGGGGTCTGGGCGCGCTGTTCGCCCGGCACCTGGTGACCCGACACGGTGTCAAGCGACTGCTGCTGGTCAGCCGGCGCGGGGCCGCGGACGACGCCCTGCTCACCGAGTTGCGTGAGCGCGGCTGCACCGTCGAGGTGGCTGCCTGCGACGTCGCCGACCGCGCGCAGATCACCGCGCTGCTCGACGGCCGGAAGCTCACCGGCGTCGTCCACGCGGCCGGGGTTCTCGACGACGCCCCGGTGGAGCGGCTCACCGCCGAGCAGTTGCGCCGGGTGCTGCGTCCCAAGATGGATGCCGCCCTGCACCTGCACGACCTCAGCAGCGGGCACGACCTGGCACTGTTCGTGCTCTTCTCCTCGGTGGCCGGGCTGCTGGGCAACGCCGGCCAGGGCAACTACGCCAGCGCCAACGCGTTCCTCGACGCGCTCGCGCTGCACCGACGTGCGGCCGGCCTCCCCGCTGTGTCACTGGCCTGGGGGCTGTGGGGAGACTCCGGCGGCATGGCCGGCCGGCTCGGCGACGCCGACCTCGCCCGGATCGAACGCACCGGCGTGCAGCCGCTGTCCACCGACGTCGGGCTGGACCTGTTCGACCGCGCCATCCGTACCGACGCCGCGCTCCTCGCCCCGGTGCGGCTCGCCGCGGGAGCGTTGCGCGCCCAGGCCCGTACCGGAACGCTTCCGGCGCTGTTGCGCGGCCTGGTGCGGACGACGATCCGGCGTACCGCTTCGGGCGGCTCACTCGCGCGACGCCTGGCCGGTGTCGACGACACCGAGCGTGAGCGGATCGCCCTCGACCTCGTCCGAACCGAGGTCGCCGCGGTGCTGGGCCGCGCCTCGGCGGACGCGGTAGCGCCGGACCGCGCCTTCAAGGACCTGGGCTTCGACTCCCTCGCGGCCGTCGATCTGCGCAACCGTCTCACCGCGGCCAGTGACGTACGGCTGCCGTCCACGCTGGTGTTCGATCACCCCACCGCGGACGCGGTCGCCAATTTCCTGTTGTCCCAGATCTCCGGTGACGAAGCGGCGCCCCGGGCGGTCGACACGGTCGAGATCCGCGTCGACGAACCGTTGGCCATCGTGGGCATGGGCTGCCGCTACCCGGGCGGCGCGGACAGCCCGGAAGGGCTGTGGCGACTCGTCGCCGAAGGCCGGGACGCCACCACCGGCCTGCCGGACGACCGGGGCTGGAATCTGGAGCGGCTCTACGACCCGGACCCGGACACCCCCGGCACCGTCTACACGCGGGGTGGCGGCTACCTGAGTGACGTCGGTGACTTCGACGCCGGTTTCTTCGGCATCAGCCCGCACGAGGCGCTGGCGATGGACCCGCAGCAACGGCTGCTCCTCGAAACATCCTGGGAGGCGCTGGAGGACGCCGGCATCGACCCGACATCGCTGCGGGGCACCGACACCGGAGTGTTCTGCGGGGCAAGCGCCTCGGAGTACGGCGGGTCCCGCTCCACGGAGCTGGAGGGCTTCCGGCTGACCGGTACGACCACCAGTGTCGTGTCCGGGCGTATCGCGTACACCTTCGGGTTGGAGGGTCCGGCGGTGTCGCTGGACACCGCGTGCTCGTCGTCGCTCGTGGCGATGCACCTGGCCGGGCAGGCGTTGCGCAACGGCGACTGCTCGCTCGCCCTGGTCGGTGGGGCGACGCTCATCGCCGACCCCTTCTTCCTGGTGGAGTTCTCGCGGCAGCGGGGTCTGGCCCCGGACGGGCGGTGCAAGTCCTACGCGGCTGGTGCTGACGGGACCGGGTTCTCCGATGGTGTGGGGATGCTCGTGGTGGAGCGGTTGTCCGACGCGCGGCGTAACGGGCATCGGGTTCTGGCCGTGGTGCGGGGTAGCGCGGTGAATCAGGACGGCGCGTCGAATGGTTTGACGGCGCCGAATGGTCCGTCGCAGGAGCGGGTGATCCGCCAGGCGCTGACGTCCGCCCGGCTGACCGGTGCCGATGTCGATGCCGTCGAGGGGCACGGCACGGGGACGAAGCTTGGTGATCCGATCGAGGCGCAGGCCCTGCTCGCGACCTATGGGCAGGGGCGGTCGGATGATCGGCCGCTGTGGTTGGGGTCGGTGAAGTCGAACATCGGTCATACGTCGGCGGCGGCGGGTGTGGCTGGTGTGATCAAGATGGTGTTGGCGTTGCGGTATGGGGTGTTGCCGGCGACGTTGCATGTGGATGAGCCGTCGCCGCACGTGGACTGGTCCTCCGGTGGTGTGCGGTTGTTGACCGAGGCGCGGCGGTGGCCTGCTGGTGGTGACCGGCCTCGCAGGGCGGGTGTGTCGTCGTTCGGGATCAGTGGCACGAACGCGCACGTGATCATTGAGGAAGCGCCTGCGGTGGTGGTCGAGGCGCGTGGTTCCGCGCCAGTACGGCCGGTGCCGGTGGTGGTGTCGGCGCGTACGGAGGCGGCGTTGCCGGCGCAGGTGCAGCGGTTGCGCGCGCATCTGGGTGGCGGCCACGAGCTACGGGATGTGGCGTTTTCGGCGGCGATGAGTCGGGCGCGGTTGGAGTTTCGGGCGGCCATTGTCGGTACGGAGGTGGTCGAGGGTCGCCCGGTGGTGGGGAAGACGGCGGTGATGTTCACCGGTCAGGGTGCGCAGCGCGCGGGTATGGGTAGCGGATTGGCTGCCGTGTATCCGGTGTTCAAGGCGGCGTTGGATGAGGTGTGGGCGCAGTTCGGTCGGTCGTTCGATGGTGACGTGGACGATACGGCGGATGCGCAGCCGGCGTTGTTCGCGGTCGAGGTGGCCCTGTATCGGCTGATGGAGTCGTTGGGTGTGCGGCCGGACTTTCTGATCGGGCATTCGGTCGGGGAGATCGCGGCCGCGCATGTCGCTGGGGTGTTGTCGCTGGCCGACGCGTGCGCCCTGGTGCAGGCGCGTGGTCGGCTGATGGGCGCTTTGCCGGCCGGTGGTGGGATGGTCGCGGTCCAGGCTGGTGAGGACGAGGTCACGCCGACCCTGGTGGACGGGTTGTGCATCGCGGCGGTGAACGGTCCGAGCGCGGTGGTGGTTTCTGGTGAGCTCGCCGCGATCGAGGAGTGGTTGCCGCGGTGGCAGCACCGTAAGACGACGCGGTTGGCGGTCAGCCACGCGTTCCATTCGCATTTGATGGATCCGATGCTGGACGATTTCCGGCGGGTGGTGGCGGGGTTGCGGTTCGACGAGCCGCGTATTCCGATCGTGGCGGCGGGTGACGTGACGGACCCGGAGTATTGGGTGCGGCACGTGCGGGAGGCGGTCCGGTTCGCCGACGGGGTACGCCGTCTGCGCGAGCAGGGCGTCAGCCGGTTCCTGGAGTTGGGCCCGGACACGGTGTTGACCGCGATGGCCCAGCAGACCGTCGATGACGAGGGCTCGGTGTTCATTCCGGCCCTGCGGGCGCAACACGACGAGCCGCACACGTTCGCGGCGTTCCTCGGCCGGGCGCACATCGCGGGTATCGACCTGGACTGGGCCGCCCTGCTGCCGGGGGCGCGGCGGGTCGAGCTGCCGACGTACGCGTTCCAGCACCAGCGGTACTGGCTCACCCCCAGCAGTGCCGGCGACCCGGAGGCCACCGGGCTCACACCGATCGAGCATCCGCTGCTCGCTGGCGCCACCCGCGTCGGTGACCGGGACGAGTGGATCCTCACCGGCCGCATCTCCCGGGAAACCGCGCCCTGGCTCGACGACCACGCCATCGCCGGCACCGTCCTGCTGCCCGGTACGGCTCTGGTCGACCTGGCGGTCACGGCTGGTCGGCACGCCGGCACCCCGGACCTGGCCGAGTTGACGCTGGAGGCGCCGTTGGTGCTGCCGGAGTCCGGGTCGGTGCGGGTGCAGGTCACCGTTGGTGAGCCGGATGGTGATGGTCGTCGTCCGATCGGGGTCTGGTCGGGTGGCGACGAGTTGCGGTGTCACGCTCGGGGGGTCCTGTCCGCGGGTGGGGATGTTCCGGGTGCGCTGGCGTGGCGGCCGGTGGATGCCGAGCCGGTCGAGGTGCGCTACGACCAGCTCGCCGAGGCGGGGTATGCGTACGGGCCGGCGTTTCAGGGGGTGCGGGCGGCCTGGCGCTCGGGTGCCGACATCTACGCCGAGGTCGTGCAGCCGGCTCAGGCCACCGGTAGTGGCTTCACAATGCACCCGGCGCTGTTCGACGCCGCCCTGCACGCCGCGTTCGGCCAGTCCGACGCCCAGGGCGTCCCGTTCACCTGGACCGGGGTACGCGTGCACCGCACCGGAGCGACGAGCCTACGGGTCCGGATCAGCCCGGCCGGCCCGTCCGCGCTGCGCGTCGAGATCAGCGACGAACACGGACAACCCGTCGCCAGCGTCGACACCCTCATCCTCCGCGCGATCGACACCACACAACTCCGTGCCCACCCGGCCTCCGGCGCCGACGCCCTGTTCACCGTCGCCTGGCAGGCGGTACCGCTTCCGGCAACCAACGGCGGCCCGCCGCCCCGCGTGGACCACCGGAACATCGACACGATCCGCAACGCGGTCGTCGAGGGCAGCCCGGCCCCCGATGTCGTCATCCTCGCGGCGCCCGGACCGCACGCCGTCACCGAGCAGACCCTGCTGATGATCCAGCGCTGGTTGGAGGCCGACGAGCTTGCCGCCGCCCGGCTCGTCGTGGTGACCCGACGAGCGGTCAGCGTCGGCGACGAGGCGCCCGATCTGGCGTACGCGCCGGTGTGGGGGCTCGTCCGCAGCGCCCAGTCGGAGCACCCCGGCCGGTTCGTGCTGGTGGACATCGACGGCGACGAGCCGGACTGGGCGAGTCTGACCACCCTGGACGAGCCGCAGTTCGCCGTCCGCGACGGGAAGCTTCTCGTGCCACGGCTGGTACGTGCGCCGGCACCGCCCAGCGGTGATGCGTGGCGGCTCGGTATTGAGCGTGCGGGTTCGTTGGAGGATCTGCGGGTTCTTGCCTCGGGTGCGGATCGGCCGTTGGCGGCGCATGAGGTGCGTGTCGGGGTGCGTGCGGCGGGGTTGAATTTCCGGGATGTGTTGATCGCGTTGGGTGAGTATCCGGGTGTGGCGCCGTTGGGTAGCGAGGCGGCGGGTGTGGTGGTGGAGGTCGGTTCCTCGGTTGTGGATCTGTTGCCGGGTGATCGGGTGATGGGTTTGGTGCCGGAGTCGTTTGGTCCGGTGGCGGTGGTGGATCGGCGGTTGGTGGTGCCGATGCCGGCGGGGTTCAGTTTCGCGCAGGCGGCGGCGATCCCGGTGGTGTATCTGACGGCCTATCGGGGTCTGGTGGATCTCGCGGGTCTGTCGGCGGGGGAGCGGGTGTTGATCCATGCCGCCGCGGGTGGTGTGGGGATGGCGGCGGTGCAGATCGCCCGGCATCTCGGGGCGCGGGTGTGTGCGACGGCGAGTCCGGCGAAGTGGGCTGCGGTTCGCGCGTTGGGTGTGGGTGAGGTGGCGTCGTCGCGGGATCTGGGGTTCCGGGAGGTGTTCGGTCGGGTTGATGTGGTGTTGAACGCGTTGGCGGGTGAGTTCGTGGACGCGTCGTTGGACCTGCTCCCACCGGGCGGGCGGTTCGTGGAGATGGGTAAGGCCGACATTCGTGATGCGGGTGTGCGTGCGGGTGTGCGGTATCAGGCTTTCGACCTTTTCGATGCGGGTCCGGATCGTTTGCAGGAGATGTTGCGGGAGGTTGTGGGTCTGTTCGAGCGGGGTGTGTTGTCGCATGCCCCAGTCCGGGCGTGGGATGTGCGTGAGGGTCGGGAGGCGTTCCGGTTCCTGCGGGAGGGTCGTAACACGGGCAAGGTGGTGTTGACCGTCCCTGCTCCCCTCGACCCGGATGGCACGGTGCTGATCACTGGTGGCACGGGTGGGTTGGGTGCGGTGTTCGCCCGGCACCTGGCCAAAGCGCATGGTGTGCGGCGGTTGTTGCTGGTCAGCCGCACGGGTCGAGCGCCTGCCGGGTTGGTTGACGAGTTGGCCGCGCAGGGGTGCGCGGTCGAGGTCGCGGCGTGTGACGTGGCGGACCGTGATCAGCTGGCCGGGGTGTTGGACGGGCGGCGGTTGACCGGCGTCATCCACGCCGCCGGCGTACTCGACGACGCGCCGGTGGAGAAGCTCACCGCCGAGCAGCTGCGGCGGGTCATCCGCCCCAAGGTCGACGCCGCCCTACACCTGCACGACCTCACCCGGCAGCACGACCTCGCCATGTTCGTGCTCTTCTCGTCCGTCGCCGGGCTGCTCGGCGGCCCCGGGCAGGCCAACTACGCCGCCGCCAACACGTATCTCGACGCCCTCGCCGCCCACCGCAGAGCCGCCGGCCTGCCGGCCACCGCACTGGCCTGGGGGCTGTGGACCGACACCGGCGGAATGGGCGGTCACCTCAGCGCCAGCGACCTGGCCCGCATCCGGCGTACCGGTGTGGAGCCGCTCTCTCCCGACCTGGGTGTGGCCCTGTTCGACCGCGCCATCCGCACCGGTGCCGCGCTGCTCGCCCCCGTACGCCTCAACAGGAGGACCGTCAAGGCGGAGGGTCTGCTGCGTGGTCTGGCCACCCGGCCGGCCGCCCGCCGTCCAGAGTCGAGCGGCGACCTCGCCCAGCGCGTCGCGACCGCCAGCCCGGCCGAGCGTGAGCAGCTGCTGCTCCAGGTCGTCCAGACCGAGGTCGCCGCCGTCCTCGGTGATACGGACGCCGGCGCCATCGACCCGGCCCGCACCTTCAAGGACCTCGGGTTCGACTCTCTCGGCGCGATCGAGCTGCGCAACCGGCTCACCCGCGCCACCGGCATCCGGATGCCGTCCACGCTGGTGTTCGACCACCCCACGCTGGCCTCGGTGGCCGAGCTGCTGCTCACCGAACTCGGTGTACCGGCCACGCGGGAGCCCTCGCTCGACGACGACGTCAAGCGGTGGGAGAAGCGACTCACCGATGCCGACGCTGCGGAGCGGCAGCGCGCGACGAAGCTGCTGCGCACCCTGCTCGCCACCATCAGCGCGGACCAGGAGCGGACCAGCGACCGCATCGTCGCGGCCACCACCGTCGACGAACTGCTCGACCTGATCGACGCCGACTCCGGCGATCTGTGACCACCCGGGGGGAGACGGTTCCATGAGCGCCGACGTCACGGACCCGCAGCAGGAGAAGCTGGTCCGCTACCTGAAGAAGGTCGCCGCCGACCTCGCCGAGACCCGCGCGCGGCTGCGCGAACTCGAGGACCAGGCCGGCGAGCCCATCGCCATCGTGGGCATGAGCTGCCGCTACCCCGGCGGTGTCAGCTCACCCGACGACCTCTGGCGCATCGTCGCCGAGGAGCGCTCCGGCATCTCACCGTTTCCCACCGACCGTGGCTGGGACCTGGAGAACCTGTACCACCCGGACCCGGACCACACGGGCACCACGTACACCCGCAACGGTGGCTTCCTTGACCGGGCGGGGGAGTTCGACGCCGAGTTCTTCGGCATCAGCCCCCGCGAGGCCCAGGCGATCGATCCGCAACAACGCCTGCTGCTCGAACTGGGTTGGGAGGCGTTCGAGGACGCCGGGCTCGACCTCACCGCCCTGCGCGGTTCGCGCACCGGCGTGTTCTGCGGAGTGATCTACTCCGACTACGGCTACGTGGCCGGGCAGAGCGACCGTCGCCCCGAGATCGAGGGCTACCTCGGCATCGGCTCGGCCGGCAGCGTCGCCTCCGGGCGGGTCAGCTACACCTTCGGCTTCGAGGGCCCGGCGGTCAGCGTCGACACCGCCTGCTCGTCCTCCCTCGTCGCGATCCACCTCGCCACCCGGGCGCTGCGCGCGCAGGAGTGCTCGCTGGCCCTGGCCGGAGGCGTCACGGTTCTCGCCCGGCCGAACATCTTCGTGGAGTTCAGCCGCCAGCGCGGACTCTCCGCGGACGGGCTGTGCAAGTCGTACGCGGAGGCCGCCGACGGCACCGGCTGGTCCGAGGGAGCCGGCCTGCTGGTCCTCGAACGGCTCTCCGACGCCCGCCGCAACGGCCACCAGGTGCTCGGGCTCATCCGAGGCAGCGCCGTCAACCAGGACGGCGCCAGCAACGGTCTCACCGCGCCCAACGGTCCGTCGCAGGAGCGCGTCATCAGGCAGGCCCTCACCGACGGGGGCCTCGGCCCGTCCGACGTGGACCTGGTGGAGGGCCACGGCACCGGCACCCGACTCGGCGACCCGATCGAGGCACGGGCGTTGCTGGCCACGTACGGGCGCGAGCGCGAGCGCGGCCCGCTGCGGCTCGGCTCGATCAAGTCCAACATCGGCCATTCCCAGGCGGCCGCCGGGGTTGCCGGCCTCATCAAGATGGTCCAGGCGATGCGGCACGACCTGATGCCCCGCACCCTGCACGTCGACACCCCCTCGTCACACGTCGGCTGGAACGGCGACGCCGTCCGGGTGCTCACCGAGGCCGAGCCCTGGCCGCCCGGCGACCAGCCCCGACGCGCGGGGGTGTCGTCGTTCGGCGTCAGCGGCACCAACGCCCACGTCATCGTCGAGGAACCCCCGGCGGTCGAGCCGGCCCGCGCCGACGGTCGCGCGCCGGCCGTCGTACCGATCCTGGTCTCGGGTCGTGGTGACGCGGCGCTGCGCGAGCAGGCGGCCCGGCTGCGCGCGCACCTCGTCGCGCGCCCCGACCTGAGCCTGCTGAACACCGGGTACGCGTTGGCGACCGGCCGTGCCCACCTGACCCGCCGGGCAGCGATCCTCGCCGGCAGCCGCGCGGAGCTGCTGGACGCTCTCGCCGACCTCGCCGCCGGACACTCCGCCGGCTCCGTGGTCGAGGGCGCCGCCGGCGGCGACCGCGTCGTGCTGGTCTTTCCCGGTCAGGGGGCCCAGTGGGAACGGATGGCCGTCGGCCTGCTCGACTCCGCCCCGGTCTTCGCCGCCGAGATCGAGGCGTGCGGCGCTGCCCTGTCCCGATACGTCGACTGGAACCTGGAGGACGTGTTGCGGGGGCGGCCCGGCGCGCCGTCGCTGGACCGCGTCGACGTGGTACAGCCGGCGCTGTTCGCGGTGCTGGTGTCGCTGGCCCGGTTGTGGCAGTCGTACGGAGTCCGTCCGGTCGCCGTGGTCGGCCACTCCCAGGGTGAGATCGCCGCCGCGTACGTCTCCGGTGGCCTCACCCTCGACGACGCGGTCCGGGTGGTGGCGCTGCGCAGCCGCGCGATCCGGGACAGGCTGGCCGGCCACGGCGGCATGGTCTCCGTGGCCCTCGGCGCGCAGCAGGCCGAGGCGCGCCTCGGAACGTACGCCGGGCGGGTGTCCGTGGCGGCGGTGAACAGCCCCACGACGACGGTGCTGGCCGGCGCCGCGGACGCCCTGGACGAGTTGGTGGCCGACTGCGAACGCGACGGCGTCCGGGTTCGGCGGATCCCGGTCGACTACGCCTCGCACTCGGCGGCCGTGGAGGCCATCGAGGCGGACCTGCTGCGCGACCTGGCTCAGCTCGCGCCGCGCGCCGGGGAGATCCCGTTCTACTCCACGACGACCGGCGGGTTCACCGACACCGCCCACCTCGACGCCGGCTACTGGTACCGCAACCTACGTGGCCAGGTCGGCTTCGGGCCCGCCATCCGGGCTCTCGTCGACAACGGCGCCACGTGCTTCGTGGAGGTGTCCCCGCACCCGGTGCTGGCCGTGGCGGTGCAGGAGACCGCGGCGGCAGCCGGCGCGGAGGACCGGGTGTCCGTCGTCGGCTCGCTACGCCGCGACGAGGGCGGACCGGAACGCTTCGCCCGGTCGCTCGCCGAGGCGCACGTCGCCGGGGCGTCGCTCGACTGGGCCGCCTACTACGCGGGCACCCCCGCACGGCGCGCGCCGCTGCCGACGTACGCGTTCCAACGCGAACGCTACTGGCTGCTGCCCGGCGCGGCGGCCGGCGACCTGGCCGCGGCCGGGCTGACCCGGATCACCCACCCGGTGCTGACCGGCGTCGTGCGGCTCGGTGACCGGGACGAGTGGCTGTTCACCGGCCGCGTCGCGGCGGACGCCCAACCGTGGACGTCCGACCACGCGGTCTTCGGCGTCGTCACGGTGCCCGGCGCGGCGCTCGTCGAGCTGGCGCTCAGCGCCGGGGAGCGGGTCGGGTGCCCGGTGGTGGACGAACTCGTCCTGGAGGCGCCGCTCGTGCTGGCCGATGCCGCCACCAGACGGATCCAGCTCACCGTCGGCCCCGCCGGCGAGGACGGCCGCCGTGACGTCGCCGTCTACTCCGTTACGGGCGGGGACGACGGCGTGACCTGCCACGCCCGGGGTCGGATGGCCACCGGCGCGGAGCCCGCCGATCCGTTCCCGGCCGCGTGGCCACCGCCCGGCGCCCAGCCGGTGCCGATCGCCGATCTCTACCGCCGGCTGGCCGACCTGGGCTACGACTACGGCCCCCTTTTCCAGGGTGTCACCGCCGCCTGGCGGGACGCCGACCATCTGTGGACCGAGGTCACCGTCGAGGACGACCAGGGCGGGTACGCCATCCACCCGGCACTGTTCGACGCCCTGCTGCACGGCGGCCTGCTCGGCCGGGACGAGGGCGCCCCGGTCGACCTCCCGTTCACCTTCGCCGGTGTCGGTCTCGGCGGGGGCGGCGGCTCGCCGGTACGGGTCCGAATGAGCCCGACCGCCGGTTCGGCCCTGCGCGTGGACGCCGTCGACAGCCACGGCGAGCCGGTGGTGTCGGTCGCGGCGTTGACCTCCCGCCCGGTCGACCGTTCCCGCCTGGAGGCGGCGCTGCACGCCGCTGCCGGCGGCGACCCCCTGTACGAGGTGCGGTGGTCGCCGACCCGGCCCACGTCGGTCACGGTCCCCACCGACGCGGAGGTGCTGCGCGTGCCGCCCGGCGTGGACGTGCGCGCCGCAGTGGGCGAGGTGCTGGCCGCCGTGCAGCGCGCCATCGCCGAGGACCGGCCGTTGACGGTCGTCACCACCGGTGTCCGGGACGGCGACGGGCTCGCCTGCGCGGTGTGGGGCCTGGTGCGCTCCGCCCAGGCCGAGCACCCCGACCGCTTCGTGCTGGTGGACGCGGACGGCGACGACGAGGTGGTCCGGGCGGTGGACTCCGGGCTGCCGCAGAGCGCGGTGGCCGGCGGTGAGCTGCTGACGCCGCGGCTCGTGCCCACCGACGCCGGCGGGGACCGCTGGAGCACCGCCGGGAGCGTGCTGATCACCGGCGCGTCGGGCGCGCTCGGCGGTCTGCTCGCCCGGCACCTGGTCTCCGCGTACGGGGTGGGCAAGCTGGTGTTGCTCAGCCGCAGCGGCGAGGCCGAGGTGGGCGACCTGGACGCGGAGGTGATCCGGGTGGCGTGCGACGTCGGCGACCGGGACGCGCTGGCGTCGGTTCTCGCCGAGCACCCGGTGACGGCAGTCTTCCACGCCGCCGGGGTGCTGGACGACGGCGTGGTCACCGCGCTCACCCCCGAGCGGCTGGACGCTGTGCTACGTCCGAAGGTGGACGGCGCCCGCTGGCTGGACGAGCTGACCCGCGACCGCGACCTGGACGCCTTCGTGGTGTTCTCGTCCGCGGCCGGGCTGCTGGGCTCCCCGGGGCAGGCGGCGTACGCGGCGGCGAACGGATACCTCGACGGACTGGCCCAGACCCGCCGGGCACAGGGCCTGCCGGGCATCTCACTGGCCTGGGGTCTGTGGGCCACGGCCAGCGCGATGACCGCACACCTGAGCCGCGCCGACCTGGCCCGGCTGTCCCGCCTGGGCATGGCCGTCATGTCCCCGGAACAGGGCCTCGCGCTGCTGGACAAGGCGCTGGCCGTGGACCCGCCGGTGGCGGTCCCGGCCCGGCTCGACCTGCCCGCCCTGCGGGCCCGCGCCGCCCTGAGCGACCTGCCACCGATCTTCGCCGGGCTGGTGCGAAGCCCGGCGAACCGTACCTCCTCCGTCGCCGCCGACGCGGGTACGGCGTGGTTGCGGCGGATCGCCGCCCTCGACGAGTCCCGCCGCGACGCCGCGCTGCGTGACGTGGTCACCGAGCAGGTCGCGCTGGTGCTCGGCCACGCCGGCGCCGGGACGGTGGACGCCCGACGGCCGTTCAAGGAGCTGGGCTTCGACTCGCTGACGGGACTGGAGCTGCGGCAACGCCTGCAACAGGCCACCGGCCTGCGGCTGCCCGGTACGCTGATCTTCGACTATCCGGCCCCGGACACGGTGGTCGATCACCTCCGGACGCTGGTGCTGGGCACGCCGGCCGTCGCCGGCGCGGCACCCGCCCCGGCCGCCGCCGACGACGACCCGATCGTCGTGGTCGGGATGGCGTGCCGGCTGCCCGGCGGGGTCGAGTCACCGGGCGACCTGTGGCGGATGCTGAGCGACGGCGTCGACGCCACGAGCGAGTTCCCCGCCGACCGTGGCTGGGATCTCGCCTCGCTGTACGACCCGGACCCGGACCACATCGGCACCAGCTACGCCCGCCGGGGCGGCTTCCTGAGCGGGGCCGGCGACTTCGACGCCGGATTCTTCGGCATCAGCCCGCGCGAGGCCACCGCGATGCACCCGCAGCAACGCCTCGTCCTGGAGGCGTCCTGGCACGCCGTCGAGAGCGCCGGCATCGACCCGGCCCGGCTGCGCGGCGAGCGGGTCGGAGTGTTCGTCGGCGCCATGGCGCTCGACTACGGCCCGCCGATGCACGAGCCGATGGCCGACCTGGAGGGATTCCGGATCACCGGCAGCGCGGGGAGCGTCGCGTCCGGACGTGTCGCGTACGTGCTGGGGCTGGAGGGCCCCGCTCTGACCGTCGACACCGCCTGCTCGTCCTCGCTTGTCGCACTGCACCTGGCCGCACAGGCGATCCGCAACGGCGAGTGCACCCTGGCGCTCGCCGGTGGCGCCACGGTGATGGGCACCCCGACCACGTTCGTCGAGTTCTCCCGACAGCGGGCCATGTCCCCGGACGGCCGGTGCAAGGCGTTCTCCGCGGACGCCGACGGGGCCGGCTGGTCCGAGGGCGTCGGCATGCTGGTGGTCGAGCGACTGTCCGAGGCGCGTCGCAACGGGCACCCCGTGCTCGCCGTGGTCCGCGGCAGCGCGGTGAATCAGGACGGCGCGTCGAACGGGTTGACGGCGCCGAATGGTCCGTCGCAGCAGCGGGTGATTCGGCAGGCGTTGGCGGCCGCGGGGTTGACGGCCGCGGATGTGGACGTGGTGGAGGGTCACGGTACGGGGACGACGTTGGGTGATCCGATCGAGGCGCAGGCGTTGGTGGCGACGTACGGGCAGGATCGTCCCGAGGGGTGGCCGCTGTGGCTGGGGTCGTTGAAGTCGAACATCGGCCACACCCAGGCCGCCGCCGGGGTCGCCGGCGTGATCAAGATGATCCTCGCGCTGCGGCACGGGCACCTGCCCCGCACCCTGCACGCCGACACCCCGTCGCCGCACGTCGACTGGGCGGCCGGCGCTGTCGCCCTGCTCGACGCGGCGCAGCCCTGGCCGGAGACCGGCCGACCGCGCCGTGCCGGGGTGTCCTCCTTCGGCATCAGCGGCACCAACGCGCACGTCATCATCGAAGAGGCGCCCGCCGCGGACACCCCCACCCCGACATCCGGCGAGACCGTGCTGCCCTGGGTGCTGTCCGCCCGTACGCCAGCGGGTCTGCGCGACCAGGCGGCGCGGCTGCTCGCCCGGGTCGGCGCGGATGACGCGCCGGAACCGCACGACGTCGCCCTCACCCTCGCGGCGGGCCGTCCGGCCCTCGCCCACCGGGCGGTGATCCTCGGCGTCGACCGCGACGAACTCCGCGCCGGGCTCGCGGCGCTGGTCGAGGGCCGGGAGTCGGACACCGTCATCACCGGCGCCGACCGGCCCGGCGGCGGCGCGCTGGCGTTCGTCTTCCCCGGGCAGGGGGCGCAGCGGCCCGGCATGGGACGGGACCTCTACGACCGCAGCCCCGTCTTCGCCGCCGCCTTCGACGAGGTGTGCGCGGCCGTGGACGCGCGGCTGGCCGGGGACGCCGGGTGCCCGCTGCGGGAGGTCGTCCTCGCCGCCGAGGGCAGCCCCGCCGCGGCCCTGCTGGCCGAGAGCAGGTACGCCCAGGCCGCGCTGTTCGCGGTCGAGGTGGGGCTGCTGGAGATGGTCGGCGCGGCCGGGGTGCGCCCCGACCACCTGATCGGACACTCCCTCGGGGAGATCACCGCCGCGTACGCCGCCGGAGTCTTCACGCTCGCGGACGCCTGTGCCCTGGTCGCCGCGCGCGGTCGGCTGATGCAGGCACTACCGACCGGCGGCGCGATGGTGGCGATCTCCGCCAGCGAGGACGAGGTCCGCGCCGAGTTGGCGTCCACCGGCCTGCCGGGCGTCGAGATCGCCGCCGTCAACGGCCCGCGGTCGGTGGTGGTCTCCGGGGACGAGCCCGGGGTGCTCGCGCTGGGCGAGCGGTTGCGCGTGGCCGGGCACCGCACCCGGCGGCTCACCGTCTCGCACGCCTTCCACTCGCCGCACGTCGAGCCGATGCTCGCCGAGTTCGCCGCCGAGGTGGCGGGGTTGTCGTTGCGCCCGCCGTCGATCCCGGTGATCTCCAACGTGACGGGCGCCCCGGCCGACCCGGACCACATCCGCACCGCCGCGTACTGGACCGAGCACGTGCGCCGGCCCGTACGCTTCGCCGACGGTGTGCGGGCCCTGCACGACCTCGGTGTCACCACGTTCCTGGAGCTCGGCCCCGATGCCGTGCTCACCCCGATGGTGCACGAGACCCTGGACGACGACGCCGTCCTCGCCACCGCCACCCTGACCCGTGGGCGACCCGAGGCGCTGGCCGTGCCGGTCGCCCTGGCGCGACTGCACGCGCACGGCGTCCCGGTGCCGTGGGAGCGAGGTCTGCCCGGCGCCCGTCGCGTCGAACTGCCCGGCTACCCGTTCCAGCGGCAGTGGTACTGGCTCGACGCCACCGGGAGCAGGACCGACCTGCGGTCCGCCGGGCTGAACGACGCCGGGCACCCGGTGCTCGGCGCCGCCGTCGCGGTGGGCGGCGAGCGTGGCGGCGCGGTCCTCACCGGACGGATCGTGCCCGGCACCCGGTCCTGGCTCGCCGATCACGCGGTGGGCGACTCGGCGCTGCTGCCCGGAACCGCGCTGCTCGATCTGGCGCTGCGCGCCGGCGTCGAGGTGGGCTGCCCGACGGTGGCCGAGCTGACCCTGGCCGCGCCGCTCGCGCTCACCGACGGGGAACCGGTGTACGTGCAGGTCGTCGTGGGGCAGGCGGACGAGGCCGGCGCCCGCAGCGTGGACGTCTACGCGTCGGCCACGCCGGGTGGCGGAGACGCGGTCCGGCATGCCACCGGCACCCTCAGCCCGGCGGCCGGCAACACCGGGGTGCGGCTCGACGAGTGGCCCCCGCCCGGCGCGGAAGCCCTGCCGGTGACCGGCCTGTACGACGACCTCACCGGCCGCGGTTACGGCTACGGGCCGGCGTTCCGGGGGCTCAACGCGGCCTGGCGCGACGGCGACGACCTCTACGCCGAGGTCGTGCTTCCCGTCGAGGCGGAGACCTTCGGCATCCACCCCGCCCTGCTGGACGCGGCGCTGCACGCCCTGCACCTGCGGGCCGACGCGCAGGGCGCCGACGTCGGTGTGCCGTTCTCCTGGACCGGGGTGACCCTGAGCGCCACCCGGGCCACCGCGTTGCGCGTGCGACTCAGCCCGGTGGGCGAGCACACGTACTCGATCACCGCCGTGGACCCCGCCGGGCGACCCGTGCTGCGCGCCGAGTCGCTGAGCGTCCGGCCCCTGTCCGTCGGCGCCCCGGCCGGCGCGGCCGACGGTCTGCGGCTGCGCTGGCGGCCGGTCCCCGCCGACGTCCGGCGGCCGGCCCCCGCCGACGTCGCGGCCCAGCTGCCGGACGTGGTCCACGTCGAACCCGGCGGCGAGCTGCTCCCCACGCTCAGCGGGCTGCTCGCGCGGGTGCAGAGTTTCCTGGCCGACACCGAGCCCGCCGGCCGCCGGCTGGCCGTGGTCACCAGGGGCACGCTCATGGAGGTGCCCGACCCGGTCACCGCCGCGGTCTGGGGCCTGGTCCGCTCCGCCCAGAGCGAGCACCCCGGCCGGTTGCTGCTGGCCGACCTCGACGAGTCGACCGACGCGGCGCTCGCGGTAGCCGTCGCCGCCGAGGAGCCGCAGGTCGCCGTCCGCGCCGGTACGGCGTACGCGCCCCGGCTCACCCGCGCCGTCGCCACCCCCACCGCCGACGCGCCGGGTCGACGGCTCGACCCGAACGGCACCGTCCTGGTCACCGGCGCCAGCGGCACCCTGGCCGCGCTGGTGGTCCGACGCCTGGTCGCCGAGCACGGCGTCCGGCACCTGCTGTTGCTCAGCCGCCGTCCGGCCGTCGTCGACGGACTGCCGCCGCAGGTGCGGGTCCGGTCGCTGGCCTGCGACGTGGCCGACCGCGAGCAGTTGGTCGAGGCGCTGGCCCAGGTTCCCGCCGCGCACCCGCTCACCGCTGTGGTGCACACCGCCGGCGTGCTGGACGACGGCGTGGTCGAGGCACTCACCCCGCAGCGG
The DNA here is from genome assembly GCF_029626235.1 of Micromonospora sp. WMMD1120. Taxonomy (NCBI): domain Bacteria; kingdom Bacillati; phylum Actinomycetota; class Actinomycetes; order Micromonosporales; family Micromonosporaceae; genus Micromonospora; species Micromonospora sp. WMMD1120. Next base: position 6,550,151 of record NZ_JARUBO010000005.1, on the reverse strand, counting down.
CTGGCAGCCGTACTCAAGCCCAAGGCGGACGCCGCCCGCCATCTGGACGAACTGACCTCGGACGCCGACCTGGTCGCCTTCGTGCTGTTCTCCTCGGCGGCGGGCCTGTTCGGCACGGCCGGACAGGCGAACTACGCGGCGGCCAACGCGTATCTGGACGCGCTGGCCGCCCGGCGGCGCGCGGCCGGGCGGCCCGGGGTCTCCATCGCCTGGGGCTTGTGGGCCGAGACCAGCGCGATGACGGCCGGGATGGGCGACGCCGACCGCCGCCGGATCACCCGGTTCGGCCTGCGGCCGACCACCGTCGAGGAGGGACTGGCGGCGTTCGACAGCGCGCTCTGGGCCGTCGACCCGGTGGTCGTTCCGCTGCGGCTCGACCGGGCCGCGCTCCGGGCGCTGGCCGGCACCCCTCCGCTGCTCGCCGACCTGGCCGGCGGGCCGGCACGACCGGCGGCCCCCGGTCCGGCCCCGGCCGAGTCGCTGGCCGAGCGGCTGGCCGGCCGGTCCGAGCAGGAGCAGCACGCGCTCCTGCTCGACCTCGTCCGTGCCGTCGCCGGGCAGGTGCTCGGGCACACCGACCCCGGTGAGATCGCTCTCGGACTGCCCTTCCGCGACCTCGGGTTCGACTCGCTGACCGCCGTGGAGATGCGTAACCGGCTCGCCGAGCGTACCGGCATCCGGCTCCCGGCCACCGCGATCTTCGACTACCCGGACCCGCGGTCGCTGGCCGTCCACCTGCACCAGCGGCTCGCGCCACCTCCCGCCGTCCCGGACTACCAGCAGGTGCTGGGGGAGCTGCACCGGCTGCGCGACGTGCTCGCCGGGATGGAGCTGTCCGCCGAGGAGCGGGCCGGGGTGACCGCGACGCTGCGCGCCATGACCGACCCCCGGGGCTCGGACGGCGCCGCCGCCCCGACCCACGCCGACCTCGCCACCGCCAGCACCGCCGAGGTCCTCGACTTCATCACCGACGGCCTCGGCATCGCGCTGCGCCGCGACGACGCCCCCGCCACCTGATCCGGCCACCACGCGACCGAGTGGAGAAAGCATGCCCACCGAAGCCGAACTCGTCGACTACCTCAAGCAGGTCGCCGGTGAGCTGCAGGTCACGCGTGCCCGGTTGGAGGCGCTGGAACAGCAGCGTGACGAGCCGATCGCCATCGTCGGGATGAGCTGCCGGGCGCCGGGCGTCGACACACCGGACCGACTGTGGGAGGTGGTGGCCCGCGCCGAGGACCTGATCGGCGAGTTCCCCCGCGACCGGGGCTGGGACGTCGACGGCCTGTACGACCCGGAGCCCGGCCGGCCCGGACGCACGTACACCCGGTCCGGTGGTTTCCTGACCGACGCCGGTGACTTCGACCCGTCCTTCTTCGGCATCTCCCCCCGCGAGGCGCTCACCGTCGACCCGCAGCAGCGACTCACGCTGGAGGCCGCCTGGGAGGCGCTGGAGAGCGGCGGCATCGACCCGCACACCCTCAGGGGAAGCCGGACCGGCGTGTTCACCGGATCGCTCTACCACGACTACGGCGCCGGCGAGAACGTGGCCAGCCTCATCTCCGGGAGGGTGGCGTACGCGCTCGGACTGGAGGGCCCGGCCATCTCGCTGGACACCGCCTGCTCGTCCTCGCTCGTCGCCATGCACCTGGCGATACGGTCGCTGCGCGCCGAGGAGTCCGTGCTGGCGCTCGTCGGTGGCGTGACAGTGATGGCCACCCCGGGCACGTTCCTGGAGTTCTCCCGGCAACGCGGACTGGCGCCGGACGGGCGGTGCAAGGCGTACGCGACGGCGGCCGACGGCACCGGCTGGAGCGAGGGTGTGGGCATGGTGGTCCTGACCCGACTGTCCACCGCGCGTGAACACGGCTACCCGGTGTTGGGCCTGCTACGCAGCAGCGCGGTGAATCAGGACGGCGCGTCGAACGGGTTGACGGCGCCGAATGGTCCGTCGCAGCAGCGGGTGATTCGGCAGGCGTTGGCGGCCGCGGGGTTGACGGCCGCGGATGTGGACGCGGTGGAGGGTCACGGTACGGGGACGACGTTGGGTGATCCGATCGAGGCGCAGGCGTTGGTGGCGACGTACGGGCAGGATCGTCCCGAGGGGCGGCCGCTGTGGCTGGGGTCGTTGAAGTCGAACATCGGCCACACCCAGGCCGCCGCCGGGGTGCTCGGCGTGATCAAGATGGTGCAGGCGCTGCGCCACGAGGAGCTGCCCCGCACCCTGCACGTCGACGAGCCGTCGCGGCACGTGGACTGGTCGGCCGGCCAGGTCCGGCTGCTCACCGAGAGCCGACCGTGGCCGCGGTCGGAGCGTCCGCGCCGGGCCGGCATCTCCTCGTTCGGCTACAGCGGCACGAACGCGCACGTCATCGTGGAGGAGGCGCCCGAGCCGGACCCGGTCCGGCCGGTGGACGACCAACCCGCTACGGCCGTCCCGTGGCTGCTCTCGGCGCGGACGGCCGAGGGCGTTCGCCGCCAGGCGGAGCGGTTGCGGGAACGGCTGGCCGTCGAGCCGGCCCTCGATCCGCAGGACGTGGCGTACACGCTGGCCCGTCGCTCCCGCTGGCCGCACCGCGCGCTGGTGGTCGGTCGGAGCACCGGCGAGCTGGTGGAGCGGCTGGCCGAGGTCACGCCGCAACGGGCCGTGCCGGTCGACGGCGCGGTGTTCGTCTTCCCCGGGCAGGGCTCGCAGTGGCTCGGGATGGGACGTTCCCTACTGGTGTCGTCGCCGGTGTTCGCCAACCGCATGCGCGAGTGCGCCGAGGCGTTCGCCCCACTGACCGACTGGTCGCTGGAGGAGGTGATCAACGGCGCGGACGAGGGGTGGCTCCAGCGGGTCGACGTGGTGCAGCCGGTGTTGTTCGCGGTGCTCGTCTCCCTCGCCGAGGTGTGGCGCCGCGCCGGCGTACCTCCGGTCGCGGTGGTCGGTCACTCGCAGGGCGAGATCGCCGCGGCCTGTGTGGCCGGGGCCCTGTCGCTCGCCGACGCGGCGCGGGTGGTGGTGCGGCGCAGCCGCGCCGTGGGCCGGCTGGCGGGGCGCGGCGCGATGGCGTCCGTGTTGGCCGGCGCGGACCAGGTGACCGCGCGGCTGACCGGCGGGGTGGAGTTGGCCGCGGTGAACGCCCCGGACCAGGTGGTGATCTCCGGACCGGCCGCCGACGTGGCCGGATTCGTCGACGCGGCCACCCGCGACGGCATCCAGGCGCGGCTGATCGCGGTCAACTACGCGTCGCACTCGTCGCAGGTGGACGACCTCGGCGCCGAGGTGTCGGCCGCGCTGGCCGACATCGCGCCGCGCCCGGCCCGGGTGCCGCTGATCTCCACGGTGACCGGGGTCGAACTGGACACCACGACAATGGACGCCACCTACTGGTTGCGGAACCTGCGTCGGACCGTCCGGTTCGCCGACGCGGTGCGGAGCCTGCTGGACGCGGGCTACCGGATGTTCGTGGAGGTCAGCCCACACCCGGTGCTGACCGGCGCGGTGACGCAACTCGCCGAGGAGTACGACCACCCGGTGACCGTCACCGGGACCCTGCGGCGCGGCGAGGACGAGCAGACCACACTGCTGCGCAGCCTCGGCGTGGCGTTCGCGGCCGGGGCGGCGGTGGACGTCTCCGCCTGGACCGGCGGAGGACGGCTGGTCGACCTGCCGACGTACCCGTTCGAGCGGGAGCGGTACTGGCTGCCGGCCGCGCCAGCCGTCGGTGACGTCCGCGCCGCCGGACTGGGCGCGGTGCGGCACCCCATGCTCGGAGCCGCGATCAGGTTGGCGGAGACGGACGGGCTGGTCTGCACCGGTCGGATCTCCCGCGCCACCCATCCCTGGCTCGGCGACCACGTCGTGCTGGGCCGGGAGCTGCTGCCCGGTGCCGGGTTCGTGGAGCTGGCGCTGCGCGCCGGTGAGCAGGCCGGCTGTCCGGCGGTGCGTGAGCTGATCCTGCAGGAACCGCTCGCCCTGCCCGCGGAGGGTGACGTCCGGCTCCAGGTGACGATCGGGCCGCCCGCCGACGAGGGCCGCCGGATCGACATCTACTCCCAGTCCGGGGACGATCCGTGGCGGCACCACGCCACCGGGCTGGTGGGTGCGGGCGACGAGCCGCCCCGGCGGTCCGACGACGTGCCCTGGCCACCCGACGGCGCCCAGCGCGTCGATGTGACCCCGCACTACCCCGGCATGGCCGACGCCGGGATCGAGTACGGGCCGGCCTTCCAGGGGCTCACCGACCTGTGGCGGGACGGCGACGGATGGGTCGCCCGCGTCACGCTCGGCACCGACCAGGCGGCCCGTTACGGTCTGCATCCGGCGTTGCTGGACGCCGCGTTCCAGGCCGCCGCCGCCGGGGCCGGCGAGCGACGCGCCGTGTTGCCGTTCTCGATCGGCGCTGTCTCGCTGTGGCGCTCCGGAGTGACCGACCTGCGGGTACGGATCACCGCCGACGGCGACCTGCGCGACATCCAGCTCAGCGACGCGGCCGGCGACCCGGTCGGCCGGGTCACCTCGTTGCTGGCCCGGCCCGCGGCCGCCGGCAACGCGGCCCTGCTGTCGGTGCGGTGGTCGGCGCACCCGGTCACGGGCACGCGTTCGGCCGTCGAACCGGCAGTGGTGTCGCTGCGGGACGCGGAGACCGGAGACGACCCGGTGACCGGCGTCCGGCTGCTGATCGACCGGCTGTTGCCGCAGCTACGGCGGTGGCTCGCCGGTCCGGGCTCCGGGCGGCTGGTCGTCCTGACCCGCGACGCGGTGCTGACCGGTGTCGGGCCGGAGCGGCTGGACCCCGCCCAGGCGGCCGTGTGGGGCCTGGTCCGGGCCGCCGCCGCCGAGAACCCGGATCGCCTCACCGTGATCGACGTCGAATCGACCGGCGCGGCGCCGGACGCCACCGACAGGCTGGTCGCCGACGCGGTGCGGGCCGGCCTGCCCGAGGCGGCGATCCGGGACGGCCGGTTGCTGACCCCCGCGCTGCGGCGGCATCCGGTGCCGGCGGGTGGCAGCGCGGCCGCCGAACTCGGCGCCGGGACCGTGCTCGTCACCGGCGGAACCGGCGGACTCGGCGCGCTGCTCGCGCGGCATCTCGCCGAGGCGGGTGTCAAGCACCTGCTGCTGCTGTCGCGGCGCGGACCGAGCGCCGACGGCGCGGACCGGCTCCGCGCCGACCTGGAGGCGCTGGGCGCGGAGGTCAGCATCGCCGCCTGCGACGCCGCCGACCGCGACCAGTTGGCCGCCGTCCTGCGCACGGTGCCCCCCGAGTACCCGTTGACCGGTGTCGTGCACGCGGCCGGCGTGCTCAGCGACGCGATGGTGACAGCGATCGACGCCGACCAACTGGAGACGGTGCTGCGACCGAAGGTCGACGCCGGCTGGCACCTGCACGAGCTCACCGCCGAAGCGAAGCTGGACGCGTTCGTGGTCTTCTCGTCGGTCGCCGGTGTGCTCGGTGGGCCGGGCCAGGGCGCGTACGCCGCGGCGAACGGCTTCCTCGACGCGCTGGTGCAGCAGCGCCGCGCCGCCGGGCTGCCCGGTGTCTCGCTGGCCTGGGGCCTGTGGGCCGAGGCCACCGGCATGACCGCTCACCTGACCGACGACGACCTGCGGCGTATCGGTAGCGGAGGGATCGCCGCGCTGCCCACGGAGACCGGGCTCGCGCTGTTCGACGCGGCGCTGTCGCACGCCCGGACCGACCCGTCGCCGTCCGGCGCGGTGCTGCTGCCGCTGGAGTTGGACCTGGCCATCCTGCGGCGCACCGATCCGGGACTGCTGCCGCACCTGCTGACCACCCTGCTGCCGCGCCGGTCCGACGCTGCCACCCCGGCCGGCGAGGTCGATCTGACCGACCGCGACGCCGTGGTGGCCCGGGTCCGGGACCGCTTCGCCGGGGTGCTGGGCCTCGTCGCCGATCGGCTCGACACCGGGGCGCCACTTGTCGGTCAGGGCCTCGACTCGGCCATGGCCATGCAGGCCCGCAGCCTGATCCAGGCCGACTTCGCCCGCGCCCTGCCGGTCGCCATGATGTTCAACGGCGCCACCGTGGAGAGCATCGCCGAGCACCTGAGCGGTGCCGCGGGTGTGGACACCGCCGTGACACCGGGCGCGACAACGCCGGTGGAGGGCACGATCGAGTGGCCGGCGACCCGCGACGTGGTCCGGCTGATCCGCACCGAGCAGCGCGGCGTGCCCGCTGTCGCCCACCACATCGGACTCGCCGTACGCCTGGGCGCGGACGCCGACGAACATCGGCTCGCCGAGGTCTGCGCGGGCCTGGCGGGCGCCCACGCCGCCCTACGCACCGCGATCGTCGCGGACGACGACGGCGGCTTCCTGCTCCGGGTGGCGGCGGAGGCCGGTGCGGGGCTGCTCCGGTGGTCCCGGGTGCCGGCCGGGACAGACCCCGGACGACGGCTCGAGGAACTGCTCGCACCGCCGTTCGACCTGGCGACACCTCCGCTCTGGCGCTTCGAGATGCTGCACTATCCCGACGGCGACCAGGTGTTCCTGATCGGCGCCCACCACGCCGTAGCCGACCTGGCGTCCCTCATGTTGATCGGCGTGGCGGCGGGCGCGCTGCTGAACGGAGCGCCGGCGCCCGCGCCGACGAACGACGACATCGAGTTGCTGCTGCGATCCCAGGCCGCGTTGCCCGGGGAGCCCACCGCGCCGCGGCGGGCACAGTTCGCCGGAGTTCAGCGGCTCGACCTGGAACTGGCCCGGCCCCGACCGGAGCGCCGCTCGTACCGCTCCGGCACGCACTACGCGGCTCTGCCGCCGGGGCTGGCCGAACGGGTGGCGGAGCAGGCCACCCGCCTGGACGTCACACCGGCGGCGTTCTGGCTCGGCGCGCTCACCGTGCACCTGGCCCGGCTGCGCGGCCGGGAACGCTTCGTGCTGGCCGTGCCGATCGACACCCGGCTGCACGTGGACGCCACGACGGCGATCGGGTTCTTCGGGGTGCCCATTCCGTACCCGGCCGAGGTCGCGCCCGGCACGCCGGCCGGAGATCTGCTGCGGCAGACCGAACACCGGCTCAGCCGGGTACGGGACCAGGGCGTCACCTTCCTCGACGCGATGCCGGCCCTGATCGAGGAGGGCCTGCACCGCCCGGAGGCCCCGCTCGTCGAGGTCTACTTCAACTACCTCCCGCCGCAGGCGCTGGCCGGCACCCGGCTGGAGATCCTGCCGGTCGGCACCGGCCACTTCGACCTGGACCTCATGGTGACGGTGCTGCCCGGGCTCGACCAGCTGGGGCTGGAGTACAACACCGACATCCTCGACGAGGAGTCCTGCGCCCGTCTCGTCGCCGGCTACCTCGAGGTGGTCGCCGAGATCGCCGACGACGCGCGTACGCCGGTCACGTCGCCGGTCCCGAAGGTCGCCGTCGCGGCGACCTTCGCCCTGGGCAACCTGCCCGCGATGCTCGGGCTGGCCCTGGACGACGACCGGTACGAGATCGTCGACGCGCCCTACCACCAGGTGCTGGCGAGCCTGCACGACCCGGCCGGGGTGTTCACCGCCCCGGGAACGGTGGCCGGCCTGGTGCTGCTGCGCGCCGTGGACCTGACCCGCTTCCATCCGACGACCGACGACCTGCCGGCCCAACTCGCCGAGGAGTACCCAGCCGCGCTCACCGGCCTCGCCGAGCGGGCCGGGGTGCCGCTGATCGTGGGCCTGCTGCCGGAGCCGACGGACGCGGCCTGGTCGCGGGAGGTGGTCGCCCGGCTGGAGGACACGCCGGGCGTCGGCGTCCTACCTCCGGAATTCTGGGCCGAGGGGTTCACCCCGGACGAGATCTTCGACGAGCACACCGACGCCATGGCGCACCTGCCGTTCCGGGAGGAGTTCCAGGCCGGGGTGGCGCTCGCCGCCGCCGAGGCGATCGCGCAGGCTCGCCGCCGGCCACCCAAGGTAATCGTGGTGGACGGCGACGAGACGCTGTGGGGCGGCGTCGCCGGTGAGGTCGGCCCCGCGGCCGTCGACCTTGCCGGCCCCCGGGACCTGCTCGCCCGGCGGCTCCTGCGGTGGCGGTCGGCCGGCGTGCTGCTGGCTCTGGTGTCCAACAACGACGAGGCGACGGTGCGCGCCGTCCTGGACCGCCCGGACTGCCTGCTGAGCCCCGCCGACTTCACCGTCATCTCCGCCGGCTGGGAGCCGAAGCACGTGCGGATCGCGGCGATCGCCGACCGGCTGTCGCTGGGCCTGGACAGCTTCCTGTTCCTCGACGACAACCCGGTGGAGATCGCCGGCATCCGTGCCGCCCTTCCCGAGGTGCTCTGCCTGACCTGCCCGCCGGCCGTCGAGCTGGCCGCGTTCGTCCGCCGGATCTGGCCGGTCGTGCCTCGTCCGGCCACCGTCGAGGATGCCGGCCGGGCCGAGTTCTACCGGCAGGAGCAGGCGCGCACCGAGGCGCGGGGCCAGGCGGGTTTCGCCGAGTTCATCGAGCGCCTGGACCTGCGGCTCGACGTGGACCCGGTCACCGACCGGACGGCCGAGCGCACCATCCAGCTGAGCCGCCGCACCAACCAGTTCAACCTCCGGCCGCTCCAGCTCGACGCCGAGAGCCTGGACCGCCTGCGGCGGCACGCCGAGGTGTGGACCGCCGCCGCCCGCGACCGGTTCGGCGACTACGGCCAGATCGGTGTGCTCGCGGTACGCCCGGACGACGACGTCCTTGACGTGCTGGCCTGGATGCTCAGCTGCCGTGTGCTGGGTCGTGGCGTGGAGGACCGACTGCTCGGTTGGCTGGCGGACCGGGCGGCGGCGCTGGGCTGCACCGCTGTCCGGCTCACCGCGGAGAACACCCCGCGCAACATTCCGGCCCGCCGGATGGTCGCCCGTCTGGGCGGCGGTGACGTCGACGCCGACCGGCTGGTCGTCACCGTGGGTCTCGATCACCTCCGGGACTTCCGCTCCTGGGATTCCGAACCGACGTCGCCATTGGAGGCGGGCAATGCCTGAACCCGACACCGAACCCGGCCGCAACGGCGTGGTCGACCGCCGGGCCGACAGCGCGCTCATCGAGGGGAGTGGGCGCAACCGCGCGCAGGCGGCCGAACTGCTCGCCCGGCTGCGCGGCCCGGACGCCGGGGCCGTGCCGGTGATGGCCGCCGCTCCGAGCAGCGCCGAACAGGTGGCCACCGCGATCGTCGCCGCGGCGGGCCGGTTCCTGCGCGGCGTCCGGGCCGACGTGGACACCGACCTGTTCGAGGCCGGCCTGTCCTCCACCGACGCCGTCGAGCTGGTCGCCGACCTGGCCCGCCGGGTCGGCGTACGCCTCAGTCTCGACGACGTGTTCGCCGACGCGCGCCCGGCGAAGCTGGCCCGCCGCTGGGCCCACGCGGCCGGCCTGCCGGCGGCGGAGGAGGACCGGGCCGGCGCCCCGCGGGAGACCCGTCCCACCAGCACCGCCCTGACGGTCCCGGTCCGCACCCCGGACGAGGACATCGAGATGATCCTCGAAGACCTGGCGCTGGCCGACCGGCTGCCCTGGTGCGAGGCGCCGCCGCCCGAGCCGCCGCGCCGGATCCTGCTCACCGGCGCCAACGGTTTCCTCGGTACCCACCTGCTGCTGGACCTGCTGCGGCGCAGCGACGCCCACGTGGTGTGCCTGGTTCGCGCGGCGGACGACGAGGCCGCCCGGCAACGGCTCGGCGAGGGTCTGCGGAAGTTCTCGTTGCCCTGGTCGGCGGAGGTGCGCAGGCGCGTCACAGTGGTCGCCGGTGACATCCGCGAGCCCCATCTGGGGTGGAGCGAGCAGCGCTGGACCGAGCTGGCCGACGACGTGGACGCGATCGTCAACGTCGCCGCCGCTGTGGACTTCCTGCGTGGTTACCCGTCGCTGCGTCGCAGCAACGTGATCGGCCCGCTGCGCCTCGCCGAGCTGGCCATGACCGGCCGTCCGAAGCCGCTGCACCACGTCTCCTCGGTGGCGGTCTTCAACGAGGTGGGAGTCACCTCGATGGGGGAGGACGACCCGGTCGCGCACATCACCCGGCTGGTCGCCGGATACGACAAGTCGAAGTGGGCGGCGGAGGCCGCGCTGCGCAGGGCCCGCGAACACGGTCTCGTCGTGACGTTCCTGCGGCCCGGCGCGATCAACGGGCACACCGAGTCCGGCGCCTACAACGCCCACGACCTGAGCACCGGTTTCCTCGTCGCGTCCTCCCGGTACCGGCTGCTCCCGGCGTTCAAGGCGATGAACACCTCACCGGTCGACTGGGTCAGCCGGATCGCGGCCGCCATCGTCTGCGACCCCGACGCCTGGGGGCGGAACTACCACCTCACCGGGCGCGCCGACACACTGCCCGAGATGGTCAAGGACATGAAGATGGCCGGGATGAACGTCCGGGTCCTGGGCTGGGAGCAGTGGCGGGAGGAGGTCCTCGCCCGGCAGGAGGCCGACCCGGTTCCGGAGCTGGAGTTCATGGCCCGGCTGCTGCGTAACCCGGCGGCCCTGAAGCTGTGCGAGGGGATCATGCTCGGCCCCGCCTCCCGTGCCGACCGCACCGAGGCGTTCATCGCCCGGCACCATCTGCCGATGCCCGCCCGGTACGACGCCGCCGCCCAGCTCAGGACGTTCGAGCGGATGGCCGACGACGGGCGGATCACGCTGCCGAGCCGCCACGACCAGCCGTACCTCTGGTTCAGTGAGCGGGCGGCGGGCCTGGTCGGCGCCCCCGGGGACGAGGTGGCCACCACCGGCTGCACGATGGCGCTCACCCTGTCGGTCGCCAGCATGTACCAGGTGGTCCGCCAGCGGCGGATCGACGTGACCGGCACTGTGGCCTGCGCGCGGTTGCACGCGCAACCGTTGACGGTGACCGACGGCGAGATCGAGGTGCGCCCGGACGAGGGGGTGCCGCACCGGCACGGCACCGACCATCCGCTGCTGCACTACCGGCTCACCCTCGTCGACGCCGATGGCGGTGAGTGGTGGCTGGACGGCTGGAAGACCGCCCGGCTGCGGCGTGACCTGTGGCGGCAGACCCGGGCGATCGAGATCAGCATCGGTCGTGCCGGTGCGCCGGCAGTGGTCACCGGAGAGGTGCAGGTACCGAGCGCGGCGTACCTGAAGGACCAGGTCGACGGGCTGAGCGCCAACCCGCGGCTCTCGGCCCAGGCGCAGCGGCTGGCGAAGATCACCTGGCTGGGCTGGTTCTACCGGGAGATGGCAAAGGGGCTGGTGGAGCCGGCGCTGCGGGCGGGCGCCGACCTGCTCGACCTGCGCCGCGACGCCATCGACCGGGACCGGGACAACCCGCAGCGGTTGGTCAGCAAGCTGAGCAAGAACAGGAGGCAGTTGTCATGAGGCTCAAGCCGCTCAACGCCCGGCTCACCGGCGCCACGGTCGAGGATGTCCCGTTCACCGCGTCCGACGGCACCCGCCTGGGCCTGTACCGCCTCTCGCCGCGTGACGACAGCGACCGACCGGTGGTGCTCCTGCTGCACGGGCTCACCGCGTCGGCCGACATGTTCGTGCTTCCCGAGGTCCGCAACCTGGCGGAGGTGCTGCTGGAGGCCGGATACGAGCCGTGGCTGCTGGACTGGCGGGGGAGTTGCCGCCTGCCGTACAACGAGGGCCGGGAGCGCTACACGCTGGACGACGTCGCGCTCTACGACATTCCGGAGGCGGTGGCGCTGATCCGTGAGCGGATCGGCGACCGACCGCTGTCCGTGGTGGCGCACTGCATCGGGGCCATGTCACTGTCCCTGAGCCTGGCAGCGGGGCTGGTGCCCGGGCTGACCGCGGTGGTCGCCCAGGGCGTCTTCCTGACGCCACGGATCTCCTGGCGGACGCGTACCCGGATGCACTTCGGCGCCGAGTTCCTGCGCTCGCGCTTCGTGAACTTCCCGACCGACTTCAAGAAGGTCGGACTGTTGTCCCGTTACGCGCTGGTCTACGCGGCGGCGGCCCGAGGCGCCGAGTGCAGCGACCCGACCTGCCACGTCCTGCAGAACAACGCGTGGGGGCTGGGCGCGTCGCTGTTCGAGCACCACCAGATCGACGAGGTCACCCATGACCGGCTCGCCGGCCTGTTCGGCACGGTGCCCCTGTGGATCCTGCCGCACCTGCGCCGCATCGAGCTGGCGCACACGGTGGTCAGGTACGACCTGGACGACGGCCGGTACGACCGGCTGCCGGAGAACGCGCTCGACGAGGCCGGCCGCATCGACGCGCCGTTGCTCCTGCTCAGTGGCAGCCGCAACGGTTTCTGGCTGGACTCCAACAAGCTGTGCCACCAGGTGCTCTCCGCCCGCTATCCGGAGCTGGACGTGCGTTATGCCGAGATCCCCGGGTACGGGCACGTCGACCCGATCATCGGTCGGAGCGCCGCCCTGGACGTGTTCGGCCACATCGTCGATTTCCTCGACGAGTGTCACGTCAAGGTGTGACCGGACGGCCGGGGACCACCGTCGGCGAGGTCCCCGGCGCTCCCGGTGAGGTGCTCGACACCACCGGGAGCCCTCCGAACCGGGCGTCGTTCGCGCGTGCCTGCCGGTGCCGCCCCAGCGCCCGCAGGTAGGCGCTGACCGCGCGCGCGGAGCCCCTGGTCTCGACGTGGTCCGGACCGAGGACCCGCGCCTGACGCTCCAGCGTCTCCTGGCCGAGGGCGAGCGCCTCCGCCGAACGACCGAGGTGGTGGAGCACCGCCGCCGTCCGGGCGGCCGACAGCATGGTGTACGGGTGCTCGTCGCCGAGCACCCGCCGCTGCCGGGCGAGGGTGTCCCGGTGCAGCTCCAGCGCGTCCGCCGGTCGGCCCGCGGCGGCGAGCTCGTCGGCGAGATCGCCCGCCGAGAGCAGGGTGTGCGGGTGGTCCTCGCCGAGCACCCGACGGCGTCGGTTGACGGTGTCCTCGTGCAGGGCGAGCGCCTCCTCGTGGCGATCCAGCGCGCCCAGGGTCAGCGCGAGGTTGTGTGCGGTGCCGAGCGTCAACCCCAGGTCCTCGCCGTACCGTGACCGCAACCGCGACAGCGTGTCCGCCAGCAACTCGCGCGCCCGTTCGAACGGTGGAGGGTCCTCCGCCGTGGACCGCCCGAGCCGGTACAGGCACAGCCCGAGGGTGCAGGCGGAGCTGAGCGTGGCCAGGTGGTCGTCGCCCAGCACCCGCCGGTGGCGACGCAGCGTCTCCGCCGCGATGTCGTGGGCGGCCTGGAGCTGGCCGAGCTGCGACCGCGCGTCCGCCAGACTGTGCGCGGCCTGGAGCGTCGCCGGATCGTCCGGGCCGAGCCGGCCACGCCACTGCTGGTAGAGCTGTTCGGTGATGTCGTGGCCGGTCTTCAGGTCTCCGTGCCCGCGCAGGTACCAACCGGCCTGGATCGCGACCCGGCGGAGATCCGGGTTCCTGCTCGCGCCCGGATCGACGGCCAGCAGGTGGGGAAGGAACCGCCCCCAGTAGGGCCAGGAGGTTGGTTCGTGGTGCGGGCCGGGCGCCGCGGCGGCGAGGAGGGCTTCGACCTGGTCCCGGGTGGTCGCCCGGGCCGTCGGGTCGGCGAGATCCCGGACGATCGCCAGGGTGAGGCGGTGCAGTTGCGGCCCGACCGGCCCGGCCTTGGCCAGTCCGTACCGGGCGAGGAGCCCGACCGACCGGCGGATCGCCATCGTGGACGCGGCGACGGACGCCAGCGGCTCGGGAAGGAGGCCGGCGGGCGCGGCGGTGAAGATCTCCATGGGTACGGGCTCCGGCGCGAGCAGGGCGCAGAGGCGTAACAGCTGCACGGCGGCCGGGTCCTTGGCGTTCAGTCGGTCCAGCGAGATCTGCACTGTCGCGGCGAGCGTCGTCGGGTAGGACGGCGGCTTGCCCTCCGCCATCACCTGGGCGCCGTGCTGGGTCAGCTCGCGCAGGTAGTCGTCGGCGGTCATCGCCGTCTCGCCGATCACCCCGGCCGCCTGCGCCACCGCCAGGGGGAGGTCGCCGACGGCGTCGGCCACGCGCTCGGCCTGCGCCACGGTCAGCTCGGGCGCGAGTGTGCGCAGCAGCGCCACCGACTCGGCGCGGTCGAACACGTCCACATCGAGCAGTGTTGCCACCTGCCGCCACCCCGGGTTGCGGGACGTGACGATCACGTGACCGGGGCCCTGCGGCAGCCACGCCACGACATCCTCGGGCGCCTCGACGTTGTCGAAGATGAGCAGCCAGTGCCCGGCCTCGCGGAGTTCACGCAGCACCTGCCGGGCGGTGGTGTCGGTGTCCGACGCGGCGGTGAGCCAACCGGTGGCGAGACCGAGGGCGGTGAGCTGGTCCCCGATCAGGCCGCTCTGTTCGGCGTTGACCCACCACGCCAGGGCGTACTCGTCGGCGAACCGGTGGGCGTACTCGACGGCGAGCGACGTCTTGCCGACGCCGCCGAGGCCGTGCAGGGCGAGCACCGCCACCGGCTCGCCCGTACGGAGGCGGTCGTGCAGCGCGGTCAACAGCTCGTCGCGGCCGGTGAAACCGGCGTTGCGGCTGGGGATGTTCCAGGCCCGTGCCGTGCCGCCGCCGGACCGGGGGGCGTCCGGCGGCGGTCGCCGGACGGGGCCGACGGCCGGCGGCCGGACGACGCCCCGGACCGGCCCCTGCTTGGCCCACTGGGTCAGCGGGGCGGCGACGAGCGCGGCGGCCAGCGCGGCGACGGTCGCCGACGTCTCCACGTCGAGATCGAAGCCCAGCTGGCAGGCGAGCCAGACCAGGGCCACGGTGAGCAGACTGCTGACGCTGGCCACCGCCCACCGGCGTGCCTGGGTCATCGGCTCCCTCCACGGGTGTCGACGTCGCCGCCGTTCCGGGTCCACCTCACCACACCGTGACCACGTTCTGCACCCTCCGTTTCGGTGATGAGTTCTCGGACCCGCACGCGTCACACCTAGGACAGGACACGACGAGGCGGAAGGATGACGTGATGAGCACGGATGTGACAGACCTCGCCCAGGTCGACGAGCCGACGTTCGGAGGACTGGCGCAGCGGCACCGGCGTGAGCTGCACGTGCACTGCTACCGCATGCTCGGCTCGTTCGAGGACGCCGAGGACACCGTGCAGGAGACGTTCCTGCGCGCCTGGCGGCGGCGGGAGACCTTCGCCGGGCGTTCGACGTTCCGGGCCTGGCTGTACCGGATCGCCACCAACGCCTGCCTGGACCTGCTCGCCAGGTGCCGCCCGGAGCCGGCGACCGGTGGTGAGGTGCGGTGGTTGCAGCCGTACCCGGACCGGCTGCTCGACGAGCTGCCTGCCGGTGGCGCGGACGAGCCGGAGGCGGTGGCCGTCGCGCGGGAGACGATCGAGCTGGCGTACCTCGTCGCCGTCCAGCACCTCGCGCCGCGTCCCCGGGCCGTGCTGATCCTGCGCGACGTGCTCGGCTGGCCGGCGAAGGACGTCGCGGAGCTGCTCGGCGACTCGGTCAACTCGGTGAACAGCGCGCTGCAACGGGCCCGCGCCGGCATGCGTGCGCACCTGCCCGCCGAGCGGCAGGACTGGACCGGCGGCGAGGAGGACGCCGGGACACGCGAGCTGGTCCGTCGCTTCACCGACGCCAGTGTGGCGACCGACATCGACCGGCTCGCCGCGATGCTGCGGAACGACGTGCGGTGCTCCATGCCGCCCACGCCGGGCCTGCACGTCGGCCGGGACGAGGTGGTCGACGACTGGATCGCGGACGGCTTCGACCGCATGACCGGCCTGCGCGGCGTACCGACCGCTGTGAACCGGCAGCCCGCCGTCGCCTTCTACCACTGGCGGGAACGGGAGAACGCCTACCTCCCGCTGACGATCGACGTGCTGCGGGTCAGCGGCGGTGCGATCACCGAGATCACCACCTTCCACAGCGACCGGTTCGCGCGGCTCGGGCTGCCGGAGCGTCTGCCGGCGGACCGTACGGACTGGTCACCGACGGAGGCATGAGATGAACCGCAGCACCGACATCCCGCTCGTCGCGGGGCCGACCGGCCGCGCGCACCGATTCCGGCGGCTCGCCGGCACCGGCCTCCTCGCCACGCTCGCGGCGATGGCGGCCACCACCCTCGTCGCCGCGCTCGCCCGTGCCGGCGGCGTCGACTTCGAGATCCCCGACGGGGGCCAGGCGATCCCGTTGCCCGGCTTCGCCGTCGTGACCGGCTTCTTCTCCGTCGTCGGCGTCGTCATCGCCGCCGCGCTGCTGCGGTGGAGTGTCCGGCCCGCCGAGCGATTCCGGTGGACGACGGTGTCGCTGACCGCGATCTCGATGCTCCCGCCCCTGGTGTCCGGGGCGGACACCGCCACCGTCTGCGCCCTTCTCGGGCTGCACCTGGTGCCCGCGGCGATCGTGATCCCGGCAGTGGCGCACAGTCTCCGTACCCCTGACGTCTGACGGCTCGCGGTGGGGCGGCGCGGGGCGCACGGGCGGGCCCGGGGTGGCGAAGGATTCTTTCGCTTAAGTTCGACTGACTGTCGGTTTCTGTCCGATGCGTGCTTCTCTCCGCACCGCAGGGTCAGCACATGACTGTTTGCACTCCTGGCCCGTCCGGGCTCCGCCGCGCGGGCGCGCTCGTCGCGGCCACGCTCGCCGCGGTGGCGCTCGGTGTCGTTCCGAGCGCCCGCGCCGACGCCGCTGCCGGCGCGCTGCCGATCGGCGACGCCGACCTGACGCAGGTGACCACCAGCCGCGCCCTGGCCGACGGCGTGACACTGACCCGGATCGTGCGGGGCACCGAGCCGGCGCCCGCCGACCAGATCAACACCACCACCCGCGGCCCCTGGGTGGTGAACGTGCTCACCATCGACCCGCGCCGGGCCCGGGGGCACCTGAAGGCGACGTACGGCGACAACCTCGGCCAGGTCGAGAAGACCACCGACCTGGTACGCGACGCCGGTGCGCTGGCCGGCGTGAACGCCTCCTTCTTCACCTTCACCGCGAACCCGCGGTACCCCGGCGACCCGGTGGGGTTGGGGCTCTACGGTGGCAAGCTCCTCGGCGAGCCGACCGCCGAGCCGGGCGAGGTCAACTTCGTCGTCGACGCCCACACCAACCGGGCGTTGACCGGCAAGCTGACCTGGTCCGGCAGTGTCCGCGACCGGCGCGGCCACGCCGTCCTGCCGTTGGAGTTCATCAACCACCCACCCGTCGTCCCGGCCGGCTGCGCCGCGCTGACCGACCAGACCACGTGCGCCGAGCCCGGTGACGTGGTCCGGTTCACGCCCGAGTTCGACGCGGCGACCCCGGCCGGCGCCGGTGTGGAGGTCGTCCTCGACCGGGCCGGTTGCGTGGTGCGGACCGCGACGACCCGCGGCACGACCCTCACCGAGGGCCAGACCTCGGTGCAGGCCACCGGACACGACACCGCCGCGCTGCTGGAGCTGACCGGGCATGGCTGCCTGGAGATGTCCTCGACCGTCACCGATCAGCAGGGACGCAAGCTCCCGCTGCGACCCGGGCTGTTCGGCGTGAACGGCAGGTACCCGTTGACCGCCAACGGTCAGATCGTCGTGCCCGACGGGGGCGGCGACAGCTTCTTCGCCCGTAACCCCCGCACCATCGCCGGCACCAGCCGGGACGGCACCATCATGCTCGCCACCATCGACGGCCGGCAGACCACGAGCGTCGGCACCACCCTCGCCGAGACGGCGGCCGTCGCCCAGGCGCTCGGCATGGACGACGCCATCAACCTCGACGGCGGCGGCTCCACCACGATGGCCGCCGAGGGCGGGCTGGTCAACCACCCCAGCGGCGCCGAGCGGGCGGTCGGTGACGCGCTGGTCTACGTGCCGGGCCGTTACCGCTGATCCCTACCCGCTGGACGTGGCTCGCGGGCCGGTCCGGGTGTCCCGGGCCGGTCCGTGGCCTCGCGCCACCCGCGATGGCATCGACGGTTCTCGTACTAGGCTGCGGCGTTACGGACGACCGCATCGGAGACGGCAGCGATGAGCGATCAGCAGACAGGCGTGGCGAGTTCCGCAGGTGGCCGGGCGACCTTCTCCCGCATGTACGACTATCTCCTCGGCGGTGTGCACAACTCCGAGGTCGACCGCGAGGCCGCTCGACAGCTCCTGCGGGCCTTCCCAGATGCCGTGGACACCGCGCGGTCCAATCGCCTGTTCCTGGCGCGTGCCGTGCGCACCCTGGCTGAGGCCGGTATTCGACAGTTCCTCGACCTGGGGTCCGGCATCCCCACCCAGGGCAACGTCCACGAGGTCGCCCAGGCGATCGACCCGGCGATCCGGGTGCTCTACGTCGACATCGATCCGACGGCAGTCGTCGCCTCCAACCAGATGCTCAGTGGCAATCCCACCTGTCACGCGATCGAAGCTGACCTGACGCGACCTCACCTGATCCTCGACGCGCTGACCGACGGCGACCCTTCGAGCGTGATCGACCTGAACCGGCCCACAGCGCTGCTGTACTGCTCGGTCCTCCAACTGGTTCCCAACGAGCTGATCCACGCTGTCGTCGCACCGATCCGCGACCGGCTCGTGCCCGGTAGCGCCCTGGTCATCTCCCACCCCGGCACGGCCGTGACCGACGGGTACGACGAATCGACGGTCTCCTCGGTCACCGAGGTCTACCGGACCAGGGCCGCCGCCGACATCGTTTTGCGATCGGATGCCGACATCGCCGCGCTCTTCGGCGACTTTGCCCTCATCGAGCCGGGACTCGTGTCACTCGACCAGTGGCGGCCCGAGGGCGGCGAGCCGGACCCCTACGCCGCCAAGCCACTGCCCTCGCCGATGCGCGGGGCGGTCGCGATCCGACCGGTCTGAGCGGTGGTGGGCCCATGCCATCCTGTGGTCGGATTCCGGCGTCTGACCAGCGGTCCTACTCTTGAGCCCAATCGGCGCGCGATGGCGTCAGGATCAGCGGTCGGCCGCGTACGACGGTGTCTTTCGGTCACTTTCGAAGGCGCTTACGTGCCTGTCCGCAGCTGATTGACCAGACGTGCCATCGCTGGTGCTGTCGAGCCAGCGGTGGTTGGTGCCGCTGTGCCATACCCGAACACCACGCGGCCGCCCGACACCACGCAGCACGCCTCACCTGGTGGCGACCGGGGCGGTCTCGCGGACCACCGTGACGGCACTGCGGTTGGCGGCCGGGATGATCAGCGCCGACGCGACCAGCGCGGCGCCGGCGATGCCCAGCCACCCCCAGAAGCCGAAGGCGATGACCAGGCCGGAGAGTGCCGCCGGGCCGATGATGTTCTGCGTGATCACGTGCAGGTCGAACGCCCCGAGGTACTCGCCCTGGGCGTGCTCGGGGGCGAGGCCGAACGCGAGCCCCCAGCCGGACGCGGCCTGCATCACCTCGGCCACGGACAGGACCAGCACGGCGACGACGATCGCCACGGACGCCAGGACGACGTTGCCGTCGAGCGCGGTCACCGCCAGGATTGCGCAGCCGCCGGCCAGCCAGTAACCGGAGCGCCGGGCGAGCCGACCGGCGCCCTGCACGGTGTCCGCGCCCCGGCTGGCGCGTACCTGGAACAGGATGACGAACGCGGTGTTGACGATCAGCAGCAGTGGGACCAGGAAGTGCGGCAGGTCGGTGCGGTTGAGCGCCCAGAGCGGCATCGTCACCAGGATGATGCTGACGTGCGAGGCGAGGATCGTCGAGACGCCGATCACCGCGAGGAAGCGCGGGTCGCGGACAGCGGCGAAGCGTTTGAAGCCCACCGGCGCGGGCCGCGGCGGCACGTCCGGCAGGCGGGTGACGAGCAGCGCGGCGCCGGCCATCAACGCGGCGGTGGTGAGGGGGATCAGCACGAGCAGCCGTTGGCTGAGGGCGGCGACGGCGGCCACGCCGATGCCGATGCTGAACCCGATGTTGAACACCGACCGCATCATCGCCTTGAGCTTCACCCGCTCCTCGGCGGGCACGAGATTGCCGATGAGAGCCCCGTTGGTCGGGCCGGTGCCGTACTCGACGAAGCCGACGGTGACCACCAGCGCGAAGAAGGCGGCCGCGCTGTCGACCAGGCTGTAGAGCCCGAACCCGACCGCCAGCGCGGCGAACAGGATGACGAGCAGCCGGCGGGCGCCCACCCGGTCGGCGATCACGCCGAACAGGACCGACGAGAGGAAGGCGGACAGGCCGGCGGCGGACAGGCCCAGGCCCACCTGCCGGGCGTCGAGCCCGACCCGCAGCGTGAAGTAGACCACGCTGCCGCTGAGGAACACTCCCTTGCCGATGGACTCGGCAAGTCGGATCGCGATCAGCTTCCTGCGGAGCGGGTCGGTCGGCACCAGGCCGGCGACAACGTCCGTCACTCGTGACAAGGGCATGGGTCAATCCTGGCGACGGCGGTGTCCGGTGGACAGGGCGTCAGGTGTAGCGCGGACGGGACGACGTCCCGGGGCGGCCGGGAAATTCCCCCATGGACTCCCGGGTCGGTGGCACCCGCGCGGCCCGTGAAAGGTCCGCTGTGGACGGCTTCGTCACTGCCAAAACGGAAACTTTGGTTCGGTTTTCCGATGCGTCAAAAGGCTGACCGAGCCCGTTCCCGGGATCACTTCTTGTGTTGTTCTGTTGGCCGTGAGTAGATGTTCATCACGACGCGGGGTCGGCGCTACCGCGGCGTTTCCCCGCGCGACTAAGACACCGCGGGCCGTTCGGACGGGGTGAGGTGGATTAATGGTCAGCGTTGGCTCGGCCTCGGAACTGACTCGGAACATGAGGCGGTGTCCGGATGACGTCACGGCGGCGACACAACCCGACGTGGTGACGGTGGTCCTGGCCGACGCTCAGCCGGTGGTGCGCAGGGGGCTGCACGCCCTGTTGTCGCCCTCGGCTGAGGTCGCCGTGACCGGAGAGGCGGCGTCCGCGCGGGAGGCGCTGGCACTCGCCACCGCCACCCGTCCCGACGTGCTCGTTCTCGACATCGAGCTGCCCGGGTTCCAGGTGGGGGTGACGATCCAGGAGATCGCCCGGGTGTCGCCCTCGACAGCGGTGCTGGTCTTCACCGCGGTGGAGGACGAACAGGCGATCCTCGCGGCCATGTGGGCGGGCGCGCGGGGCTACGTGCTCAAGAGCTGTCCGGGCGACGGCATCGTCCGGACGATCCGGGGCCTCGCCACGGGCGAGGTGATCCTCGGCCCCCGGGTGGCCGACAAGCTCATCCGGCAACTCAGTCGGGAGCCCCGCAACCAGCAGCTCTTCCCGGAGTTGACGGCCCGGGAGCGGGAGGTGCTGGAACTGATTGCCTCGGGCATGCGCAACGTGGCGATCGCCGCGAAGCTAAATCTGTCCCCGAAAACGGTCAGCAATCATATTTCCACCATCTTCAGCAAATTGAACGTGTCGGACCGGTACGAGGCGATCGAGGTGGCCCGCCGGGCCCGGTTGGGACGCGAGGGGCCGGCCGGCGCCCACGCGCCGGTGGTGCCCGGCGGCAGCGTCCTGCTGGCCGGCAGGCGCGGTGTCGTCGCCCCGGGCGCCGCCGTCTACGCGGGCGCGCGGTCGGTGCGGGGGTGAGCGGGATGGATCTCGACCTGGACGCCATCGCCGGCCGACTGGAGCCACGGTTCGGCCGGGCCGCGCGCCGCTGGGTGGGCACGCTGCGCCAGCGTCTCGACGACCTCGCCGAGCAGTGGGAGCTGACCCTCGGTGAGCCGGTCAAGTCCGGCAACTCCTCGGTGGTGTTCCGCTGCGTGGGCCCGTGCGGCGACGCCGTGCTCAAGTTGTCCCCGGACAGCTACGCCGTGCGGGAGGAGGTGGACATGCTGCGCCAGTTCGCCCCCAGCCGGCGGGTGCCGGCGGTTCTGGGATCGACCAAGGGCGCGGTGCTGCTCGAAGCGATCCACCCCGGCACCCTCGTGGAGAAGATGCCGCAGCCGCCCGCGCCGCGGGAGTACGCCGCCTTCCTCACCGACCTGCACGGCGCCGGTGACCCGGCCGCCGCCCCCCGCCAACTGACGGACTGGGTCGACGTGCTGTTCAACTCGGCGACGCGCCGGGGCGCCGACCTGACCGAGTCCAAGCGGCTGCGCGACGACCTGTTCGCGGTGCCCACCGACACCGTGCTGCTGCACGGGGACCTGCACCTCGGCAACGTGCTCAGCGGCGGAGAGAAGGGCCTCGTCGCGATCGACCCGATGGCGTGCGCCGGCGACCCCTGCTTCGACGCGGTGGACTACGTGCTGGAGGGTCTGGACCGCGCGGAGATGGTGCGCCGCCGTGACGAGCTGGCCGCCGCCGCCGGCATCGACGTGGGCCGGCTCGACACCTGGTGCCGGGTGACCGCCCCGATCGGCGCCACGTACGTCAGCAACCCCGTGCACTCCGCCGAGTTGGCGGCCTTCGGGCGCGGCGAGTACTGACCGACCGACCACCGCCCCGGTCCGCCGGCGATCCGCCCCGGGCCGGGGCCGCGCCGTGCCCGGGGACCGGCGTCGACGTGTCTCCAACGCGACCGGGAGCTTTTCCCTGCTGGGGCGGGAGAACGTGCTCTGCCGCGCGGGACGTGCCGGACCGCACGATCGGTGCATGGTTCGTACCGGTCGTGCTTCCTTCGCCCAGGAACGCCTCTACTTCCTCGATCAGCTCCAGCCCGGAAACCCGGCGTACGTGGTGGCGTTCGCGGTGCGCCTGCGCGGTGCGCTGCGACCCGAGGCGCTCGGCGCGGCGCTGACCCGGGTGGTCGCCCGGCACGACGCGCTGCGCACCACGTTCGCGGTGGTCGACGGCGTCCTCACCCAGCGGGTGTCTCCGACGCCCGGCGTGGACGTCGAGGTCCGCGCCGACGGGTGGGCCGACCAGGCCACGCGGGAGACCCACCTGCGGACGCTCGTCGCCGAGCAGGCCCGCCGGCCCTTCGACCTGGCCGCCGGGCCGGTGGTACGGGCCTTCCTGCGCTCCTGGGGCCCGGACGAGCACGGCCTCGCGGTGCTCGTGCACCACATCGCCTGTGACGGGTGGTCGGTGGGTCTGCTGCTGCGTGACCTGGCCGTCGAGTACAACGCCGAGGTGGCCGGCTCGGTCGCCGGGTACGACGAGCCGGCCGAGTCCTACCTGGCGTACGCCGAGCGGCAGCACGAGGCGTGGCGGCGGGACAGCTCGGGTCTCGACTTCTGGCGTACCGCGCTGGCCGACGCGCCACAACTGGCGTTGCCCACCGACTTCCCCCGCCCGAGCGTGCTCGGCACCGCCGGCGCGGTGCTGCGCCGCCCGGTCGAGCCGGAGCTGCTGCGGCGGCTGGGGGAGTGGGGGCGGGAGCGGGGCGCGACGCTGTTCGCGGTGACGCTCGCCGCGTACGCCTCGGTGCTGTCGCGGTACGCCCGCCAGGACGAGGTGGTGGTGGGTGTCCCGGTGGCGAACCGGCTGGACGACGCCGAGGAGCGCCTGGTCGGCTGCCTGGTCAACACGCTGCCGATCCGGCTCGACGTGTCCGGTCGGCCGGGTTTCGCCGAGCTGGTGGACCGGGCCCGACGGACCAGCATGGCGGCCTTCGCCAACCAGGACGTGCCGTTCGAGCAGATCGTGCGGGCCACGGTCGGGGAGCGGCAGCTCAGCCACGCGCCGCTGTTCCAGACCTCGCTGACGGTGCAGAACTTCCCGTTCGCGTTCCCCGAGTTCACCAGGGTACGGCTGACCGAGGTCGACGTCGAGATCGACGTCACCAAGTTCGACCTGGGCCTGACCCTGGACGTCTCCACCGACGTGCCGTTCCTGCGCGCCGAGTACAGCACCGAGCTGTTCACGGCGGAGACCGTGGAGACGCTGCTCACGCACTATGTGACGTTCCTGCTGTCGATAGTCGACGGGTCGGGACGGGAACCGTCGATGGTGAACGAGGCCGAGCGGTCGCTGCTCACCGAGGGGGTGAACCCGCCGCTCACGTCGGCGTCGGTCACCCACCCGTCGGTGCTGCGTCGCTTCGCCGGCCACGTGGCGGCGACCCCGGACGCGGTGGCCGTACGCCACCGGGACGTCGAGATCAGTTACGCCGAGCTGGACCGGTGGGCCGGTCGGATCGCGGCGGGGTTGGCCGAGCACGGGGTCCGCCCCGGCGTCCGGGTGGGACTGCTGCTCGGCCGCTCGCCGGCGGTCGTCGCGGCGATCCTCGGCGTGTGGAAGCTCGGCGGCGTCTACGTACCGCTGGACCCGGACTACCCGCGCCAGCGCCTCGAACTGATCGCCGCCAACGCCGGGATGGCGGTGCTCGTGGTGGAACCGGAGACCGCCGAGACGGGCGCCGCGCTCACCCGCGACAGCGGGACCGCGCTGGCCGACGCGCACACCCTCGACGGGGTCCGCGGGGGCGACGACACCTTTCCCGGGCCGGACGACCCGGCGTACGTCATCTACACCTCCGGCTCGACCGGCGTACCCAAGGGGGTGCTGGTCGGGCACGGCGGCCTGGACGCGCTGAACAGCCCGACCCCGGCGGGCCTCGACGTCACGGCGGCCGACGTGTGGCTGGCGGCCAGCTCGTTCTCGTTCGACGCCTCGGTCTGGGAGATGTGGGGCGCGCTGACCACCGGCGCCCGGCTGGTCATCGCCGAACGGATGGACCTGGTGGACCGGGAGCGGCTGGCCCGGCTCGTGCGTCGCGAAGCCGTCACCGTGCTGTTCCAGACCCCGGGCGCGCTGTACCGCCTGCTACCGCCCTACCTGCGGGCGCTGGACGCCGACGAGACCTCCCGCCTGCGCTACGTCGTCCTCGGCGGGGAGGCCCTGAGCTGGTCGCGGCTGGCGTCGCTGATCGCGGACGCGCCGGGCCTGCGGACGGTGTTCGTCAACATGTACGGCATCACCGAGGGCACCATCCACGTCACGATCTTCCAGGCGTCGGCCGCCGACGTGCCCCGGGTCCGCGAGAGCGCCATCGGCGTGCCGTTGCCCTCGGCGCGCTGCTACGTCCTCGACGAGGACCTGCGACCGACCGGGCTCAACGTGCCCGGCGAGCTGTACTGCGGCGGAGCGCTCGTCGCGCAGGGCTACCTGGACAACCCGGAGCTGACCGAGGCGCGGTTCCGGCCCGACCCGTACGGCGGCGGGGTCATGTACCGCACCGGTGACGTGGTGAAGTGGGGCCTCGACGGACGCATGGTGTACCTCGGGCGCAACGACACGCAGGTGCAACTGCGCGGCTACCGGGTCGAGTTGGCCGAGGTGGAGGGCGCCCTGCTCACCCACCCGGCGGTGCGGTCGTGCGCGGTCGCCGCCGAGGACGACGAGCTGGTCGCGTTCGTGGTCGACGGGCTCGGCCCGGACGCCGAGCAGGAGCTGCGGGCGCACCTGCGCGAGATACTGCCGGCGTACATGGTGCCGTCGCGGATCGTGACCGTCGCGACGATCCCGCTCACCGCGCACGGCAAGGTGGACCTTCCCCGCCTGCTGGCCGACAGCCGAGCGGCCCGGACGGCCACCGCGCCGCCGCCGACGCCCTCCGGTGTCGTCGGCACCGGTCTGGAGGAACGCATCCGGGCGTGCTGGGTCGAGGTGCTGCGGCGACCCGACGTCGGATTGCACGACAACTTCTTCGACCTGGGCGGCCACAGCTTCGCGCTGATCGCGCTCCACCAGCGGATGTCCGAGGAGGGGCTGGACGTCTCGGTGACCGACCTCTTCCGCGCCGGCACGATCGCCGCCTGCGCGGCGGCCCTCCAGCAGGCCGCACCCGTCGTCGCGGACGCCAACGCGACGCGACGTCGCCAGGGCCGCGCCCTGCTGGCCGACCGGCGGCGCAGCGTCGGAGCCGGCCGTGGCTGAGCTGGACGACAGCGCCGCCGTCGCGGTGGTCGGCATGGCCGTCCGGGTCCCCGGCGCCGACCGCGACCTGGACCTGTTCTGGCGACACGTCCGCGACGGCGTGGACGCGGTCACCTTCTTCACGCCGGAACAGCTCGTCGGTTGGGGCGTACCCAAGGACCTGCTGGACCGGCCGGGGTTCGTGCCGGCCCGGGCGGTCCTTCCCGACGCGGACCGCTTCGACCACCGGCTGTTCGGCTACTCGCCGTCGGACAGCGCCCTGATGGACCCCCAGCAGCGGGTCCTGCTGGAGTGCGCCTGGGCGGCCCTGGAACACGCCGGCCACCCGCCGGTCGCCGCCGACGGCAACCGGGTCGGCGTGTACGTCGGCACCGGGTTCAACGTCTACCTGCTGGACAACGTGTGGCCCAACGAGCGCGCGGTCGGGGCGGCCGGCGGCCTCGGTGTGATCATCGGGAGCGACAAGGACTTCGCCGCCACCCGGATCGCGTACAAGCTGAACCTCCAGGGTCCGGCGTTGACGCTCCAGACCGCCTGCTCGACCTCGCTCGTCGCGGTGCACCAGGCGGCGCAGGCGCTGCTCACCTACGACGCCGACGTGGCGCTGGCCGGCGCGGCCACCGTCGCCCCGCCGACGCGGCGCGGGCACCTGCACGAGCCCGGCGGCATCTTCTCCGCCGACGGTCGCTGCCGCGCCTTCGACGCCGCCGCCGACGGGACGGTGCCGGGCGACGGCGCGGGAGTGGTGGTGCTCAAACGCCTCACCGACGCGCTGCGCGACGGCGACACCGTGCACGCGGTGATCCGTGGCTCCGCCGTCAACAACGACGGCGCCCGCAAGGCCGGCTTCACCGCGCCCGGCCCCACCGGTCAGGCCGCCGTCATCGCCGCGGCGTTGGAGGTGGCCGGCGTCGATCCGGACACCGTCGGCCTGGTCGAGACACACGGCACCGGCACCGCGCTCGGCGACCCGATCGAGGTGGCGGCGCTGCGGCAGGTGTTCGACTCCACCCGCGCCGACCGGGCGCCCTGCGCGCTCGGGGCGGTCAAGTCGGTCGTCGGTCACCTGGACACCGCCGCCGGTGTGGTCGGTCTGATCAAGACGGTGCTGGCCCTGACGCACCGGACCATCCCGCCGATCGCCCACCTGCGGACGCCCAACCCGGCGATCCGGCTGGACGGCTCGGTGTTCGAGCTGCCGACGACCGCCCGACCCTGGACGCCTGTCGACGGCGTACGCCGGGCCGGGGTGAGCGCCTTCGGCATCGGCGGCACCAACGCCCACGTGGTGCTGGAGGAGGCCCCGTCGGCCCCACCCCGGCCCCGCCGGCACGTGCCGCAGCTCGTCCTGGTCTCCGCGAAGACCGCCGCGGCGGCGCAGGACAGCCTGGACCGGATCACCGCGTTCGCCGCCGGAACCGCGCCCGGTGACCTGGCCGACCTCGCGTACACGCTGCGGACCGGCCGCGCCGGGTTGCCGTGGCGGGCCGCCGTCCTGACCGGGGTGCCCGACGGGGAGGCCCGAATCCGCACTGTCGACGCGACGGCCCGGGCGCGCGGGGTGGCGCTGCACCTCACCGGAGCCGGTGCGGTGACCGGCAACCGGCCCAACTACGACGCGGACCCGGTGTACCGGCGGACCGTCGACGAGGGCGTCGCGCTGCTGCGGGGCCACGACCTCGCCGAGGGCGTCCGGGAACGCGGCGACCGCCTGCTGGCCTGCGTCGGCCTGACCCGGTCGCTGTGCAGCCGGGGCGTCACCCCGCGCGCCCTGGCCGGCGACGGTGTCGGCGCGGTGGCCGCCGCCGTCGTGGCCGGGGTGATGTCGCTCGCGGACGCGTTGGCGCTGCTGCGCGACGCCGACGGCCCCCGGGTCCGGCTGCACCCCGCCGCGCTGCCCCTGCACGTCGACGGGCGGCCCGACGACAGCGCCTTCTGGCGGGCCGCCGCCCGCCGCCCCCCGACGCCGACGCCGCCCCCCGACGTGCAGGGGCAGGTGCTCTGGATCGAGGTCGGCACCAGCGTCACACCGCACCTGGACGACCTGCCGCCGCTCCCCGCCAACCGGCACGCCCGCCTGCTGGCGACCGTCGGCGCGCTGTGGCAGTTGGGTCTCACCGACGCCTGGGACCCCGTGCACGACGCCGGCCGCCGCCGGCTGCCCGCCCCCACCTACCCCTTCGCGGCCACCCGGCACTACCTGGACGCACCCGGAGCCGACCCGACCACAGAGAGGCGACACTGATGCGCGACGTACACGACCGGACCTGGGTGGCCGGGTTCGACGAGCTGTGGATGGAGGTGCTCGGCGTCGACACCGTCGACGACGACGACGACTTCTTCGACCTCGGCGGTCACTCGCTCAGCGCGCTGCGGTTGAGCACCCTGATCCGCCAGGAGCTCAACCTCGCGGTGATGTTCGGCCACGTGCTGGAGAACCCCCGCCTCGCCGACCTGCGGAAGGTCGCGAGCGAGGTGCCGCTGGAGCGGCCCGTGGCGGAGACCGCCTGATGGTCGCCCCCGACCTCGCCGCCTGGGCGCCGCTCGCCGCACGGGTGCTCGGCAGCACCCCCGAGCAGGTCCGCGCGCTGGCCGCCACCGAGTCGTTCGTCGCCCTGGGCGGCACCTCGCTGCAGGCCATCGCCCTCGTCGCGCTGGGCCAGCGCGAGCTGCGGGCGGACGTGGACAGCGCCCGCCTGCTGTCGGCGCTGCCGCTGGCCCAGGCCCTCGCCGGCGCCGTGGACTTCGTCGACACCGCGCCACCCGTCGTCGCGCGCCGGCCCGCCGAGCGGGAGTTGCTGCCGGGCCAGCGGTCCATGCTGGCCGCGCACCTGCTGGAGCAGGACGCGCCGTACCACCTGATGTTCACTGTGCAGGCGGACGGGCCGCTCGACCCGGCCCGGGTCCGGGAGGCGCTGCGCGAGCTGACCACCCGGCACGAGGCGCTGCGGACCCGCTTCGTCAGCGAGCCCCGGCAGGCCCGGGTCGTGCTGCCCGCGCCCTACCAGCCGCGCCTGCTGCACCAGAGGCTGCCCGACGACGACGCGGTACGCGCCGTGCACGACCTGTACGGCCCGGCCGCCGCGCGGCTGCTGCGCCCGTTCGCCGAGCCGCCCGTGGTGTTCGTGCTGACCCGTACCGGCCGGCGCGACCTGCTCACCATGCTGGTGCACCACACGGTCAGCGACGGGTGGAGCATCGGGTTGTTCGCGCGGGAGTTCGCCGAGTGCTACGCCGGGGACGGCCCGGCCGGGGCGGCCCCGTCGCCGGACTGGGTCGGCACCCGGCTCGCGGCGCAGGAGTCGTCCGGCGCGCTGGGGGCCGCGCTGACCCGGGTCACCGCGCGGCTGGACGGCGCGCCGTGGACGGTGACGCTCCCCACCGACCTGCCGCCGGTCGCCGAGGCCGACGGGCGCGGCGCCCGGCTGGGCTTCCACCTCGACGAGGCGGCGGCGGAGGCGACCACCGGGTTGGCCCGACAGTGCGGGGTGACCGTCACGTCGGTGGCCCTGGCGGCGTGGGCGTTGACGGTGTCCCGTCGCGCCGGTCTGGACGACCTGGTGCTCGGGGTGCCGGCGGCGGGCCGGTTCGAGGCGGGCATGGACCGCCTGCTGGGCCTCTGCACCCGTGTCGTCCCGGTGCGCTGCGCGGTGACCGACGACCGTACCGTCCGGGAGTTCGTCCGCTCGGTCGCCGACGCCCTGGCGGCGGCCGTCGCCGACGCCGACGTGCCGTTCGAGCGGGTCGTCGCCGCCCTGGGCGCCGGCGCCGACCCGGGCCGCAACCCGCTGGCCCAGCTCGGTTTCGCCGCCCACCACGAGCTGGTGCCCGACGAGCTGGTGGTGGGTGACCGAACCTGGCGGCTGCACGAGGGACACTGCGGCGGCGCGGTGTTCGACGCGCTGCTCTACCTCCAGTCCTGGTCGGGTCGCCCCCGGTTCGCGCTGGAGTACGCGACGGCGCTGCTGACCGCCGCCGACGCCGGGGAGTTGGTCGAGTCGTTCCAGGCGGCGGTGCGGGAGCTGGCCGCCGACCCGGACGCGCCGCTGCGGCAGGTCAGCACGCTCTCGGCGGGTCAACACGCCCGGCTGCGCGAGCTGGGCGCGGGCGGGGCGTACGACACGGCCGACGACGTGTGGCACCGGTTCGCGGCGTACGCGGAGACCTCGGGCGAGCGGACCGCGCTCGTCGACGCGCACACCGGGCTGACGCTCACCTACCGTGACCTGCACGACGCCGCGGTCGAGCAGTCCCGGCTGCTGCACGCGCACGGGGTACGTGCCGGTGACGCGGTGCTCCTGGAGCTGCCCCGCTCGGCCGCCGAGGCGGTGGCGGTGCTCGGTGTGCTGCGGCTCGGCGCGCACTACGTGGCCGTCGACCAGCACGCCACCGCCGAGTGGCGTACGCATCTGGCGGCGACCGTCGCAGCGCGGACCCGCCTCGGTGTGGGCGAGCCCTGGCCGGGCGTCGTGGACTGCCCGCTGGTCGACCCGCGGACGCCGGTCGGGTCGGACCCGGTCCCGGCGGCGTCGAGCGACCCGGCGCGCACCGCGTACGTCTCCTTCACCTCCGGCTCGACGGGGGTGCCCAAGGGCGTGGTCGTGCCGCACCGGGCGGTGCTGCGACTTTCCGACGACCCGGGCCTGTTCGTCGACCGGCCCGGCATGCGGATGCTGCGGCTGTCCCCGCTGGCGTTCGACGCGTCCACACTGGAGCTGCTGGTGCCGCTGGCCACCGGCGACACGGTGGTGGTCTTCCCGCCGCAGGACCCGACGCCACGCGCGCTGGCCGACGTCCTGAGCGCCGCCGGGGTCACCCACGCCTGGCTGACCTCGGGCGTGTTCCACCTGGTCGCCGACCACCGTCCGGACGCGTTCGCCGGGCTGCGGCAGCTCTTCACCGGCGGGGGAGTGGTGTCACCGCCGCACGTCCGCCAGGTGCTGCGGGCCTGCCGGGGTCTGCGCCTGACCAACGGGTACGGCCCCACCGAGAACACCACCTTCACCACGACGTACTCCGTCGAGCACGCCGACGCGACACCCGACCCGCTGCCGATCGGCGGCCCGGTGCACGGCACCGACCTGTCCGTCGTCGACGCGTCCGGTCGCCTCGTCCCACCGGGCGCGGTCGGCGAGCTGCTGGCCGGCGGCGTCGGCCTGGCCGACGGCTACCTGGGCGACCCGGCGA
Organism: Micromonospora sp. WMMD1120; assembly: GCF_029626235.1. Lineage (NCBI taxonomy): Bacteria > Bacillati > Actinomycetota > Actinomycetes > Micromonosporales > Micromonosporaceae > Micromonospora > Micromonospora sp. WMMD1120. The sequence continues at coordinate 6,519,321 of NZ_JARUBO010000005.1, read as the reverse complement.
GGACGGACGCCTCCTTCGTCCGCCACGACGGCGAACGTCGTTACCGCACCGGGGACCTGGTGCGCTGGAGCGCCGACGGCCAGCTGCGCTTCCTGGGCCGCAACGACCGTCAGGTGAAGATCGCCGGACACCGGGTGGAACCCGTCGACGTCGAGCGCCGGTTGCGGGCGCAGCCGGGTGTCCGCGACGCGGTGGTGTTCCCCACCGGTGACCCGGCGACCGGCGTACGCCTCTGCGCGGCGCTCAAGCCCGACCCGGACGGCGTCGACGTGGCCGCCGTGCGCCGCGCGGTGGAGCCGGAGCTGGCCCCCTACGCCCGGCCGCAGCAGTGGGTGACGGTGGCCGAGTTCCCACTGGACCGCAACGGCAAGGTCGACCTGCGGGCGCTGGCCGCGCTGGCCCGACCGACACCGCCGCCGGAGACCACTGCCGCGCCGCCGGAGACCACCGCCGCGCCGGCCCGGGTGCCGGCCCAGCGCTCGGCGTCGCTGGCCGAGTTCGAGGAGCTGGTGACGGACGCCTGGGTGGAGGCGCTGGGCACCGACGACTTCGACGTCGACGAGGCGTTCTTCGACGTCGGCGGCGAGTCGTTACGCCTGGCGATCGTGCGCCGGCTGCTCCAGCAGCGGCTGGCCGGCCGGACCATCCCGCTCACCGACCTGTACCGCTTCCCGACCGTCCAGACGTTGGCCCGGCATCTGTACGCACAGACCGAGAGAGCAGGCGCACCCTCATGAACGGCGACATCGCGATCGTCGGCCTGGCCGGGCGGTTCCCCGGCGCGGCCGACGTCTGGGAGTACTGGTCGAACATCGTGGCCGGCAAGACCACTGTCAGCGCGTTGACCCGGGGCGAGCTGCTGGCCGCCGGGGTGCCCGCCGACCGGCTCGACGACCCGGCGTACGTGCCGGCGCGCGGCGTCCTGGCCGACCCGGAGCTGTTCGACGCGGCCTTCTTCGGCATCACGCCGAGGGAGGCGGAGACGATGGACCCGCAGCACCGGCTGCTGATGCAGACGGCGTGGGCCGCGCTGGAGTCGGCGGGGCTCGCCACCGATCGCCCGTTCGGCCGGGTCGGCGTCTTCGCCGGGGCCGGGTTCAACTACTACGCGCTGCGGCACGTGTTCGCCCAGCCGGACGTGGTCGAGTCGCAGGGCCTGCTGTCGGTGGTGCTGGGCAACGAGAAGGACCACCTGGCCGCGAAGATCGCGTACCGGCTGGACCTGGGCGGGCCCGCCATCACCGTGCAGACCGCCTGCTCGACGTCGCTGGTGGCGGTGCACCTGGCCGTCCAGAGCCTGCTCGCCGGCGACTCGGACGTGGCGCTCGCCGGCGGCGCCTGCGTGGCCGTTCCCCAACAGGCCGGTTACCTCTACGAGACGAAGGGCATCATGTCGCCGGACGGCACGTGCCGGCCCTTCGACGCCTCGGCCGACGGCACCGTGCCCGGCAACGGGGTCGCCCTGGTGGTGCTCAAACGCGTCGAGGACGCCCGCCGGGACGGGGACACGGTGTACGCGGTGATCAAGGGCTCGGCGGTGAACAACGACGGCGGGATGAAGGTCGGCTACACCGCGCCGGGCATCGCCGGGCAGGTCGACGTCCTGACCCGCGCGTACGCCGCCGCCGGGATCGACCCGGCGACGGTGGGCTACCTGGAGGCGCACGGCACCGCCACCGCTGTCGGCGACGCTATCGAGCTGGCCGCGCTGGCCGAGGTGTTCGGACGCGGCGAGCGGCAGTGTTCGATCGGTTCGGTCAAGGCCAATGTCGGGCACCTCGACGCCGCGGCCGGTGTCGCCGGTCTCATCAAGGCCGCGCTGGCCCTGCACTTCCGGCAGATCCCGCCGCTCGCCGGCCTGAAACAGGCCCGACCCGAGCTGCTGGACACCGCGACGTCGTTCACCGTGGACACCGTCGCCCGTCCGTGGGAGACCGCCGGAGGTCCGCGCCGGGCGGCGGTCAGCGCCTTCGGGCTGGGCGGCACCAACGCCCACGTGGTGCTGGAGGAGGCCGACGGGCCGGTCCCGCCGGACCCGTCGGGAGGCGACGGCCCCGCCGAGCTGATCGTGCTGTCCGCGCGGACCCCGGAAGCGGTCCGCGCGGCCGCCGAGCAGGTGCACGAGTACGTGCGGCAACACCCCGACCTGTCCGTGCGGGACGTCGCGGTGACGACGCAGACGTACCGCCGGCACTTCCCGCACCGGTTGGCGGTGGCCGCGCGGGACGTCCCGGCGACGCTGGCCGGGCTGCGCCGGGCGCGGGCGCGCGCGGCGGCCCGCCGACCCCGGGTGGTGTTCCTCTTTCCCGGGCAGGGTGCCGAGTTTCCCGCCATGGCGCGCGGCGTCTACGACCACTACCCGTCGGTGCGGGCCGACCTCGACCACGGGGCGGAGCTGCTGGCCCCGATCCTCGGTCTGGACGTGCGCGACGTCCTCGTCGACGACGACCCGCACGGGGTCGTGCACCGCACCGACGTCACCCAGCCGGCCCTGGCCCTGTACGAGGTGGCGCTCGGCCGGCTGCTGCTGTCGTGGGGTGTCCGCCCGGCGGCGCTGGTCGGCCACTCGGTCGGTGAGTTCCCGGCCGCCGCGCTCGCCGGCGAGCTGGCCGACGACGACATGCTGCGCCTGGTCGCCACCCGGGGTCGGCTCATGCAGGACGCCCCGGAGGGTCACCTGCTGGTCGTGCTGGCCGGGCCACGCACCGTGCGGGAGCACCTCGCGGGACTGGACGCCCTGGACATCGCCGCCCACAACGCGCCGGAGATCACCGTCGTGGCCGGACCGCCGGCCCCGCTCGCGGCGTTCCGCGGACGCCTGGACGCGGCCGGGGTGCCCTGTCGGGCGCTGCCCGCGCGGCGCGCCTTCCACACCCGGATGATGGCCGACGCGGCCCGGCTGCTCGGCGTCGAGGCCGACCGAGTGCCCCGTCGACCCCGTACCGTCCCGGTCGTCAGCAGCCTCGACGGCACGCTGCTCGACACCGGTCGGGCGCGGGCCGATGGCTACTGGGCGGCGCAACTGCGCAGCCCGGTGCGCTACCACGACGCCCTGTTGACCGCGCTGGAGCTGCCCGATCCCGTGCTGGTAGAGGTCGGTCCCGGCACGACGCTGACCGGCATGGCCCGGCAGACGCCGCAGGGACGGACCGTGCCCGGGTTCGCCGTGCAGCCGCGACCGACGCCGCGGGCGGACGCCGCCGACGTGCTCACCGGTCTCGGTGGACTGTGGACGGCCGGGGTGCCGGTGGACTGGCCGGCGGTGCGCGGCGACGTCCCGGCGCGGCGGGTCGCGCTGCCCACCTATCCGTTCGCCCGTACCCGGCACTGGCTGGAGGCGACCCCACCACCGGCCCCGCCGACCGCGGAGCCGTCTCCCGCCGCCGCCGGGGAGAGCACAGTGGTGGACGAGATCGTGGAGCTGTGGGGCCGGCTGCTCGGCGCGCCCGACATCGGACCGGACACCGACTTCTTCACCGTCGGAGGCGAGTCGCTGCTGTTCATCCGCATGGTCAACCAGGTGCAGCGCCGCTTCGCCGTCCGCATCCCGATGGAGAAGCTGTCCGCGCGGCCCACGCCGCGCGCCCTGGCCGAGCTGGTGACGGCATGACCGACCACGCCGACCTGGCCCACACGGCGGCGGTGGTGGCGGTGCTCGCGCACCGCCTCTCCGGCGCGACGTCGGTGGCGGTGCGCGGCCCGCGCGGCGACCACACGGTGCGCGTGCGCCCGGACCACACGGCGACCGAGGTACGCGCGCAGACGCGGCTGCCGTCGGTCGAGCCGTCCCGGGTGGACGTGGTGCTGGGGAGACCCGCTCCGCCGGGCGGTGCGGCGGCCACCGTGGGGAAGGTGCCGGTCTGGTTCGCCGGCGACCACTGGGACGCCACCCACCTCCAGGAACGACTGGACACCCTGAGTGGGTGGCTGACCGCCCACCCGGACCGCCCGGTGCGCGACGCGGTGCTCGTCGGTCCGCGGGAGCGGGCCACGCTGCTCGGCTTCAACCCCGCGCCGGTCCCGGCCCCGCGCACACCGGTGCACGAGGCGATCTGCCGCCAGGCCGAGCGCACCCCGGAGGCCGTCGCGCTGCGCGGTGGGGGACGCGACCGCAGCTACCGGGAGCTGCTCGACGAGGCGGCGGCGGTGGCCGGGCGACTGCGCGCCGAGGGCGTCGGTCCGGGCACCGTCGTCGCCCTGTGCGCCGAGCGGAGCCCGGAGATGGTCGTCGCGGTGCTCGGTGTCCTGCTGGCCGGAGCGGCGTACCTGCCGCTGGACCCGGCACACCCCCGGGCACGGCTGGACCTGATGCTCACCACCGCCGACGCGGTGCTGGCGCTCGCGGACCGGGCGGGCCGGGCCGCGCTGGGCGCCGGTGGCGTACCGGCTGTCCCACTGCGCCCACTGGCCGGTGCCGACCTGCCCGGCACGCCCGTCGACTGGCGTGCCTACCGCGCGCCGCGGGAGGTGGTGGACGGGCTGTCGTACGTCATCTTCACCTCCGGGTCGACCGGGGCGCCGAAGGGTGTGCAGATGACCCACCTGTCGCTGGCCAACCGGCTGGCGTGGATGCAGGAGGAGTACCGCATCGGCCCCGGTGACGTGGTGCTGCAGAAGACGCCGTACACCTTCGACGTGTCGGTGTGGGAGCTGTTCTGGGCCTTCCTGGCCGGCGCGACGCTCGTCACGGCCGAGGCCCAGGCGCACCGCGACCCGCAGGAGATGGCCGCCGTCATCGCCCGCGAGGCGGTGACCACGGTGCACTTCGTGCCGTCCATGCTCGCCCTGTTCGTCGAGGAGCCCGGCGTCGCCGGGTGCGCCGCCCTGCGCCGGGTGATCTGTAGTGGGGAGGCCCTGCCGCCGAAGCTCGTCAACAAGCTCACCGCCACCCTGCCGGCGGTGCGGGTGGACAACCTGTACGGCCCCACCGAGGCCGCCATCGACGTCACCGCCTGGCCGTGCCGCCGCCCCGAGCCGGACCCCACCGTCCCGATCGGTCGGCCGATCACCAACGTGTCGGCGTACGTCCTGGACGACACCGGAGGGCTCGCCCCGCTGGGCGTACCCGGGGAGCTGGTGGTCGGCGGCGACTGCCTGGCCCGGGGGTACGCCGGACGGCCCGACCTGACCGCCGAGCGGTTCGTCACGGTGCACGTCGCCGGGCGTCCGCAGCGGGTGTACCGCACCGGAGACCTGGCGTGGTGGTCACCGCAGGGTCACCTGAACTACGGCGGGCGCATCGACACCCAGGTGAAGATCCGTGGGCAGCGGGTCGAACTCGGCGAGATCGAGTCGGTGCTCAACGGGCATCCGCTCGTCGCGAACAGCGCGGTGCTGCTCCGCGACGACCTGGGCGCGGCGCCGACCCTGGTGGCGTACGTGGTGACCGAGCGGCACGCCGACGTGCCGACCGAGGCGGCGCTGCGGGCGTTCCTGGCCGAGCGGCTTCCCGACCACATGGTGCCGCCGCGCTACGTGCCGCTGCCCGAGATGCCGGCCACCGCGAACGGCAAGGTCGACCGCAGGGCGCTGCCCGCACCGCCGGCCCGAATCCGCCGGCCGGTACGGGCCGGGTCGCCAGCGGGCGGCGCGACCGGCTCGTCGACCTGAGTTGTTCGAGGCAGGCATCGGTCCCGGCCCGCAGGGCGCCCTCGACCAACAGCGCCTCATTTATCGATACCCTCGGGTGGCCCGGTGCCGACAGGTCTGTCAATGCCGCCGCAAATAATTTGCAGCCGACCGGCTGGGCGTTTCCCGCCACCGCGAGAGGGTGGGCGCCGTCGTTCATCCGTTCGTTTGAGGTAATCGGCCGGTTCTCCTGATTGGTGAGTTGGATGATCGCCGATGTGCGGAATTCGCCGCAGGCGTGTCCACCATTCGGTGCCTGCTCACGCGGTTGTGGCGGCCCCGACGACAATGGACAAGGCGATATCGAAGATTCGTAAATTTGCAGCGTGCGGTATGGCGCGGGCATTCTGCCGGTGGAACCTGGGCGCCCGCGCGTGGCGACGTTGTCCGGTTGACACCAACTACGATGTCTGTGAATATGTCTTCGCCGCGGTGAACCCGTGGTTACGGGGGTTTGGCGCTTCTACGACATCGCGCGACGCGGCGTTCCGGGGGGACCCCGCCTATTGTGCGTAATCGTCTCGGTCGCCCTGCCTGCGTATCTGTTGGGTCGACGCCGACACGTGGGCGTGCCGCGCACCTGGGAGAACATGATGGAGCTTGACCTGCGACGGCTGACGCAGTTGATGGTCGAATTCGGGGATCGCGACGCCACTGTCGACGTGGACCTCAGCGGCGACGTCGGCGACTGCTCGTTCGAGAGCCTCGGGTTCGACTCCCTCGCCCTGTTCAACACGTTCGCCCGCATCGAGCAGGACTACGGCGTGTCGCTTCCACTGGACTCGGTGCTCGCCGCCGGGACACCCAACGAACTGCTCCGGCTGACGAACGCGCAGCTGAGCCACCACAGCTGAGCGGAGGCTGGCCGGGGCTGGCACTCAACCAACCGGGGAGCTGCACTGTGTGTGGGATTGCGGGATGGGTCGGCTATGACCACGACCCGTCCGTGAACAGCGACACCATCCGTGCGATGACGAGGCCCTTGGAGTGCCGCGGGCCGGACAGCGAGGGGTTCTGGCTCGACGCCAGCGTCGCGCTGGGGCACCGGCGGCTCGCCGTGATCGACCCGGCGGGCGGCCACCAACCGATGGTCGCGGAGGACGACGACCGGGTACTGGCGGTGCTCACCTTCTGCGGTGAGATCTACAACTTCCGCGAGTTGCGCGGTGAACTGAGCGCCCGGGGACACCACTTCCGGACCACCGGCGACACCGAGGTGCTGCTGCGTGGCTACCTGGAGTGGGGCGCCGGCGTCGCGGACCGGCTCAACGGCATGTACGCCTTCGGCGTCTGGGACGTCGAGCGGGAGGAACTGGTCCTGGTTCGCGACCGGATGGGTGTCAAGCCGCTCTACTACAGCCAGACGCCGGACGGCGTGCTGTTCGGTTCCGAGCCGAAGTCGATCCTGGCGCACCCGGGTGGCTCGCGCCGGGTCGACGCCGACGGCCTGCGCGAGGTCCTCGACATGGTGAAGACGCCCGAGCATGCCGTCTTCGCCGACATGCGCGAGGTCCGCCCCGGTCATCTGGTCCGCGTCGGCCGCACGGGCCTGCGGATCGAGCGGTACTGGGGGTTGGAGGCGCGGGAGCACACCGACGACCTGGACACCACTGTCGGTCACATCCGGGCGCTCCTCGACGACACCGTCCGTCGCCAACTGATCGCCGATGTCCCGCTCTGCACCCTGCTCTCCGGCGGGCTGGACTCCTCGGCGGTCACCGCGTTGGCGGCCCGGGCCCTCGGCCGGGATCAGGTGCGCTCGTTCTCCGTCGACTTCCGGGGCGCCGGAGACAGCTTCCAGGCGGACGCGGTCCGCTCGGCCGCCGACGCGCCGTTCGCGTGGGAGCTGTCGGCCTTCGTCGGCTCGCGGCACACCGAGGTCCTGCTCGACAGCCGGGAACTGCTCGACCCCGCCGTACGCGCGGCGGTGCTGCGCGCCACCGACATTCCCCCTGCCTTCTGGGGTGACATGTGGCCGTCGCTCTACCTGTTGTTCAGGGCGATCCGGCAGCACTCCACCGTCGCGCTGTCCGGAGAGTCCGCCGACGAGCTGTTCGGCGGGTACCGCTGGTTCCACAATCCGGGCGCCGTGCGGGCGGACACCTTCCCGTGGCTCACCTCCGGGTCGGCCCGTTACTTCGGCGGGCTGCGGCTGCTCGACCCCGGGCTGGTGGAGAAGCTCGACCTGCCCGGCTACCGCGCGGCGAGGTACCGGGAGGCGCTGGCCGAGGTTCCGGTGCTGCCCGGCGAGCCGGCCGACGAGCGCCGGATGCGGGAGATCAGCTACCTCAACCTCACCCGGTTCGTGCAGACCCTGCTCGATCGCAAGGACCGGATGAGCATGGCTGTCGGTCTCGAGGTCCGGGTGCCGTTCTGCGACCACCGACTGGTCGACTACGTGTTCAACGTGCCGTGGCAGCTGAAGACCTTCGACGGTCGGGAGAAGAGCCTGCTCCGCGCGGCGGCCGGGGACCTCCTGCCGGAGTCCATCCGGACGCGGGTCAAGACGCCCTACCCGGCCACCCAGGACCCCGGGTACGAGCAGGGTCTCCAGCGTGAGCTGGCCGAGGTGCTCGCCGACCAGGACGCTCCGGTCCGTCCGCTGCTCGACCTGGACCGGGCACGGGCCGTGTCGAGCCGCTCCACCGGCGCGGTCAGTCGCCCCTACGACCGGGGCAGTCTCGAGATGGCCCTCTGGCTCAACCGCTGGCTCACGACGCACCAGGTCGCGCTGGATCTCTGATCGGGACTCGGCGCCCCCGCACGGGTGGAGACCGCCCGCCCTGCCGGAGAAGCGGCGGACACCGGCGTCCGCCCGCACGTCCCCACTCGGGCTCAACCATGGAGGAACGCATGTCCAAAGCCACTGAACTACGTGCCCTGCTCAGCGGTGACCGCATGGTGCGGACGGTGGGCGCTCGGGATGGACTGAGCGCGAAGCTGGTGCAGGAGGCGGGCTTCGACGCGGTGTGGGCGTCCAGCTTCGAGACGTCCGCCACGCACGGCCTCCCCGACGCCAGCCTGCTCACCATGACCCAGTTCCTGGACGTCGCCGAGGCGATGAACCTGGTGGTCGACCTGCCCATCGTGGCCGACTGCGACACCGGGTTCGGTGGTCCGCTCAACGTCGCGTACGCCGTGCAGCGCTATGAGAAGCGCGGCATCGCGGCGATGAGCATCGAGGACAAGATGTTCCCGAAGATGAACAGCTTCGCGGCGACCGCCCAGCACCTGGTGTCCACCGAGGAGTTCGTCCAGAAGATCCAGGCCGGCAAGCAGGCCCAGGAGAGCGGGGACCTGCTGCTGATCGCCCGTACCGAGGCGCTGATCGCGGGGTTCGACCTGGACGAGGCGCTGCGCCGGGCCCATGCCTACGCCGACGCCGGCGCGGACGCCATCCTGGTGCACAGCAAGAGCAGGAACCCCGACCAGGTGCTCGGGTTCGGCGCCAGGTGGGACCGGGACGTGCCGCTGGTGGCGGTCCCCACGACCTACCCCGTCGTGAGCGAGAAGGACCTCTACGAGGTGGGCTACCGCCTGGTGATCTACGCCAACCACGGCATGCGCGCGGCCATCAAGGGCATGCGCGCCACCCTCGCCGACCTGGCCCGAAGCGACTCGGCCGCGGGCCTGGAGGACTCCCTGGCGTCGATGGCCGAGGTGTTCGCGTTGCAGAACATGCCGGCCGCCTTCCAGGAGCTGGCGTGACCACCGGCGAAGAGTTCCTCACCGCGCTCGAGGCGCGGGGCGTCACGTTCCTCAGCGGGGTGCCGTGCTCGTACTTCGCCGCGCCACTGCGCCTGCTGGCCGATCACGAGCGGGTCTCCTACGTCCCGGCGGTGAACGAGGGCAGCGCGTTGGCCATCGCCGCCGGCGCGCGACTGGCGGGCGTACCCGCCGGCGTCCTGATCCAGAACTCCGGACTCGGCAACCTCATCAACCCGCTCACCTCGCTGGTCCTGCCGTACTCCATCCCGCTGCTGGTGTTGATGAGCATGCGCGGATATCCGACGGCCGGGCCGGGGGAGCCGCAGCACCGGTTGATGGGCAGGGTCTCCACCACCTGGCTCGACAGCATGGACCTGCCGTACTGGCACTTCGAGCGCGAGGGGATGCCGTTCGTCGAGCTGATGGCCGAGGTGTCCAAGACGCTGGAGTCCGGCCGTACCTGCTTCGTGCTGGTGGGCAAGAACGCCATCGAACCGCCGGGCCCGCTGGCCGAGCCGACCGGCGAGGGTCGGGTGCTGCGCGACGACCTGGTCCGGGCTCTCGCCGCCGAGCTGCGCGACGAAGCGGTCGTGTCGACGACGGGTTACCTGTCGCGGGCCATGTTCGGCGCGGGCGACCGGCCGACGAACCTCTACATGCAGGGCTCGATGGGGCACGCCGCCGGGCTCGCGTTCGGCGCCGCGCTGCAACGCCCCGACCGGCGGTTCGTGGTCCTCGACGGCGACGGGTCGATGCTCATGCACCTGGGCGGGGTGGCGACCATCGGTCGGTACGCGCCGCGGAACCTGGTGCACATCGTCTTCGACAACGGCGCGTACGAGTCGACCGGCGCGCAGCCGACCGCCACCAGCGTCGACTTCGCCGTCGTGGCCGAGGCCGCGGGATACCGGCACGCCCTCCTGGTCGAGAACACCGCCGACCTGACCGCCGCTGTCCGGGCGGCGCTCGCCCTGACCGGCCCGATCATGCTGGTGGTCAGGGGAACCGTCGGCGGCCCGGCCGGCGATCGCGCCTCGGAGTCGATGGACGTGACAGCGATGGCGGGGCGCTTCACGGCCGCGGTCACCGGGCGGCGGCCGGCATGATCGAGGAAGAGGTTTCCATGTCGACCGAGGACATCGGGTACGCGCAGACCCTGCCGAGGAAGCTCGTCCACAAGTGGGGCTTCGATCAGGTCTTCCTGACCAGTTACGCGTCCACGGGGGAGAACGAGACGGTCCTCGGCGCGAGCCTGCCGCGCTCGCACGGGTTCTACTGCGAGTTTCCCACCGAGGACCGCACACCGGACCTGGCCCTGCTGATCGAGGTCTGCCGGCAGGCCTGCTTCGTTGTCGCGCACACCCAGTTCGGCGTGCCGGTCGACGGCAACAACTTCCAGTTCCTGCTGAAGGAGCTGTCCGGTGAGTTCGTCGACACGACGGTCTTCCGGCAGGGGCCGCCCACCGAACTGACCGTGCGGTGCCGGATCGAGCGGATCTGGCGTCGGGGTGACGTCCCGTCCGGCCTGGTCTGGGCCTTCACCGTGCGGGTCGGTGACGTCGTGGTCGCCACCTCCCGGATGCGGCAGACCTGGATCGACCGGCCCACCTGGCGGACCATGCGGGTCGCGTTGCGCGCCGGGCGCGGCCTGCCCGAGCAAACGGTGATCTCGATTCCGCCGCCGAGCCGGTTGGCCCCGGCCGACGTCGGTCGGGTGAACCCGGCGAACGTGGTGCTGGAGGAGGTCACCGAGGACGGCAAGGACGTGGTCGCCACGGTACGCGCCGACATCCGGCACCCGGTCCTCTTCGACCACCCCATCGACCACCTCTACGCGATGGTGCAGATGGAAGCCTGCCGTCAACTGTCGCTGCTGGCGGGCGCGCGCCGCCTCGGCGTGCCCGCGACCGACCTCGAGATGTGCGGCGTCTCCGCCGAGTTCGTCTCGGTGGCCGAGTTCGACCTGCCGACCGTCGTGCGGGCCCGGATGGCGGAGCCGGTCACCACGGAGGGCCGGACCCGGCTCTCCGTCGAGCTGGAGATCACGCAGGGCGAACGACTGGTGTCCACCTTCACGCTCGCCGTCCGGCCGGCCGCGGAAGGCCGTCAGCCTTGAGCGGCGAGACGCCGTGGGTGAGCGACGACCTCGGGCGCTACGGCCGGGAGATCCTGCCCACCCTGTCGGTGCTGCCCGCCAAGCGCCGCCTCTACGGCCTCGATCTCTACTTCCAGGAGGCGTGGGCGGAGTTGGTGACCGCGCTCGGCAGCGAGGACGGCGTGCTGCGGTTGCTCGACCGGACGGCCCTCATCCTGTTCAAGCCGGACGCGGTGGTCCGCCGGATGATCGGCCCGGCCTGCGAGTGGATGACGGCGCGCGGCATCAGACTGGTCGCCGCGGAGACCTGTCTGGTGTCCCGGCACGTCACCCGCGCGCTCTGGCAGCACCAGTGGAACTTCGCCACGCCCGAACGCCGGGCGTTGACCGAGCTGTACATGTCCCGCAGCCCCTCGCTGCTGCTGGTCGTCCAGCTGCCCCCGGACAGCGTCCCCGCCACTGTGCGACTCTCCGCGCTCAAGGGCCCGGCCGTGACCACCGAACGCTCTCCCGAGCACCTGCGGTCGGCGTTGGCGACCAGCAACCACGTCGTCAACGGGGTGCACTCCACCGACGAGCCCGCCGACGTGGTTCGCGAGCTGTCGATCTTCCTCGACGCCGACCAGCGGCAGCGGGTCTACACGCACCTGCTCGACGTGCGGGACGCACGGCTCGACGACATCGTCGAGCGGCTGTACCGGGAGGTGCCCACGGAGGCGGACCTCGGGTTCGCGGCCCGCCGGCAGCGCTGGCTCGCCGTGGCCGACCGGACCGCTCCCGATCGGCGCCGCGCGCTGCAGCGGGCGCTGAGCCGGGACGCCGGCCGGGACCGTGTGGACTGGCGTGAGCTGGCAGCCGATCTCAGCCGGATGGACGCCGACTGGTCCGACTGGGACACGGTGGTCCTCGGCACGGAGCTGATGGTATCGAACGAGGAAGGGCTGGACCGGGTGCTCCCCGGGGTTGCGCCCGCGCTGTGGACGGCGAACGCGGCGGCTCACCAACACCGATGGGACAGGGAGTGGGCAACGCGATGACCACAGACGGACGTACGGCGATCGAAGGCCCGACGACCTCGTGGCGTGCACGCCGCGCGACCCGGCGGGGAACCTGATCGGGCTCACCGGGGTACGGATGAACCACCCCCTCCGTTTCGTCGTCGCCGCACACGCCCTCTCCACCTACGGCAGCTTCCTCAACATGGTGGCGCTGGGGCTGTTCGCCCTGGACCTCACCGACTCCACGGTGCAGACCGGGCTGTTCATGGCCGTCCGGCTGGCGGCGGGGTTCCTGGCGGGTCCGCTGGCCGGGGTACTCGTGGCGCGTCACCCGCGTGAGCGCCTGATGGTCGGCGCGGACCTGCTCTCGGCCGGCACGCTGGTGTCGCTGGTGGTGGCGCCGTCGGTCGGGCAACCGGTGGTGCTCTACGCGCTCGCCGTCGTCCTCGGCGCCGGACAGACCCTGTGGGGGGTCGCGCTCCGCAGCGGGATACCGGACCTTGTCGCACCCGATCGGCTCGCCCGCGCCAACGCGCACCTCGTCGCCGCCCGGTCGACGGCCATGCTGCTCGGCTTCGGCACCTCGGGCGTCGTCGTCACAGTGCTCGGCTACCACGCCGCGTTCCTGCTGGACGCCGCCACCTACGTGCTCTCCGCGCTGCTGCTGACCCGGGTCGGCGGTTGGCGTCCGACGGCCGCGCACCGCCCATCGACCGGTCGTCCGTACGGTCTCCGGGTCCGCCACGCGCTCTCCGGTGTCGCACCTGTGGTGCTGGCGATGGTCGCGGTCCGGGCCGCCGACGCGTTCGGGTCCGCGTCACACAACGTCGGTCTGCCGGTGTACGCCACCGCGACCCGTCCCGACGCGCCCGCGTCGTTCGCCGCCCTGTTCACCGCGTCCTGGGCGGTGGGCAGCCTCGTGGTCAGCCGCCTGCTCGCCCGCCGACTGCGGGCCGGCCCGGTCTCCCCGCTCGCCTTCGGGCTCGCGACCTGCGCGATGTCGGTGCTGTTCGTCAGCGCCTTCACCGGTCCACCACTGTGGTTGCTGGTCGTCGTGGTGGTCGCGGCGGGAATGGCGGACGGGTACGCCGAGATCAGCTACACCACCCGGCTGCAGGCCGTCGAGCCGTCGCGCCGGGCGCACCTGTTCGGCCTCGCCGGGGCGGTCCAGAACGCCGGGTTCGGCCTGGGCATGGTCGTCAGCGCCGTCGCCCTCGACCAGTTCGCCCCCTTCCCGGTGATCGCCGCCGCGCACGGGCTCGCCCTCGTGGCCGCCGTCGTGTTCCTGGTCAGCCAGCTCCGCTTCCCGCAACGCCGCGCACGCCGACCGGCTGTGCAGAAAGTCGAGGTTCCCCCGTGAGGTCCGCAGCGCCCGAACGACGTCCCGCGATCAGCTACGGGGGAGACCTCCCCGCGGACGCCGCCTTCCCCGAGAGCCTGGGCGCCGCGCTGGTGCGCGCCGCCCGGGACTTCCCCGAGTCCGGCATCCTGGTGGTGGACTCGGACGGGCGGGAGGAGTTCCTCGACCACCGGAACCTGCTGTCCAGGGCGACTGTGGCGCTGGCCGGCCTGCGGGCCCACGGCGTGCGGCCCGGCTCGCCCGTCATCCTGCGGATCACGTCCGGCGTCGAATACTGGCCCGTCTTCGCCGGCTGCCTCCTGGGCGGCATCGTGCCGCTCACCACCGGCGCTCTCAACGGTTACGACCGGGACGCCGCGGGTGTGACAGCCCTGCTGCACACCTGGCACAAGCTCGGCGGGCCGACGGTCGTGGCCGGCTCGGACGACCTCGACCCGCTCGCTGGTCTGCCGCTGCGGGACAGGCTGGTGGCGGCGCCCGAGCTGACGATCGCCGGGTCGGACACCGGGCACGTCCGCGCCGCCGGGGCGTCGGACGTCACGGCCGCGGAGCCGGGGGGCACCGCCCTCCTGCAACTCTCCTCCGGCAGCACCGGCACGCCCAAGGTCATCCCGCTCACCCACCGGGCGTTGGTCGAGAACGCCCTCGGCACGCGGGAGATGCTCGACGTCGGTCCGTCCGACGTCCTGCTCAACTGGCTGCCGGTGGACCACTCCGCGGGCCTGCTGCTCTATCACGTGGCCGGCATCTTCCTCGGTGCCACCTCCGTGCACGTCGCCACCGACCTGGTGCTCGCCGACCCGACGTGCTGGCTGGAGCTGATGCGCCGGCACCGGGTGACGCACACCTGGTCGCCGAACTTCGGCCTGCGACTGGTGGTCGAGGCGGTCGCGGACGACGTCGACCGGCGGTGGGACCTGCGCGGGGTGCGCTGCCTGGTCAACGGCGGTGAGCAGTGCCTACGGGAGACGATCGACGCGTTCGTGGCCGCCACCGGAGTGCCGGCGACAGCGATCCGGCCGGGTTGGGGCATGTCGGAGACCACCACCGGGATCACCTTCGGCACCTACGGGACCCCCGGCAACCGGCACCGGGTGCGCACCGCCACCCTCGACGGTGACCTGGAGTGGGCCGCCGACGACGACCCCGCCGAGCTGGTCTCGGAGTACCTCTCCGTCGGACGCCCGGCCCCCGGGGCCACGGTGCGGATCGTGGCCCCGGACGGGACGGTGCTCCCCGAGGGGCGCGTCGGCCGGCTGGAAATCGCCTCGGCCCGGGTCACCCCCGGCTACCTCGACGATCCGGAGGCGTCCCGGCTCGCCTTTCCGCACGGTGACGAGTGGCTGGACACCGGCGATCTCGCGTTCATGCGCGACGGCGAGATCGCCATCACCGGGCGGGCGAAGGACCTGGTGATCGTCAACGGACAGAACGTCCCCTGCCACGAGATCGAAACCGTGGCGGGCACCGTGCCCGGCGTACGGGACGGCCTGGTCGCCGCCGTCGGCGTCCCGGACCCGGAGATCGGCACGGAGTCGCTCGTCGTGTTCTACGTCGCCGACGACGATGCCGTCGTTCCGGCCGGTGTGGTGGCCCGGGGCGTCGCCTCGGTGGTGGCCCGGCGCTGGCAGGTCACGCCGGCCCAGGTGCTCGCGGTTCCCGCCGAGGAGTTCCCGCGTACCTCGGGTGGCAAGATCAGGCGCGCGGACCTGCGCCGCCGTCACCTGGCCGGGCACGCCGGGGCAGCGGGCCCGGGTGGCGGCGCGGACGGCGGCGTCGCCGGCGACCCGCCCGCGGCGGCCGGCGTCCGGCCCCGCGGGCGCGGCCCTGCCGACGTGCGGGCGCTGGTGGCCGACATCGTCGCCGAGCTGGCCGGCGCCCCGGTCGACCCCACCGTCCCGTTCTACGAACTCGGCATCGGCTCGGTCACGATCGTCCAACTCGGAGCGCGTCTGGAGCGCGCGCTCGGCCGGCGCGTGCCCCGACCCACGCTCTTCGCCCATCCCACTGTCAACGCGCTCAGCGCCCACCTGGCCGACGTCCCGGCGCCGGCCGTGACCGAGCAGGTCGCCGCGGCACCGGGGGACCACCACGTCGCGGTCATCGGCATGGCGGCCCGGTTTCCCGGCGCGGACACCGTCCAGGAGTACTGGGCGAACCTGCTCGCCGGCGTGGAGAGCATCCGTCACTTCACCCCGGACGAGCTGGTGGCCGCGGGGGTACCGCCGGAGGTCGCCACCGCGCCCGACTTCGTCGGCGCGAGCGGAGTCCTCGACGACATCACGGGCTTCGACGCGGACTTCTTCGGCATCACCCCCCGGGAGGCCCGGATGCTCGACCCGCAGCACCGACTCTTCCTCCAGACCTGCCACCACGCGCTCGAGGACGCGGGACACCCGGGCGACGGCCCCGGTCGTCGCACCGCTGTCTACGCGGGCAGCGGGATGAACCTCTATCCGCACCACACCTATCTGCGGCATCAGCTCGCCACGCTGCCCGGTTCCGCCGACCCGGTCGCCTCGATCGGCGCCGCCCTCGGCAACCAGCCGGACTTCCTGGCCACCAGGGTCTCCTACCGCCTCGGGTTGACCGGCCCGGCGATCAACGTGCAGACCGCCTGCTCGACCTCCCTCGTCGCGGTGCACCTGGCGGCGCGGGCGCTGCGCGACGGCGAGGCGGACCTGGCGGTCGCCGGGGCGGTGGCGTTGCACGTGCCGCAGGTGACCGGCTACCGGCACTCTCCGGACTCGATCCTGTCCGCCGGTGGACGCTGCCGTCCCTTCGACGCCGCCGCCGACGGCACGGTCGGGGGCAACGGGGTCGCCGCCGTGGTCCTCAAGCCGCTGCGCCGGGCCCTCGCCGACGGCGACCGCGTCCACGCGGTGATCCTCGGCTCGGCGGTCAACAACGACGGCGCCGCCAAGGTCGGGTACACCGCGCCCGGGGTGTCCGGCCAGGTGGACGTGGTCCGGCGGGCGCTGGCCAACGCGGCGGTGCCGGCCGGGTCCGTCGGTTACGTCGAGGCGCACGGCACGGGCACCGCCCTGGGCGACCCGGTGGAACACCACGCTCTCGCCGAGGCGTACGCGGGGGGTCGGCCCTTCCTCGGCTCGGTCAAGGCCAACGTCGGTCACCTGGACAGCTGCGCGGGCATGGCCGGGCTGATCCGGACGATACTGAGCGTCCGGGACGCGCAGATCCCCCCGCAGCTCAACTTCACGACACCGAACCCCGCCATCGACCTCGCCGACGGGCCGTTCACGATCATCACGCGCCGCACGGACTGGCCGGCGTCCCCGTACCCGCGTCGGGCGGCGGTGAGCGCGCTCGGGGTGGGCGGCACGAACGCCCACGTGATCGTGGAGCAGCCGCCGGAGGCGACCCCGGCCCCGGCGCCGGCCACCGGGCTGCGCCCGGCGCCGGGACTGCTGCCCCTGTCGGCTGCCGACCCCGAGGCGCTGCGGGAGCTGGCCGTGCGGTACCGCGACCGGCTGCGCGCCGACGACCGGCCGTCGCTCGCCGACGTCGTCTCGACCGCCGGGACGGGCCGCCGGCACCGGCGGCACCGCCTCGTCGCCTGCGGCGCGACGGTGACGACCCTGGCGGACGCCCTGGACGACTGGGTACGCGGGGGCGTCGCCGACGACGTGCTCGTCGGGCGGGCCGGCGAGGGCGCTCCCGCCTCGCTCGCCCTGGCGCTGCCCGGCCAGGGGGAGCTGCGCGCCGTCGTCCTCGACCTCGCCGAGCGGTTCCCGGTGGTCCGGCGGGTGCTCGACGAGGGAGCCGAGGCGTACCGGCGGGCGGTCGGCGGGGACCTGGTCGCCCGACTGCGGGAACGGAACGGCGGGTACCCGACCGACGTGGCCCAGCCCGCCCTCGTCGTCACCGGTGTGGCGCTGACCGAACTGTGGCGGTCCTGGGGACTGGCCCCCGGCTACCTGCTCGGGCACAGCGTGGGGGAGTACGCCGCGCTGGTCGCCGCCGGCGCGCTGGCGCTCACCGACGCCGTCACGCTCACCGCCCACCGTGGCCGGCTCATGCGGGAGGGCATGCCTGCCGGGGCGATGCTGGCGGTGCTGGCGGACGCACGGACCGTCGCGGAGTTGACCGCCGGCGGCGAGGTGGAGGTGGCCGCCCGCAACGGCCCCGACCAGTACGTTCTGTCCGGGTCGCCCGACGCCGTGGCGGCGGTGGGGGAGCTGGCCCTGCGACTCGGCGCGGTGACCCGCCGGTTGCCGGTGGACCGGGCGTTCCACTCGGCGGCCGTCGAGCCGGTGCTCGACCGTTTCCGGCGGGTGGTCGAGGACGTGCCGGTGCGCCCCGTCGAGGTGCCGTTGGTCAGCACAGTGGACGGGCGGCTCCGGCGTCCGGGCTGGGTGCCCGACGCCGAGCACCTGTGCCGCCAGGCCCGCGAGCCGGTGGCGTACGACGAGGCGGTGCGGACCCTCGCCGAGCAGGGCGTCACGACGGTGCTGGAGGCGGGGTCGGATGGTGTGCTCACCGGTATCGCCCGGGCCACCGGGTCCGCGGCGCGCTGGGTGTCCGCGCAGCGCGGGGACCTGGGGCCGGTGGACGGGCTCTGGCGTGCGGTGGCCGAGCTGTACGTCACGGGCGTCGAGGTGGACTGGGCCGCCCTCACCGCCGACTGCGGCGGGCGGCGGACCTCGCTGCCGGCGTACCCCTTCCAGCAGCAGCGGTTCTGGGCCGAGGCGTCGGCGCTGACTCCTTCTCCCGCCACGGCGCACGCCACCCCGGCCGGGTCCGCGCCGGCGGTCACCGCGCCGGCGGCGGCCGGGGACCCGGCCGGGGGTCCGGCGCTGACCCGGGTTCTCGCGCTGACCGCCGAGCGCCTCGGCCTGCCCGTGGACCAGGTCGACCCGGACCAGACGTTCCTGCGGGCCGGGGCGGACTCGCTGCTGCTGATGACGATGTCCCGGGAGATCAACAACGTCTTCGGCGTCCGGATACCGGTCCGCGACCTGTTCGGGCCCACCGGGACCCCGCGCCGGCTCGCCGAGGCGGTGACCGCCGACGCCGCCCCGACACCGGCCGGTGCCACTGTGGCGTCGCCGGCCGTCTCCCCGGGGGTGTCGGCGGGGGCGTCGCCGGCCGTCTCCACGGGGATGTCGCCGGCCGGCAGCGCCGGGGATGTTCCGGTCGAACTCGCCAGCGTCGTACACCGGCAGCTCGACCTGATGCGCGAGCAGCTCGCGCTGCTCGGCGGCGCGCCACCGGCCACCCCGGCGCCGACGCCACGACCGGTGCCGCCCGCCCCGCTGCCGCACACGCCGGACACCGGCGCGACCGACACCGTCGACCTCAGCCTCTACTTCTTCGGCGACTACCCGGACCAGGGGCGGGACGACCCGTACGAGGTCATCCTGGACGCCGCCGAGTTCGCCGACGCGCACGGTTTCCACGGCGTCTGGTTGCCGGAGCGGCACTTCCACTCGTTCGGTGGCATCTTTCCCAACCCCTCGGTGCTGGCCGCGGCCCTCGCGGTGCGGACCCGTCGGCTACGGATCAACGCCGGGTCGGTGGTGCTGCCACTGCACCATCCCATCCGGGTCGCCGAGGAGTGGTCGATGGTGGACCGCCTCTCCGGCGGCCGGGTCGGTCTCGGCTGCGCGCCCGGCTGGCACGCCAACGACTTCGTCTTCTACCCGGAGAACTTCCCCCGCCACAAGCAGGTGATGTACGACAACCTGGACACCGTCCGGCGGCTCTGGCGGGGCGAGACCATCGGGGCCCGGTCCGGCACCGGCGAGGACATCGAGGTGCGCCTGTTCCCGCGTCCGGTGCAGGCCGAGCCGCCGCTGTTCACGGCCATCGTCGGTAACCCCGACAGCTACCGGGAGGCCGCCCGTCGAGGGCTGGGTGTGGTCACCAACCTGATGACGCAGGACGTGGCACGGCTGGCCGAGAACGTCGCGCTGTACCGCCGCACCCGCGCCGAGCACGGGCTCGACCCCGAGTCCGGACGGGTGGTGGTGCTGATGCACACCTACCTGGACGAGGACGCCGAGCGTGCCCGGACCACCGCGTTCGAGCCCTTCTGCGCGTACCTGCGCTCTTCACTCAGCCTGTTCGGGCAGGTGGTCAACAGTCTCGGCCTGGGCATCGACCTGGCCGACACCCCCGAGGACGACGTCCGGTTCGTGCTGGGGCAGGCGTACCAGCGGTACTGCGACCAGCGGGCGCTGATCGGCTCGCCGGAGAGCTGCCGTGCGACGGTCGAGGCGGTCCTCGCGGCGGGCGCGGACGAGATCGCCTGCTTCGTCGACTTCGGCCTGCCGGCGCGGGCCGTCCGGGACGGCCTGCCGGTCATCGACACGCTGCGCCGCGCCACCCGCCGCCGGGAGCGCCGCCCCCGGCGGTCCGAGCGGCGGCCCGTCCCGGACGGCGCGACCGCCGCCGCGCCTGTCGACACGGCGCCTCTGTCGCCGGGGCAGCGTCGGCTGTGGTTGGCCGAGCAGATCGATCCGGGCACCCCGGCGTACCTGGAGGGCGCCGCGGTGCGGCTGCTCGGCACGCTCGACGCGGTCGTGCTCCGCGAGGCCCTACAGGACGTCGTGGACCGGCACGGCCCGCTGCGGACCACCTACCGGGAGATCGATGGCGAGCCGCGCCAGGTCGTCCACCAGCGGTGGGAGGTCGACCTTCCGGTGCGCGAGCACCCGGGCGACGAGGAGGAGAGCGTCGTACGGGGCGTGCTGGCCACGATGAGCACCCGGATGTTCGATCTCGGCGCGGGCCCGCTGTGCGCGTTCGAGTTGCTGCGGTTCTCCCCGACGCACCACGTGCTGGTGCTGTCGTTCCACCACCTGGCGACCGACGGCGGCTCGTACGCCGTGCTGACCCGGGAGGTGTCGGCGTGCTACCGGGCCCGCATCGGCGGCCACGCGCCGCACCTGCCTCCGCTGCCGACGAGTTATGCGGATCTCGCGCGGGCCGCCACCGACGTGACCGAGAAGCACCTCGACTACTGGCTCGACCAGCTCGACCCGCTGCCACCGACCCTGGTGCTCCCCTCCGACCGGCAGCGGCCGGCCGTCCCGTCGGCCGCCGGCGCGACACTCTTCGTCGACCTCCCCACCGACCTCACCGACCGGATCAGGCGGTTCAGCCGGGCCGAGGGAGTGACCGTCTTCAGCACGCTGCTCAGCGCGATCGGGGTGATGCTGTTCCGGTTCAGCGGCCAGCCGGACCTGGTGGTGGGTACCGGCACCAGCGGCCGCGACGAGACCTGCGCGGACCTGATCGGGTTCTTCGTCGACACCCTGCCGCTGCGGCTGGACCTCAGCGGCGACCCCACGTTCCGGGAACTCGTGACCCGGGTCCAGTCCACCGCCGCCGACGGGTACGACCACAGCGTCCCGTTCGACGTCCTCGTCCACGCGCTCGCCCCGGATCGGCAGCCCGGTCGCCATCCGCTCTTCGACGTCGTGGTGGAGTACAGCGGCGGCGACGAGCTCTTCGCGTTCGACCTGCCCGGTGTCACCGCGACGCCCCTGCGGCTGGGGCTGGACAAGGCGCCGGTGGACCTCGTCATCTACCTGTCCCACGCCGACACCGTGCGCTGCCACGTCGAGTACCGGACCGACGTGTTCGACGGCGCCACGGTGCGCCGGTTCCTGGACGACGTGCGGCGCATCCTGGACCGGGTCACCCGGCAGCCGGGGGACCGGCTGTCCCACCTCGCGACGCGCCTGTCCGAACCCGCCGACCAGCTCGACGGGCCGCGCGTGCGGCCGCCGGCCGAACGGCTGCACGACCCGTTCGTCCGGCAGGTCGCCCGTACGCCGGACGCCGTCGCGGTGGTCTGCGGCCGCACCCGCTGGACCTACCGGGAGCTGCACCGGCGTGCCGAGCTGCTGGCCCGCCGGATCGCCGCCACCGGCGTGGGGCCGGACGACATCGTGGCCGTGCTCCTGCCCCGTCGACCCGAACTCCTCGCCGCGCAGCTCGCCGTCCTCCTGGCCGGCGGCGGGTTCCTGCCCCTCGATCCGACGCTGCCCGTCGCCCGCGTGCGGGACCTGCTGGCCGACAGCGGCGCGCGGCTGCTGCTCACCACCGCCGAGATCGACCACCCGACGGAGGTCGCGCGGGTCCTGGTGGAGGAGCCGGTGGACCCGGACCTGCCACCGGTCGAGCGCACGCCCACGCCCGAGCACCTGGCCTGGTGCGTCTACACCTCGGGCTCCACCGGTCGACCCAAGGGGGTCCTGGTGCCGCACCGGGCCGCCGTGGACACGGTGTCCTGGCACGTCCGGGCACTCGGACTGACCCCCGCCGACACCGTGGCGCACGGTCTGGGCCTGGGCTTCGACGCGAACCTCGCCGAGACGTACCCGGCGCTCGCCGCCGGTGCCACCGTCCACCTCGTCCCGGACGGGGTCCGCTCGGACCCGGCAGCTCTCGTCGACGAGTGGTCCCGGCACGGCGTCACCGTCGCCTTCCTGGTGGCGCCGCTGGCCGAACTCGTCTTCGCGCTGCCGGCCACCGATGCGGCGACCCTGCGGACCCTCGTCGTCGGGGGTAGCCAGCTGCGCCGTCGCCCGCCGGTCGACTTCCCCGCCGAGGTCGTCAACGCCTACGGCCCGACCGAGTGCAGCATCGTGACCACTGCCGGGCCGGTGTCCCCGGACGGCCCCGGGGCGATCGACATCGGCGCTCCGGTGGACAACCGCCGACTGCGCCTCCTGGACGCCGCCGGCCGTCCGGTGCCACCCGGGGCGGTGGGAGAGCTGTACGTCGGCGGCGCCGGGGTGGCCCGGGGCTACCGGGGACGACCGGCGGACACCGCCGCGGCGTTCGTGCCGGACCCGTTCCGACCCGGTGACCGGATGTACCGCACCGGGGATCTCGCCCGGGTGCGCGGGACCGGCGTCCTGGAGTTCGTGGGCCGGGTCGACGAGCAGGTCAAGATCGCCGGATACCGGATCGAGCCGGGCGAGGTCGGCGCGGCGCTCGCCCACCTGCCCGGCGTACGGCAGGCGGCCGTGATCGCCCGCCACGATCGGGGTGACGACCCCTACCTGGCGGCCTACGTGGTCGTCGACGAGGAGCACCGACCGTCGGACCCGCGGGTCCTGGCCGCGGCGCTGGCCGAGCGTCTCCCCGCGCACCTCGTCCCGGTGGCCTGGGTGCTGCTCGACACCCTGCCGACCACCGGTACCGGCAAGGTGGACGCCGCCCGCCTGCCCGCGCCGCCCGCCACACCCGTCGTCGAGCGGCCCCGCACGAGCCGGGAGCGGATCGTCCACGATGCCTGGTGCGCGGAGCTGGGGGTGCCGGAGCTGTCGGTGGACGTGCCGTTCACCGCCGCCGGCGGCCACTCGCTCGCGGCCGTCCGGCTGGCCAACCGGTTGACGGCGCTCGGTCCGCAGCGGGTGGGTGTGCACGAGGTGCTGCGCAGCCGGGGCATCCGGGAGCTGGCCAGCCGGTCGCCGGACGGCGACGAGACGACCGGGTCGTCGGACGGCGACGAACTGACCGGCGGGTCGCGGGCGACCGACGACCCGGCCGGTCGTGCGCCGGTCGCCGACGACCCGGTCGTGGCGCGGGCGCCGGCGACGTACCAGCAGGAACTGATGTGGCAGCGGCAGCGGCAGGCGCCGAACCCGCCGGCCGTGCACATGGCGGTGCGGATGAACATCACCGGCCGGCTCGACCTGCCGGCCCTCGAACGTGCTCTGGACGGGCTCGTCGACAGGCACGAGGCGCTGCGTGCCCGCCTGGTGGAGCGCGACGGCGTGCTCACCCAGGAGGTGCTGCCCCCGAGCCCGGTCGGGTTGTCCGTGCGGGACCTGCGTGAGCACGAGGTCGACCAGTGGTGCCTGCGGTCCGGACGGGAACCGTTCCCCGACGACCGGGTGCCCCGGGTCCGTGCCGAGGTGGCCCGACTCGACGACGAGACGTGGGTGCTGCTGTTCGTCGTACACCACCTGCACGGCGACGGGTGGTCGATGCTCCAGCTCCTGGACGAGCTGGGGCGCGGGTACGCCGCCGAGCGCGCAGCGGGTCCCGCCCCGACGCGCCCGGCGTCCAGCTACCTGACGTACGCCCGCCGCCAGCGCGCCACGACTGTGGCGCCGGACGTGCTGACGTACTGGCGGCGGCAGCTCGCCGGCGCGCCCCGGGTGTTGTCGCTGCCGACCGACCGTCCCCGGCCGGCCCGCCTGTCGGGTCGCGGCGAGGAGGTCACCTTCACCGTTCCCGCCGACCTGACCGCCCGCCTGCACGACGTCGCCGCCAGGCGCGGGACCACCGTCTTCCCCGTGCTGCTGGCGAGTTACGCGCGGTTGGCCAGCGAACTCGTCGGCCACCACGACGTCGTGCTGGCCTGCCCGTACGCGCACCGCGACGACCGGGCCTTCGAGTCGGTGGTCGGTCTGTTCACCAGCACCCTGCTGGTGCGCCCGCCGCTGGCGACCGCGACGAATCTCGCCGACCTGGTGGCCGGCACCGAGCAGGCGTTCCTCGACGCCGTCCGGCACCAGCCGGCGCCCCTGCCCGCCATCTACGCCGCTGTCGACCCCGAGTGGCGGGTCGGCGCGGCGCCCCCGGTGGCGACGATGCTGTTCGGCTTCAATCCGGCGCTGCCCGAGGTCACCCTGCCCGGCGCCGACGTGGAGGTCATCGACCAGGAGCTCGGCTGCGCACGCCGGGACCTCGCGCTGGTCGTCACGCCGGTCGGGAACGAGCTGCACGGGGTCGTCGAGTACTCGACCGACCTGTTCGACCACTCGACGGTGCGGACCTGGTGTGGACGGTTCGTGCAGCTACTCGCCGAAGCGGGGTCGGAGGGCGAGTGATCGCCATCAGTGCCGGCATCGGCGACCACGGGTACGGTTTCGGTGCGCGCAAGCGCGTGCGGCAACTGAGGACGGCCAGCCCGGTGGCGACGCACCGGGGAGGGGAGCGGGCGTGACGCAGCGCAGAGCACTTGTGGTCCGGGGCGGATGGGAGGGGCACCAGCCGGTCAAGGCGACGGAGCTGTTCATCCCCTTCCTCGAGCGCAACGACTACACGGTCCGGGTGGAGGAGTCGACGGAAATCTACGCCGACGCCGCCGAGATGGCCCGCACCGATCTCGTGGTGCAGTGCATGACGATGGCGCAGATCACCGCGGAGCAGGTGGCGGGTCTTCGGGCGGCGGTCGTCGCGGGAACGGGCTTCACCGGCTGGCACGGCGGCATCGTCGACGCGTTCCGCGCGTCCTCGGACTACCTGCAACTGGTGGGCGGACAGTTCGCCACGCACCCGGGCCGCGAGCCGTGCGAGCGCAGCGGTGGCGAGGAGGACAATTTCCTGCCGCACCGGGTGCGCTTCACCGACCTCGGCCGGGAGCACCCGATCACCGCGGGCATCGAGGACATCGACCTGGTGACCGAGCAGTACTGGGTGCTGCACGACGACCTGATCGACGTGCTGGCCGTCACCACCCACCCCACCCAGGCGTGGCATCCGTGGCACCGGCCCATCACCTCGCCGGCGATCTGGACCCGGCTGTGGGGCGCCGGGCGCGTCGTCGTCACGACCCCGGGCCACAGCCTCGACGTGCTGGAGCACCCGGGCATCCGTACCGTCATCGAGAGGGGCATGGTGTGGGCGACCCGCACGGCGTCGGCATCGTAGGTCTCGGGGTCATCTCCCGCGCGTACCTGGACACGCTCACCGACCATCCGGCGGTGCGCATCGTCGCGGTGGCCGACCTCGATCCCGCCCGGTCGGCCGCCGTCGCCGACACGACACCCGGCGTCGCGGCGGTGAGCGTCGAGGGCCTGCTCGACCGGCCGGACGTCGACACGGTCCTCAACCTCACGATTCCCGCGGCGCACGCCGAGGTCTCGCTGGCCGCGATCGACGCCGGCAAGAACGTGTACGTCGAGAAGCCGCTCGCCGCCACGTTCGCCGACGGTAGATCCATGGTGGACCGGGCCGCGTCGGCGGGCGTCCGCGTCGGGTGCGCGCCGGACACCGTGCTGGGCACGGGTACGCAGACCGCCCGTGCGGCGGTCGACAGGGGGCTGATCGGGCGTCCGCTGTCCGCGTCGGCCGTGATGGTCACCCCCGGGCACGAGCGCTGGCACCCGGACCCCGACTTCTACTACGCCCCCGGCGGCGGTCCGCTGCTGGACATGGGGCCGTACTACATCTCCGCGCTCATCCACCTGCTGGGGCCCGTCCGCGCGGTGCACGGGGCCGCCAGTCGCCTGCGCGCCGAACGCGTCATCGGCTCGGGTCCGCGCACCGGCGAGCCTGTCGCGGTGCGGGTCGACACCCACGTGACAGGTGTGCTGGAGCACGCCGACGGCGCGCTCTCCACCCTCACGACCAGCTTCGACGGTGTCGCGACGACGGCCGCGCCGATCGAGGTCCACGGGGAGGCCGGCACCCTCGCCGTACCCGACCCGAACTACTTCGACGGCGCGGTCCGCCTGTTTCCACTCGGTGGCGGGGACTGGCAGGTCCTCGACCCGCTGGCGGGTTACGCCGGGGCGTCCCGGGGCATCGGCCTGATCGACGCCGTCCGCGCCGACGGTCGTCCGCCGCGGGCCGGCGGTGACGTCGCGCTGCACGTGCTCGACGTGATGAGCACGCTGCTCCGCTCGGCCGGGGAGGGTCGACGGATCGAGGTGACGACGACGGCGGAGCGCCCCCCGCCCGTTCCGCTCACCCCGGCGGAGGACTGGCGGCAGTAGCAGGCGCCGGCGTCCTCCCGTTCGCGATCGCCCCGTCCGTGCCTCAACCAGCGCGGACGGGGCGCTGGTCTGCGCGGGCAACACCTGGCCGTCACGGCAGCGTCCAGTTCTGCGCGCCGGTGCCGTTGCAGTCGTAGATCTGCAACTGCCGTCCGTTCGTCGGCGTCGACGAGGGAATGTCCAGGCACCTGTTGGCCTGCGGGTTGCGCAGGCTGCCGTTGGCCCCGGACACCCACTGCTGTGCCCCGGTGCCGTTGCAGGTCCAGAGGTGGATCGGCGTGCCGTTGGTGGTGCCGCTCGACTTCACGTCCAGGCACCTGCCGAGGCTGCGGACGGTGCCGTCGCCGGGCAGCGTCCACTGTTGGTTCGTCGCGCCGGTGATGCAGTCCCACATCTGAACGCTCGTGCCGTCGGCGGTCCCGCCGCCGTTGACGTCGACGCACTTGTTCATGCCCCGGATCGGACCGGTGCGGACGCCGCCCGTCGGGGTGCTCACCCCCGCGCCGGTGAACGTGTAGCTGTCCAGGTCGAGCAGCGCGCCTCCGGTGCCGCCGGTGAAGACGACGTAGAGGTCGTGGGTGTTGTCGTCGGGCCTGGTGACCGATGCGCTGATCTCGGTGTAGTTGTCCCAGCCGCCGGTGTTGGGCACGGTGACCCGGGCGATCTCCGGACCGGTGGGGGAGTCGTACCGGAAGGAGGCGACGTTGCCGGCCTTGTCCGAGGAGACCCGGGCGCGGACTCCGGTGATGCCCTTCAGGCTCACCGCATGGTGCCGGACGTACTCCCCGTTCTGGATGTCGCCGAGCCGCCGGCCGCCCTCGGCGCCGCCGGCGTTGATGACCTGGGGGCCGTGCAGCGAGACGTAGTGTTCGGCCTGCCA
Organism: Micromonospora sp. WMMD1120; assembly: GCF_029626235.1. Lineage (NCBI taxonomy): Bacteria > Bacillati > Actinomycetota > Actinomycetes > Micromonosporales > Micromonosporaceae > Micromonospora > Micromonospora sp. WMMD1120. The sequence continues at coordinate 6,491,945 of NZ_JARUBO010000005.1, read as the reverse complement.
CTGCTTGGGCCAGAGGGTGACGTCCTTCTCGGCGGTGAGCGGCACGCTGCCGCTGGCGCCCCGGTCGGTGTAGCCGGCGCGGAGCAGGAAGAAGAGCACCGAGTCCGGTCCCGCGTGCACCGGTCCGGTGTTGACGGTGAAGCCGCAGCCGGTGCCCTGGCCCTCCTCGTGCGCGTGCTCCTGGTGGCCGAGGGCTGCCCGGATCGTCACGTTCGCGCAGGGGATGGCGCCGTCCTGGGCGTCGGTCGCGGTCGCGGTGGCCGTCAGGTTCTCGTCCCAGGAGAACAGGCCACCGTTGGGGATGCCGTTGAGCGAGACGGTGGGCCGGTTGTTGCCCACCACGACGGCGATCTGCGTCGTGCCGGACCGGCCCGTTCCGTCGGACACCGTGAGTCGGGCGCGCTTGTCGCCGTTGCTGGAATACGTGTGGGTGGGGTTCGCGGCGGTGGAGTCGGCGGTGCCGTTGCTGTCGAAGTCCCACGCGTACGACAGCGGGTCGCCGTCCGGGTCGGCGCTGCCGGCGCTGGAGAAGCTGACGGTCAGCGGGCTCAGGCCGTTGTCGGGGGTGGCCGACGCGACGGCGGTCGGGGACCGGCCACCCGCCACGTAGTTGATTTTGTAGAGCCCGGCGGCGGAGTCGCCGGAGAAGTATCCGTTGCCGTACTCCAGCAGGTAGAGCGAGCCGTCCGGGCCGAACTCCATGTCGATCGGGTGGACGAACGACATGCCGGCGAGCACCGGTTCGATGGGGCTCGGGTTTCCGGTGCGCGGGTTGCCGTTGTCGAACTGGACCTCCTTGATCCAGTTACGGCAGTACTCGGTGATGAGCAGCTTGTTGTTGTAGTACGACGGCCACTTCACCTCCGAGACCAGGTTGGGGTCGTAGTGGTAGACCTCGGCGTGGTTGGGCGAGCCGCAGCCGCCCGGGCTGTCCAGGGCGGGCCACTCCCGGCTGCCGCCGTGCTGCTCCCACACCAGCGCGCCGCGGGTCGGCGGCAGTTGCTGGAGTCCGGTGTTGCGGGGCGAGTTGTTCACCGGGCCGGTGCTGCCGCCGCACGGAAACCAGCCGCGTGGCGAGTTGGTGGCGAAGTCCCAGTCGTTGTAGGCGACGTTGGGGCCACCGCAGTACGGCCAGCCGTGGTTGCCCGGTGTGGTGGCCCGGTTCCACTCGTCGTACGCCGCCGGCCCCCGGTTGGCGATCGTCGCGCCCGCGTCCGGTCCGACCTCGCCCCAGTAGAGGGTGTTGCTGCTCTTGCGGTCCACCCAGATCCGGTACGGGTTGCGCACCCCCATCACGTAGACCTCCGGCCGGGTGCCGCTGGTGCCCGGCGCGAAGAGGTTGCCGGCCGGGATGGTGTACGTGCCGTTGTCCTCCGGGTGGACGCGGTTGATCTTCCCGCGCAGGTCGTTGGTGTTGCCCGAGGTCCGCTGCGCGTCGTACTGCGCGTCGCGGCTCGTCCGCTCGTCGATCGGCGCCATGCCGGCCGAGTCGCCGCCGGAGTTGGTGTTGTCACCGACGGCGAAGTAGAGGTTCTCGTCGCTGTCCCAGGTCATCGAGCCGGCCGAGTGGCAGCAGAGCCGGCGTTCGGTGGGCCACTCGATGAGCCGGGTCTCGCTGGCAGGGTCGAGCGCCAGGGTGCTCGGATCGAACGTGAAGCGGGAGATGCGGTTGACCAGTGGCGTGCCGGCCGGCGAGTAGAACAGGTACACCCAGCGGTTGGTCGCGAACCGTGGGTGGGCGGTGATGCCGATCAGGCCGTCCTCGAAACGGGCGTCCAGTTGCAGCGTCAGCGCGACAGTCGTGCTGCGGGTGGCCGGGTTGTAGAGGCGGACCTGGCCGCCGCCGGAACTGGTGCCCCGGTTGATGTAGAGCACCCTGCCGTCGGGCAGGACGGACAACTCGATCGGCTCTCCCATGGAGAGCCCGCCGTCGAGCTTGACCTTCTCGAACTGGCTGGTCGCGGGCGGCGCCGCCGCTGCCGGCGATGGCGCGGCGGTCACCCCCACCAGGATCGGCAGGAGGCTGGCGAGGATGGCCAGGACGACGGCCGCGGTGAGGCGCGGTCGTGGTGTGCGCATGGCGTACTCCCGGGGTCGGCTGGGCGGGACGGTCGGGCGGACGCGTACCGGTGGGCGCGCGTTCGCCAGGGGTGGTGGAAGCCGGGCCGCCGACGCCGGGCTCGATGGGACGAGTCAGAGGGTGGGGATGCCCCGGTCTGCCCACGTCCGCCGAAGACGAGAGCGATGTCGAGACGACCGGAAACGGCGTCGCCGGACCGGTGTGCGGCTGCCGGACGACCATCGATCCAGATCGTTGCTGTGCAGTTAACAGGGGACGTCGGCGACGGTCAATCCCTCGGTGACGGCACGGTCGGCTTTCCGCCCACGCGGTTCGGTTTCGCGCCGCCCGGTAGGAGACTTGAGACTTCGAACTGACGTTGCCGGGTTTCCCGGCCCTGGCGAACGCTGGAGCTCATGGATCAGACGTGGATCAGGGTCGTGCGCCAGCTTCCGGACGCCCCGGTCCGGTTGGTGTGCTTTCCGCACGCGGGTGGCTCCGCCAGCTACTACTTCCCGCTGGCCGGGCTCTTCGGCGACCGGATCGAGGTGCTCGCCGTGCAGTACCCGGGCCGCCACGACCGCCACCGCGAGCCCGGGATCACCGAGCTCGGCAGCCTCGCCGACAAGGTGGCCGACGTGCTGGCCGGCGCTGTCGAGGGTCCGTTCGCGTTCTTCGGCCACAGCATGGGGGCGATCCTCGCCTTCGAGGTGACCCGCAGGTTGGAGGAACGCGGCGCGCCGGTCCCCGAGGTGCTGTTCGCGTCCGGCCGGCGCGCGCCGTCGGTGGTTCGGGAGGAGAACGTGCACCGCCGCGGCGACGCGGAGGTGATCGCGGAGATGCGCCGGCTCGGCGGCACCGACGCGAGCCTGCTGGCCGACCCCGAGCTGCTCGACATGATCATGCCGGCGTTGCGGGCCGACTACACAGCGATCGAGACGTACCGGTGCGATCCCCCGAACGCGGCTGTCGGCGCGCCGATCGAGGTGCTGATCGGGGACGTGGACCCACGCGTCGCGGTGGAGGATGCCAAGGCCTGGGCGCTGCACACCACCGCCGCCTGCGCGATCCGCGTCTTCTCCGGCGGGCACTTCTATCTCGCCGAGCGGGCGGGGGAGGTGGCGGCGCACGTCGCCGGCCGCCTGGGTCTGCTGACCCGGCAGGGGCAGCGCTGACCGGGGACCCGGGCACACCGGGGAGACCGTTAGCGTGCGCTGGCGGTCGCTCTCCGTATCATCGTCCGATGACGCCGATCCCGCAGTTACGGGCCAGCCGGCGGGCGGTGCTCCTCGCCGCCGGCGGGCTGCTCGTCGGCTGCACCCGGAAACCCCAGGTCGACGAGGTCCACCTGCGACTCGCCACCGGCCCGGCGGGGGCGGTGTACCGGCGCATCGGCGGGGCGATCGCCGAGCACATCTCCGAGCACGTGCCGGGCGCCACGGTGACCACGGTGCCGAGCCGGGCGTCCACCGACAACATCCGGATGCTGCGCGCCGGTGAGGCGCAGCTCGGGCTGACCAGCCTCGACGTCCTGATCACGACCGACGGCAGCGCGCCCGAGGGGTTGTCGGCGATCTGTCGGCTCTACGACAGTCATCTGCACCTCGTGGTCATGGCCGACAGCGGGATCGTCGAGTTCGCGGACCTGGCGGGCAGGCGCGTGTCTCTCGGGGCGCACGACTCGGGCACCGAGTTCACGTCGGCACGGGTCCTCCAGCTCGCCCGGATGAAGGCCGACCGTCGGTTCCTCAGCCAGGCCGACTCGGCGACGTCGCTGCGCGACGGCGCCATCGACGCGATGTTCTCCCTGACCGGCGTCCCGACGCCGGCCATCACGGAGCTGGCGCTGCGGCACCTGGTGCGGATGATCCCGCTGGAGAAACAGGCGGATGCGCTCGGTCGTTTCTATCCCGGCCCGTACGCGCCGGCCACGATCCCGGCGACCGCCTACGCCAACGTGCCGGCCACCCGCACCGTGGCGGTGCCGAACGTGCTCCTGGTCCGCAACGACCTGCGAGACGATCTGGTCTACGCCATCACCGACACCATCTTCCGGCACACCGGCACGATCGCCTCGGGCAGCCGCGAGGACGGGGAGGCCGTCCCCGAGGCGTGGCAGATCAACGTGCGCACCGCGATCTCGACGGCGACGATCCCGCTGCACCCGGGTGCCGCCGCCTGGTTCCGCGACCGCAAACGCTGACCCGGCGGTGGTGGCCGTGCCGGACCCTCAGACCGGCGCTCGCGCCGGGGCGCCACGTGGGGACGTCGCGTCGGGGACGACCGGCAACGTGATCACCGCGGCGAACCCGTGCCCGGACCCGTCCGGGCGGGGCAGCCCCTCCTCCAGCCGGAGCTGGCCCCCGGCCCGCGCCACCAGGTCGGCGCAGATCGCCAGCCCCAGGCCGGTCCCGGAGACGTTCTGGTGCCGGGGGGAGCGCCAGAACCGTTGGAGCGCCTGGGCCCGCTCCGCGGCGTCGACCCCCTGCCCGTCGTCGCGAACCGTGAGCACGACGGTGCCGGCCGTCGCGGCGCCCTCCCCGGCGTCGCCAGCCTCCGCGCCACCGGGCGCGACCCGGGCGCGCACCTCCACGGTCTGCGCGTCCGACAGTCGCAGCGCGTTGCTGATCAACTCGTCCATGATGCTGCCCAGCCCGCCCGGCGGTTCCAGCAGCCGCAGCCCCGGTGGTACGTCGACGGTGAGCGTCTGCCCCGCCGAAGCCGTCAACGCCCGCCACCGGTCCACCCGCGTCGTCAGCACCTCGTCCAGATCCACCGGTGAGGCCGTGCGCATGCTCTCCAACCGCGCGCTGGCCTGAAGCGAGTTCAGCATCCGCTGCATCGCCTTCACCTCGTCGACGGCGACGTCGTACACCTGCCGCCCGCCGCTCTCCGGTCGCAGGTGCGCGTCGAGGCTCTCCACCGCCAGCCGGAGGCTCGTCAGCGGGTTGCGCAACTGGTGCGACGCGTCGGAGACGAAGGCCCGCTGCCGGTGCACGGCGTTCTCGACGGCGTCCATCATCATGTTGAACGACCCGGCCAGCCGCCGCAGCTCGGCCGGCCCGGCCTCGGCGTCCACGCGGATCGTCAGGTCACCCTGGGAGATCCGTGAGGTCGCCGCGTCCAGCTTCCGCACCGGTCGCAGCACCCAAGCCGAGACCGGCCAGGCGACGGCCACCAGCGCGACCAACGGCAGTAGCCCGAGCCCGGCCAGGCGGGCCCAGCGGACGAGGATGTGGTGTCGGGTGTCCGACAGGTCGGAGATCGTCACGACCGCGCCGACGACCTCGCTGTCCCGGCCGACCGGCTCGGCCACGACGAGGGCCGAGTCGTTCCAGGGCGCCCACTCGCCGGACGGCTCGGACCGCGCCCCGGCCAGCGCCGCCGTCACGATCCGCGGCAACGCCGGCTCGGCGCGAGCCGCCTCCTCGTAGGCCTCCGCCGGCCCGAGCAGCACGGTGCCGGACGTGTCGATGACCACGACCGGGATGTCGTACAGCTTGTGGTAGCGCGCCAGTTCCTGGTGCAGCGCCTCGGTCCGCCCGGTCGACAGCGCGGTGTCGGCCAGCGAGGCGAACCGGCCGACGTCACCGAGCCGGTCGACGTAGGTCTCCTGCATCTCCCGCTCGGCCACGGTGACGCTGAGCGGGACCCCGAGCGCCGTGACGAGCAGCACCGCGAGGGGTACGAGCACGGCGAGCAGGCGACGATTCACGACGCGTCAGCCGATCGGCTCCGGGCCGTCGGTCAGCAGCCGGTAGCCGACCCCGTGCATCGTGCGGATGAGCACGGCCGGCCCCACCTTGTGCCGCAGCGCGGAGATGTGCGTGTCCAGGGTGCGGCTCGCGGACTCCCAGGTCGCGCCCCAGATCTGGTCCAGGATGGCGTCGCGGCTCACCACGTTCGGCGCCCGGCGGGCCAGCAGCAGGAGCAGTTCGAACTCCTTGCGGGTCAGCGTCACGGGCGTGTCGTCGATGGTGACCTCGCGGGTGCCGACGACGATCCGCATCGGGCCCAGGACCAGCGGCCCGTCCGGCTGGCTCAGCGCACGAGCCGCCCGGGTCCGCCGCAGGACGGCGTCGATGCGGGCCAGCAGCTCCGGTATGCCGAACGGTTTGACGATGTAGTCGTCCGCGCCGGCCCGCAGGCCACGGACGCGC